>JAQEDR010000009.1:54403-84555 GCA_027669155.1 Peptoniphilaceae bacterium AM52-5BH | reverse complement strand
CTAATCTAAGACTAACTAATAACTTCTAGTTGATCTTAAATGTCTATATTTAACTGGTGATAAGTAATCTAAGGATCCATGGATCCTTAGGTTGTTGTACCAATAAATATACTCTGATAGTTCTAATTTTAGTTGATTTAAACTTCTAAATTCTTTCTGATATACAAATTCTGTTTTCATCACCTTATTAAATGCCTCAGCTACTGCATTATCATATGGACTTCCTTTTTTGCTTAAGGATCTTTCTATTCCAAATATATCTAGTATTCTATCTATACTCTTATTATCAAATTCTCTCCCTCTATCCGTATGGAATATTTGTATTTTATTTAATGGATATTTTATTGAGTAAATTGCTTCTTTAACTAATTCAGCACTCTTATTTTTCCCTGCTGCATATCCTATTATTTCCCTGTTGTGTAAATCTATTATTGCACATATGTAGTTCCAACTGTTTCCTACCTTTACGTAGGTTAAGTCACTTACACATGCTTGTAAAGATGGCCTATTATCAAAGTGTCTATCTATTTTGTTTTTGATTTGTTTGTTGTTACATGTGCTTTTCTCTACCTTGTATTGTTTTACGGTATAGCTTGATATTAAAGCGTGTTTTTTCATTATTCTACATATTTTTCTTCTTGATACTATGATATTTTGTTCTTCTAATTTTACTTTGATTTTTCTTGATCCATATGCATTTTTACTTTTTCTAAATATTTCTTTGATTTTTTCTTCTAAAAGCTCTTCTGTCTTTAGGTTATTTTTAGAATCTTCTTTATTTAAATGATAGTATATTAAACTTCTAGTTATTCCTAAAAACTTACACATTGCACTAATACTGTATTTATCCCTATTTGAGATAATGAGCTTTACTTTTTGCCTAGTAGTAGTGCAGCTTGCTTTAAAATATCATTTTCCATTTCGAGCTGTTTTAATTTTTTTCTTAGCCTGATTAATTCTTTTTCTTCCTCTGTTCTATTGTCGTCGATATCAAAAGAATTTGAATTATTGTACCTATTAACCCATCCTCTTATTGTTGATGGTGCTATATCGTACTCTTCTCCCAATTTTTTATATGTGTAGTTACCTTGGTTAAAGATTTCTACTATTTGCTTTTTAAAGTCTTCTTCGTAGTGTCTAGCCAATTTAAAATCCCCCTATGTTTTCTTATTGTTTATTGTATCATATGTTCGATTTTAAACTGTACTATTTATTGTATCCATACCACTACAGAGCGTAGTTACCGACGAATCTAATATCGACTTGCAAGTTTTAGATGGCGACATCTAGGTGAGAAGAACGGATAGCGAAATCGTGGCTTGACAAACAGGAACAGAATATAAGGCGTAACAGGTGGGCAAGCTAGCTATAGATAGCAAAGACCAAAAAGGTAACCGTAAACCCAAAGCGTAAATTCTGCAAGTAAACTATGACCATTTGATAAGTGAGATTGAAAAATATATTAAATGGTACAATGAAGATAGGATTAAAACAAAATTAAACGGGATGTCCCCTGTTATGTACAGATTACATTCCGCTTAAAAGATTATTAAATTGTTCCGTGTTTACGGGTTCAGGTCACAAGTGAGGTGCTTTTTTAATTCTCGCTTATGATGGTAAACCAAAAAATTTAGGGTTAATTATCAATAATCCAACCAGATGATAATTATTATCAAGAAAATGATTGACAAAAATAAAATAGGTGCTACAATATAAATAGTTAGGCACGCCTAATTATCTTAATTTATCGGAGAAAATATGAAATTAAAAAAATTATTAATAGTTTTAGCAATGCTTATTATTGCTAGTTCTTGTTCTAAAAATGCGGATAAAACTCATTTGGAAGCTAACAAGCAAGGTGATGGAAAAAAGATTGTAACTGTTACAACATCATTTTTGTATGATATGGTGGATAATTTAGTGGGAGATAAGGTCGAAAAAGAATTCATTATCCCAGCTGGAGAAGATCCACATCTATATACTGCAAAGCCACAAGACTTAGAGAAGATTAAGAAGGCTGATTTACTTTTATACCATGGTCTTCACTTTGAAGGAAAGATGGTTGATGTACTCGAAAAGAAGGGTTCTGCAGTTTCTAGAACTTTCAAAAAAGAAGATATAGGAGAGATGGAAGAAGGCGGAAAAGTTGTTGTTGACCCACACTTTTGGTTTGATATCAAACTTTATAAGGAAGCAACAAAAAATGCTGCTGAAGATTTAGAAAAACTCCTTCCTGAAGAAAAAGAAAGCATTGAAAAAAATCTAGAATCCTATCTAGCTAAATTAGATGAATTAGATAAGGAAAATAAGGAGAAGATTAGTTCAATTCCAGAAGCAAGCAGGTACTTGATTACTCCACATGATGCTTTCAATTATTTTTCTAGGGCCTACAACATCCCAGTTAAGGCTCCTCAAGGCGTATCAACTGATAGTGAAGTAGCAAATAAGGATATAGAAGATACTGTTAATTTTATTGTTAAAAACAAGGTTAAGGCAATTTTTGCAGAATCAACTACAGATCCAATGAGGATGGAAAAATTAAAAGAAGCTGTAAAGGCTAAAGGCTTTGATGTAAAAGTTGTTTCTGGTGAAGGTCAGGAATTGTTCTCAGATTCTTTAGCATCAGAAGGCCAAGTAGGAGATAACTATATAGATATGTATAAGCACAATGTTGATTTGATTGTAGAAAACTTGAAATAGGTGAAATTTTGAAAGATGTAATCATAAAAGTTGAAGATATGACAATAGCATATGCAGATAAGCCTGTGCTTTGGGATAATGATATTGAAATAATTAATAATTCGATAACGGCTATAATTGGTCCTAATGGAGCGGGAAAATCTACCTTAATCAAGGGAATCCTAAATTTGCAGAAAAAATTGTCTGGGTCTGTATTAATTATGGGCAAGTCCTTTGATGAGGTTAAGAAAAAAATTGCCTATATTCCTCAAACAGCCTCTGTTAATTGGGATTTTCCAACAACGGTCCTAGACGTTGTCCTAATGGGCAGGTATGTCCACCTTGGTTGGCTCAAAAGGCCAACTAAGGCTGATTATGACCTTGCAAGAAAGGCCCTAGAAAAAATTGGTATGCAAGATTTTGAAGATAGGCAAATTTCAGAGCTTTCTGGGGGTCAGAGACAAAGAGTTTTTATAGCAAGAGCTATAGCTCAAGATGCTGACATTTATTTTATGGATGAGCCCTTGGCTGGTGTTGATAAGGTGACAGAAAAAGTTATCTTTAATTTTATGAAAGATTCTCAAATGAAGGGAAAAACTTCCATAGTTGTTCACCATGATCTTAACACTATAGAAAAGTATTTTGATTATATAGTGATTTTGAATAAAAAAGTAATTGCCCAAGGACCTGTTAGCGAGGCTTTCACAAAAGAAAATGTAGATAAGGCCTTTGTGAGGTAAGCTTATGGAAATTTTTAGAAATGATTCTTTTATAATAGTTGCTCTAGGCACAGTAATCCTTGCTATGGCAACAGGTATAATCGGGTCTATAAGTGTTTTAAAAGGAAAATCGCTAATTGGTGATGCTATAGGTCATTCTACCTATCCAGGCATAGTCCTTGCCTTTATGTTATCAATGGAAAAATCTCCTCTTATACTTTTGTTAGGAGCAGCCATCGCTGGGGCTATATCTTTTTTCTTGATAGATATAATCGCAAATAATTCAAAGATAGACCTTGATGCGACTTTAGCTATTGTGCTGTCAAGTTTTTTTGGTCTTGGTATGGTTTTAAAATCATTTATCCAAGGCAATCCCATCTACGCAGGAGTTTCTCAATCGGGTCTAAAAAATTATATTTTTGGCCAAGCTTCATACATCATGAAAAATGATGTAAAGATAATATTCGTTGTATCTATTTTTTCACTTTTACTTCTTTTAGCTTTCTATAAGGAGATAAAAGTTTATGTATTTGATGAAGTTTATGCTAAAACAATCGGTATTAATCCTACTTTGATGAATACAGTAATTCTTCTTGCGACCATGCTTTTAATCACAACTGGTCTTAAGTTGGTTGGCGCGATTTTAATTTCATCAATGCTTATAGTGCCTGCAATAACAGCCCTACAGTGGACTGATAAATTTCATGAAATGTTAATAATAGCAGGGTTTTGTGGAGGCGTTTCTGCATTTATTGGAACCTATATATCCACAGTTTACGATGGTATGAGTACAGGATCTACAATCATACTTATCATGAGCTTTATTTCACTAATTTCTATGATAATCGGCCCAAGAGGTATGAGGACAAAGATTGTGAGGAAAACATATGATGGACTTTCTTAGATATTGCTTTATAGACAATTACCAAACCTTGTTAGTTCTCTTGGTTACAGCCATAGCTTGTAGTATCATAGGTGTTTTTCTTGTTTTAAGAAGACTTTCCATGCTAGCTGATGCAATTAGCCACTCAATTTTACTTGGAATCGTCCTTGCGTATTTTATAGTAAAGGATATTACTTCAGTTTATTTGGTATTTGGAGCTGCAATTTTTGGAGTAATAACGGTGTTTTCTATAGAATCGCTCTCTAAAACCAAACTTGTAAAAAATGATGATGCAGTTGGTATTGTTTTTCCGATGTTTTTTGCCTTGGCAGTAATCCTTATAACTAAATATGCGAGAAATGTTCACCTCGATGTGGATATTGTTTTGATGGGTGAAGTGATAATGGCTCCCCTAAATACTGTGAATTTCTTAGGCGTGGAAATACCGAAATCGCTCTTGCAGATGTCGGTAATGGGACTTATAAACTTAGCCTTTATATGGATTTTCTTTAAAGAACTAAAACTTACAACATTTGATGCAGAATTTGCAAAAATTGCTGGCTTTTCAGAAGTATTTTTATTTTATGGTCTGATGAGCTTAACATCCTTCACAACAGTAGTTGCCTTTGAAGCAGTCGGTGCAATTTTGGTAATATCCTTCCTGATTGCTCCTGCATCTAGCGCTTACCTAATAAGTAAAAATTTGAGAACGATGATAATCATTTCTGTTCTTTACTCAATATTAAATTCTATTTTAGGTTTTGTCTTGGCAATGTATTACAACCTTTCAATGTCTGGTATGTCAGCAACCATAGCAGGGATTACTTTTTTCATCACATTTTTATTTAACAAAAATGGATTTTTGATGAAAATAATCACGCGCAAGAGGAAGCATATTGAATTTAAGAAGGATGCTTTCTTGATGCATGTTGGCAACCACCAACAAGAAGAAAATTCAAAAGAAGAACTGGGTATAGGCACAATATATAAACATCTATCCTGGAAAAAAGAAGATATAGAAAAATATAGCAAGATTTTAATAGCAGAAAACAAGATACTGATAGATGAGGGAGTTTATAAACTAACTGAAAAGGGTAGAAATTTATATATAAGTTTGCTAAAAGATTACGGACTATGAGGTATAAGATGAACTCAATAAGACAAGACTATATCCAGGCTATATATAGACTTTCAAAAGATAAGGGATATACAAATAATAAAAATATATCAGATTATTTTTCGATAAGTAGGGCGTCAGTTAGTGAAATGATTAAAAAACTAATAGAAGATGGGTTGGTAATCCAGGAAAAAACCAAAATATACTTATCCCGATTAGGCGACAAGGAGGCGAAAGCAATTTTATCCAAACATAGGATATGGGAGTGCTTCCTAGTGGATGTCCTAGGTCTTAATGGTGATATAGTGCATGACCAATCAGACTTACTAGAGCACGTGACAAGTGAAGAAATGTTTATCGCCCTAAACAAGTTTTTGGATTATCCTAAAAAATCGCCGAGGGGCAAAAGAATTTATACAAACGAAAATAGGTAAAACATTAATATTTAAAAAAACAAAAAAATCGTAAATCTAAGTCCGAATTTTAGAAACTTTAACTACTAAGGTTTATGGTGACTCCATAAAGTTGGACCAAATACCAGAGAGAATTTTATATGGATCTAAAGAATCCACAGGGGAATGCTAACCTATAAAGTTGGCATCTCCTCTTATTTACAGACCCACCTGTGCAAAGTTATGGTATGGGTTTTTTGTTTACTTTTTAAAGTAGAGTTATACTTATTCATACAAATATCTACACATATACACTTAAACTTGTATAAAAACATGTCCTGTAAAAAATACTTTAATCACAGCAATCGCATTTTAACTTGTGATCCTTGCAAGCTAAATTACGAACCTCACTAGGAAGTTTTCCCTTATATCTTTTGTAATAAATGGAAAATTTGCTATGGGATGTGTATCCAACAGATTCAGCTATTTCCTTTATAGGTAGTTCGGTATTTAAGAGAAGAGTCTCAGCTACATTCATTCTTTTTCTTTGGGTGTATTCTGTAATGCTTTGACCATATTTTTCTTTGAATAAATTTTTTAATTTTGTTCCGCTCATTTTAGATATTTTTTCAAGGGTTTCCTGATTTACATTCATGGCGAAATGATCATCCAAGAATCTTGCCACATCTTCAAGTGCCTTATTATCATCAAACTCGATTTTATATTTTTTCCTATTTAAGTAGGTATCTATTACAATACTTACCCATTCATTTGCTTTGGCTTTAAAGAAAAAATCAGCGGCAAGAGGGTCCATCTTACAATTTAATATTTCCAATGCAACTTTTTCTAAGGATTTTGTAAGAATTATTTGATTCGGTTGAAGTAAAGCTAAATAAAATGATTCTGGATTAATGTTAATAGATGCTAAATGTTTTTCTATTAGCTCTTTTTTAAAACCAATGGAAACAGCAAGATAACAACAATTCTCGTGTAATAAAAAAATAAAATCGTCTTTTATATTGTCAAAGTCAAAAGTACATAATGAGTTTGCAGTAAGTGTTTGATATGGATCAAACTTTTCTCCATTTGCACTGACAATATAACTCGAATAAATTGAAACATAATCCGACATACTATATGTGCTATTTTGAATTATTTCTTCTCTGATATAAAAATCATGGATATCAATAATAAATCCATCTCCTTCATAAAACCAATAAAGCCCTTCTGCATAAGTTGAATCCTCTTTATTCCAACAAAAAGTGTGGCCTGCACTTGAATACTTCTTATTGTTTTTACATTCATCTACATTCATATAATCTTTTACAAAATCATAATATGTCATAATACACCTATCCCTTTTAGACAATATTCCAATTAGCCTTATTAATTCAAAACTATTGTATTAGTAATTATAGCTGATGTATAATAAAAATGCAATGATAGTTATTATCAACAAAGTAAATGTATATCTAAAAGGGATATTAAAAGAAAGGAGATATGATTATGAAGATTTACAAAAAATTATTTACTTATGTACAGGATAAAAAACATCTTGGGGTTTTAGCTATGGTTTTTTCTGCTATATCTGCTGTACTTACGGTATATGGATATTATTTAATCTACAAATTTCTAGATAAGTTAATTATTAATTCAAATTTATCTGGTGCAGAGAGCATAGCATTAACATCTGTTATTACACTAACAAGTGGAGCGATATTTTATTTTGTTTCAGGAATGTTTTCGCATATCTTGGGATTTAGTCTTGAAACAAATTTAAGAAAAAGAGGGATTGATGGTTTAGAGAAAGCTAGTTTTAGGTTCTTTGACTTGAACCCTTCTGGTCAAATAAGAAAAATCATAGATGACAATGCCGCACAAACTCATCAGGTTGTAGCTCACATGATTCCAGATAGCTCTCAGGCAATAGTTACACCTATACTTGTACTTGTGCTAGGCTTTATAGTAAGCATAAGAGTTGGCATCACCTTGCTTGCTCTTACAATAATTGGAGGCCTAATTTTAGGAGCAATGATGGGCGAGCAAGAATTTATGAAGATATACCAAGAAGCTCTATCTAAACTAAGTGCAGAGACTGTTGAGTACGTTAGAGGTATGCAGGTTGTAAAAATATTTAAAGCAAATGTCGAGTCATTTAAAAGTTTTTATAAGGCTATAAAAGATTACTCAAAATATGCTTATGATTATTCCCTATCTTGTAAAAAGCCTTATGTTTTGTATCAATGTTTATTTTTTGGCTTAATTGCAATTTTAATTATTCCTATAGTTTATTTTATGGCTATCTTGGGCAGCACCAAGGTGATTTTACTTGAACTTATTATGATTTTATTTTTATCTGGAGTTCTCTTTGTCTCATTTATGAGAATGATGTGGTACTCCATGTATATTTCTCAAGGAAATTATGCGGTAGATACTTTAGAATCACTATACGAAGATATGCAAAAAGACAAATTAGTGCATGGCAATGTCAAGAATTTTAAAAACTATAATATAGAATTTGACAATGTTAGCTTTGCTTATAATGATAAAGCTGTCATTGAAAATTTATCCTTTAAATTAGACGAGGGAAAGTCCTATGCACTAGTCGGTTCATCTGGATCAGGTAAATCAACTGTAGCAAAACTTATATCAGGTTTTTACAATGTTAATGAGGGAAGCATAAAGATAGGCGGGATACCAATAAGTGAATATTCCGACGAAGCCTTAATTAAAGCCATTTCCTTTGTTTTTCAAGATTCAAAATTATTCAAGAAAAGCATTTATGACAATGTTGCTTTAGCTAATAAAGGAGCGAGCAGAGATGACGTTATGAGAGCCTTAAAATTAGCAGGATGCGATTTGATATTAGACAAATTCCCAGAAAGGGAAGAAACAATTATAGGTTCAAAAGGAGTTTACTTATCTGGTGGAGAAAAACAAAGAATTGCAATTGCAAGAGCAATTTTAAAGGATTCTAAAATTATTATTATGGATGAAGCATCAGCATCTATTGACCCAGATAACGAGTTTGAATTGCAAAAAGCTTTCAAGAATCTTATGAAGGGTAAAACAGTTATCATGATTGCACACAGACTATCTACAATTAAAGACCTTGATGAAATACTTGTGATGGATGGCGGAAAAATTATAGAAAGAGGTTCTGACAAAGAATTAATGTCAAGTGATACAAAGTATAAGAGACTGCAAGAAATGTTTAACAGTGCGAATGAATGGAGGGTTTTAAATGAAGGAGTTTTATAAAAAAAGATTTGCTCTTACAGATAGAGGAGCAAGAAATTTAACTAAAGCAACTCTATCCTCATTTTTTGTCTACTGTATAAACATGCTTCCTGCCATATTACTAATGATTTTTGCTCAAGAAGTTTTGGAAAATATTGGTAAAAGCAAGGGATTTTATATAGTATTCTCAGTTTTGACCTTGATAGCAATGTATATTTTGCTTTCTATAGAATACGATAAATTATATAGCACAACCTATCAAGAAAGTGCGGATTTAAGAATAAGGACAGCGGAGAATTTATCAAAATTACCTCTACCTTACTTTTCTAAGCATGACATTTCCGATCTTTCACAAACAATCATGGCTGATATTGAAGGTATAGAGCATGCAATGAGCCACTCGATACCAAAGGTGGGCGGCATGGTACTGTTTTTTCCATTAATATCTGTAATGATGCTAATAGGTAATGTCAAGATGGGCTTAGCTGTAATTATTCCATCTCTTTTAAGCTTTACATTCATACCCCTATCTAAAAAATATCAAGTTGATGGACATAAAAGATATTATGGTGTCTTAAGAAAAAACTCAGAAAGTTTTCAGGAAAATATAGAAATGCAAATGGAGATTAAAGCATATAATTTGTCGAAAGATATTAAAGATGACTTATATAAAAAAATGGAAGAGAGTGAGAGAGTACACTTAAAGGCGGAGATAACTACAATTTTAACTATGTCTATATCTTCAATATTTAGCTTTATTTCCCTTGCTGTCGTAATACTTGTTGGCGTAAATCTAATTATTAGTAAAGAGATAAGTGCCCTCTACCTTGTAGGATATTTACTAGCGGCTATGAAGATAAAAGATTCTCTAGACGCATCTAAAGAGGGCTTGATGGAAATATTTTATTTATCGCCAAAAATTGAAAGATTAAAAGAAATTCAAAATCAAGATTTACAAGAAGGCGAAGACTATAATTTGAAAAAATTTGATATTGATCTAAAAGATGTTGAGTTTGCCTACAATAAATACGCAAAAGTTTTAAATGGTGTAAGCTTTAAAGCTAAGCAGGGAGAGGTCACTGCTTTGGTAGGTGCAAGCGGATGCGGCAAAACAACTATCTTGAAACTTATATCAAGACTTTATGATTACGACGAGGGACAAATCTTAATCAATGGCAAAGATATAAAAGAAATATCAACAGAATCCCTTTTTGATAAGGTCTCTATAGTTTTCCAAGATGTGGTTCTCTTTAATCAAAGCGTTATGGAAAATATTAGAATCGGAAAGCAAGATGCAAGCGATGAAGAAGTTAAAAGAGCAGCAAAACTTGCAAATTGCACAGACTTTATAGAAAAAATGGATAAGGGTTTCGATACAGTTATTGGTGAGAATGGAGCTGAGCTATCAGGCGGAGAAAGACAAAGATTATCAATAGCCAGAGCCTTCTTAAAAGATGCACCGATATTAATCTTAGATGAGATAGCAGCAAGTCTTGATGTTGACAACGAGAAAAAAATTCAAGAGTCTTTAAATAATTTGATTAAAGATAAAACTGTTGTCATCATTTCACACAGAATGAAATCCATAGAAAATGCTGACAAGATAGTAGTTCTTGAAAACGGAAAAGTAGAAAGTGAAGGCAAACATGAAGAGCTTCTACAAAAATCAAAAATTTACAAGAATTTAATAGAAAAGACAAAAATGGCAGAAGAATTTATTTATTAGGAGGACAGAAGCAAAGACTTGCAATAGCATCTGTTATGTGGAAGGATTCTCCGTTTGTCTATTTTGAAGAACCCAAAAGTGTTATGGATTATTCCAATATGATAAAAATATCGGCAGTCTTCGGACTGCCTTTAACTTTTTGCTTAGTTTAATGCAGCAAATCATACAATTGAAAGAAATTATCGTTATATGCTATAATTAAATTGATAATTAATATCATCCGAGTGTAAGGAGGCGTTTAATTATGACTTTAACAAGAGTATATTAATTGGTCTTTTGGGTTCATTCTTGATGTTTTTGGGAGACATGACCCTATATTATGATCCCAAATGATTACGATGGCAAGAATACTATAAATAATATTATTGGCATAATGAAAAATGTTAGCATAAAAAGATTATACATTGGTGGTCTTTTAGGTCCAATATGTGCTTTTATTTATTGTATTGGGTTTTTCCATATTGTTTTGGGCATACAAGAAAAGTATTTAACTATCGGTTGGTTTGTATTTTTAATAAATGTTTTTGGTATGATATTGGGAGGAGCTTATCATATTCAATGTGCCTACTTAGGTCTTTTATCAAGATATGAAAATAAGGGAGCTTTTGATGAATTTTTAAAATTTTTAAAATTTCAAGCAAAAATAGTTTTTGGAATTATGGCTATAGCAAATATAACATTAGTTTTGGTAATTTTATTTGGACTCACAGTATTTCCAAGATGGCAAGCCTTATTTACACCCATATTTCTTTTGATTGTTACTCCACTTGCTGATAGATTGCCAAAGGGAGTCCATATGATTATTCGCGGAGGCTGGTTTAACTTAATATATTTTATTTACTATTTATCTTTACTTATTAGTTTTAGTTAAAAATTTTAGGAGAAAACTTATGAAGCCTTCATATTTTTTTGACAACAAAACAAAACCTGATTATAGAAACTGGCTTCCTAAAAGATTGTTAAAGGCTAAGATTATTGTAAGTCTAGTATGTCTTATTTTATTCATCTTATTTGGTGCAAGTAATCTTATTCTTCAAGGAAGGCAAAGGATTATCTGGGGTAATTATCCTAGGGATAGTATGCCTTATACTCCTATTAATAACTGTCTGGGTTAGCTTCTTATATAGGAGTTTTGATTACAATGGAAAAAGAAAGATTGCCAAAGTTATAATAGAGGGGACTGCCGACTATGTAAAGATCCCAGATGGTGGGCTGTGACATATGGAGGGGTTTATATAAAAGTGAATTTTCTAAAGAACTCTGTGAATATAATGCAAAATTAGAGGAAATAGAAAATGTGAGATTTGAAGAAGGGAATGCAGTGAATCTTCCTTTTGAAGATGAAAGTTTTGATGCAGCGACAAGCAATTATGTTTATCACAATATTGCAGGGCAAAACAAACAAAAATTTTTACTGGAAACATTTCGTGTACTTAAAAAAGGTGGGGTTTTTGTTATTCATGATTTGATGAGCAAGTCAAGATATGGAGATATGAATAAATTTATGGAAAAGCTGAAAAAAGATGGCTACGAAGATGTGCAATTAATTGATACAACAAAGGGTCTTTTTATGAGTCACAAAGAATCTTTATTACTTGGACTTTCTGGCTCAGCTCTTCTTATTGGGAGAAAATAAAATTGTATTTAAATTAAAATAAAAAATTTTAAAAAATTAATGAGGTATGCAAGATGAAATACAAAGGTTTTTATTTCTTATTATTTAAAGGTCCAATGAAGAAAGTTCTTATAGAAAAGTATGATAAAGCATATGCTTCAGAAATTATTAAAAAGAGCAAAATAATTTATCGAAAATTAATAGAAGAAGCAGATGATATCGGCAATGACAATCCTATGGCATACAATGAGATGTTCGCTCTTGTTTTTGTTGCTCCCTACCTAGCAAGCGAGAAAAAGATTCCACCAGAAACCATTCAAGATATGATGCGCCAATCTCTTTATTCTGTCAAATGGTATTTTTCCTAAATTAATCTCAATACTAAGAGGGGGAAAGAGCTCAATAAGAAAAATATTCTTAAATATTACAAGTGGTATACAGAGGAAAAAGAAAAGCTATATCCAACGTCCTTTAAGGTTGATTTTGAGGGTCAACCCTATGAGGGTGCTTGTTATTATAGAATTACTCGTTGTCCTATATGTATATATACCAAAAAGCTCAATGTGTTTGAACTGATGCCACTTTTCTGTGAGCTTGACGATTTTATGATAAGCCTTCAACATGGAGTTTTACATAGAAAAGAAACTATCGCCAAGGGAGGAGATTACTGTGATTACTTCATTGCGGGAGATAAAGAGTAATAGATAAATCTTTTATTAGAGAGGATATTTTTACTTGCTTTCGAAAAAAATTAAATAATGAGGAATTAAATGAAATTTATTAGCTACGGAAATAGAAATAAGAAGTCGATACTATTTATTCATGGACTTGCCTCTACTGCAGACCAATGTTTCAAACCTCTTCTGCCTTATTTGCAAGATTATTTTGTAATTTTTTGTGAATTGGACGGACATTATGGGACTAACCCAAAAGATTTAATTTCAATGGAGGAAACCATAGATTCCATAGAAAGTTACATATTAAATGAAATGAGCGGGAGTTTCTATGGCATATGCGGTTTTTCTATGGGAGCAACTATAGCTGTTGAACTAATTGGAAGAGGAGACATTTCTACATCGAGAGTCCTCTTAGATGGGGCGATTACTGCCGAGTTGGGCTTGATGGCAAGGCCATTTACCTGTACTTTTATCATTGGTACAAGTAGGATCAAAAACAAAAAGCCAATACCTAAATTTTTATTAGATAAGATTATGGGCAAGGATAATCTAAGAGTAATAGAAATGGTCTATCCGCAAATTTCAAAAACCACTATTAAAAATGCCTGCAAGTTTATCTATCATTATAAGCCTCCAAAAAATTTAACTAAGTTTTCAAATCCAGTAATGTTTTGGAGGGGGATCGAAGAGCCAATCCCTGAAAAAAGTGAAAAGATATTAAGAGAGTATCTTCCACAAATGGAAACAGAAGTATTTGAAGGAATGGGCCACGGACAATTTCTCCACGAACATCCTCAAGAATATACTGAGAAATTAAAGTTATTTTTGGAAAATAAATAAGGAGAATATTATGGATATAACAAGAGCAATATTAGATGGAATTGCAATGGCTGCAATCTTTAACGGTGCAGTAGCAACTTTTGTACTAATTAACCCGAGATTTTTCTTTGATTCATATCCAAAGAAAATACAAAATTCGGCTCCAGAAAAGATGACAAAAGAAGAGAAAAGAATAAATTTAATACTTACGTATATAATTTCAGGAATCGTATTTATATATGGAGTGATCTCTCTTTTACATACTGGAATAAGAGGAATTAGAGATCTTTTCTGGATGAGCTATATTCAGTGGATAATATTAAATTTTGGAGATTTCCTTCTATTGGATGTACTTTTGTTCCAAGGAAAGTACAAGGATAAGATAGTCATACCAGGCACAGAAGGACATGAGGACTACGAATTTAGAAATCGGATGAAGCATTTGGCTATTAAAGAACATTTTATCTTGATGCCATTATTACTAATTCCAATCGCATCCATAGTAGAAGCTTGGATAGTGATTCTACTTGGATTATAAAATAAAATTTGAAAGAGATATGATTGGCTTGATTAGGTGAATCCATTGTAAGGTTTATATTTAATAATAAGCACCAAAGAAAGTTTGTAACCTCTTATATAATAATAAAAATTTAATTCAGTAATAATTCAGACATATAGAGGGTATAGGTAAAATATATTAATAAGAAAGGAAATTAAAAATGAAAATGGAAAAAGAAGAATTGTTGGATAAGATTTTAAAAATGTAGTCATGAATATTATGACGGTAGAAGAATCTATTTTAAATGAAAAAGCATGGCTAGATATTGGAGGTCATTATTATTGTGTTGAGACTATAGCGTTGATACAAAAGAAATATTATTAATGTTATTTCTAGGTGAGGTTTCTTATTGGTTAACGGTTATAATTGGATCATTGGTTATTAAGAATTTAAAAGTTAAAAAATAAATTTTGGCACCTATTTTACAAAGTAATAGGTGCTTTTTCGATTTCGGAAAATTAATGATGGGATATTGGCTAATATAATATGAAGCCATAGAAGAAATATGACAACAACGCGAATGAGAGACCTATACGACCTATACACCCTCTACAAACTAAAAAAAGACCAGATAGAGTATGAAATTTTGAAAGAAGCAATAGAAAGAACCTAAAAGCAAAGATCAAGTTATGGGATAATGAAAGAATATGATGAAATTATCGAGGGTATAAAGGATAATATATATCTAAGATCCTTGTGGGAAGTACATCTCAGTGAAAATAAGTATATTAAAAATCTGACATTTAATAAGTTTGTTGATTGGTAACAATTTTATTAAATAGGATTAATGAGATATAATATTCCAGACAATGTCTGGAAATTACATAAATATTTTAAATATCCGATTGTCCTATGTAAAATGATTTTACAGCCTGCTATTTAATATGATTTTTTTGTTATTTTAAATAAAAATGGAGAGTTAAATGTTTAATAAAAAAAACAAATTTAAAATCGATGATATTGAAATGTTAGAATCAGTCATATCAAGTCACAATTTTAACATTATAAGAAATAATAAACCATTATCATTTCGAGGTGTAATGAGTATATTTGTGTCAATTGTAGTAGGACTAGTTATTCTGATTATTTTTGCTGAAAATTTTACGGATAATCAAATAACTTTTTTGGGAATTATGGGCGCAACGTTTATATCTTTTTTTGCAGTTTTTTACACAATTAATAAAGAAGGTAGAGATAGATATATATTAGCAAAAAAATCTGCAGCAATATTGTCTCAAATTCTAAAATCAGTAGATAACCAAATAGCGAGAATAGAAAATGGTATGTTTTATCCTGTTATTTATCCGAAAAATTGGCTTGATTATTATGAAAGTTGTTCATTTTATTTAGAATATGATTATATAGAGTATCTTTTAAGAGAATTCGAAATTATAAATAAAATAAATTGCTCTATCAAAAAAGATGATAAAGAAGAACTTTTAGAAGTAATTAAATATAGAAGACAAATTCTTACTGATTGGAATACAGACTATGACATTTTCATTACAAGTCTTAACTTATCTAGATTTTCAATAGGTACGAATGAGATTATATCGTGGAGATTTGATAAATCTTATAAAATTTTGAAAAATTTTTCATTAAGAACTATTCTGATAAAGTAAAAGAGTTGACTATAGTATATTTAAAAAAGAACAATAATTCCTGTGATGTCAATTTAGCTTTATACTATGTTATGGATAAAATAAGATAAGACATTGAACTAAAAAACAGCAGTTATGAGTTTGAAGTTATAGAAAATAAAAAAATGTTAAATACAATTTTTAAAATTTATTTATCGCTTCAAGAAAATGATTTATTTTATTTGTGTTGGGGAGAGCTTCATTTGAAAGAATAATAAGAAATATTGATATGAGGTATTCAAAATAGCTTAATTAAAATTAATGGTGAAGTAGATAGAATTGACAACAAAATTATGAAATATCAACAAAATATGAAGTAAACAAGATTCAGAAAAAAGCCTATGTATCACACATGGAAGCTATAGCGTTGATAAAAAAGATGTAGATTTAGAAATTCTGCATTTTATTGAGTTTATAAGCATTTTGTCTTTGATAAAGATGAAGAAGGATACGTCAAAAAGACCCGAAAAAACTACATGGACGTAAGAGTAGTTCTGCAACTGATATGAGGAGACGCAAAGAAAAATACAATTTTATATTTTCTACAAGAGTTGCTTAAGGTGGCCCCACAAAGTTGTACATAATACCAGAGTTAGAACTATACTAGCTCTGGTATTTCTTTGTCCTAACCTACTCCTAGGGGTAGGAATTTTTTATTTTCTTACAGAATAATTTACACCTACAATTCCTAAAATCGTAATTAAGCCAAACAACCCCCATGTACCAATAAGAATGTCATTAAAGAGCCTAATATTCTTAACAAAAAAACTAGACAAAAAGGCAATTACTAAAGGTAAAACCATAACGTAAGTCATTTTTTTGACTTTAGATAGATATCCTTTTCTTATTAATTGTTCCTTCTTTTCATCTTCCATAGTATTAAATCCAGCTATAATATTTCCATTAGTTTTATCTATCAGATATGAAGTAAACAAGGTTAAAATAATAGGAATTAATAAGACTATTTTAACGATAATATCATTGGGATCTGCTAAATTCATATGAAAACTCACTCTCCTTCAAAATCAAAAAAATATTTTCTTTTAATTATTATACCTAGCTAGTTTGAAAAATAATACTACATCATATATAAATCTTTTCGATCGATAAATCAACCTAGACAGAATGTACTAAAATAATAAATTCTTCTAAGTTTATTTCATAGTTTAAGGATTTCCCTGGAATATTGATTCTATAGCTAGCTACATATACAATATTCTTTTTCCTCATTAGCCTAAAGTCAGTTTATTTTGCTAATCTTTTTAATAGGTCAATTGATTTTAGTTCAATACTCTTTGACTTATATATCAGAAATATGTCAAGAATATTAATATATCACGTTTACTGCATATATTTTTCTAATTTGAAAATTCTTTGAAACAGTCGAATGTTATTTAATTCACTAATTTTATTGGCATTTCTGCTAATCATTTGTGTAATCTTTATTCGATACTTTTCGATGTGCTACTTTCAGGTTATATGGTTACCATTTCCTTATCATTCTTTTAACTGGCGTTATTACACATATTATGTCATCTTTATCTACAATTGTACCTCCTTCGAAGTGATCTAAAGTTTGGATAGTATTTCTTTCTATCATGGATAATTAATTTAAAGGATTGTTTTCCTATTTTTCTAAACTACAATTCTTTTGCCCTTGGTTGGTAGAATCTTTACTTATAAAGTTCCATCATTAAATTTTCTTTAGAGTTTTCTAGAACGTATATATAGTTTTATTTAACCAATCCCTACTATTACATAAGGAGTCCGACCTTTATTTACTTTATCAAGAACATAATTACACTCTTCGTCATTTTTTATCTCCACATTTAGACTTATTTTTCTTGTAGTTTTTATGGTAGACTTGTATAGTTAAAGTCAATTTATTACATTGTATATGGTTTGTCCCGATCTTGATAGTTGTTTCGCTATACTTGTAGCTATATATCCAGATTTATAGTATTGCTTTATCCAAATTACTATTTTATGATAAGATGATAGTAAGCTATTTTGAGACTCCTTAATTTTTTTATGTAATATTAGTGTATCAGAAATGGATTTTTATTTCATTTAAAAGTTTCTAGCTAATATTACTATCCAAGAAATATTATAAATAATACTAAATGTATTTTACGACAAAGCTTAAATTAAACTATCCTTAAAATAATACACTGAGATTATCTTATTATAATCGACAGTTTATGCAAAGCTAACTTGACAATAAATGCAAAATGAACTATACTTATAGTGAAAAGTAATTTATGTGTTATTTAAAGAAGGTGGTTAATTGAAGACAAGGATAGCCGAATTAAGAAAAGAAAAGAAATTATCCCAAGCTGAACTTGCTGATATTGTTGGAGTTACAAGGCAAACTATTACATCTATAGAAACCGAAAAATACATAGCATCTTTGCCATTAGCCTACAAGATAGCTAAATATTTTAACTTAAAGATTGAAGATGTTTTTGCCCTAGAGGAGGAATCATGAATTTAGAAAATTATCATGAAGTTTTGAAAAAGAGAGAAAGATTATATAAATCTTATATTAGTTTAGCACTGATATTTTGGGGAATAGGAAATTTTTTATTAAAAGATCAGGCTAGAATCAATGATTCAGCATTAGGTTTTGTTAATGGCTTAATATTAGGAGTAGAAATAATTTGTGTTTTCTGGGTATTTAGAATTAGGAAAGCTTTAAAAGACGATAAAATTCTAAGGAGATTGTACATTGATGAACATGATGAAAGAAAAAAATTTATAAAACTAAAAGCAGGATCTAATTTAATAGGAAAAATAGCACTCGGAATTTTTGTGATTTCTGTTTTAGCTAGTTATTTTAATATGGTAGTTTTTTATACGCTTGTAATCACTGGAAGTTTTCTAATATTAGTGAGTTTATTACTTAAACTTTATTGGAGAAAGATCTTATAAACTTTAAAGTAGGGCGCATTAAGGAGGATGTTAGTATAAATATTTTGTTTTTATAACTAAGTTGAGATACAAATTAAAAACGGAAAAATGATATCTTCATCGTATTTTATTTATAAGGGCAACAGTTGGAAGTAGAGTAAATGAATTTACAGCTATTCAAATGGCATCAATTTATTCATGTGTTATAGATCTATTTAAGCTAAATCGAAGTAATAAATCTAATTAAAAATATCTAATAAAGCTTATGATTTTCGATATAAACTAAATATAAATTGAAGCATTGTAATATAAGTGAACAAGTAATTAAAAGTATAATTTACTATGTTACAATTAAAGGAGACAATAATGCAGATTAAAGAATATAAGGATTTCAATATTGATGAGATAAAAAATCTTTATGATGCGGTTGGTTGGAAGGTTTATACTGATAATATGGATAACTTGATGAGAGGATATGAGAATTCATTGAAAGTATTAGCAGCCTTTGATGGAAACAAGCTGATCGGAATAATTCGAGCAGTAGGTGATGGATTCACAATAGTATTTATTCAAGATATTTTAGTCATACCTAGTGAACAGAGAAAGGGGATTGGCAAGGCCCTTGTTAAGGCCATGATAAATTTATATCCAAAGGTTAGGCAAATAGAGTTAGCGACAGATATCGATACAAAAACTATATCTTTCTATAAATCTTTAGACTTTAGAGAGTTTTCTGAATTAGGATGCTGTGGTTTTATGAGATTATTGTAAAAAAAATAAAGAAGTAAAATATAGAACACCTGCACTAGTAGGTGTTTTGTGTTGAGGATTTTTGCATAGATATAATTAAAATAGAGTATATTGTTATTATAATCAGAATTATGAAAGGATTTTTGATGGGAAAGATTTTGATCATAGAAGATAACAAAGAAATTGCCTTGCAAATTAAAAAGTATTTAGTTAAGAATGGTTATGAGGTAGAGCTTGCGTCGTCTTTTTATGAAGCATGTTACAAGATGAATGTAGATATGGATTTGGCACTACTGGACATAAATCTACCAGATAAAGACGGTCAACATTTGATAGAAAGATTAAAAGATAAGGACATAAGGGTAATTGTAACAACAGTAAAAAACGATGAAGAATTTATAATTTCGGCTCTTGACCAGGGAGCCGATGATTATATAACCAAGCCATTTTCCCTTGCCATATTAAGGGCAAGAATTGATGCAGTCTTAAGAACAATAGCTCTAAGTCAGGACAAAATAATTACTTATAAGGATATCAAAATAGATTTAAACGAGTCAAAAGTTTATTTTAAATCTAAACTTATAGAATTAACTCCACTTGAATACGAAATTTTATTATTATTTATTAAAAATCCTCACAGAGTTTATACCAGAAGTCAGCTGCTTGAAATGTTTTGGGAAGATAGGGATAGGTTTGTAAATGACAATACTCTCACTTCAACTATTAAGAGAATCAGAGAAAAGCTTGATAGGGAAATTATAACTACTGTTAGGGGAATTGGTTATAGGATGGATTGAGATGCTATATGTATTTTGGATAATAAGTCTGGGACTTCTTTATTATTTTTTAGAAAAAAGAAAGAAAAATAGAATAAATGAGCTTATAGGTCTGATAGAAAATATGAAAAATCAGAATTACAAAATCCCTATGAAGCAAGACGATTTTTCGATTTTAGAAGATAAGATTTACAAACTTTTTATAGAAATAGTAGAAGCCAAAGAGACGACCACTAAAAACAGCGAAAAGCAAATCGAATATCTAGAAGATATCGCCCATCAAATCAAAACTCCCATCACATCTATGCTTTTTTCCATAGAAAATTTGGAGATGGATTTTCCAGCTAATGAAGATATAGAGATATTAAAAAGACAACTCTTAAGATTAAACTCTCTATCAGATATTTTGCTCAAACTATCTAGCCTTGATGCAAACAAAGATTTAATGAAAGAAGAACAAATTCGTTTGGATGAATTAGTAGATTATTCCTTAGATAGTTTGAATTTAAAGAAATCTATAAAGGTAGAAAAGAGAACGGATTTAAAAGAAAATAGCATCATTGGAGATTTTTATTGGCTGGCAGAAGCTCTGATTAATATTATGAAAAATGCTAATAATAGACCGACTTGTGACAAAATTGTGCTTTCATCATATAAAAATCCCCTCTATACAAGCTTAATCATTGAAGACAATGGCGGAGGAATAGAAAAAGAGAATATGAAAAAAATCTTTAAACGCTTTTATAAAACTCCCGACTCAAATGGTTTTGGAATTGGTCTTGCTATGGCGAAGACAATTGTCGAAAAAAACAATGGAGAGATTTCTGTTTCAAATATTGATGCTGGAGCAAGATTTGAAATTAAATTTTACAATGTCACCTAAAAATCACTTTACTTTTATATGCTTACCTTGACATAAGAAAAAGGAGGCAAGTATGGAAATATTAAGAGTAGAAAATTTAAGAAAAGAATACGGCGAGGGTAATTCTAAGGTCATTGCCTTAGACGGTGTTAGCCTTGAAATTGAAAGAGGAGAATTTGTTGCCATTGTAGGACCAAGTGGGTCTGGTAAATCAACTCTCTTACATATCATAGGAGGAGTAGATAGTCCAGATGATGGCAAGGTTTATATAGACGGTAACGACATCTCGAAGTATTCTTCAAAAGAATTAGCATACTTCAGAAGAAGGAAAGTCGGACTAATCTATCAGTTTTATAATTTGATTCCCAACTTAACGGTTCGTCACAATATAGAACTTCCACTAAAACTAGATAAAAGAAAAATAAATCAAGATGAATTTTCAAATATAGTAAAAAAACTGGGTATAGAAAGTAAACTTGACTCTTTTCCAAGTGAGCTTTCAGGAGGTCAGCAGCAAAGAGTTGCCATAGCGAGAAGTCTTATCTACAATCCATCTATAATATTAGCAGATGAACCAACAGGTAATTTAGACAGGAAAAATTCTAAGGAAATAATAGAAATCTTTAAATATTTCAATAGAACCTTAAAACAGACAATTATTCTAATCACCCATGACGAAGAAATAGCCTTACAAACAAAACGCATTATCACAATAGTTGATGGAAAAATTGTAGGAGATGAGAAAAATGAATAAGAAGAATTTTCCTATTTTTATTTCCTTATTTATTGTAAGTTTGTTTTTCACCGTTATTTTTTATTTTGGATATAGAAGCTTGAGATCCAACTATGGTAATTATATGGCTTCAAGCTTTTATCATGGTGAGATTAAAGAAAAACTTTCAAACGAAGATGTTGAAAAACTAAAGTCCGTTGAAGATATAGACTTGGTCGGAAAAATGTCTCTTAAACCTGACAACGGAAAACTTGCTGACGATTTAGTCGTTATCAACTACCAAGACGAAGCAATCAATAAGATGAGGGAATATTCAAGACTAATTGAAGGCAGATTTGCTACAAAGGAAGACGAAATTGTACTATCTGAAAGCCTAGTAAAGAAAAATAAACTTAAAATAGGCGACAAGCTAGAACTTGATTTGGGCAAAAGGTTTTTAAATGGCGAAGAGATAGGTGCTACAAGTGCAAATACAGGCAGAGAAAAATTTGAGATTAAAGGTTCTAAAAGCTTTACTTTAGTAGGTGTTTACGGCGATGTCTACAACAAGTACAGTAAACTAAGTTTTGCTCTAGGCCTACAAGATAAAATGAACACTTTCAGAACTTTTGTAAAATTTCATTCATTTGAAGAAGCTTACAAAAATAGAGATAAAATTCAATCAGAAATCAATCAGACCTTAGGCAAAAAAGTTACTTTAGAATTTTCCGAAGAACTTATCAACTATTATGGAGTGGAAAACGAACCTTTACAAAATATAATGAGTCAAGCTGTTCTTGTTTTGTCAATACTTGGATGTATAGCAATATTTGTGTTTTTTATTAAAAACATCTTTTGGGTTTGGGGGCTAAGGAAGATTAGAGAGCTTTCCATCTATAAATCTATTGGATCTACCAATGGACAAATTTATCTCTTACTCCTAAAGGAAGGACTTGTTACAACTGCAATTCCAATATTTTTAGGACATTTTGTAGGCTTTTTCTCTATATATTATCTGTACAAAGACATTCAAATATACAAACAATTAAGTGAATTTAATCTAGTAAAGTTTAATCCCTTATTAAGTTTAGCAATAATTTTGGTTTCTTTTATTATTGTTGCACTAGCCATTAAATCCCCTGCGAAAAAGATTTCTAAAATAGATATTATAGACGGTATAAGAGGAAATAAAGATTTTTCCAAATCAAAGAAGAAAAGAGCCAAAGATTTTTGGAAGGAATTAAAACTCAACAACTTAGCTTCAATAAAATCACAGAGATATATTTCCGCCATAGGGATCATTATAATTTCAGTGTTTATAATCATCATAGGCATCTCAAGTTACTACAGAGATTTTTCTTATTACGATGATGGCTATAATTTTTCCGTGGATTATTTTAGTGAAAATAACCAAGTCCCTAAAATATTAAAAGAAATTGTAGATAAAATTCCTAACGAAAAGTCTTATATTTCAAAAGATAAATATGTTCAAGTGGAAAATACTAACGAATTCTCAAAGGAAGCAAAGGCAGCAGGTTTAGACGAGGAAGCGAGAAAGAATATAGAAAAATATAAGGCAAAAGGTATGGATGGATTTATCATCGCCTTGGAAGAAAAAGATTTAAAAGAACTTGGAGGAAAGAAGGGTGAATTTGTCCTCTACAATACAATTCAAGAAGATTCCTCTATTCCAATAGCTAAGGCAAAGAGAATTCCTTATTTTGAAAATCCACAGAGTTTAGATATTAATTTTCCAAATGATTATAAGAATACTATTAAAATTTCAAAGACTATAACAGATTTGGGAAAATATAAGTCTAAAACAAGACCATTCGATGTAAAAATTTATACAGATTTTGAGACTTATTTTAAACTTATGGAAGAGTCCGGCGATGAAAAAAATAAAAACTATGCCTATACATTAAATATGAAGATAAAAGATTCGGATACCAAAGATGTAAAAGAATATGTAGAAGCCATGATTAGAGAACAAATTTCACCAGAAGATCGCTTTAATATCACAACAGGTGAGGAGACCGCAAAAAATGAATATAATGATTTGAAAAGTTTAATAAAAATTGTAATAGGAATTGCATCAATCATCTTTGTACTAAATATAACCAATGGATACTCCTCAATCAATTTAAGTCTCATGAGCAGAAGAAAAGAAATCGGGAGTCTTTACTCTTGTGGTATGGACGTGGATGAGATAAAGAGTATTTATCAAAGAGAATTTATTGGAGAACAGATAAAATCCTTTACAATTTCTATTATGGTGAGCTTAGGTGTTATGTTTGTAATATCAATAATCGCCTCTGATTTAAGAATGAGTATTTTAATAAAATATTATGACTATAAAAGCTTCCTAGGATTATCACTAGTCGTCTATGGTATTAATCTAATCATCTATCATTTTTCTTTAAAGAGAATTTTAGATAGACCGACTATAGATTTAATTCGAACAATATAATTTCAAAGAAAGAGAATCAGATGAAGAAAAATAAGTAAAAATTATTTGTTTTGAAATCGCAATTTTGTGATTTCGGACCTACTTTCAGTAGAGATATTTGAAAGCTATACAGGTCAAAGACCAGCTAGATTAAAATCTATGTTTGTTTGCCCGATTATTGGACTAATAGATCTAATATTTTGAGTAGAGGAAAAGAACAGATTATTAATATTGTTGAATATTTTGTTAATATTATTGCTACCTATGGCAATGTTTGCTGGTCATCTAATATAAGTAATGTAACTAAAACAAGAAAATAATAATCTAAACAGCTCTTTTAGGGGCTGTTTTTTCTTAGCTGAAAAATGATATAATAGGTTATAAGATGATTATTGATTAACATATTTCCAAGTACGAGGCTTTAGAAAAATATTAGATTTTATCTATACTAACCTCAAGCCTTTTGGAGACTATGTCCTTGATACAAAAGATATAAGTTTAGCAATCCTGCAATTTAAGTGGTTTTATAGGAGCTTTGTCTTTGAAAAAGATGAAGAAGATTGTGTTAAAAAACGCAAAAATAACCTGGACTATAGAGTAGTTTTAGGCTGGTATGAGGAAAGTAAAAAATAAAATAAACTCATTTTGCCTTTTTTTCGATCAAAGGACAGCACTAATGCAATATTTTGATATAAATAATATATGTTATATAATAAAAAAATATAAACAGTATTAAAGATTATGACTGAACAATTTATATATTATTAGAACAAAGCTTGAGAATGAAGAAAATATAAAAAATGGAGAAAAGTTAATGGATGTTATTAGCGGAAAAAATAAGGATGCGGTTTTATTATTTGATCTTGGCATAAGTGAAGAGGGATATGAATTTGATTCTGCTATACAAATGGCAATGAAGTTTTCAGAGTTTGAGATTGATGATATTAATACAAAACTTGCTGAAAATGAAAATACACTTAAAAAGCTTACTCCAGAATGTGATAAAACAGACTATATACTTGCTGCTGCTAGTGGGGCAATATGTGGACTTATGGATATTTTTCTTGTTGGAAAATCTGGTGAGTCAGCAATTGGAGATATTACGGACAAGTGGTTTGCAAATCGCACGATGGATTTCGCTAAGATATGTGGCTGGGATGGAAATAGTAATGATTCTCTTTCATCAGCAATACAATATTTAGAGAAGAAATTTAAGATTCCCTATGATCAAACTGGTGCTGGTAATGTTGCAAGCCTTGTCTTTGATTTGAATCCAAGGAATCATCATTTTAAATCTTTAGGTCATAATCCAAGCCTGTTAGGATTATTCTTTTCAATTCTAGATCAGTTTACAAACACATCCCATTTCATTTCTGAAGGCGAATTGATTTATTTACAGGAAGCCGATGATAAGTTTGTACTCCAAGGAGGCAATATATCTGCTAAATTGTTCTGCGGATTTGTGAATTGGCTGGGTCATTTAATTTCAGACATGTCTGGATCTTCATCTAGTAAGGGCCGAGGTATGGGGATTCCATCACCTTTATGGACTTGGACAAATGATATTATTGCTATTAAGAAAAAGTTGCATATTACAAACTTAGAGTTTGATAAGACTATCAATAAATTTGCTCTTGAAATATATAAGCAAGGATACGATCTAAGATTTGAAGTGGCTAAAGCTATACCAGTATTTGTTAATGAATTAGTGGTTAGGATGGTCTATTCCATTAGACGACTGGTTCGATTTTATTTGAATAATCAAAATAGAGTTAGGTCTTTTAAATTGATTTGGGAATTATGTGAGCCTTTTTCCAATGCTAGTGTAAAAAGAATGCTGATCGTGGCTCATGGAACTTTTTGTTTACTTGATGTAGGTGATGCCCTTGCCCAGGGATTTATTAATGGTAATGGAAGTTTTAGAATAGATCAATTTGTAATGCGATTAAATATTGTAGGCTTAGGTAGATTTACAATTTCCCTATATGGTCAGGCCAATAGAGGGATAAAACTATATCAAGCAAAAAAGGAGAATTTATCTTTAAGACAGGAAAAAATAATTATTGCTGATTATATTGATGGATTGAAAATTCTGTCACAAGCATACGAAGATAAAGAACTACTTTTATTTACCAAGGAATTAAATGAAAGTGACATGTATGTAGAAGCTTTTGAAAAATCGGTACTTTTAGCAGAGAAGAGAAATGTTCCAAAGAATCAAATATTGCGAAATAAAGCAGACATTGACTCTTACTTCAAGGAGGGAAATAATTGTGAAAACAAGTAAAAAAAGTAAACTTCAACAATATCAGGATAAGGTACAAGCATCAATAAATCTTACTAATCTTACTATTGAAGATCTGGGCAGTCATACAAAGAAACTTTATGAGTCATTAACAAAAATCCAAGATTCATTTGATAATATCCGTAATGTTCCTAGTGATGAGAAACTTAAATATGAAAACTTGAAAAAAGAAAAATCCGAATGGAAAAAACAAGCTGAAAATATAGAAAAAGAATATAAGAAAACACTTGTTAAAAATACCGGTGCCGGTGCAGCCGGTGCTGGTCTTGGCCTTGCTGTTGTAACATTGGGACCAACAGCTGCTATGGGAGTTGCAACTACATTTGGCCTTGCATCAACAGGAACAGCTATTTCTGCTTTAGGTGGCGCTGCAGCAACAAATGCGGCTTTAGCCTGGCTTGGGGGCGGGGCTCTAGTTGCTGGTGGAGGAGGAATGGCTGCAGGTCAAGCTTTTCTTACTATGGCTGGTCCTGTAGGATGGTCTATTGCAGCAATTTCTTTAGTGGCAAGCAGTTTAATTTACTGGAAGACTAGAGGAGATAAAAAGTGTTTGGAGAATCTATTTGAAGCAATAAGTCTTAGAGATATAAAGTCATATGAACTTGCAATTGTAGAAATATTAGAGCGAATAAAACGAATTGATGATGAGAGTGAAAAGTTAGATGAAGCAATAGAAAACATTCAGACATATGGTCTTGATTATGATTTGATGACAGAAAAACAGCAGTACGAACTAGGTTCTTACGTTAACTTAATGTTTTCATCAACACAGCTTTTAACAAATCCAATCAAAGGATTAGAAGAAAAATTTTCGCTAGAGGATTTAGACTCTTTTATGAAGATGAAAAGTGAAAATATAAATATTAGCATATACGAGGATAGTAAGGATTTAATTATATTGCTTGCCAATATACTTTATAAGATCGATATAGATGAAGAAACTAAAATTTTGTTGTGGAAATCGCTTAGGAAAAATAAAGATCTGCTTAAGTCAAAGGGAATTTCAAAGAAGGAATTTGATATTGATACTATGAGTATAGTCTTTGAGGCCTTGGAATTTAAGTATGAAAATTAATGATATAATTTTATTATCCAAGTAGTAAAATTTTTTTTACAAATTAGCTTTTAGTTTTAATCTGATTATAGTAATTATATAGATAATTCAGTAAATAATTACCAATATTAGTGAAAAGAGGCTATAAATGTATCAACTTTATCAAAAAAATGAGGTTAATTTTGCAATTTTGTGGATAGTAATTTACTGTTTGATTACTACTTCTATTAGGGGAATCTATGGGGATGAAAGTTTCTTTATGCTCGTCGGACTAATCTTTATTGCTTTTTCCATTACTTTTTTTATAAACAATTATAAACTTAAAGAAAAATATGGTCTTGCTAAGTATCCAGAAAATTCCAATAGATATCTGTACTTTATTCCAGTATGGATTCTTGTGACTGGTAATCTATGGGGTGGGCTTAATCTTGCTTATTCAGGAATTTCTCAAGTATGGTCTACTATTTCCATGCTTTTAATTGGATACATAGAAGAGATAATTTTTCGTGGTTTTTTATTTAAGGCTATTCTAGAAAAAGATGGAGCAAAAAAATCTATCATAATTGTAGCTATAACGTTTGGCATTGGTCATATTGTTAATCTATTTTCAGGCCAAGCGAGTATAGAAACGCTAGCTCAAGTATTTTTCGCCATAGCTTGGGGTTTTATAATGGTAGTTATTTTTTATAAAAGTAAGAGTTTGATTCCATGTATTATTGCACATGGATTGATAGATGCTTTTTCTAAATTTGGTGTAGAAGATTCATTTTCTCAGTGGATTTATATAGTTGTGACAATTATAATTGCATTTTTTTACTGCAAATTTTTGTTAAAACTTGAGGATAAATAAAATTTAGTTTGGTTGAATTTACTTTTAATAATTTTTAAATAATATAATAGGAAGATTAGATAATATAAAATTTGTCATATATTATTTTTAAGTTATAATAAATCAATTCATCTTAGCTTGACCTTATTATAAACAATAAAGATCATATAATAATTTAAAGAAGTAAAAAGATTTGCATGTAGAAAAATTTAATAATATTTAGCATAAAAATGCGTTAGGAGAAAAAATGGATAACAGATTAGAAATACGTAGTAGTAGATTAAAGAATATAATTTTGAGTTTATTGGGTATCCTTATGACAAGCATGTCAGCATTTATGCTATTATCTGGACTTTATGGAAGTAGTCTTCATATAGGCAGTAGACTTTATGAAGTTAGTATTTTATATAGTATTTTCATAATTTTAATTGGACTGTTTGGAACATTGTTTTTTGGAGCAACAACATTGTTTTATATTAAAAATATTTTTATAATCAAACCAAATTTGATTTTAGAAAATGATGGATTTTATGAGAATTCAAGCATATTGTCTATGAAAAATTCTTTAATAAGTTGGGATTCAGTTCGAAAGATAAAAAATATGCCTATGATGGGACAAGGAATGGTATCAATATTTATGAAAGATCAAGATGCATATTTGAATGAATTACCATTATTTAAAAGGTTAATAACCAAAATGAACATTGCATTGGGATATGGAGAGATAACAATTAATATGAATCAAATCAAGAATTTGGATGGGGAAGAGCTGGCTAAAACTATGAATGAGTATCGAAAGAATCGTCGTAAACACAAATCTTAATTTTAAGGATATTGAAAAAGACTGAATTAAAATTTGTTAGAAAATTTTTCCCAGATATCACTTAAAATCTGGCAGGCTTTTTAATAATAAGGCTATGTCGGATATTTTTTTATTAAATATAATATTTTAGCTTATAAGCGTTTGAGACTTACAAAGTTCGGTGCATTGTCAAATTTTTTATGCAAAATCCAACCTATAAATTTTGTCGTCTTAATTCCTCCATCATAATTTTTAGTTTAAATCTTACTAGGCTAAATCCAAGATGGGTCCTATTTGAAAATTTATTATATTCTGATATTGGTATATAAACTGCTTTATCAAGGCTTTCTTCATCATGCTTTTTAGTTAGTGAGTATACAAAGGATTTGGAATATATTTTATCACAAATATTTTCTATTAGCTTACTTACTTTTCTTACTTATATTCCTTGGACATACATTTCTAGCAAGATTATTAGTAGTTTTTTCATTTCTTTGGTATCTTTCAAAGACTTCTGATCAAAATGAACTGACCTCCTTAAGTTGGACCAACCAACTTAAGGAGGTCAGTTTTATAGTACAGAATTTAAATATAAATTAGTAAAAGAATACTTTGAAAGCAAGATAAGCTACAATGA
>JAQEDR010000009.1:0-54393 GCA_027669155.1 Peptoniphilaceae bacterium AM52-5BH | reverse complement strand
AATATAAATTAGTAAAAGAATACTTTGAAAGCAAGATAAGCTACAATGAATTAGCTAAAAAATACAGTATCCGAGATAAGAAAACTATTAGAGTGTGGGTTAATGCTTACGAATCTCAAGGTTATGATGGACTAAAAGTATCAAGAACGAATAATAGTTACTCTTTAGAGTTTAAATTAAAAGTAGTAAAATTGTACTTAACTGGAGAAATGTCCTATCAAAGCATCGCTAATGAAATGAAAATCAATAACCCAAGCATAATAGTTAGATGGGTAAAAGAATTTAGAGAAGAAGGAATTGAAGGACTAAAACCTAAAAAGAGAGGGAGGCCTTCGAAAATGGAAAGAGACGGTAAGAAGAAACCTATTAAAAAAACTGAAATTAAAGAAGATATAAGTGAAATAGAAAAACTAAGAGAAGAAAATTACCACCTCCAAATGGAAGTAGAAATTCTAAAAAAAAAGATTCAATTCTCTCAAATGACAGAATCAGAAATAGACGAATACCTAAGATCATTAAATCACTAAGAGATAAATTTAAACTAAAAGACTTGTTAGAATATTTCAAAATGCCAAAATCAACCTACATGTATTGGCAAAAACGCTTAGACAGACCAAATAAGGATGAGCATCTAGAGAGGAAAATAATAGAAATTAGAAAAGACAATCCAAACTATGGATATAGAAGAATCACAGGTATATTGAGAAGACAAGGGCTACTAATAAACAAGAAGAAAGTACAAAAACTAATACAAAAATTAAAACTTCAAGTAACAAACTTCTCAAGGAAAACAAGAAAATATTCCTCATACAAAGGAACAATAGGTAAAATTGCCGATAATGAAATAAATAGAAAATTCAAAATAGAAATACCATATACACAAATAACAACAGACACAACAGAATTTAAATACTTAGAAAAAGACAAAAAAGGAAATTACCAAGTAAAAAAACTTTACCTAAACCCATATCTAGATATGTACAATAGTGAAATCATAAGCTATGAAATATCAGAGAAACCGACACTAGAACCAATACTAAAAGCTTTAGATGAAGCAATAGAAATAACAAGTGTGAACAAGAGTAATAGAATATTTCATTCAGACCAAGGATGGGCCTATCAAGTAAAACAATACACATCAAGACTAGACGGTGAAGGAATAACCCAGTCAATGTCAAGAAAAGGAAACTGTCTAGATAACTCACCAATGGAAAACTTCTTTGGGATATTAAAACAAGAAATATACTATGGTAATAAATTCTATTCATATGAAGAATTAAAAGAAACATTAGAAGAATATATCGAATATTACAATAAATACAGAATAAAAGAAAAGTTAGGATATTTAAGTCCGGTGGAATATAGAGAAAAGAATGCGGCTTAAAAAATCCACCCCTAGGGTGGAAAGTAATAAGCTAATACCAGAACTAGTAAACTACCAGTCCTGGTATTAGGTCCAACTTTTTGGGGTCACCTTATGTCTAGACTTTGGGGTTAGACTTTAATAATTAATTATCACATCGACTTGTTCCTCAAGAACGTCCTTGTTGTGTTTGGTCTCTGAAGAGTAGGCAAAGATTAAGCCTTCGTCGTCGATTTCTAGCTTTTTCATGATTTGTTTGATATGTTTTTGGGTCTGGCTTTTCTTGATTTTATCAAACTTAGTTGCAATTACAAATCCTGTAAAGCCAGTTTCTCTTATCCAATCATACATCTGCTTGTCTAGGCTAGTTGGCTCATGTCTAATGTCAACTAGGAGGAAGACTTCTTTTAGGGCTTCTCTTTGGTGGAGATATTCATTAATTAGCTTATCCCACTTAGCCTTCTCCTTCTTGCTGACCTTGGCATAGCCGTATCCTGGAAGGTCTACGAGTCTAAACTTATCATTTATCCTATAGAAGTTGATGGTCCTAGTCTTGCCTGGGACTGAGGAAGTCTTGGCAAGCTTTTTTCTGCCTAGGAAGGAATTGATAAATGAGCTCTTGCCTACGTTACTTCTGCCTACAAAGGCAAGCTCAGGAAGATCCTCACTTGGCCATTGTTCCCTAAATCCTGCAACTTGTTCGAGTTCAATACTTTTTATTTTCATATTAAGGCCTTTTCTATGACTTCAGATACCTTGGAGACTGTGATGAAGTTAATCTTATCTCTAATCTCTTTTGGAATATCTTCTGTATCTCTTTCATTTTCTTTTGGAATTATGACGTTTTTGATTCCGTAAGAATAGGCTGCTAGGGCCTTTTCCTTAAGGCCTCCTATTGGGAGGACATTACCACGAATTGTAACTTCTCCAGTCATAGCTATATCACTTCTTACTTTTTTACCTGTTAGGGCTGATACCATGGCACAGGTCATAGTAATTCCTGCAGAAGGACCATCTTTTGGTGTTGCTCCTTCTGGGAAGTGGACGTGAATGTCCTTATTTTCGTAGAACTTCCCACGGATTCCTAATTCACTCTGCTTTGATCTAATGTAAGCCATGGCTACTTGGCCGGATTCTTTCATTACATCTCCTAAGGACCCTGTCATTTCTACATTGCCCTTACCTTCCATGACATTTGCCTCAACAGATAGCATAGTACCTCCAACAGAGGTCCAAGCGAGTCCATTTACAAGGCCTACTTGGTCTTCTTTTTCAATAGCATCGTCTATGAATCTCTCCCTGCCTAAGTATTTGGTGTAGTTTTGCATCGTAACACGGACCTTATCTTTGCCTGCAAGGATTTCTTTGACTGCTCTTCTACAAATCTTGGCAATTAGTCTTTCAAGTTCTCTAACACCTGCTTCTCTAGTGTAGTTTTTGATGATTTTTTCAATTACTGAATCTGATATAGTAATTTCATCTTCCTTAAGACCATTGTTTTCCATCTCTTTAGCTACTAGGTACTTACCAGCGATAGATTCCTTCTCGTTTATTGTATATCCTGATAGCTCTATTACTTCTAGCCTATCGTAGAGGGCATCAGGGATTTCATTGGCGTCATTTGCTGTTGTGATGAAGAAGACATCTGATAGGTCGAAAGGAATATTTAGGTATCTGTCGATAAACTTATCGTTTTGTTCTGGGTCAAGGACTTCTAGGAGGGCACTTGATGGGTCTCCCCTAAAATCTGACCCTAATTTGTCGATCTCATCTAGGAGAAAGACTGGGTTTTTGACATTGATCCTGTCGATATTGGCAAGAACCCTTCCTGCCATAGCTCCGACATAGGTCCTTCTGTGTCCTCTGATTTCTGATTCATCGGTTACTCCACCAAGCCTCATAGAGACAAATTTCCTATCAAGAGCTCGGGCTATGGATTTAGCTATAGAAGTCTTTCCTACACCAGGAGGTCCTACTAGGCAAATCACGCTTCCCTTGGAGTTCTTATTTTTTTGTCTTACTGCGATAGATTCTAGGATTCTTTCCTTTACATCTCTTAGGCCGTAGTGGTCTTCGTCTAGGATTTTCTCTGCCCTATTGATGTCTATTACATCCTTGCTTAGCTTATTCCAAGGAAGAGATACTACAAAGTCCAAATAAGCAGACAAAACTCCATAGTCAGGGCTCATCTCTGGTATGGAGTCGATTCTTTCGATATCTTTTTCTAAAGACTTCTTGCTTTCCTTATCAAGCTTTATGGCCTTGATTTTCTTCCTATAATAGTCAGCCTCAGACTTGGCCTCTCCGTTATTTTCATTGATTTCTTTCTTTAAGACTTCCATCTTCTCTCTAAGATAGTAGTCCTTTTGGCTCTTGTTGATATTATCTTGAACCTGTTTTTCTATCTGTTTGGATAGCTTCTTAAGGCTTATTTCCTTACTTAGTATCTCGTGGAGAGCGAGCATCCTCTTTTCTGTATCTATGGTCTCGAGTATTTGGTAATACTCTTTTGGAGCAAGCTCTAGGTGGAAGGTTATCACATCAACTAGCCTGTGGAAGTTATCAATCTCTATCAGACTGTAGGCTATTTCATCAAGGGCATTGTTATCAAGACTAATATATTCCTTGAAATCATCTATCAAGATTTTCTTTAGGGATAGGAGATTTTCCTTATCTTTTTCCTCTTCTTCCCTGTAGTGATATTCTGTTACAGCAGCTTTTAGGAAACCTTCAGATACTGTTAGATCATCAAGTCTTGCCACCCCTATTGGATCTACAAAAACTCTAGTAACACCATTTGGAAGCTCGAAGGTATCTTTTATGCTTGCTACTATACCAAATTCGTATAGGCCTTCCTTTTTGGGATTGTCATCAAAGACATCCCTCTGGTTTACCAAAAACAGATTAGTATTTCTAAGCCTTGCATCTTCAACTGCATTTACCGAAATACTTCTTTTGGCATCGAAACTTAGGAAGGTAGTTGGCATTGGCCAGTAGCCCCTTAGGGCTACAAGAGGATATTTATTTTCAACTTTTTCATAAACATCTGTCATCTTTTACCTCGCTATAAAATGGGGCTGTTGCAAATTTATGAATACTATCGTCATTCATTAAGCATAATCTTTCATTAATAGAGATTAGTTAATGATATCAGAACGATTGTTCATTCGGCAACAACCCCATCTTTCTATCTTTTCTTATAAATTAATTTTTCCTTATCATCTATAGACTCTTTTGTGACAATTACTTCTTCTAAATCATCTATTGAAGGTATTTCAAACATAAGATCTAGGAGGAGATTTTCCATTATGGTCCTTAGTCCTCTGGCACCAGTTTTTTGATTGTAGGCCTTTTCGGCAATCTTTTCTAGTGCCTCATCCTCAAATGTAAGCTTTACACCATCTAGCTCGAAGAGCTTTTGGTATTGTCTTACAAAGGAGTTTTTTGGCTCCTTTAAGATTTTGACTAGAGAGTCAACTTCAAGGGCATCAAGGCTTACAACTATAGGTACCCTTCCTATAAATTCTGGTATTAGTCCGTACTTAAGGAGGTCTTCTGTATTCACTTCCTTAAGACTTGCGCTAGCGTTTCTTGTAACACTTGCTCCAAAGCCAATGGTCTTTTCAGAAAGTCTCCTATTTATTATATCTTCAATTCCATCGAAGGCCCCGCCTAGGATAAAGAGGATATTTGTAGTATCTACTTGGATATACTCCTGGCTAGGGTGCTTCCTTCCTCCTTGAGGAGGTACGTTGGCCTCAGTTCCCTCGATTAGCTTAAGGAGGGCTTGTTGGACACCTTCACCTGATACATCACGCGTTATAGAAGGATTTTCGCTTTTTCTGGTAATCTTATCTATCTCATCTACATAGATAATTCCACGTTCTGCTATGTCTATATCATAATCTGCGGCTTGGACAAGCTTTAGGATGATATTTTCCACATCCTCACCTACATAACCTGCCTCGGTAAGGCTTGTCGCATCTGCTATAGCAAAAGGTACGTTTAGCTTGCGAGCAAGGGTTTGGGCAAGGAGGGTCTTTCCTGAACCAGTTGGACCTAGCATTAATATATTTGATTTTTGTAGCTCTATGTCGCTATCTTCTTCATTGCTATTAATTCTTTTGTAGTGGTTATACACTGCAACAGAAAGGGTCTTTTTGGCATCATCTTGACCTATAACATAAGAGTCTAGGAAGTCCTTGATCTCTTTTGGTGTTGATAGGTCGATATCAGCCGAAAACTCAGTCGATGAGTTAGTCTCTTGGGCTATAATCTCGTGACATAAGTCGACACATTCGTTGCAAATATAAGCATTAGGACCAGCTATAATTCTTTTAACTTGTGAGCTATCCTTGCCACAAAAAGAACATCTTATTTCTTTTTGTTCGTAATCAGACATTTATTCCTACTTACTTTCAATTACTTTATCGATAAGACCGTACTCTAACGCTTCGGCTGCTGTCATAGCAAAGTCCCTATCGGTATCTTTTTCTATCTTCTTTAGACTTTGTCCTGTATTATCAGAAAGGATCTTGTTTAGTCTTTCTTTAATCTTAATTATTTGTTCAGCTTGTATCACAATATCGCTAGCTTGACCTTGGGCCCCACCAGAAGGTTGGTGGATCATGATATTTGAGCTAGGTAGGGAGTATCTCTTTCCCTTAGCCCCTGATGATAGAAGGACTGCCGCCATTGATGCAGCTTGACCTATACAGATTGTGGATACATCAGGTTTGATGTAGTTCATTGTATCGTATATAGCAAGTCCGCTTGTTACAACTCCGCCAGGAGAGTTGATATAAAATTGGATGTCCTTATCAGGATCTTCGCTTTCTAGAAAGAGTAGTTGGGCTATGATAATATCAGATATTTCATCACGAACTTCACCTGATAGGAAGATTATCCTGTCTTTTAGAAGTCTTGAATATATATCATAGGCTCTCTCGCCTCTATTTGTTTGTTCTACAACTGTTGGTACTAAATAATTTTTAGGAATCATTTTATCTCCTTATCTAAATGGAGCTTATTTATCTTCGCCTTCCTCGTGGTCATGGTCTTCTTCGCCAACTGCCTTGTGGTATTCTTCGTGAGGAAGAGCTTTAGCGTTTTCTGTAAGAAGTTCAACTGCTTTTCTTCTCTTGATATTTTCTTCTAGAGTCTTATCAGAGATGTTTTTAGCGAAAAGCTCTTTGAATTTCTCAAGATCTTCTACTCCATAATTTTCTGCTGCTTCTTTGATTTCGTTTTCTTTTTCTTCTTCTGTAACTTCTATACCTTCTTTAAGAGCAACTTCATCTATAACGAGATTTGCCTTAACTCTAGCTTCTGCTTGAGCTCTGTATTGGTCACGGATTTGGTTGATATCCATCTTTGTCATCTCGATATATTGAGCTAGGGTAATACCCATTTGTTGAAGTCTTTGATCTAGGTTTTGTAGTTCGTAGTCGATTTCAGCATCAACCATTGGTCTTGGTGCGCTTACTTCAGATTTCTTAACTAAAGCTTCGATTGCTTGGTTTTGGATTAGGTTTTTAGCGTAATCTTTCTTATCTTCAGCAAGTTTTTCTCTTAGGTTGTTCTTTAATTCGTCAAGTGTGTCAAATTCTGAGATGTCTTTTGCAAACTCATCGTCTAGTTCTGGAAGTTCTTTTCTTGTAATTGAGTTGATTTCAACTTCGAACTTAGCATCTTTTCCTTGGAATTCTTTAGCTTGGTAATCTTCTGGGAAGGTTACATTAACGTCAAACTTATCTCCAACCGTATGGCCTGCTACTTGTCCCTCAAAGCCTTCGATAAAGGTGTTTGATCCAAGAACTAGGTCGTAATCTTCTGCCTTACCACCTTCAAATCTTTCTCCATCAAGGAAACCGTCAAAGTCGATATTTACTGTATCTCCTTCTTTTGCTTCGCCATCTTCAACTGGAACAAGTCTTGCGTTTTCGTCTTGTTGTTTCTTAAGTTCTCTTTCAACATCTTCATCTGTTACTTCGCTAGATACTTCTTCAACGATTAGTTCTGAATAGTCCCCTAGTTCTGGGTGTGGTTTTGTTTCAACTTCAACCTTAAATGTGATGTCTTTTCCTTCTTCAATATCGTCAAGGTCTACAGATGGTTGGTCGATTACTTCAAGGCCTAGTTCTTCTACAGCTTCTTCGTATGGTTTAGGGAAAACTATCTTGATTGCTTCATCGTAGAAGATTTCTGGTCCGTACATTTTTTCAAGTACTTTTCTAGAAACGTGACCTGGTCTAAAACCATCTACCCTATATCTAGATTTGTTTCTTTTATATACAGTGTCAGTTGCCTTTTTGAACTCATCATAAGGCACGTCAAATTCGAATTTTGCTATGTTATTTTCGTGTGATTTTAATTCTGTCATTTTTTCCTCCTGGTGTTCTTACTCATTGAAATAATATACTACTTCTTTGTCAAGCTATCAAGATTTTTACCCATTCTCGTCAAAAAGTCCTCAATCGCTTTTTTATTATTTTCTAAATTTTCTTCTAGTATTTCTTCTTCGATTCTTCTTAAAAGATCTCCCATAATCTTTCCTTGGGGATAGCCCATCCTTATTAGGTCATTGCCATCAATAGCAAGGTCCGACCTATTCTTCGGTATATCATCTGCCAATACCTCAGCAAGGAGCTTTTCTCCAAGGTCTATATTACTGGTGTCAGGATGCTTGGTATCGAGGATGTCCGCCCTTTGTAGGTCGAATAAGCGTCTAAGATTTTCTTCGCCTAGTCTTCTAAGAAGCTTTCTGATGGACTTTTTCGTGTAAGTATTTGAACAGTCCATATGTCTTTTGACAAGACTTGTCGCATCACTTATAAATTTATTAGAAAACTTTAGCTCCTTAAGCCTTTTTCTTAGCATCTCCTCAGAAAGATTCTGATGGCCGAAGAATCTCCCCTCTCCTCTTTCATCTAAGAAAAAGGTATCGACCTTGCCCACATCATGGTAGAGGGCAGCAAATCTTACGGTTAGATCTGCAGGACTTTCGTCAAGGACCTTTAGGCTGTGCTCGTAGACATCATCTGCGTGATAACTTGAATGTTGATCAAAGCCTATTGTTCTTTTTACTTCAGGGAATATTTCAGCTAAGAGGCCTACTTCATCCATAAGCCTTATCCCCCTAGAAGGAGTAGCTGAAGTAAGGATTTCACTTAATTCACTTGCTATCCTCTCCTTTGATATGGAATTAATTTTTCCTGCATTAGCCCTAATAGCTTCCTTTAAGGATTCTTCTATAGTAAAGCCCAAGCGATTGGCAAAGCGCACCGCCCTAAGACTTCTTAAGAGATCTTCATCAATTCTTTCCCTAGGATCTCCCACAGCCCTGATGACTTTTCTTGAAAGATCTGCGCGTCCCCCAAAGGGATCTATGATCTCGCCCTTATCAAAAGCCATAGCGTTTATGGTAAAATCTCTTCTTTCTAGGTCATCTATCAAATTATCAGAAAAGCTAACTTCCGTGGGATGTCTCCCGTCCCTGTAGGCACTTTCCTTTCTAAAAGTCGTAATCTCAAATGCATCTCCCTCTATTATGACTTTGATTGTCCCAAATCTCTTTCCTATATCAATTAGCTTAAAGTCCCTAAAGACTTCCTCGATCTCTTCTGGCCTTGCATCGGTTGTGATATCTATGTCAGAAACTTCCCTAGAAAGAAGGCTGTCTCTAACAGCTCCTCCCACAGGAAAAGATTTAAAGCCAGCCTCATTCAACCTATCTATTATATTTTCATAATTAATCTTTGTCTTAAGTCTCATTACTTTTCTTTTTTGTCTACTTCTATCTTGTAGGATACAGGATCCTTCCCGTCATAAAGACTTACCCCATCTGGAATATTAAGTTTAATTTCACCGTTTTTCTCAGATTTAAGTTCAGTTACATTTACAGGATAAGTTTCGATTTGTTCTACTGACTTAAGAGACCCGCTATCACCCTTTATGACACATTCTGTCTGAGAAAGACTTATATTTTTTATCTCATAGCCCTCAGCTGGTTCACCATAATAAGTCATTTTTATGGGAACTCTCTTAGTCTCCTCTGCCCTAAAAGAAATATTTATATCATCGTTTGATTTCTCGATTCCAGTGACTTCCTTGCCATCCTTATCCAAAATATGGATATCGAGATTGTGGATTTTGCCATCTAGATAGCTTTCCTCGTCGATATTAACCTCAACCCTATCGATTTGATTGATTGCAGAGACAGGTCCCTTGACTGTAACTTCCTCGATTGACTGTTCGTTAATCTCTACAGACCTACCATCCTTTAGGCTATCCTTTATCACGATATTTATAGGTAGGGCCTTTTCCACCTTTTTTTGAACATTGATATTTATTGAAGGCGGATCTAGCAAGGAAATCCCAACTCCGCTAGGTGTGTCTACCTTAACTGAAACGGATTGGATACCTTCCTTTACATCTTTGACATCTATACTTGCTTGGATGTCGTTTTGCTTGGTCCCAACGATCCTATTCCTAGTACCCTCGACACGAATATTAACATTACTTGCCTCATCGAGACCTATAATCGTATAACCCCTAGCTTCTAGGGCATCCTTGTTTTGGACGAGGATTGGTACATTTCTAAACGTTCTATTTACAGAAGGGTTGGTCGAAGTAACTACAAAAGCCCACATGACTATAGCAAGGATAACCGATAGGACTATCAATTGCACATCATTTTTCTTTTTCATTTACCTCTCCCTTCTTCTCTTTCTTCAATATCTCGCTTGCACTATCAGTATTTACAAGCTCGTTTTTAAGTCTTATCCTTAGACTTTCCTCATCAAAATACCTATTGATCTTGCCATTTTCTGCCACAGAAATATTTCCTGTCTCTTCTGATACGATTACCACGAGACAATCGCTCTTTTCAGAAATTCCAATAGCAGCCCTATGCCTTGTACCAAGCTCCTTGGCTATAGTATTTGAAGAAGACAAAGGCAAATAACAAGCAGCTGCTGCAATAGTATTTTTCCTAATAATCACAGCTCCATCATGAAGAGGTGTGTTAGGGATAAAGATATTTATAAGAAGCTCTGATGAAATATCACTATCAAGCTTGGTCCCACTTTCTATAATATCAGATAGGCCCACTTCTCTTTCCAAAACCACAAGGGCTCCGATCTTTTGCCTAGAAAGAGAGCTCATAGCAGAAACTAGCTCATTGATACTTCTCTCATCCCTCTGAATCTTATCACTTGAAAACAAACTCCTACCCCTACCGAGCCTTTCAAGAGCACTCCTAAGCTCTGGCTGAAAGACAACTATTATAAAGACTAAAGCAACTGTCAAGAATTGATTCATCACCCAAGAGACTGTATTAAGATTTAGCATATCCGCAATAGATGCGAAAAACAAAACAAAAATAAGTCCCTTAAGCACCTGTTCGGCCCTGGTGTTTCTTAGAAGTGAAAAAAGTTTATAAATAACAAAGGCGATAATTGCAATATCAATAATATCAGTCACCCTAATCAACATCAAAGACGTAATAATATTTTCCAAAAAACTCATACTTCCTCCTTATATTAATGTACTATTTAACAGGCTTATTGGTAGGAAGAAGATAGATTATTTTTTCCTTTTACTACTAGATATTCCTATCATCATACCAAACATAGCGCCAAGACATATCCCTAAAGCTAGCATATCAAGAAGCCCTCCAAAAATTATACCAAACAAGACTCCCAAAGAAAGCCAGTAAGGAAGATTCTTAGTATCATTATCCATATTTAATTTACCTCCTAATATTTATATCCATTTTACGGTAATAGTTTTAGTTAAATCAAGCTTTATCTTCTCATAAAACATGCCCTCCTAAAGTTGCCCTCCCTTAAAAACCAAGATAGCCTTATCTTATTCTTCCTCCTCTTAGCGAGAGTAGGTACGTTCTTTATGGCCTTAATAGCCAAGTCTTTTCCATAGTCTTCCAGTAACTTTGAAAGAGCTTCACAATAGATCGGGTTAGATATTATATCCTCATCAGAAAAAGTCCCTGGCTGAGATTTCCAAAGCTTGTCTAACTTTGAAAGGAGGATTTTGTCTACTAGGTTATTTGTATTATTAGTTATTGGTGTATTAGTATTTAGTAGCCTTAGATTTTCCACTTCTTGATTTTCTACAAGTGTATCTCCTAGACCTTGATTTTTCCCTAGTATTATTTCATCTTTATTATCCGAATTAGCTATTTCCTCAGCTTTTGGCGAAATATTCTTCTCGTCGTCATTTCCATCTTCTTTTTCAAGATCTTGATCTTCTACTTCTAGATTTTCTCCGAGTGGATTATTTGAATTGATTTCAATGCTTTCATTAATCTCAGTCTCCCGGCGGATTATCACCCCGTCTTCCTTAACAGGATATCTTTTAAGATAGCCCTTATCTATCAGCTCAGAAAGACCTGTCCTAAAAGAAGCTATTCCATCTTTTGACTTTGTAACAATCTGCTCTATATGGACAACCCAATCATCAGGCAGACTCAAAAGATAAGTGAGAATCCCCTTAGCCTTAAAGGAAAGTCCCTCATCATTCAAGTAGCCATTATCTATTGTAGTAAAATTCCCTATCTTCTTAACACGATTTACAATCATAATCTCTCCTTAACATAAGTATTTCTACTTATATATAGAAAATATATGAAAATCTTCCCGAAAAAATACCAGAGAATATTCTTCCCTGGTAAGTCATAATTAATTTTATATTATTTATCTATTTGCAAGTATCTCTAATTGTTTTTCTATGTTCCTGAATAGTAAAATTTATATCAGATTTAATCAAATACGAGAAAAATATAAGCTTAGTAGTATATCTTATTTGATTAAATACTTTCTAGATTACTTTTATCCATCCATTAATAATTTTATCGATTACATAATCATTTATCTCAAACAATTGTTTGTAAATATAGTACTTTAGTATCTGATCAAGTAGATGTGAATAATTAATAATATCTCTTGAATCTGTAATTACTTTTTCATTTATATTACTTCTATCTCCGTGTGTATAGAAATTTCTAGTAGAAACAATTTTATATACAAAGCTATCAATACTCTTGCTCATATTCTTTTCCGCTTTTTTTATAAAATTTTGCTTCATTTTTTCATCCATATTCTGTATTAAATCCTTAATTCTCCTACTTAGGGTCTTTTCTGGATCGTAGTCTATATTGGAACAAAACCTACTCACTACTTTGTCATCATTACTCTTAGACCTTATAAAATCTTTTATCTCTTCTTTTAATTTATTTATCTGCGTATCCTCGAATGCATCGTCCTCTATATAGAAATTTCTATGAAACATTTCTAAACTCCTTATAGAATTTAGCAAAGTTGAATGACTATAATAAAAAGAGTTTATATTAGATAAGTAATTTTCAGTTATATTTATAAATTTATCCTCCTTCAAATACCAATTATTTAATATTTCATTAAATTGATCTTTGATATCTGCATATTTCAACGTGATATAATTACCACTAAATTTTGAAAAAGTTATAAATTGTCTAGTTACAATATAGCAATTAACTAAATGATTACATCTTCCTTCTAAATTTGTTTTTAACTTTATGTAAGAATATCCAATTTTTTGACCGACAAAGAACTGAATTAAATTCTTAAATGATTTAATTAAATCAATAAACTGTCTAACATTTAGGCATGATCCATCTAAGGATTTCATTTTCCAATAATACTCGCTTCTAATAGAACTATTAATTATGTCGCATTTCAAAATTTTTTCTAAGCATATATTTTTATTTGAAATATAAAATTTATCATTCGAATCCTCAGATAAAGCAACTGATATAGAGGCTGATTGATCGCTCCTAACTTTTTTAATACCAATATCTCCAATCCAACTTTTTAGTCTAGTAAAATTAAATTCACAAGATGAAAGCTCCAAATTATCTATTCCTTTATCTACAATAAATTTCGCATTTTTATCAGAATTAATATCTATCAAAAAATTAATAACAAGGCTCCTTCCCACAAGAAATTTCGAAGTAGGAAAACCGTTTGAAACTAATGTGCCATTTATTTTAATAGCGTTATCGATTATCACTGTCTTACCATCACTTGTAAAACCTATAATGGTTATTTTTTCCCTTAACTTATTTTCTACGATTATAGTTTTCTCACTTATTTCATCGAAATCCCCATACAACTCAAGAAAAAATTCGTCTTTAAAGCTATCACAATTATGTATTAGTTTTCCTGTTATAGAATTATTGATATCACCTTCTGGCAGAAACCATTGACCTAATAATTCAAAATTTTCATCAAATCTGTATTCTGTTTTTCTTGACAAATTATTTTCCTCCTAATTAATATTTTTTATAATCCTTCTCATTTACAAAATAAATAACTATTTATTTCATAAGTACACTTTAATATCTGCAGCAAAAAGCCTCACTAGATATTAGTTAGTGAGGCTTAATATTTACTATATTTATTTGTTCATATCAATTGAAAATTTATAATATTTGTTTAAATCGTTTAATTTATTTTGTTCGATCAGCTTGTCATTCTTCAACCTGCCAATTAAAATACTTGGCATTATTGACTTTTTTTTCGCAAATTCGACTAAAGATCTATAGGAGTAATCTCCCACAATTTTAAACTCCTCATATTCACTTTCACTTAAGAAAATTTCTTCAGAAAACTTATCTGCTATTTTTTCTTTTTTCTCATAGGTTTCTATATCATAAAGATCTGTATAAAAGTCTTTATTAATTATATGACCTAGCTCATGCATTAATGAAAACCAAAATATATCTGCCCTCTTGTTTTTATCAGTCAATAAAAGCAATACGGAACCATTTTTAAATATCTTGCATGCTCCATTAAGTCCTGATCCTGATAAGTGCGGCAAAGTAACAAGCACAATTCCACATTCCAGGAGTAATTGTTTAAGCCTTGGCATAAAATCTTCATAGTCCTCTAAATTCATAGCCTTTATTTCAGGCAGGTAACCATTTAACTTACTTATATCAAGTTTTTGTTGTGACATATTTCTAGCAATATTTTCAGCAAGACAAAGCATTATGTTAGAGTTTACAACCGACTTCAAGTTATCAATGTCGTTATTCCTGTAGCTTACTAATGGATTAAAAGCTGATAGATAAGTCAAACTACTAATATATAACGTAGAATATAAGCTGTCTTTTTTCTCAGATCTTTTATACTTCTTATCTTCTACTAGTCCATTTTTCTTAAAATATTTAAAATCAATCTTATCAAGAACTATATCTTCATCTTTTATTTTTTCGTTTTCAATTTCTAACTTTTTTTTATCGTAGTTATTTTGAAGATTTATCCAAGTTTGATAATCTATTCCTGTTAGCTTCTCCAATTTAAGGGCTAAATCAATAGATAAATTAGATTCAGCATTTATCAAAGTACTAATAGTTTTTGCAGAGACACCAAGACGACTAGCGAATTCTTTTTGACTTATATTTAAATCAGCAACTAAATCTTCTATATAAGATCCTGGATGAAAAGCTATTAAATTTTTATATTCTGTAAAATTACTCATAGTGATTCCCCATTTCTTTGATTGTAAGTTCGTCAATCTCAACAGCTTTTACAAATACATCATCTTGGTCAAACTCAAGTATTAGTCGGTAACCATCTCTCCTACTACCTATATCTATAGCATACTGATTTTTTCTATCCCCTGAGAGTTTATGAAAATTATAGATTCTATTATTAATCAATGCTTTCAAATTAGATGAAGATTCTATAAAATTTATTGCCTTAAGAAGCCTTAAAGCTATTTTCTCACCATAATGCTTTCTCGCTATCTTAATATTAGTGCATTCTTTCATCAGTTTTTTATTAGAATAATTTATTTTCAAATCTTAAACTCCGAAACCAAATTACCTTTAAGGTAATATCATTATATTATCTTTAAGGTAATAGTCAATCAAAAACTCCTCCGCCCTCTAAAGCATCTCAATAAAGGCGGCCATTCTTGTGTTTAGTTGGCCTATGTCTGCTTGGCCGAAGTCGGTTTCTACGTAGGTGTATGGAATTTTTTTCTCTTCTTGGACAAATCTTTTGATTTTTTCCCTTTCTACATTGTAGGTGTGGCAGGCTACTAGGTCCATTTCTACTACTCCGTCTGCTTGGTATTCGTCTATTAGTCTTCCTAGAAGCTCAAACCTATTGGTATCTGGGCTCATTACAGAACAACCTATGTCTATATATCTATCGGCTAGGGCTTTTATAATGTCTTCTTGGTCAAGGTCTACGTTTCTGTCGAAGTTTTTCTCACCAGAGCAGTTTTCAAAGCTTACTATTACTCCACCGTTATCTTCTATGGCCTTGATGACCTTTTCTGTTGCTCCTCCCATTGGGCAGCCTGTTACTACTATTCTTGGCTTTTTCTCTCTCGCCTTTGGATCGTATTCGTCGATTATTCTTTTGGCTAGGGCGTTGATCTCTCCTGGGATTTTTTCCTTGTCCATGTTAAATTGACTGCCATATGTAACATGGAATAGGTCAAGTCCTGACATTGGTGTTGGGTCAAGTTTCATAGTTTGGGCTATGTTTTTTTGGGCATCTCTTATGTCATTTCCTAATTTGGCCGCTTTTCTTAGCTTCTCTTCTGTAATTTCTGTGGCAAATTTTTCTTCCATATATTCTTTGAATTCTTCTACTTCTTCCGCCCAGTATCTTTTGGCCTTTTCGTCTTGCTTGTTAGGTAGGTTCATCATATAGACTGGCTTTATTTCATCCATCAATTCGTACATTTTCTTCTTCCCATCGCAGGTTGTCTCTCCTACTATGACATCTGAGAAGTAGAAGAATGGGCATTTATCTGTTTTGGCGAAGCCATAGGATGATTTGATAAGGGGACAGAGATTGGATGGGAGGTCCTTTTCTGCTTCTGCCATGGTCTCATCGCTAGTTGAGCATAGGCCAACGGTGCTTGCTCCAGCCGCCCAAGCTACTTCTTCAGGAAAATATGTACAATAGGCTCCTACTAGGGGAATGTTCTTATCCTTTAATTCTTTTACGCTTAGAAAGGCGTTTTTTCTTGCGTCGGCAAATTCTTCAAATATTTCTGGTAAGTCTTTAATTAAATCTGTCATCTTTTTTTCTTCTCCTTCGATAGATAGGCTCCTCCAATCGAGCCTGCAAATTGTCCGTTCTTGACGTTGATTACTTCTTTTCCAATTGTTTGAGATAGGATTTCCGCAAAGAATGGAACTTGACTTAAGCCTCCAGTAAGGATTACTTTGTCGCTATCTCCTATTTTGTTATACATCTGGCTTACTTTCTGGGCGACTGAATTTACAATGCCAGCTGCTATGTCTTCTTTCTTCCTTCCCTCTCCAACATAGGAGGTGATTTCTGTTTCTGCAAAGACCGTACACATGGAAGAAATTGATATGGCCTCTCCTTTCTGGGCAAGATCAAATAGTTCGGCGATTGTGAGCCCAAGTTTGTTGGCCATTACTTCAATAAATTTGCCCGTACCTGCTGAGCACTTGTCATTCATTTGAAATTCAGATACCAATTTATCTTCAATAAGGATTGCCTTGGTGTCTTGGCCACCTACATCTATTACAGCCAAATTATCGAGGCCAGATAGGGCCCTCGCTCCTCTTGCGTGGCAAGTGATTTCTGTTATAACAAAGTCAGCGAAGTCGACACTTATCCTACCGTATCCTGTTGCTGTTACTCTGGTGTTTTCATTTTCGACGTCGACTCCTTCGTCAAGGAGCCTCTTTTTGATATCATTTGCGACTTCCTTGGATGACCAACCAGTAGGAGTTACGAAATTAATTTCCTTATCTCCAATTATCGATACCTTGCTCGCAGTTGATCCTATATCGATTCCTACATAGTTCATTGATCTACTCCAAGCTTATGGATTTTCTCATAAGAAATTGAGTTTTCCTCTAATGTCTTTGTGACTTTCTCCAAATCTTCTGTCTCTATCTTAAAGGCTAGGCCACAGCCTGCGGATATTTCATTTGGTAGGGGGATAATCTTCCCAGCAAGCTTATTTTCCTTAGCGAAAGCCTCCATCATCATGGCATCTGTAGTCGTATCAAATGTTATTACTATCATAATCATCTCCTAGAATTTCCTTTAGGGCCTTAATTGCTTCATCGATTTCTTCCTTGCTATTGAAATATGAAAGAGAGAAGCGAACGAGTCCTGCTTCTTCTGTCCCCAAAGCCTTGTGGCAAAGAGGGGCGCAATGGGCTCCTGCCCTAGTAGCTATGTGGTATTTTTCGGCAAGGATTTGGGCAAGGTCATTAGCTGAGATCTTTGAGGGATTAATCGCAAGTATACCAACTCTCTTATCTAAATCTTTGTCTCCATAAATTGTAAGATTTGGTATTTCCCTTAAGCTTTTATCAAAATATATAAGTAGGTCTTTTTCCTTTTTTCTAATATTAGCTAGACCAATTTGATTTATAAAATCAAGGCTTGCATTTAAGGAGAGAATACCGTAAGCATTGATAGTTCCTGCCTCTAGGACTTCTGGCATGGTAGGAGGATGGTCTTTGTCAAATGAATTGATCCCACTTCCTCCGACCTTTAGGGCATGCGGATTTAGTCCATCTCTTATGTAAATTCCACCAGTACCCGTTAGGCCATATAGGGCCTTGTGACCTGTAAAGCAGAGGACGTCTATCCCGTATTTTTCGACATCTATATCGATAAGACCAGCACTTTGGGCAGCATCTACTATCAAAAGGAGTCCGTGCTTTTTGCAAAAGTCAGAAACTTTAGAAAGATCGGTAATATTTCCCGTAAAATTTGAAGCATGGCTTATAACAAAAGCCTTGGTGTTTTTTCTTACAAGCCCTTCCATCATTTCATAATCGAGTATCCCTTCCTTATCATCCTTAAGTCCTACAAAGGAAAGCTCAGCTCCTTCCTTTTCCTTAAGATAGAGAGGACGGAGGACGGAATTGTGCTCGATAAGAGACGTTATTACATGATCGTCTCTTCCTATAAATGAAGAAATAGCGATGTTTAAAGCCTCCGTGGCATTTGAGCAAAATGCAAGTCTTCTTGGATTTTTGATATTAAAAAGACTCGCAAGCTTAATTCTAGTAGCAAGGACCATCCTTCCTGTATTTAGGGAGATTTCATTAAATCCTCTCGAAGGATTTCCTATTTTATCAAAATTTTCTATCAATCTTTCCTTGACCAAGTCGGGTTTGACCAAAGTCGTTGCAGCATTGTCTAAATAAATCATAGCGAACCTCTTTTAAAAATATATCGACATCGCCCCTATTATCTAATATATCACCCTCCTTGTCAAAACTTTTTCATAGTTTCTAAGACTCTTAATAATTTGAGAAATATGATAGTTTTAAATCTCTTCTTTAGCTATCCTTCTAGATTTTTTAAGTAATCAGCGAAACTAAAACAAAAATCTAAGAAAACCTTTCTTGATGTATTTTTGAAAAATATTCGGTAGAATATTAGAAGGAGGTCCTATGAAGAACTTAGAAGTATGCGGCGGTTGCAATGCCAAGATTGCCGCAGGTAATTTGGATAAATTATTAAAGGATATTACCCCCTACAGGAGGCACGATGTCCTAGTAGGATTTGACAAGAAGGACGATGCTGCAATTATCGACATCGATGGCGAAACTTGCGTGATCCAGACCCTGGATTTCTTCCCTACTATGGTCGAAGATCCCTATCTTTTCGGTCAAATCGCTGCTGCCAACGCTCTAAGCGATGTCTACGCTATGGGAGGAGAGGTCATCTCCGCCCTTAATATCGTGACATTTCCCCTAGAAGAGGACTTCGCTATCCTCAAAGAAATCCTCCGTGGAGGTAATGATAAGGTCAGTGAGGCCAAGGCAAGCCTAACAGGTGGGCATTCAATCCATGATAAGACTATCAAGTACGGCCTTTCTGTTACTGGCAAGGTCAAAAAGAAGGAAATTTGGGAAAATAACAGGCCAGAAGATGGGGACGTGATCCTTCTTACGAAAAAAATCGGCACAGGACTCGTTACTGCCAACTACGCCCAGGGGCTCGTCAGTGATGAGGACTTTGAAGCTTGCACAAGGCAGATGGCGACTCTCAATAAATACGCCAGGGATATCTTCGTCAAATATCAAATCCACGCAGCGACGGATATCACAGGATTTGGACTTTTAGGCCATCTTTCAGAAGTGGCAGGTGATGACTTTACTATAATCCTTGAAAGCGCCAAGGTCCCAGTCCTATCTCCTGCTAAAAAGCTTGCGGCTGAGTTTCTCTATACTTCTGGTGGGCAAAATAACAGAAACTACCTCGAACGCGATGTAGAATTTATGATAGATGATTTTGCCATGGAAGAAGTCCTCTTTGACCCACAAACATCAGGCGGTTTGTGCCTTGCAGTAAGCCCCGATGAAGCTAAAAAGATAATCGATGAGTTTAAGGAAAATAATTTGGAAATCTATCAAATAGGTCAAGTTAAAAGGAAAAGATCTTACAAGATAATCGTAAAATAAAGGAGCTATTATGAAAAAAATTGATTGTTTAGGAAAAGTTTGCCCAATACCAGTAATTGAAACAAAGAAGTTAATCAAGGAAAATCCAGAAGAAGTAGACTTCGAAATCCTAGTAGATAACGAAGTAGCAACTCAAAATCTCGCCAAGATGGCCAAGGAATTAAGGATCGAATCATCTTCTGAGAAAATCGAAGACGGCATCTACAGGGTAAGTCTTAAGAAAAACGCACAAAGTAAAAACGAAGTTTCAGAAGAAGGAAATAAAATCGATAGCTCTTCCTATGTTGTAGCAATCTCTGACGATAGGATGGGTAAGGGCGATGAGGACTTCTCAAAAAGCCTACTCGAAGGTTTCATCTATGCTCTTACAGAACAAGATAAGCTTCCAGAAAAGGTGATTTTCTACAACAGAGGAGTCTTCCTTACAGCAGCAAATGAAAAGACCATAGAAGACTTCAAAAGCCTTGAAGAAAAAGGCGTAGAGATCTTATCTTGTGGACTTTGCCTGGGAAATTACAAACTTAAGGAAAAACTTGCAGTAGGAGAGATTACAAATATGTATAGGATTGTCGAAATCCTAAGAAGCTATCACACAGTTAGTCCATGCTAGGAGAAGATTTCGTCCTTTTCTCCTTCGAGAAGTTCGAAGACCCGGCAGCTGCCCTCGATAAGCTAAAGAATTTCGATAAGGCAAGGCTAATCCCCTTGCCTCCAGAAATTGATGCTGGCTGTGGCTATGCTTTAAGGATAAGAGAAAAAGATTTGACTAAGGCCCTAGCCATCCTAGAGGAAAGTGATTATGATTGGATTTTCCTTATGGAGCGAGATAAAAATGGGAGGAGAGTAATAACCAGATATGTATTTTGATAATGCTGCTACTACTATCCATAAGCCCAAGGCTGTGACAGATAAGCTAGTTGAAGTGATTTCTTCTGGAAATTACGGCAATCCATCAAGGTCCGGCCATATGCTATCTCAAAATTCCATGATGGCAATCTTTGATACGAAAAAGTCCCTGGCTAGGCTTTGCCATATAGAAAATCCCTCAGATATCCTCCTTACCGCAAACGCAACCTTCGCCCTAAACTTTGCCATCAAGTCTCTGGTAAACGAGAAAGACCACGTCATTACGTCGACTACAGAGCATAACTCAATCCTCCGCCCCCTCTATCAAACTGGGGCTGATATTTCATTTGTGGACTTTGATGAGAATTACGAGCTTATATACCGAGACCTTCCTAAGCTTTTAAAGAAAAACACGAAATTTCTCGCCATAAATTCCGCCTCAAATATCCTAGGAGAAAGCAAGGACTTGGATAGGCTTTATGACTTTGCCAGAGAAAATAAGCTAATAATGATAGTCGATACTGCCCAAAGTCTGGGACTTATTGATATCGATATGGGAAAATATGAAAACTCCCTCTTTGCCTTTACAGGACACAAGTCTCTTTATGGACCAAGTGGGACGGGAGGACTTATTAAAAACGGGGACTTTGCCTTTGATCAAGTCTTTGCCGGAGGTAGCGGGATAGATTCTTTCAGGGAGACCATGCCCCCTGCCTTTCCCCAAATATTTGAAGCAGGAACGGCCAACTTCCTAGGCCAAATCGCCCTAAAGGAAGGAGTCGACTTCGTACTAAAAGAAGGCATTGATAAGATAAATAAAAAGGTAAGAGACCTTGCAAGTAACTTCTACCGAGGGATCGAAGATATTCCATCACTTAAGTTCTACTCCAAGGACCCAGCCGAGCTTAAAACGGGCCTAGTTTCCTTTAATATTGGAAATATCCCCTCTGATGAAATCTCCCTCATCCTCGATGAAGACTACAATATCCAAACCAGACCCGGCTCCCACTGCGCACCCCTGATTCATAAACACTTGGGAACAGAAAAACAAGGCATAGTGAGATTTTCCTTTTCTTATTTCAATATGAGCGAGGAAGTAGATAAGGCAATCCACGCCTTAAGAGAAATCTCTCAAAGATACAAATAGGGCCAGCAGATTTAATCCGCCAGCCCTTTTTTATTATTTTTTCTGTATAATTTCAATCTTGTATCCATCTGGATCAGTTACGAAAAAGTACTTGTCTGAATTGTCACTTAAACCTCTAAGCTCTGTAACTTCATAGCCCTTGTTGCTTAGCTCTTCCCTAAAGGATTTGATATCTGGGTGTGAGATTGCTATGTGACCGTAACCATTTCCTAGGTCATAGGCTTCTTCTTGGTCGTAATTGTAAGTTAATTCCAATTCGTAGTCAGGAGAAGCAGGAAGTTTTAGGTAGACAAGGTCAAACTCCTTGTCTGGAAATTCCTTTCTTCTACTTTCAACAAAACCCAACTCTTCTGTATAAAACTTATAGGACTTATCAAGGTCCTTAACTCTAATCATTGTGTGTAAAAATTTCATATGTCCTCCTAGTCTATTTATAACCAAAAGCGATATTATTATTCACTTTGCTTATTTTTTTGAAATTTTAAGTCCGTAATAAAACCTTCAAGCTTGTTTCTATCTTCTTTCCCAAAGCTTTCTACAAATAACTTCCCTTAGCCTTAATCTTAAGCTTAACTTCCGCCTTCTTTTCCTCTAAGCTTATATCCTTGACATAGCCTATCTTTATAAGGAGCAGAAGGGGATTGGATCCATTCATTACGACAATCCCATCCTCCCTCACCCCTCGACTTAAGATATTACTTAGGAGAAGGAGGATTGTCGATAGGGCTAGGATGTAGCCCAGGATGCTCCCATCCTTTTTCCCCGCCATGATAAGAATAAGAAGGGAGTAGGCTCCTATAATTATAAGATAAATCGGTCTGATCTTAATCCTAATTTTATTTGAGACGCCAAGCCTAAAATTAGAAAAATTTGCGCCAAGGAAGGCTATTAGCATTATTATCTTGATCATTTAATATTTCTAGTGGAGTTTCTGGATCTCGCCAGTCTTTTTATTTTTAATCATCAAGATCTCTGCCATAATTGAAATCGCAATCTCTTCAACAGATCCATTGTCTACATCAAGGCCTATTGGTGTGTAGATTTGCTCTAAATCTTCTCTCTTAAATCCTTCTTCTTCAAGTTCCTTGAAGACTCTTATGACCTTGGCCTTTGAGCCAATCATACCCAGATAGTGGAAGTCCTTGCCCAAAATTTTCCTTAGGGCCTTGGCGTCATGGGCGTGGCCTCTAGTGCAAAGGACTATGTAGGTCTTATCCTTGTCAAAGTCGATTTTACCTACTGCTTCCTCGATTGGAGCTTCGATATAGTCTTTGATTTCACTAAAGTCCGGACTTTCCCTAAATTCACTCCTATCATCTATTACTGTAACTTCAAAGTTGGTCTTTGTAGCAATCCTAGCAAGCTTTTGAGAAATGTGACCTGCGCCAAAGATTACAAGACGATTGGCTGCCTTAAAGTATTTCACAAAGCCCCTAGAATCTCCCCCGCAGCTCATCTTAAGCTCACCATTTTGGGATAGATTGTAGTCAAACTCGAAAGACTCTCCCTTAGGAAATCCTTCCATGCACCTTCTTATGACATCTGCCTCGATTTTTCCTCCGCCGATTGTACCAAAGGACTTGCCAGATGATGTAACAGCCATTAGGGAATTATCTTCTCCAGGAGTTGAGCCCTTATTTTCTATCAAAAATACCAGGGCCGCATCCCTTCCCTTTTGGTTTTCTTCATAAATTTTCTCTAAAATATCTGCTTTCATAGCCCCTTCCTTCTTTTCATTATGAGAAGTCCCTCAAGACTTCCTCCGCCGATTAGCCTTGCCTTATCAGATATCGTCTTAGCGTTACGAGGAATGACTCTCGGATCGACATCTCCTACTTTCATTCCCTTGGTCACTTCTATGCCCTCATTGATCATACCACGGACCATTCCGTCAAGACCTGCGTAGATTTCCTTTCCATCTACTATGGCAACAGGCTCGCCCTCTTTTACGACAGAGCCTAAATCTTTTAGGATATGAAGCTTACCATCTGCACTTGACCTAAGGATTCTTTCTGTAGTAAAGCCGTTGATATTACCAGGATTACCAGTGTTTTTGGCGGCAGGACCTTCAAAGATTAATCTGCCCAAATCATGGCCCCTGTTGGTTTCTATTACCAAATCTACGTCTTCCCCTGCCACAAAGCCAGGTCCAAGTCCTATGGTTATTGGAGCCATGTCCATGTTAGTGCCGAGGTTTTTCTTGGCGAGAATCCCATCTATCACGCAAATCGGCTTCATTTCTTCTATGAATCTTCCCTTAGGGTCAACTGTCACAGCAATCTTATCCTCTGCAAAAGCTTTTTCTATTTCAGACCTATCTTTACAGTAAATAGCTTCTATATCTTCGATCTTTATTTCTCCCTCAAAGATTGCCTGGGCCACTGCGACATTTCTTCTGATGCAAGTCGGTCTTTCTATTTCTAGGACCAAGACGTCAAAGCCTACTCTCTTAAGTTTCTGGATAGTCCCCGTTGCGACATCTCCTCCGCCCCTTACTATTACGAGCTTCTTATTCATGATCGCGCCTTAACTTCTCGTAAGCTTCTATGGTGTCAATATCCAAAAGTTCGTCCTCGTTTTCGATTGGTACCTTGTTGGTATTACCGTCTTTTGCAAAAATCATTCCACCTTGGTCTGCTTCAAGACTTAAAAGCTTATCCCTGTAGCTAGCTGGAAAGATTACTGGTGCTCCCCTTCTCATTCCCACTATAGGATAGGTCATGAGTTTATTTTCCTTGAAGGATTCGATTAATTTCTCACAAGTTTCTTTCCTAAGAAGGGGCTGGTCTGCTACAAAAAACATCATGTTAGCATCCTCATCGCTCCTGCTTACTCCAAGCTTGATTGATGAAGATTTCCCAATCTCATTGTCAATATTTTCAATCGCCACAAAGCCTCTAGCCTTGGCATCTTCTAGGATTTCCTTATAGGATGAAGCAACTATGACTTCATCAAAGCCAACTTCCTCCAAGAGGTCTAGGGTATGCTCGTAGATTTTTTTGCCCTTAAATTCAAGCATCAGTTTATTTTCTCCCATCCTTTGGGATAGGCCTGAGGCCATAAGTATTGCATTAATTTTCATAAAATTTTCCCTCCTTAATCGATCCATAGGATAATTTGATATCAGAAAAATCAAAATCTTCCCTAATCTTGCTGACATTTACAAAGTCTGTATCGCTTTCTACTTGGTTTAGGAAAAAATATTTCTTTCCACCAAATCCCTTATAAAAACCCTTATCATAAGCGATTAATCTTCTTATCATCTTAGAATCTATGATACCAGTCCCTATATTTTTTGAAAAGCCTGGATAATTATAAGTAAAGTCTTCCCTGACTTCACAACCCACAATCTTAATAGGAAAAATCCCTATAACTTTTGTCGTAAAATCATAAATTACAGGCTCGTAATCATACCAAAACTTAAGGGGAAGATTCCTGCAACCGTCTGCTTCAATAAGGACATAGTCAAAATCATCAATAATTTTCTTAAGCTTATCATAGCCTACGCTTTTTAGCTTACCCTTGCCAGCAACTTCCTCTCCCAGACAAACTATCCTATCCGCCCTATCATCTACATAAGAATCAAAGGAAGTGTAAGTCTTGTAGGAAGCGTCTGTGGGAAGGGCGATTTTGGTCGAAGTCGTCATTAAAACCCTGCCCTTTTTGGACAAGCTAAGGGCAAGATAAGTCATAAGACTCGTCTTGCCCCCAGATCCTGTTATTGAAATTATATCATTTCTTTGAATATCAAATATTTCTTCTATTTTAAGCATCGAATTTCTTCCTTGGTTTGCTATAAGCTGTATCAGCCATTGGGAAATCACGTCTTAGGATTCCGTCAAGCTTGTAGTAGGCTCCTTGGGCTGCTGGAGCAATTGGAATCGTAGCAATCTCTCCTACTCCCTTGGCACCAAAGGCCCTATCTAGCAATTCATCGTCTGGCTTACTTACAAAGACAGTTTCGATTTCAGGAATCATCGGAGCTCTCCAAAGACCAAGTGTTCCGTATTTGGCTTTGACCTTGGATCTATCTAGCTTGAAGTTTTCTGTAAGGGCGTAGCCTAGACCCATTACTATTCCTCCCTCAAGCTGACCTTCGATTGCCTTAGGATTTATGACCTTGCCGGCATCGGTTGCGGCAAAGACTTTTCTAATAGTCCCGTCATCATTTAATATTACCACATTTGTAGAAAAACCGTAAGCTATGTGGCTTACTGGATTTTCCTTTTCTGAGCCCAGTGGATCGGTAGGATCGAAATATTCGTGGAAGTATTCCTTGCCATTAAGGTCCCTTATATCAGAGGCCTCGTCTAAGTCCTTCTTAAGCTTTTCAGAAACTTTCTTTATGGCTTCACCTGAGATCAAGGTCTGGCGAGATCCTGATGATGTACCGGAATCCGGTGAGTTGGCTGAGTTTGGATGGATTATCTCAACTTGATCTGGACGTAGACATAATATATCTAGGACCATTTGCTTAAAGACAGTTTGCGCTCCTTGACCCAAATCACTTGCCGCACAGTATACTTTCGCTAATCCATCTTCAACGACAATCTTGGCCCTACCCTTATCAGGTAGTCCTACACCAACTCCAGCGTTTTTCATAGCACAGGCAATCCCTGCCCTGTCCTCGTTTTCTTCAAAGACTTCCTTAGCCGCCTCTAGAGTTTCGACAAGAGCAGTAGAAGAATCTGCAATCTGTCCATTAGGAAGGACTTCGCCAGGTCTGATGGCGTTTTTGTATCTTATCTCCCAAGGAGAAATGCCCACCTTTTCTGCCAAGAGATTGATGTTACTCTCAAAGGCAAAGTTCGATTGGCAAACTCCAAATCCTCTGAAGGCTCCTGCCGGAGGGTTGTTGGTGTAATATCCATAGCCATCAATTTCGGTATTTTCGTAATGGTAAGGTCCTACAGAGTGGGTACAAGCACGCTCTAGAACTGGTCCACATAGAGAAGCGTAGGCTCCTGTGTCCATCTTGATCGTTGCCTTCATAGCTAAGAAATTGCCCTCTTCGTCACAACCTAGCTTGAAAGTCCCAACCATCGGGTGTCTTTTCGGATGGAACTTCAAGGATTCGTCACGGCTAAACTTAATCTTGACCCTTTCCTTAAATTTGTAAGCTGCAAGAGCTGCAAGGTGCTGGCAAGATACGTCTTCCTTACCCCCAAAGCCTCCACCAATTAGCTTATTTTCTACCACAACTCTTTCTGGCTGATCTTGCCAACCAAACATGATTAGGGTCTCTTTTCTCGTATCATAGACCGATTGGTCTGTGGTATAGATCTTTACCCCATCTCCCATTGGCTCAGCAATTGCACATTCTGGCTCGAGAAAGGCATGCTCGGTAAAAGGAGTTGTGTAGGTCTCTTCTACTATATATTTACACTTCTTGAAGGCTTCTTCCGCATTGCCACGGCTGACATGTCTTTCTTGGCAGAGATTTCCTGTAGGATGGATGAAGGGAGCTTCTGGGTCTTCTGCTTCTTCGATAGAAGAAATAGGCTCTAGCTCTTCGTATTCTATTTCAACTAATTTTTTAGCCTCAGCAAGGACCTTATCATTTTCTGCTACTACAAGACAAATCGCATCTCCCTCATATCTTGTGATATCCCCCTCTTCAATGAAGACATCCCAGTCTTGGAAGATATGGCCGACCTTGTTGTGTGGCACATCTTTCGCAGTTAGGACTCCGATTACTCCAGGAAGGGCCTCCGCCTTAGTCGTATCGATCTTTAAGACCTTGGCTCTTGGGAACTTACTCCTAATAGCAGATCCTACTTTCATATCATCAAAGATCATATCATCGACATATTCGCCTATACCTAGAACCTTGTCGTGGGCATCGATTCTTATAAATTCATCTCCAACCTTGACCCTGTCATTTTCGTCACTAGTAATTTCGATATTGCCATTTATGATTTCAGATGCAAGCTTGATACCCTCGATGATTTTGACATAGCCTGTACATCTACAGATATTTTGCTTTATACCTTTCTTTATATCATCTTCGCTAGGATTTGGATTATTTCTAATAATTGAAGCTCCGCTCATCACCATTCCTGGTGTACAAAAACCGCATTGGACCGCTCCCGCCTTAGAGAAAGCATGGACAAAGGCCTTCTTCTCAAGTTCTGTAAGCCCCTCTATGGTAAGGACTTCTTCACCCTTAAGCTTAGAAAGCTTCTGGGTACAAGAAGGCTTCTTGCTATCTCCAACAAGGACAGTACAGGTCCCACAAGCTCCTTGGGAGCAACCGTCCTTTACTGATGTGATATGTAAGTCATCACGCAAGAACCTAAGAAGAGTCTTATCCTCATAGGTCTCGTATCTTTTGCCATTTATCTTAACAATTATAGGATCAGTATCCTTAATCTTATCTCCTACCAATATATTTGTCATAAGTCACCTAAATAAACTTCCTATCTATAAATTTCCCTCGACCCTTCTCGCCGTAGTTCTTATCATCTTCCAAAATCACTTGACCCCTTGATATTACGAGCTTTACCTTATAGTCAGACTCAAAGCCCTCATAGGTCGTATAATCACAAGCAGAGTGCCTATTTTCCTGACTAATCGTGTAGGTCTTCTCATCAAATACAACAAGGTCCGCATCTTTACCTACTTCGATACTTCCTTTCTTATAAGAAAGACCGAAAATCTCACTAGGATTAGTACAAAGTAAGTCCACTAGCCTTCCTGGATCAATCCCCCTGCGGATTCCCTCTGTAAGGACAACTTCCATCCTCTCCTCGATTCCTGGAATCCCTCCAGGAGCATTTAGGAAGTCATCCTTGTAAGGAAGCTTCTCGCTTTCGTAATAGAAAGGACAGTGATCAGTTGCTATAACATCGACAGTTCCATCAGCTATCCCCTCCCACAAGGCTTCTACATCCTCATCTTTTCTAAGAGGGGGAGCACAAATGTACTTGACCCCTTCGCTTGGGCCGCCTTCCTCATACTTCTTGTCCGTATAGGTCAAATATTGGGTACAAGTCTCGCAGTAGAGGTTCTTCACTCCACGTTTCCTCGCATTTCTAATCTCTTCAAGGCCTAGCTTTGAAGAAGTGTGGACTATATAAAGTTTAGGGAAACCTGCAAGCGCGCTCAAATATATAAGCCTGTTAATAGCTTCTGCTTCTGCTTCTGCTGGTCTAGTCTTGGCGTGAAAAATCGTAGCGAGATTCTTAGCCTCTTCCGCCTCTTTCCTAAGCTCAGCTATCATGCCATCGTTTTCACAATGAACACAAACTACCGTTCCAGTCTCCTTGGCCTTTCTAAGAACCTTAAACATCTTATCATCATCGAGCTTGCCTCCATAGGTCGTATAGATTTTAGTTGAGACAATCCCTTGACCAAAAAGCTCTTCCATCTCATCGAGGATAGCGTCACTTGCCTTTTGTATAGCTCCATGGAAAGAATAATCAATCACAGCAGAACCTTCAGCCATCTTGTGATACTTATCAATCATCTCTCCCACGAGAGAATCTCTCGGACCAAAGGCTATATGATCTACAATAGAAGTAGTCCCGCCGTAGCTTGCCGCCCTAGTTCCTGTATAGAAATCATCAATCGATATAAACTTGCCCAAATCCAGAGACAAATGCGTATGAACATCCACCCCACCAGGCAAAGTAAGAAGCTTCTTACAATCAATCACCCTATCGGCACTTCGATTAATCTCATCACTAATCTCACTTATCTTCTCATCATCTATATAAATATCACGAAGGATATACTCTCCTCCTTCTATAATCTTTGCATTTTTAAGTAAAATACTCATATTAACTCCTAAAGTTATAACATGTAACATATCACGTTTATAGTAAACCCATAAGTTAACGTTTACATTTATATATATTTTAACATAAAATTAAAATAAATATAAGAGGATATGGGAAAAATTTGGATCACTCTAGAATAATTTAGAAAATTTCTTATCTTTTCTTAGTCAAAATCAAAACAAAGAAGGCTAAAAGATTTGCCAAAATTTCTTGGAGGATAAAAACAAATCACAAATTAAAAAAGGCTTTTGACACTGTAGACCTCTCACTTAGTCCTCTCAAAGCCGGACGGGCTTTTTTCGAGCTGGCGGAATGAGGAATTTTTAATAAAAATATAGTATATGAGAATAGATGTCTCGACTACGCTCGGCACTAGGATAGTGAAAGAAAACGAAGTTTTCTCTCTTCTTCCCTTGCTTCGACCGCAGTGGAGAAGCCTCACGCATTGCTACAAAATCATATTAATCTATATACTTTGAATTACAGCAATTCATACAATTACCGCCATCTCTAATGGAATTGTCATAGTGAGTATAGCGAACTAATGAAATTCCTTAATCGAGGCTTTGCGTGGCGAAGTCCTCCTAGAGCCGGACGGGCTTGCCTCTAAGCCCGCAAACTACCGTCGAAGGAGGAACGACTGAGAGATCTACAATATGTGATGACATGTGTATATATAAGTCCAAGTTATCTACCTAAATAACTAAATAAAGAAATCTCAAATCATACACGTCCCAAAGTTCTGTAGACCTCTCACGTAAAGTTCGAGGTGGAGAGATGATGTGATTTTTAATAAAAATAAAGTATATGAGAAGAGATGTCTCGACTAGCTCGACATAAGGGGTAAGAAAACAAAGTTTTCTCTAGAATTATTAGAACGCCATTCGGCGTTCTTTTGACCTTTGTTTCTACGAAACAAAAGTCACTACACTATTTGTCTTTCAGATAAATAGTGGCCCAGCAGAAGGGTAGGCTTTCTTCGACCTTCCTCCTCCCTTACCTCGACCGAAGCGGAGAGGTCTCTCACACTTACTGATTTTAAAACAACAAGTTATATACCTTGAGATAAACTCAAACATAAGTTACGACATCTCTACAGAAGGAAGCTGCGAGATCCACTATCCATGGAGACAAGTAAATATAAAAGTTCAACTTATCTACGTAAATAATAATAGTCAATTATAAAAATCAGCCCTAATATAACTAAGACTGATTCTTATAAAAAACTTAAAAAACATTTATATACTTATCTCTTAAACTTATGCTCCATTGAGTTTGCAATGCTTACTAAAAGCAGCATTACCGGTACCTCTACCAAAACTCCTACCACAGTTGCAAGGGTTGCACCAGATGATAGACCAAATAGTGAGATAGCTACCGCTACAGCTAGTTCGAAGAAGTTAGATGCTCCTATCATTCCGCATGGAGCAGCTATAGAATAAGGCAATTTCGCAAGGTATGCCATGCCAAAGCTTATAGCAAATATAAGGAAGGTTTGAAGTATAAGTGGTAGAGCTATAAGAACAATATTTAGAGATTGGTCGATAATTTTCATTCCTTGGAATGAGAATATAATTATCAAAGTTAGTAATAACCCAACCATAGTATACTTATCAAATGATGGGATAAATTCATTATTTAAGTAATCTTCACCCTTATTTTTTATCACACGCCTTCTTGTTAGGATACTAAATATAAGAGGAACTACTATAAATAGTACGATTGATAAAAGTAGAGTCCCCCAAGGTATATTGATATTGCCCCTCTTTAGTAAAAAGCTTACTATTGGTATATAGGCAATTAATATAATAAGGTCATTGCTCGCCACTTGAACTAGGGTATAGGCACTATCCCCTCTTGTTAGCTTACTCCAAACAAAAACCATGGCTGTACATGGAGCTGCTCCTAATAAAACTGCTCCTGCTAGGTACTCTGATGCTAGATCTCCACTAATGATATTTTTGTAAATACCAAAGAAAAATAATCTAGCTATTAGATACATGGTAAATGGCTTAATAATCCAGTTGGCAATCCATGTTATAAATAGACCCTTAGGATTATTTTTGATATTTTTTATACTATTAAAATCAATCTTTAGCATCATAGGATATATCATGATCCATAAAAGTATGGTTGTTGGTATGGACACATTGTAAAACTCAAGTTCTCCCAAAGCCTCTGGAATAGCAGGTATGAAGCGTCCAATTAAAACACCTATGGCCATGCATATTAAAACCCAAAATGTGAGGTTTCTCTCGAAAAAGCTTATATCTTGTTCTTTTTTCATTTACTTAACTCCTCATCTATTTCACTGATTAAGTCCTTTAATTTTCCTTCGATTTCGCCTATTACTTTGACAAACTCTTCGTCAGATTTACCAGTAGGATCTTCTATCCCCCAGTCATACTTTTTGTGTTTAAAGGGAAGGAATGGGCATACCACATTACATCCCATAGAGATGACATAGTCAACCTCTGGTAAGTCATCTATAAGTTTGGAATACTGGCTTTCTTCCATATCAATCCCGTGCATTTCTTTCATAAGTCTTACTGCATCTTGGTTTATCTGAGGGACTAGCTCAGTTCCTGCGGAGTAAAAATCTATTTTTTCTCCTGCAAATTTCTTGCCAAGGGCCTCAGCTATCTGAGACCTGCAAGAATTGTGAACGCATATAAAGGCAACTTTTGTTTTTTCTGTCATATCTACCTACTTAATTAATTTATCTAAACTAGATCCCTTAATCTCATCACTAGACCATGGGATTATTGTGAAGTTTCCGTCTGTACGATCATCAATCTTTTTTATCCATTCTATCTCACTATTAGCCTTAGCTTGTAGGGTCTTGTTAGTTGAACCAGTCTTATATATAGATGAATTTATAATCCACCACTTACTATAAATTCCCGCTCTTTTTAGGTCTTCTTCAAGTCTTTGAGACTCATAGAAAGGAGTTGGCTCAGCAAGGGTTACAATTAGGACTTCTGTTTCATCACTATTTTTTAGTCTAGGGAGAAGTTTCTTTGCTGACTCTGGGACATTGCCTTGGTTTTTTTCTATCTCTGTGTTATAGGATTCTGTAGAATCTAGAAGCAAGAGTGTATGTCCTGTTGGTGCTGTATCTATAACAACAATCTCATCATCCGCCCTATCAACTATATCTGCAAAGGCTCTAAATACAGCTATCTCTTGAGTACATGGTGATCTTAAGTCTTCTTTTATATACTCTAAGTCTTCATCAGACATTGTTTTTTTAGCATTTTCTAGAACTTCTTCTTGGTATTTTTTAAGCTCTTCTTCTTCATCTATATGGCTTATAGTTAATAAGTCATCTTCACGAATCATGCCAGTCAAATGGTTGGCAGGGTCAGTTGTAGTTAGGTGGACCTTCTCTCCCTTAGCGGTAAGTCCCTTGGCGATAGCAGATGCCATCGTAGTCTTTCCTACACCACCTTTTCCCATGGTAAAGATAACTTTTTTCTTATTCTTATATAAGTCATCTATTACATCTTTTAGGCTTGTGTTTTCATTTATATTAAGATCTACCTCACTAGTATTTTCCTTATCCTCAATCAGAAGTGATCTTAAATTTTCGATACTGTTTAAGTTGTATCCCCTAAGTGGGATAAAGAAAGTTTTAAGATCCTTGATGTCTTCAGGCATCTTATTTAAAGCTTCTTTTTGCTTTTTATAAAAAGCTTCTGACACCTCATCATCATGGCCACTTAATAGGCCATTTATGATAAGGATTTGATTGTTAATACCTAATTCTGCGAGTTCGTGAGAGGCTCTATTTGCTTCAAGAAGAGGAGTCTCCTCAGCCCTTGCAACTAATAAAAGGCTTGTAAGTTTCCCATCAGCTAGGGTATCTACAGCATACTTGTATGTTTCCTTCTCTTCTTCTAGACCTGATAATTGACCTAGGCATGAAGCTCCGTGGGTGGATTCGCTAATAAAGTTAGTCCAAGCAGAAGGAAGTTGGAGCATCCTTAGAGTGTGGCCTGTTGGTGCAGTGTCAAATATTATATAATCATATTTATCCTTTAGATCATCATCAGTTATAAACTTAGAAAATTCATTAAAGGCAGCAATCTCTACGGTACAAGATCCGGATAATTGCTCTTCCATATTTTCTATTACACTCTTAGGTAACTTTCCTCTGTAGGGACCAACTACACTTTCCTTATACTCATTAGCAGCTTCTATAGGATCAAGGTTTACAACTGTAAGACCTGGCACTCCTTCTATCCTCACACCCTTATTGTCAAGCTCAGTTTCAAAGACATCTTGAAGGTTTGAAGCAGGGTCGGTACTAATTAATAGGACTTCATTACCCTCATCAGCTAGACTTATTGCACTAGCACAGGCAGTGGAAGTCTTGCCGACTCCTCCCTTTCCTGTGAAAAATAAGTATTTAGTTAAGTCAATTTCCTTGATATCAAATTGTCTCATTTAGACTCACTTTCTTTTTCTTATTGTTATTAGCAGCAGCATCCTCCGCCAGAACAGCAAGATCCATCATCACTATTTGCATCTTCCTTGGCTTCATCAGATAAAAATAACATTTCATAGAACTCTTCATTGCTAGGATACTTACCTGTCATAACAACTTCATCATCCACTATTACAACTGGTAGGACATCTTCACCCTTTTCTTCTAAGAGACTATTAATAGTTTTGTTTTCCACAAACTCATTAGTATTGTTAGTTAGGTTGTATCTTTCAATGCTAGCTCCACTTTTAGTAAGCTTATCAACTAGAGTAGACACTCTCATAAGTTCCTCATCTGGACTTACTCCACATACACCTGTTGAACAACACATAGGGCCTTCATATATATACATCTTCTTCATAAAATCCTCCTTAATTTAAGCTCAACCTATATGCGAAAATACATATAGATATATTTAAATACTTCTATATGTTGGAGTAAAAAATATTTGCTTTGGATTTACTCCTTGCAAATACAATCCTCTTGGATATGAAATATAAGCTTTAGGCTATCCTCAATCTCATCCAAACTGTCCTTATCTAAAGAGTAGAAAGTATTCTTCCCCTCTCTCCTGCTAGTCACAAGACCAACTTCTTCGAGCTTTCTCATATCATAAGATAAGGTAGGCTGAGTAATATCAAATTTCTCAAGTATCTCACAAGCACAGAGCTCATTACAAGATAACATATCTATAATCTTAAGCCTCTTAGGATCAGAAATCACCCTTAGCTTTTTAGATAAATTTTCATAATCAACACTCATAATCCACCTCATATAGAAATATTTCTATATGTTATAGTACCGGGGAATTTGGTGGTGTCAATGGGGTGGGGAAATTAATTTGGTTTAAACGATTACAGAGAAATATTGGATACAGGTAAGATATATCTAATGAATTTTGGGGCGAATAATATAAAATTACCCAATATATAAGACAAAAAACATAATAATAAACTGGCTGGTGTAAGACAGGAAAATAAGATAATTCATTTAGATAAAAATAGTAGCAAAAGTAATTACTACAAGCTATTATCTAAAGTGATTACTCCTTAAAATTTATACCAATAATTATTTAAGTTAGTGGATCGACTAACTCCTAATAAGCAATTGATAAAGATATACATTAGCTATGGAAAAAAGATAGGACTTCTACATTCATAATTTAACAAACTATTCCACACCAACTAATATATTCTTATAAAAACCCATCCAGTAAATCTCTTTATATAATAAAATCCGGTATAAGACTCCTCCTTAAGATAATGGCTAAAACTTATACCGGCCCAAGCTAAAATACTCATTATAAAACCCACCCACTAGCCTATTCTATTATTAGTTTGTGGGTGGGTTTGTTTTTTAATATTGAGTAGGGGGTATAGAATTGCTGAGATTGATGTGATTTGTAATATAAAGATTAGATTTTAATTCTCACCTTATAAATATTATTTTTTTAATTTAGTATGGACTTCCTAATTTCATTTATAAAATCAATGTTTTCCTTATTCAATTCATCTAATAATTTATTTCTCCTATCGTCCTTAAAAAAATCTACATCTTTTTGAAAAATTTCATTTATATATGTGTAGTAGTTTCTAAGTGCCAATTGCCAACTATTCAATTGACCGTTTAGGTAATCTAAATCATAAATATTATTAGTGAATAGTGTAATGAAATAGAATAGCTTGTCAGTAAATTGAATTATATAATCTTCTTTAGATAACATTTTTAATGCCATCTTATACTCTGATTCCATACAAAATGAGTTAAGGTCTTGTAGTGATCTTAATATAGATTTAATGTTATCCTCTTTAAACAGTTGGTCTCTTTCTTTCTTTTTAAATTCTCTCTCAAAATACATTCTTATTAGTACGAACAAAATCCCATCGCTAATAAGTGAAATTATTAAAAATTTTAATTCATTTGAATTCATTGAAAAATATCACTTTCTATTTTTTATTCCTGATTCTAATTATAATAATCAAGAGGCATTTCAAATAGTGTCTTTTTTGTATCTTCCCAATTATGATAATATCCATTTACTAACTAATAGATTCTACTGTTATGATTTCTCTCGACCAAGTGACAAAGTTCATGTATCATTACATACTCAAGGCATTCTAATGGTTTTTTAAGATAATTACTTAAATTTTACCTACATATCTTATTCCAAATAAGCCAGCACTTCCCCTTCCACAAAGTCAGCTGCAGCAGTTCTTATTAGCTTCCTATATCTTAGCAAGCTAATCTCCTCTTCATTTGCTTTGTTGTAGGTGTCTTTGGCTGAATTTTCTATTAGCTCGTCTTCTCCTAGAGGCTTGGTATTTTCTGCTTTGTCTTTGTAGTTGATAGTGTAGAATACCAAGTCGTCTACCTTTACCTTGTAGTGGTTGGCGAATTTGTTTATTTTTTCTTCTATGATTTGATTTATTTTGATTCTTGCCAGCTCTTCGATATTTTGATCTACAAATTTGTCTGGGTCTTTTGTCATTTCTTGATAGATTTCTCTGTAGACTTCTGCTTTTTCTGGCTTGGTTTTTGCTAGTTCTTCTATAGTTTTTTCTATTTCACTATCTTGTTTAGCATCATTGGTCGACCTATTTTTAGCCTTTTCTTGCATGAGACTTGCTAGGTAATTGTAGTCTATGGTTCCTTGGTGGACTGAGATCGGCTCATAATAAAGATCGACTGACAAGTCGTCGTCTCCTCCACCCGTTGGTGGTAGCAATGCCTTTATATAATTATATAGGTCAAAATACTTCTCCAAGGTCTTTTTATCTATAGCGTTTTTGTAATACTCTTCATCCTCTTCATATTCGCTATAGACCATTACAGCTGCATTGGCCTTGTCAAATTTTTGAAAGACCGAAACAAATTTAACCATTTTTTCTATGCCGTACTCGATCTCTGGGCTTTCTACTAGCTCATAGGTCAATAGTTCTTTTAAACTTTGGTCAAATTTCTCTTTGGATTCTTGATAGGTCGGTGCAGTCACATAGTTTTCCCCACCATTTGAGTAGAGTTTGAAGGCATTTTCGATGACCTCTTCATAGGCTTTTGGAGTCCTAAATGTTATTATCTGCCCATAGGCCTTTCGCTCATCATAGAGTCTATTGGTCCTAGAAAATGCTTGGATAAGTCCTTGAGGAGTCATAGGAGCCCTATCTATCAAAAGTAATGACATACTAGGTGCGTCAAATCCTGTTAGGAGCCTATCGACCACTATAACTATATCCACCTGCTCAGCCCTATACTTATACCTGTCCTTTTTCCTGGCAAGTCTGTCGTTTAGGTTGCGATTATAGGAGCCTATGGTTTCTAAGGAGAAACTCGTCCCATATTCCTCATTATAGTAAGCCAAGGCTTCTTTCATAGCCTCCTTGTTTTCTAAGGTGCTTTCATCATTTTCGGCAATAGAATATGTCATGGCAACTTTTGGGAAATCAGCTACCATAGACTTTACCCTGTCGGAAACTCTCACATCACGCCTACCCTCAATGACTTCCCTAAAGATCCTATAATAATCTATAGCATCCTTGATAGATGAGGTGGTAAGGATGGCCCCATAGGTCTTGCCCCTGCCCCTATCTAGGGCGAATTTTCTTGACATACCATTTATAATTTTTTCGATAACAGCAAGCTTATACTTATCATCTCCATAAATCCGATCTGGAATATAAGACTCTAGCTCATCTTTCTCATATTTATATACATCCATATTAGGTTCAAGGCTTCCCACTAGGTCATAGACACCCTCGCCAATCATATCTAGATTATCTACCTGGAAGCCAAGCACAGCCCCATCTCCTATGGCTTCTTTGACTGTATACTCGTGAAGCCTTTTGCCAAATTGTTCTTCTGTAGTCTGTGGCAAATTTCCCACAGCAGCCTTCTTGTTTTCTGCAAAAATAGGCGTACCGGTAAAGCCATACCACAAGGAATTGATGAAGAATTTCTTCAAAATATTTTGCTGGCTTGGTGAGATAGCCCTGTGACATTCGTCTATGACAAAGACAATCTCAAGCTTTCTAAGCTTACTTACCTGACTATCTGTTAACCACTTATCCTTGTTGTTAATTAAATAGTTAAGCTTTTGAACAGTAGTCACCACCACCGACCTATCATCTGATAGGAGGTGAGATTTCAAATTTTTGACATTGTCAGTCGATTCTATATCGACCGTATCGTTTGCCGCATAGGCCAAAAAGGAAGATGTAGTTTGCTGGTCAAGATCCACCCTGTCTACTATAAAAATAGTCTTATCAATACGAGGAATCTGATAGAGGTTGCGGCTGGCCTTGTAGGAAGTTAAGGTCTTACCAGAGCCAGTTGTATGCCAGACATAACCAGACTCGTGCTTACTTGCAGCTTCTTTTAGGGCCTTGATGGCATGGATTTGATAAGGACGGAGGAGGATTATATTTTCCCCCTCATTATCCAGCACACTATAGTGGCTAATTAGCTGATGGGCTTGGGGAATGGAAAGGACATCTCTAGCAAAGCCAAAGAGGTCATCCACTGGATGGTTGTCCCTGTCATTCCACCTGGTTAGGAACTTTTTGTTAAGCTTAGTGTCAGTATTGGCAGCAATATATCTGGTAGTCGACCCATTGGAAATCACAAAACATTGAAGGCAGGAAAAAAGTCCCCTGTACTTATCCATTGCTATGTAGTTTTTGATTTGATTAAAGGCATCCATATGAGAAACTGATCTCTTCTTTAGCTCTATTTGGATAAGAGGAAGTCCATTTATGAGCAAGGTCACATCAAAACGGGCGTTTTGGTCAAGGCCCATGGTCTTTGGGGCGACAAATTGGTTGATAACCTGATAGACTGAAGATCCCCCAGCCACATCCTCTCTCTTGAAAACCACAAGGCTGACCTTGCCAAGGCTTGAATCTTCTCTTTGTAGCAAAATTTTGGCTATACCATTTTCCCCAACCAGGAACTTGCCCGCCTCATAAAAGGAAGAAAAAGTCATGGCATTTTGAATCTGACGAAACTCAGAATCTGTCAAAGGATTCTCGGCAAGGACTGACTTGTTGTTAGTCTCAAGAATCCTCCTAAAATTATTCCAAAGGTCCTCATGGGTCTTGATAGATGGCTCATAGGTCCACTGGCTCTTTCCTGAAACAAGCTGGTTAATCAGGTCTTTTTCTAATTTTAATTCATCATCAAATTTTATCTCTACCATAATATCTCCTATACAAACATCTTTTGGAGCAGGGACTTTTTCATCATTTTATATGAGTCTAGTAACTTTTCTTCGTTTTCGATTTGGGTATCTAGATTTTTAAAGAATTGGCCTATTTTTACTTGTTCTTCGATGCTTGGAAAAGAAATTTTAAAATCCCCTAACTTTTTAGTAGTTATAGATTTAATTGTTCCTCCACTAGCTTTGAATTTTTCTTTATAGAATAATAAATATAAAACATTTATTAAGAAATATTTATCAAATTCTATAATGTTATCTGTTATGATTAATAGAGTTCTATCAACATAACTATCGTATTGCGTTAATGCTATTCTTCCAATAGAGCCTTGAATCGTGACCAATATTGTCCCCTTCTCTACAAATACGCTTTTAGGCATTGCGAGTGTGCTAATAGTCTTGTTTGTAGGGTACTTTAACTTAAATGATTCATTTTCAACATCATTAACTTGTACGAAAGGCATACTGCCTTCCCCTCCATACCAACTATCTTCTGTATATGGTTGAGGGAAAGAACCTCTTCTATAATTAAGAATATTTTTTAACTTATCCATTTTCCATTCCTCATCAAACCCATCAAACCTAAACTCAGGGACAAGCTCGCCTTTTTTAGGGAACATTTTTTGGAGCATAGATTTCTTGTAATCTTCTATCTTGGCAACTGTGCGTTCTTGGATTTCGATTAGATCATCAATTTTTCTAAACAATTCTCCAATTTTTCCTTGCTCTTCTAAATGCGGAAGATTTGTTCTTCTATTTTTAACTATATCAGAATTTAAATTAACCTGGCTTCCAGGTTGTCCATATTTTGACCAGCTCAATTGTATACTATCAAGCCGTTGAAACATGTATTCTAAATCAAACTTTGGCTCTTCAAAAATTATAAATCCATCATGAACCCCTGTATTTATATAGTTAATGACTGGTTTTCCTACTGATGCTGCTATACTTAATATTAAATGAGGAGTTCTATAAACTCGAGTTTTTTTCTGGCCATCAATGCTTAGCTTTTGTTCCAACTCATGAATTCTTCCATTTTGTGTCGTAACATCAGATATCCTTAACCATCCTACATCAGAATTACCATCAAACCACTTCTGATCGGAAATGGGTCTTGGGCTGGCTCCTCTCACTACCTTAGATAATGAACCTATTTTTGTTTCTTCCCACTCCCCATCAAAACCATCAAACCTTAACTCTGGCACATTCGTCATAATTCTCCTCCAAGGATTTCCATAAATCCTACAAGCTCCTCCTTGGCCTCATCTGTATTTGCCACAAGGTTTTTCATATCTGCTAGGATTTCTGCCTTCAGCTTATCGGCTTCTTCATTGATAGCCTTAATATCTTTTGATACTTCTTTTAAGTCTATCGGATCTTCTTCTTCGAAGGTGTCCACATATCTTGGGATATTTAAGTTGAAGTCATTTTCTTCTATCTCATCAAACTCGGCTAAGTGGGCGAATTTATCTATTTCTTCCCTAGACCTTAGGGCCTTGTATATCTTTTGGATATTGTCTTCGGTTAATTCGTTTTTGTTGCCTTTTTTGACAAATTCTTCACTAGCATCTATAAAATAAACACTCCTATCGGTTTTATCTTTCCTTAATATTATAAGACTTACTGGGATTCCTGTAGAGTAGAATAGATTTGGAGCAAATCCTATGACTGCATCTATAGATCCATTTTCTAGCATGATTTTTCTTATCTTTTCCTCTGCCCCAGACCTAAAGAGAACTCCATGAGGGAGGAGGATTGCCATAGTTCCTGTACTCTTCAAATGGTAAAAGCCATGGAGGAGGAAGGCAAAGTCTGCCCTTGATTTTGGTGGGAGGACTCCGTATTCAGAAAAGCGTGGATCTTCCAAAAATCCCTTGCTCGCATCCCATTTGGCAGAATATGGTGGATTCATAAGGACAGCATCAAAGTTGGTAGGCTCATCTACTGGCCAATCATCTGATAGGGTGTTGCCCTGGTTTAAGCTCTGATACTCTAATGGCACGTCATGGAGGATCATATTCATACGAGATAGGTTGTAGGTAGAGTTGTTTAGCTCCTGGCCAAAGTATCTGATACGATTTGCCTCATTGGAGAAGTTCCTCACATTCAAAAGCAAGGATCCAGACCCAAGGGTTGGGTCAAATACAGTAAGTCCCGCCTTATCTTCCTTGCCATCCATAGCTATCATAGCCATAAGCCTTGATACCGGCTGTGGTGTATAGAACTCTCCTGCTTTTTTGCCTGATTCTGAGGCAAAGTTTGCTAGCATATATTCGTAAACATCACCAAGGACATCGCCAGAATAGTTGGCAAAATTAACCTCGGCAAATTGCTTCATAACCTTTGATATGCGTTTGTTCTTCTCTTGTGGCTGTTTGCCTAGCTTGTTTGAGTAGAGGTCTATATCTTCAAATAATCCATTAAAGTCCTTATCAGCTCGCTCGATTTCATTGAAGGCCTGGCCCAGATCATCTAGCTGGAAGGTCCCTTCTTCGATTTGCTTTATAAAATGAGTAAAGGTATGGTCTGGAGAAATTACAAAAGAAAATTTATTCCTAAGCTCACCAACAATAAGGTCAGCATCTTCCCCCTCCATCTCCTCTTCATACATAACTTGAATCTCATCAAGATCAGCATCATCAACTTCCAGTAACTTGCCAACCTCATCAAGCATCTTATCTGATAAATATTTATAAAAAATTATTCCTAATAAATAGTTTTTGTATTCATTGGCATCCATCTGAGACCTAAGATCATCAGAAGCCTGCCATAATTTTTGGTAAAGATTAATAGTAGTTTCCATATATATACTCCTTCTTAGTATAATTATAACAAAAAAGGCTATTTTTAGCTAAAAAAAGTAGAGTAAGTTTTGACACTAACTCTACTAGTCGTTCTAAGTTTTGGGAGACCTTAAATCATATCTCACAGTTTTTTTGTGAATCAATTATTAGAATGATTTAACAAGTTCTAATTTGTTTAAAGGAGTCAAGACTACATCTATGGTATCTCCATCTTTATCAAAAAATTCAACTTCACAATTTTTATCATCATAAAGCAAATCAATGGTTCATTTTTCTCCCTTACTTATTTCTTTTTAATCATCTTTCAATCTAACAAGGTCTAATTCTTTCATTATAAATTCTTAACTCTTTCAGTTTCTCTATCATCAATTATGTTTATTCCCCTTCTTGAACATAATTATCGAAGTATACTTCCTATATCTTTTCTTAATTGTATATATATTACTTATCTTCTATATTTTGGTGCAAATACTATATGATATTTGCATCTCCAGATAAAGTATTTTTATCCATGAATTCTTCCTTATTTTATTGTGCATGTGATTATCACAATTATACTCTAAGGGAGCTTTCTTGGTGCTTGAATCTAGAGCTAATTTCTTCCACCTGCATAGCAGGTGTTTTTTTGTTTCGCTGTCTTTCGTTAGCTCAACTCACTTAAGTAAACAATAAAATGAGCTATTCTAATTTAGATCATAGCTGCTTCTACCCATCTCTACAATAATATTAATTTTACCGTAAATAGCATTTTTAAAATATTAATAATTTCTAATTTCTCTCTTATAATCTCTCTCTAATTCTTTATTGTTTTTATCAATTACCTCTGCAATACCCTTAATAAGAAGATTCATTGCCCTTATAACGCTTTCATCATTTAAGTAATACTTCAAATCAGGATCAGATTCCATTTTTTCCATTAGAATTCTTTCTATTTTATATTTATCCAAACCTCTAAACATAATTACTCCTCATACTTTTGCATAGTTTCTTTTATCAATAGTGATAATATTTCGATTGCTTTATCTTGCTCTTGCATCCATAATGTATATACTCTTCTTATGTTATTTAAACTTGAAAGCTCGTTTGCAAAATTTAATATTTGCAAATTAATTTTCTTAGATATCTCTTTAGATATATTACAATTATCTTTCGAAAAATAAATTTCATTAAATATATCAATATCTTTTCCTAGTAAAATATCAGAAGATAAAACCTCTCCTAAATTTATTATTGTGCTAGGTTCAAAACCATTCATTACCAATACCTTGTCGACTATTTCCTTTATTTCAGCGTCTGCACTATTTCTAATTGTAATATACTCACGCAATGTATCATAAAGTTTTTCCATTTGATCTTTAAGTAATAATGGCACTTCAAGATATCTTGTATCATTCTTTATTCTATCCCATGCTGAATACTGAGGATGAGGAATAATTGTCTGTCGTCCTATACCAAAAACAATATAGCTAGGGTATTGATTTTTTTCCAAGATATTCCTTTTTATATTAATTAGTTCATCATATAATGGACTGTAAATAATATTTTTTCTTCTCAGATTATATATAGATTTCTGCTCTCGTTTATTTACCCATACGGATCCTAAAAGTGTAAATACTCCGCCTATAACAGCACCTAATAGAGTAGCTATTACCCCAAATGTAGTAGGATTATTTGTTATACTTGTGAAATTATAACTCTTGTAAATTTTTACTAAGAAAAAAATAACAACAAATGTAAAAATAATCGCTAATATTTTACGGTTCTTATAGACATATATTTTGAATTTTAATTTTTTCATAATGATGTAATTACCCCCTAAAAACAATATATTAAAATTTACATTAAATTTTAATATGTGTCTAAAAAATATCCAATCTAAACACCAGGGCTATCAACCTTTTGAAACTACTTAGTACTAATCTTAGAATTTTTCTTAGAATCATTTTCAACCAACTTTACCGTTAGAAATTTAAGATAGCCAAGCTTATATTATACCCTTCATCTTTTTCATTTTGCTGCATAAGGTCATCCATTTAAACTGTGTATTTATTGTATCCATACCAATGTTCTCTCGAAAACTATCTTGGAGTTTTCTCGCTTAGTTATTCGGACTCAGCTTCATTTCGTCTCGAAAATGACCGATGCAAAGCATAGGTAACCCACGAGCGTAGGACTACTTCCATTCTTCTTTTCCAGATGTACGATATATCCCAAATCATTCAAAATGCTAGATTCTATTTTTTCTAATACCACTAAATCCATATAATTATAGGACGTTTTCAAATTTTAGTCCCGTCAAAGTTCCAGTACCGGAATTAAATGTAATTTCAGAAATGTAAATCTTGAGCAGAATCATAATGTAACTAATTTATTGAAAAACTAGATTCAAATAGTCCTCTTAATGAATTTACCCTATCCTTTGTAACTTAACGATAGAAGATATTGTGTTTAACAAAGTTAATTTTTTCAAATAAATATGAGGATAGAGCTTGCATGATTCATTTTTTACAAGCACTATTTACAAAATTTTAAATTCAATTAGAATGATTCTATCAGTTCTAGTTTTTTTAAAGGAGTCTTGACTACATCTATTGTATCTAAATATTTATCATCAATTTCAAAAGGCCCATCATTTATTTCATATAGTCTTTTTTTAAGTTTCTCTAATAATGCAAGCATTTTATACTTGTCTTTTTTCTCTTGTTCTTCATCGAGAAATCAAGCCTAATCATTATAATCAAAGTGTCAGACTTTGTTCTTATATCTAAGTTTATTATATTGCCAATAATAAAACACCTTAAAAATTGGGATTAGCCATTTTTTTGCCTTTATAAAACGATATTTTTCTTTACCCATCTTAGCTTAAGCTAATACTATGAAATTTTTTCTAATAAAAAGCTTCAGCTATTTGCAAATACAAATCAGTAAATATTGAATTTTTACTGGCAACAAGGGACAAATCATGAACTAGATTGAAATCTTCTAGGTCCATAACCTTGAGAATACCTTCTTCTAGTTCTTTTTTTACACAAGATTCAAAAATAAAACTTATGCCACAATCCGATCTGAGCATTTCTACTATGGAACGCATATTATTTATTTCTATGATATTTGCAAAATCTTTCGTATCAATATTGTCCATGCTTAGAAAATTTTTTAATATAGCTAAGGTACCAGATCCGTCTTCTCTGATAATAATTCTTTCATCTAATAAGTCTGTTAACTTTTTTACTTGTTTTTTAAACTTGTGGTCCTTGTGGCTGATGCAAACAATCCTATCGCTTTTGTATTTTTTGATAAAATAATCACTAGATTTTATAAATCCTTCTATAATAGCAAAGTCTATCCTTCCACTATCAATATCACTTAAAATCTCGTCCGTATTTTCATAATAAATATGGAAATCACAAGAAGATTTTTCTTTAATCAAGGCTATAAGCTTATCCAATATTATATATTCTCCTACCGACCTAGTAAAACCCAAGGAAATTTTTTCACTCTTAGTTTTTTTCTCAGATAATATCGTCTTCAACTTATCTTGATCATTTGACATAGAAAGTAAAGCAGATTTTAGAATCTTGCCCTCATCTGTTAGACACAAATTCCTCTTATTTCTATAAAAAAGTTTACAATTGTAATAGGTTTCTAAATATTTAATATGAATAGATATGGCTGGCTGTGTTATATTAAGACTTTCAGCAGCCCTTGTAAAATTCATATATTTACATACTTCCAAAAAACTTTCTATCCTAAAATCTAACATAGTATCCTCCACATCTATCATAACAAATTTTTATCATATAGTAAACAATTATAATTTTACATTATATCTATTTATTATATGATAAAAAAAGTGAAAGGAGAATATATGATAAAATCTATAGAAAAAAATATAAAAGGGATTATTCTTTGCCTTATAATTGCAGTAATATCCCAGATAATCGGCCAAAAAATCCCACTAGTAGGCCCAGCAGTCTTTGGTATTCTAATTGGAATGGTCCTAGGTCAAATTATAAAAGACAAAAAACCTTATATTGGTGGTGTGAGATTTACATCAAAGAAAATCCTTCAATATGCTGTAATCCTCCTTGGGTTTGGTCTTGATCTTGGAATTGTTTTAAAAACTGGTAGACAATCACTTCCAATCATCCTATCTACCATATCAACATCACTTATAATCGCATATCTAGCCTATAAATCTGGACTTATAAAAGGAAATATCGCAACTCTTGTTGGTGTTGGATCATCAATTTGTGGAGGCTCTGCAATTGCAGCTGCCGCTCCAGTAATAGATGCAGATGAAGATGAGATAGCCCAAGCCATATCAGTGATATTCTTTTTTAATATCTTAGCTGCTATTTTATTTCCAAGCCTAGGTCGTTTGATTGGATTTTCTACTACCGATGGTCATGCCTTTGGTATATTTGCTGGATCTGCTGTTAATGATACATCATCAGTTACAGCATGTGCATCAACATGGGATACAATATATAATCTAGGCAGTCAGACACTTGACAAGGCTGTAACAGTAAAATTGACTAGAACCCTAGCAATAATTCCAATATGCTTAGGACTAGCCTTCATTAGGATGAGAAACGCTGGGCAAGAAGATAATAAAAAAATTTCTATAATACAAATTTTCCCATTCTTTATAATCTACTTCATCCTTGCAAGTTTGATTACAACCATAGCCCTAGCCAAAGGAGTAAATATTGAATTTTTCAAACCCTTTAAGGACTTATCCAAATTTTTTATTGTAATGGCAATGTCAGCTATTGGTTTTAATAGTGATATAGTAAAACTATTAAAATCAGGAGCTAAGCCACTAGCCTTAGGAGGAGTGTGCTTTATATCAATAACATCCATAACCCTAATACTAGAAAAAGTTCTAGGCATCTTATAATCTTTTAGAAACTGACCCCAAAAGTTAGCAATAAAACTAACTACTAGGGCCAGTTTTTTTATTAAAAAAATATAAGACCAGTAAGTAGAAAGCTTTAAATTATAACTAATAAAAAAATAATAAACCAAATCCTACCTTTTATAGATACTTTTACTCTCATTATTCTTTTCCAAGCATAAGAAATATTCCGATCCAATCAAAATACAAGATTCTATTTTAAAAATATATCAAACCCACCTAATTATAGGATATTTTCAGATTTTAGTTCCGTCCCTATCCCAGTAACTCAATCTAGGCCTAGTTTTCAACCTTCTTTGATACAATTAAACTATTTACCTTGACCCTGAAACTCTTTACATTTGGGCATAGAAAAAGCACCTACTTAGTATTTAGTGTAAGCAAGTGCTTAACTATAATTATTGATATTTATTGTTTAGATACTGTTCATTTGCCTTTAGCAACTTTTTATAGTAATTATCATAGCTCTTGGAAAATTTTCTAATAAGTGGAATTGCTATTTCATAATATTGATTTTCCTTCATAAAGTTTTTTAGCTTATCCTGGATCTGTTTCATCATGCTATTTTGATACTCTTCACTATTTTTATAACTTTCATATCGAGAAATTACATCCTCATTATCTTTCATCCACTTTTCTGGATTCTCAATAGCATCGACTTTGGCCTGATTTACATCCTTTAAGGTTTTCATATCAAAGGGCGAGCTAATCTTTTCAATATATTTTTTCTCTTCTTCAGTTAATTCAAAGGCAGGAAGCCTATCAAGATAAGCTATATATTTGTAAAATGAATCTTTACCGTCATTTTCTAATGGTTCATTCAAAAATGGTTGATAGGCAGCAAATATCATTTGTCCAAAATATCCCGGAAAAGCAATTTCTAATTTTTCATAGATAGTTTCTTCCACATCAAGTAGTGAAACTTTCTCATTGATTATTTCATTGCTTTCACCTCTAACAATCATTTCTAATATTTCTTTCCTTTTTTTATCAAGGTCCAATTGATGTTGTTTTTCCCTTAAAACAGAAGATAGAGCATCACCACCTGAAGATATACACTGACCAATTTCTGAGACACTCATTCCTAATTTTCTAAATATAGAAACTTTTTTCAGAATTTCTAAATCCTTTATACTATAGTCTCTATAACCATTCTCATATTTCTGAGGATGGATAAGTCCTTTATCCTCATAATACTCTATCGCCTTCCTAGTTAGACCCGTTTCTTTTTGAATTTCACTTCTTAACATGGTTTCTACCTCCTTTGATTAAAGGATAACACGGTCCCCAAGGTCCAGGTCAAGCCCTATATACTATATAAAATTCCCACTTATCTATAAAGCAAAACAGATTCCAGCATTTTTCTAAGAGCTTATTTCCTTTTCTATTAAGTCATATTTAAACCTACACTCAAACCGACATTTTATTGTCGCATTATTTATCTGTTTGCTGAATTCTGTGTAATATATATACTCAAAAAGACCGCAGCTTGAAGTTACGATATATATTTTTGTCCAAATGTAAAGTACTTGGAGCTATTATTAAGTTTATTTTTTTACTTCCAGTACCGTTTAAGTTCCAGTAGCCATTTTTCATTCTCTTCGCTTGAGCAAGTCACTATCATACTTGAAAATCACTTAGTAATTTTCAATCCCATTAGCGAATCAGAAGGACAGCCATCCATCTATCTTCGCACTTCCTGCTAGATATCTGGAGCTTAAGTAAATATTTGTTAGATTAAGATCTTTTATGCCGAGCCTAATTCTATAGACTTTTATAAGTTATTTTCCGACATCTACTTCAACCAGGATGTATAATAGTTAGTAGAAATACTCATATCAATCACTTTAAAGATATTTTTATGATACTTGATCTTTGATTTTATTTCTCAAAGAATACCTGTAGTGGATTCTAAGGATTTCGGAAATCTGATTACCATCCTCTTTCATCCATATATTTAGGTATCAAGAAACACAGTTTGCTTGATAATTCTCTATTTTTTCTAATATTATTTTACTTGCTATACTTGTTAAAGACAGATTTGCTCAATCATATTGTTGCTAAATGCAAATAATCAAAATCATTACTTGACTCTTTTTAGCCCATAATGACCTAGTTCATATACCTTATCAAAAACTTCATCTATAAAATCCCTATCATGAGAAACGGCAATTATCGCTCCATTATAATCTCTTAGAGCTTTGTTTATCTCAGGTTTAGATAGGGGTGATAGGTTCCTGGTTGGTTCGTCTAGGACTAAAACTTCTGCCTTATCTAAATTCATTTTAGAGAAAAATAGTTTTGCTTTTTGCCCTCCAGATAGGTCTGATATATTTCTATACATTTCTTCTCTTTTAAAGTTTAGGCTAGCTAGAAGATTTGAGGCTTTGGTATGATTATCTTTTATAAATGAATCAGATATATATTCTATAGCATTTATATCTTTTTTCTCATATTCAAAGTAAGACTGCGGCATATATCCTACTTTAAGATTTAAACTTCGGCACTCTTCTTTTAATTTTTTCAAAAGTGTAGTCTTGCCAGCCCCATTTTTGCCAATGATACATATCTTTTGAGGACCTATTATTTTTAAGCTTATATCCTTAGCTAAGACCTTATCCCCTGCCCTTAGACTATCTAATTTATAGTCTAGGATTTGCTTTCTATTAGCTATTTTTATACTATCATCAAAGAAAATATCTATAGAATCTTCATAATCAGGTTTTTTTGTAAGCTTTGTTTCCTCTTTTTCTAATCTTCTTCCAATAGATTTTACAGTATGCATTTTCTCCTTTAGCAACCTACCTTCTACATCATTTTTTGTAGCTCTAATGTCATGCTGAACTGCATCGTGGACTTTCTTATACCTGAATATTTTTTTATCAAATTCTTCTCTTTCTTTGTAAGCTCTATTTGTTTCCGAATCTATAAAGTTTTGTCTTTTTCTTATATATTCATCGTAAGTATTATTAGATACTGTATGTTTGGCCTCACTCCTTCTTCTAACTTGTTCTAGGTGTATTATCCTATTTGATATATTTGAAAGTAAATTTGTATCATGGGATACAAAAATATAGGGAATTTCTAAATCTTTCATAAAACTTTCAAGCCAAGATAACGATTCATAATCAAGGTCATTGCTAGGCTCATCAAATAAGAAAATAGTTGGATTTTTTAATAGTTCAGCTACTAAAATAAACTTTATTTTCTCACCACCAGAAAGCTCTCTCATTTTTATATCATTTGATAAAATATCAGATGATAAGTTAAAGTCTGCTAGGTATTTATAAAGTTCATTATAGTCTATAAGCTCTACATCTACTTTACTAAAGAGATATTCATTAGCTGTCAAATCAAAATATTCTTCTTCCAAACCTTGCGGTAAATACCCAACTATTTCATTTCCCAGATATATTTTTCCACTAACATCACAGTAATCTTTTACATCATCTATATTAACAATTGATTTTAAGAGTATAGACTTCCCATTACCTTCCTCACCTATAAGACCTACCTTATCACCATCATTTAAGGTAAAATCAAAATTCTTTAGAATTATCCTATCATCTTCTATTAATTTTATAGTTAAATCTCTTATCTCTAACATAAATCCTCCTTAAGGATGTATGCCATATCAAAAATAAAATACAAAAAAGGCCTACTCACATAAGTGAATAGACCTCTTCTAACGTAAACATACAGATCTTATTCACAACATGGCACACTAAAACTAGCCTAAATAGGCTAAAAATAGTATCAAAATTTCCATATTGCTTATAAAATCACTATAAATTTACCTCCGTATGTATTTGTTGATGATAATATACTGCTATTATTTTATTGGTCAACTAAAGATTATAGTATATCCTCAACATAGTATAATATTACTTTTAAAACCTAAAAATTAATTTTTAACAGGTTTAAAAGGTACTGTCACATTTTTTGTGTAAACCCAAACTTATAAATTTTGTAATTTTAGCTATAATTCACCAGATACAATTAAATAGTAGATTCGATTGTATCTGGTGAAAGACCTATTTCTTCTATCATCATCTTTAGTTCATATTTTACCAAGCCAAATCCAAGATGAGTTCTATTAGAAAATTTATTATTATATTCTGATACTGGTATGTAAATCGCTTTATCAAGGCTTTCTTCATTTGGAAATTGAACTTTCTGTTTTAACTTTCTTTTTATATCCTTATTGAAATTTTCACATATATTATTGGTATACAAGCTTTTTCTTATAGCTTTTGGAAATAGCATAAAGGTGAATAAATTATCTTTACCTTCTAGCATTTTCCTTAGTTTAGGATATTTTATTGACCATTTTGATAAAAACTCAGTCAATCTTTTTTCTGCTGTCTCTATATTATCTGAACTGTATATTAGTTTTGAATCATTTGCTACTTCTGGTTTATCCTTTGCTCTTACTTTATTTTCTATATTTCTCATTAAGTGTGTCCAGCATGTTTGATGTTTTGATTTTGGATATATATCTGTAAGTGCTTCTTTTAATGTTAGCCCGTCCGGCTCGTGGAGGACTAGTCCATCACTTACAAAGAGTAATACATTTTCTAATCCTCTTGATTTTAGGTTATTAGCATTTCTTTGTAGTTATTTGCTGATTCTTCAGGGAATAATGAATAATAAAGTACTTCTTTGTTTCCATTTGGATCTATACCTATTATTACATGTATAGCTTCTTTTGCTACTGAATCCCTTCTTACTGGTAAGTATGTAGCATCACAATACAAAACTAAAAAGTCTTTTTTGATTTTACGTTTGTGGTAGGCCTCTATTTCATTTTTCATTACTTTTGAAATATTTGATATGGTTGTTGGAGTATAATGTTTGCCATACATTTTTTCTAATAGGTCTGCTATTTCTCTTGTAGTTATACCTTTCTTGTATAAAGTGATTACCATATTTTCAAGATTATCTGTGTTTCTAGCATATGCTTTTACAGTTTCTTGTTTAAACTCACCTGCCCTATCTCTTGGTATCTGAAGTTCAATCTCTCCAAATCTAGTTTTTAAGTTTCTGTGATAATATCCATTTCTAGAATTTCCAGAGCCATAGCCTTTATATTCCCATTTTTCATAGTCTAAAAATACTGCTAGCTCTGATTTTAGTAGATCATTAATAGCTATTTCTAATTGTTACCTGAAAAATTCATTAATATCTAATCCTTGGGCTTGTATTTGTACTAAATCTGCGTTAAAATTATTCATACGAGAACTCCTTGTTAGTTTATGTTTTTCTTTTATTTCTTAACAAAACTTTACAAGTTTGAGTTCTCTTTTTCCATTTTACACATAATATTTCACACTATGTTTTTATCAGTTTTTTTCATTATTTTTAGTATACAATTTGATATAATAAGTTATAATAAATATAGGATATTATAATGTGAATAATAAAACTGTATAGGAACGATTAAAATATCCTCTTTCTATAAATAAAAAACCACAAAAGGAGTTTGCAGAATTTTTAGGAATCCCTCAACCGTCCATGTCTGCATACGAAAACGGAAAAAATAATCCTACAATAGATGTGCTTATAGAGATTGACGATAAATGCGATGTATCTTTAGATTGGCTTACCGGAAGAAGTGACTATACTTTCAGTCTTTCAAGCACGAGAGATTTTGTATTATTTATGTATGAACTGGTAATGAAAAAAAATCGGATTTGAAATAATTGCGGAAGATAAATTTCCCAATAATGACATTGAAACCGATGAAAATAAATGGGATGTTAAGCTTGTGTTCTATGGTAATGATAAAGCGCACGCTTTTAATGCTGACGTATGCAATATCCTAAAAGAATTGTACTATAATCTGTTTGACTTAGAGTCTTACTCTATTACAAAAGAACAGTATGATTCTATGAAAAATAAGTATGTAGAGTATTATTCTTTACCACTAACACAGAAAGAATTTGAACAACTGTCAAGAGATGAAAGAGTGAAAAAGCATATTAAATATCTCAAATAAAGTAATATGCTTCAAGATATATAGTTAATTATAAGGAGGGTTCATTAATTTGAGTAAGAAAAAAGGGGTGGAAAAACAAAACTATGAAATAGATTTGTCTAAAAAACATTCTATAAGTAGTAATGATAATATCAATACATTTTCCATGAAAGACTATCAAACTGATGCCAAAATATTGTTACACCAATTGATAAATACTTTTGAAATTGCAAAAACAGCTAACAAAATAATTAACCCAGAATTAGACTATGCAGTCAAATTTACTCCTGAATTGTTAAAAAAAATGGAAATGCATGATGTTCGTTTTCTACAAGATAAAATAACTGGGGACTTACTGCCTGATTTATATGATTATACCGAAAAAGGCTTAAGTGGAAAAATTCGATTAGAAATTAAAGGAAAAGTGACTAATCAAGACATGATAAATTTTCATAATGCTATACATAATATGTTTGAGCAGCAACAATATCAACTCCTAATGGAAGAAATCCAAGAGTTGCATATAATTGCAAAAAGAATTGAAAGAGGACAAGATAATGATAGATTCGCCAAGGTAAATGCAGGTAGAAAGCATTTAATAGATGCATTAAATTATAAAGGTAATCTTGATGAAAAAAGAAAGCTCATACTTGATTCGCTTTCTATGCTAAGAGAAGGAAGAGAACTGATTGAAAAAACACTAATTGATAAATTAAATTCTTTGGAAGAAATTCCCGAATCCAAGCTAAAACTAATATGGACTTGTTTTAAAAAAACAAATTATTATGAAACTCAAACTACAAGATATAATGACATACAAGAATATTTTCAATATTATTATATGTCCATAGAGCCTATGGCATATGCATACACATACTTAAAACAGCCTCATCTAATATGCTCAATGTTGGATGATAGCAAAAAAGTTTTTGAACATCAAAATTTATACAGATTATCAAAAATTGAACCTATGTTATCTCGTGATAATTTTGAAAAAATGTGGTATAAATCACCAGAATATTATAAAACACGATTACTAACCACTTATGAACAAAATCATGATAATGTCAATATACTAATAAAATTTAAAGGTAATGAACTTTTGGAGGCAAGGGATAATGAAAACAACCAATAAAAAAGAAAAAAACATTTATAAAACCGCAAGTCAAGTAGGTAAATTCATAAAACCAGTAGGGAAAATTGCTTTAGGTGTAATTATATTACCAGCTATAAAATCGGTATCTAAACTAATAAAAAAATAAATTAATTGCAAAAACGCTATTCAATCCATTAAAACTGAATAGCGTTTTTTATATGATAAGTTGTAAAATTAAATGCGACACTAGAATAAAATAGAAAACTCATA
>JAQEDR010000008.1:80995-85576 GCA_027669155.1 Peptoniphilaceae bacterium AM52-5BH | reverse complement strand
TATGCACGAACTTAGTTTGCTTTAGGTGTCGCGATATTATTTGCAATTCATCTCATAAAAAATTCCAAACTAAATAAGTTTTAAAGCTAATTGAGTAAAAAACATTAGTATATATTAATGTACGTATGAATATATTATTTTCAGTTCCTACTAATATGAAGGTATGTAAATATCGTTTATTAAATAATTACAGAGTACTTAATTAAACTGTCCTTTTGATCGAAGGCAATATAGATAATTTAAAATCATAATTATATGATTAAAAGTATTATACGAAAACCATATAAATCTTTAGTTAATATTTACATTATGCTATCAATACCAAATTTTTAATAACTTGAAATTCTAATTATTCATGGTAATATTATTACAAAAAATAGAGGAGATAATATGGGCGTATTAAAAATTTTGAAATATATAAGTTCAAATAATAGAAAAAATCAGAGAATTAGAGAATTAGAGAATTTATGTAAAGAGAAAGATTTTCATTTTAACAAACTTATGGCTGACGGATTAAGACACGGAAGTTCATTAGCAGGAAAATATATGCAGGATAAAAAGAATTATTATAAAAATATTAAAAAATAATAATTCACCATAACTGCTAAATCTTTTATGGATAAATTATTATCATAACATCAATAGTTGAAATACAAGTTTTGACATCTTGTATTCCAAAATAACTAAATGTATATAATGTAAATCAAGTAGTTAAATATTTATATGGTAAATCAGGTATCTTTAGAATATTATCAAAAAATATGATGCTGTAAGCTTTGATTGAGTATAAAAACACTCCAATTTAAATGATAAATTTGGAGTGTTTTTTATTATATTAACCTAAACAATATATAATTAATTCAAAGTGGTAATTATAATATAAGAGATTATAATTTTAATTCATTCATGGTTTTTTCTATTTCTTTTTCTTCTAACTTATCCTCATAAGGTAATCTCAACAACTTGCCTACTAAAGTCTGAGATTTTGTTCCTTTCCATATATCAAAACCATTTGCAGGAGTAAATGTTAATTCTCCAAAATAAATAGTTCCTTTAATTTCATAAAGATCTACTCTTACATAAATAAAATCTTCCGATAATATTTTTGCAATTTTTAACATCTCTTTTAATTTTTGTGGTGGTTTTGGTGTTATTTCATGATTAAATGAAAAATCAGAATCCATAAAAATATTTAGTTTATTCCATTCAGTATCAAACCAACTTTCACAATATGAATGATCTTTTCTATCAGAAATATATTCAACAATACGAGGATTTCCATTAAAACAATGAATCTTATAATCGACAACACTTGGCCCATTCATATCAAGAAGTTCTTCACATATAATTTTTCTATCAATATCTAAATAATGAATTTCCATACCCGCATAACCATAAGGGAGTTTTTGCCACAAATCCATAGATTTTTTCAAATCTTGATAATCAATGTTATTTTTATTTTTAATTATTTTATATCTAGCTGAACCAGTTGTTGACTTAAAAATCATTTTCTGAGGAAGTGTAGTAAAATCAATATCTTCAAACTTATCCCAATATCCTAACAGAGGTATTAAATAATCTTCACCAACTTTATCTTTTATATATTCCCTAACCAAGTATTTATCTGCACAAACTGATTTTAAGGGCTTTGAATCGTTTAATTTTAACCACTGAATTTTTTCATTAAAGGTTATAGGATTTATTAGTGGATTGTTGTAATTTTTAGATCTATATTGATACCATTCTATTAATTCCGTCTCATAATCTTCTTTTTTTAATTGTGAATAATACCTGTGATATAAATAATCATATACATCAAACTTTATTAAGCCTAATTTACTTAATACCTGTTTCAATATACCTATTACTCCAAATCTTTTAATGTAATATTTAAATTTAATCATATCTACTCCTTCGTATATATAAATCAAATAGATTTTTTCTTTAAAATAAACTTCACTATTCTAACCATTTCACTTAATTGTTTTCTGTAAAAAATAAAATTAAATAATAACGTAAGTAGAGAAGAATAGAGGAAGATTAATAATGCGTTCATAATCCAATTTAAATAAGAGATATTTTCTAAAATAAATATCTTATTTGCACTAACAAACGTTAAAAATATTATAAGGATTAGTATACAAATTTTTTTAAAACTTTTAAGCATACTTAACTTTAAAATTTTATGATTTGCATGGTACATAAACTCGGTTGTTCTAATAGTCATGGCAATTATGGTACCTATTGTTACACCAACTAATCCCATTTTTTTTACTAAAAATACAGATATAATTAAATTTAATATACACTCCAACCGAGCACCATTTCTTGTTTCTTTAAAATGTCCTGCTGCATAGGTTAATGTAAGATAAGGCAACCTTATTGCCCATATACACTCACTAATTACAAGTAAAATTCCAAATAAAGGTCTTATATAATTAGCATCGTTTATATTTTTAGTATAAATTTTTACAAACGGTACAATTAAAACAACTGTACAAGCAAATAAAACAGCACATATCATATAATAAATAATCTCGTAAATTTCAAATTTATTTCTTAAGTTATCATCTTCTTTTTTACTTATCATGTCTCCAAAAGATGCATCTAGTCCAGATGAAAACGCTGATATTAAGGCTTTAATACCTTTCACTACTAACATATACACTGAATACACAGAAACTTCTGTCAAAGTACTAAAAAATGTTAATACCGTAATATCCGTATTAGAATGAACTACATAGGCTATATGCTGGGCTAGGCCATCCCATTTATTTTTAATTACATAATTTTTATTTGCTCTTTGTAAATTTATATTATATTTTCTTTTTACATAAATACTTTGTAATACAGGTCTCAATACAAAAATTAAACTTATACTAAGTTTAAGTATATGAACCGATACTTCAATCCTAGCCATAAACAAAGCAGCTAATATAGCAAAAATATATGTACCTATTTGAATGATTGAAATAATATAAGTTTCCTGATTTGCTTGTAAAAAAATAGTATATATCATACCAAAAAAATACTCAGAAAATATACTAATCGAGATAATTATAATCAAAGATGACACATACAGTGTACTTTTTGAAGTACTTATTATATTTGGGTATGCAAAAGTCAATACTATAATATATACTATGAAAATTAATGCAATAGTCCTAAAAAATTTTTCAGTAGCATATAAAATATCAACAATCTTTTCTTTATCTTTTTTAGATATTGGCTTATATAAAATTGATTTAACTACTGGCCCAACACCTGACTCTAGTAGAGTAATATATGCTAAAAATTGAGAAACAGATGATATTAGTCCATTCACACTAGAACCATATTTGTTCATTATTATTTTTGGTAATATAAATCCGTATACAAAAATAAAGACTTGTAGTATAAGATTTGTTAGTATATTTAAAAATGCTTTTTTACTTCTCACTATTCAATCCTTTTAAACTTATGTTATTTAATTTCTCTATACTATATATTAAAGAGAATATAATTGGTAAAATTAGATACTCTTTATTATATATTGGCTCCGTTAAAAAAAGAATAAAACACGATACACTGTATCCAAATAATAAGTTAATATATTTGTCATTTTTAAAATCAACCTTTGTTAGCAATGGGTAAATCATAATTATTATTAGAAATATTAGTCCAAATATTCCTCTTTGGAATAGTAGATCTAAAAAATAATTATGAGATCCGTAAAAATTACCTATCAGAAATGCAACTAAACTATCATCCATAACTCCATAACCAATAAAAATTTTTTTTGTTATTAAATTCATAACATTATCCCATAAATAAATTCTACCGCTAAAAGTAAAATCTTTTCCTAACATATTAGATATTAGTGAAACACTCTTTAATCTAGATACCAACATAATTTCAATTGTAAAAATTAGGGTAATTGAAATTAAATACACTTTTCTGATATTGTACTTGTTTGAAAAACAAAATATATATATCCATCCTAAAATGAATAAACAATTTATAACAGCTGTTGCTGTAAAATATACAAATATTGCTTGATAAAATATACCAAAGATAAATATTAAAGTATTAAATGAAACTTTTTTATTATTCCTAAAATCTAGTAATGATGAACAACACATTCCAGGTAGTATATGCTTAATAGTAGAATTAACATTTCCATATAAATAATTAGGAAATTTAGGATCATATGTTATTGATGGAATACCAGTTGGGTATAATTTAATCATAAGCAAGTTTATTACGAAAAAAAACAAAGTTAAATCTCTTATCGCATGCATATAAGATATTTTTTTAATATTATTATCTATGACATCTATTAGTATTAAGCAAATTATTAAAACTGTTACCGCGTGTTTAATAGATTCTGTTATTTCTCCTTTATTAATAAATGTAGATAAAACCAAAATTAAATTAAAGCCTATCATAAGTAAAAAGGAAAAGTTTATTTTTTTAAGATTTAAAATAACATATATTATAATTAAAAAATAAGAAAAAATTTTTATAAATCCATAAACATTAGAGGATATTAACTTTTCAGAAGCAGGTGGTATTAAAAATATTAAAAACATAAATAAATAC
>JAQEDR010000008.1:279-80985 GCA_027669155.1 Peptoniphilaceae bacterium AM52-5BH | reverse complement strand
GATATTAACTTTTCAGAAGCAGGTGGTATTAAAAATATTAAAAACATAAATAAATACAGTAAGTAGAATTTAGCTATATCTATATTTATAATTCCAATTCTTTTCTTCATTTATAACTCCTGAATTAAATTCATTTCCTTTTATTCTTTAATGCTGATAATAAATTATAAATTTTATAAACAAAATAGTATTCCAAAAACTTATTATTTTTTATAAAATAAAGCATTATTCTAATTCTAGTTGGTAAATTTTTGCCATTTACACCATTTATTGCATCTCTATAATCTTTTTTATTGGAAATATCCTTTAATAAATTAGCTCTATTACTAACTTTAATATTATTACTTTTATTAAAGAAATTGTGATCAATATTCCACATTATAACCTGAATATATCTAAGATTTAGTGCATCTATAAATGATTCATCTTTATTCTTAATAAAAACTCTATATTCCTTGATAAGTTTATCAAATTCTTTTTCACTTTCTTTTATAAATTTTTTTCCTGAGCTTATTGAACTAAAAGATAATCTATAATTATAGAGAGATTTATCAAGATAATAAATATCATTTACTTTTTCAGTTATATTCAACCAAAATACAGTGTCTTGGGCTTTTATAAGACCGGGTTTATAACTTATATTATACCTTTTAACAATATCTTTTTTAATTACCTTACACCAGGTAGTTCCGGAGGACACAATTGTTCTGTCATCTCCACCTTTATAATATTGCGAAATCATCCTTTTTTGAAAAAAATCTTTGAATTCGTTAATAAATTGATCTTCATTAAATGGAAGTGTCCTGCATTCAAATTTATGATCATAATCGAAGTAAGCATTATAATTAAATACTATCATATCACACTCAATATTGTTTATAATTTCTCTTATTTTAATTATAAAATTGGATTCAACAAAATCATCACCATCTACAAATGTTAGCCATTTACCTTCAGCATTATCAATACCAACGTTTCTGGCTACAGATACACCTTCATTTTTCTTGTGTATAATTTTAATATTTTCATTACCAGAGAATGAATCAATTATCTTTGCAGTTGAGTCTGTACTTCCATCATTTACTATAATAATCTCATAACTATCGCTAGATTGGTCTAACAAAGAATTTATACATTGATTTATATATTTTTCTACATTATAGGCCGCAACAACTACACTTATATCTATCATTATTTCTCCATATATAATTCGTATTCTTTCCTTATACGAAAATCTTTATCTTTATTTCCAGTAAAGGTCTCATAAATTTTTTTACAATCATTAAGTAACTTGATTTTATTGATTTCTTTATCTTTATAAAGTTCAAAAGTATCTACAACTTTTTCAAATTTTCCAATTTTAATAATTTTAGAAATAGAAAAAGACATTTTATAATTATTATCCTTTAGTATATCCATGTGTAAAACAATTGAATACAGCGGTAAATTATCATTAATTAAATAAATAGTGTCAGGAGAAATAAAAAAATTTCCTAATGAGTAAGCAACAAAAAATTCAGAATTAAAATCTGTTTTTTGTACAACATGAGGATGATTTCCAATCACCATATCTACACCTAATTTATCCAACTCTTTAACTAATTCTTTGGTGTATACTCCTGGTTCTTTATTAAATTGACCACCTGAGTGCATCAACATTATAATAAAATCTGTTTCTCTCTTTAATTCTTGTATGTCTATTACTAAGTTTGAATTTAATTGTTGTAAAGATTTGTTATCAATTCTGGGTCTATTAAAATCTCTTCTCAATACTTTTAATATTTTTACTCTTGTTTCAGCAGAAATTAAATTATCTTTAAGTTTAGAATATAAATCTTTTCTACTCGTATCAATCCATTCTTGATTTTCAAAAAAATTCACAAGGAAAATGTCATCATTGTCTAATTTATTTTTATTTATACTATAATTAGATCCGTAAGTATATGATAGAAATCCAATTTTCAAATTTCCAAAATCTACAATCTTATATCTTTTGTCATCGGAATTTAAATTTGTCCCAACATATTCTATACCTTTATCTTCAAGTATTTCCATAGTTCTGATTAATCCATCTTTTCCTCTATCTAAACAATGGTTGTTTGCTGTTGAGAGAAGGTTAAATCCTGCTCTAAGAATCTCATCTGCAAATGTATCAGGTGTATTATATGAATAGATGTCCTTAGAAAATTTAGTTTTTTTCCCAGCTAAAACTGTTTCTAGATTACCCACAATATAATCTGTTTTTTCAAAAATTTTAGAATCTGATAAAATGCCTTTAAAATCATATTCATTATTTGATTTCGCCATTCTAAGTGTTGGTAATTCACACATTATGTCACCAGTAAAACTAATTCTCACAATAAATACTCCTATAATTTTTCAATAACTTTTTTATAATCGTTCCACCTACCAATTTGTTTTGGCATTTGTGTTATATCCGGATCTGATGAACAGTTTCCTTCTATTATTGAAACTTCTCCACTTTTTAAGATTGCAATATCCCATCCAACATATCTTACATCTTTGGATACTTTACTTGCTTTTATCACTGTATCTTTTACTTTATCCCAATAAGGAACTTTATATCCTAATAGTTTTTTATTAGTTACAGGATGGTATTCATATTTGTTATTACTTTTATCGATTGCCAAACTTACTACTTCTCCACTGTCAATATCCATTGTCATAGCTAGACCATGTTGGTGGAAATTATCTGTAGATTTTTCTCCATTTCCCATTCTCAGTATAGCATCCATAATATGTACTTCATCTTTATCTCTTATAGTTACAACCCTTATGGTATTAACTGATGACGGATTAAATTCTGCTAGACTTTCATCTTGAACTATGGCTTCTTCTAAGATAAATGATTTTCCTTTTATCTGATTAAAAAAATCTTTAGCATTTTTTATATCTTTTGATCTGTATTTGCTAATTCCATTTCCACCACTTCCTATATTTTGTTTTAAGAAAAATGAATCGTGGTTTGAAATAAATTCACTTACTTTATCATAATTAGCTTTATCTACATCAAGCCAATCTCTGTTTAAAAATTCATTGAATTTATTATTAAATTTTAATTTATCATCGAATGTATCTATTTTTGTAGATCCATTACATTTTAATAATATTTTTTTCCATTTCCTTCCTACTATAAATTTATTTCTTTCAGAATAATTTTTTTTATAGAAGTTATATTGAAAATAATCATTTATTCCTGCGCCTAGAACTATCACGCTAATCCAAAAATCGAAAAATATTTTTACACTTTCTATCTTACTTGTTTTACCTATAAATAATTCTTTCAAAAGTTTATACTTATTTATATGATTTATAATATAAGCTTTTATACCTTTTTCATTATTATATCCTGTTAGCCTTATTTTTTCTTTACTATCCAAAACTAATCTCCAAGCTTAAATTTCTAAAATCTCACCATATTGTCCTGACTTATCATATACAAATTTTGCTAATAAAACGTCTTCATAAGCCATACCAACTGAATTAAAATATATTAATTTATCTTTTTCATCTCTTCCATCTTTTTCTTCTAGTATAATTTCTGATAATTCTGCATATATATCTTCATCTTTCAATATTCCATCTTGATACATTTTACTAATAGTTTGACTTCCTCTGTGCTTAACAGCATCCCATTCATCACAAACAATCTTATCGGCCTTTAGTGCAACGTCATATTCATCTTCAAAACCACCAACATGAACATAAAAATTAGCTTTATCTAACCATTTTGCTTTTAAAACTGCTTCTTGGCTAGAAATTGCTGTAACTACTATGTCTGAACCTTTAATAGCTTTTTCGAAATTATTATCACAAACTACAAACTTTACATCTTTATATTTGTCTGAAAACTCTTTTGCAAATCTTGAACAAGAATCATGAGTTCTTGATGATATTCTGCACTCTTTTAATCCAGGATATAAAAGCTTAAAAATTTCAAAATGCATTTTTGCTTCTTCTCCAGCACCAATAAAGCTTATTATTTCATTTTCTTCTTTTGCTAAGTATTTAGACGCTAATCCTGCAACTCCTGCTGTTCTAAATTTTGTCAACCACGAGCTTGCAATTATAGCATATGGCTGCCCTGTTACAGTTTCGGAGATAATTGTAAGCCCGTTCACGTTTTTAATATTTCTTTTAAAATTTGTTGGAAAAACGGACACCCATTTTACACCACATACTTGTTCATCTATTATAGTAGAAGGCATACAATTAACTCTATTTTGAGTTTTTTGATCAAATATTTGAGAGGTTTTTTCAGGCAAAATCACTCTATTTTTACCTCTCTTAATAAATGATTTTTTAATTACATCTATTCCCTCTATCCAATTGTCTTCCATTATACGTATAACTTGTTTTTCTGAAATGATTTTTAAATCAGCCAATCTTTTACCTCATAAGACTATTATCTACAATACAAAATATCTAACATATTTTCATTATTTTCATCTAGAACTTCAATTGAATCATTGACATATTTGATATGCTTCATAAGTTGATTTTTGTTCTTCGCTATTAGGTGAATATAACCGAATACTTGATGAGTTGTTCCAGTGTCTTCTATAACATCATTAACTATATGGGACTGAATAAATGCATAAACAAATTTCTTCTCTAGAATTTCTTGCAAACCTCTAATTTCCTTTATGGTCCCGCTTTTCAATTGCATAGGTAATATACAATATTTATGATTCCTTCTTCTATCTATTTCTTTAATATTTCTAAAGTTATCATATAATGGCATTCCAGTAGCTAAATAATTGACAAGCAAATTCATTTGATTTATACCATAGAAATAATCAACTGGATAGTAGGTTAGCGAACCTCCATATCTATATCCTATTTCATTTAGTACAAATTCTTCTCCGTCATGAAAAACTTCTATCCATATTGGACCGTAATTTATACCAATACCTTTTAACATATTGATTATTTTATTATTTATTTTTTTCTTAAAAGTATCGGTTAATTTAGATGGCATGAATTGAATAGACATCACGGGAGCACTATTTTCATTTATCTTTTTTGATTCTTTATCTGTTAGACCACAAAAAATAACCTCTCCATCTTGTGCTGTGTAATGAGCTATTAAGCTATTCTCAAAATTCATTTCCTTTTCAACTAATACTTCTCCACTTTTTGAAGCTTCTTTTGCTTTCCTGTAAGCTTTAATGAAATCTTCCGATTTTTTACAAATCGTAATTCCAGTAGAACCATTATTATCAACTGGTTTTGTAACAACAGGAAATTCTATCTTAGAAATTTCTTCTTCGTTTATAGGCTCAACTATATCAAACACTGGTGTTACTGGAACATTATATTTCCTACATGTCTCTTTAAAAATAGCTTTATTTGTCGCCATTTCCCATTGATCTTCATCACAATATTTTGGAATTCCTGTTTCATTAGCTACTTTAATAGCTATAGGTATATTTATCTCACTTGCCCCAGGATATATACCATCTATTTTTTTCTCTAATACTAAATCTTTTATTGCATTAATATCTGTAGTATCCAATAAATATTCTTCATCAGCAATTTGTTTAACTATACATTCATCTTTTGGCCTCTTATCAACAGCAATTATGTATGCTCCATTATTTTTTGCGTATATTGCGGCTTCATAAAAATAAGTTGATGAACCCAAAAATAATATTTTCTTTCCTTGTAATTCTTTCATGACTTAATTCCTTAGACTTAATTAGTATTTATATTTTTTTGAAGTAATACAGTTTTTATAGTTTGAATGAAAATTTTAAAATCAAATACAAATCTTACATTTTCAGAATAAAATACATCTTTTTTTAATTTTTCATCTTGATTAATCGAATTCCTATAATAAGCTTGACTATAGCCTGTTACTCCAGGTCTTATACTCAATCGCTTTTTTTCAACATCTGTCATGTCTTCATATACTTTACTAGGATTATTTGGCCTAGGCCCAATCCAGCTCATGTCGCCCTTTAAGATATTAAATACTTGTGGTAATTCATCTATTGAGGTTTTTCTTAAAATTCTTCCTATTTTTGTAACTCTAGGATCATTTGAACTATTATATGTTGAATTATCCTCATTTCGAATATCAGGTGCATTCATCTTCATCGAACGAAGCTTGTACATTCCAAAAACAGAACCATTCAAGCCTCTTCTTTTCGCTATATAAAAAATATCTCCTCTATCTTCCAAGTATATTAAAATCCCAAATATTATACAAATAATCAATACAAAAGGTAAAGCAATAAGTGCAAGAACTATATCTAGTATTCTTTTTATAATCTTTTCATATATCATTAGTTACCTGACTCTTCTACTTCTATTTTTATCTTATCTAAAGCATTTTTACATGCTTCTATTGCTTCTGAAATATCGTTACCTTGAGATATGACATAGGCTACTCTATCATTTGAATTTTTTATGGTATGAGAATATTCTCCAACTCCATGAACTATCTCTACATCCTTAATTCCTTGTATTTTCTTTGCTTCTTCGATCCCTTTGATCTTTAGTATTTTTCCAGTATCACATTTTTTATATCTTATTACTGATGCTTTTTCAAAACTTTTTCTAACATCAATTTCTTCTCCAAGTGCAATTTTTATTGAAGCTTTCACCATATTTACCCCAGTTGAATATGGAACTAGGTGAGTTGTAATATTATCTCCTCCTAATCTTGCCCCTACTTCTACGACCTTAGGGCCATCTTTTGTAACTTTTATTTCAGTATGTGATGGTCCATTTTCAATCCCTATTGCTCTATTTGTGTCTATTGCAACTTTTTTTATTTTATCTATAGTATCTTTATCCAATGATGATGGCTGAGAATGACCTAATTCTACAAAATAAGGAGGTCCAGTTGTTATTTTATCTGTAATTTGAATAACATTACAAACACCATCTTTAGATATAGTTTCTACACTTACTTCTGGTCCCTCCATGTATTCTTCAACTAACAACTTGCCCGAATTAGAATTACTTTTACAATAATCGAATATTTTCTTCAAATCGCATTCATCTGTTGATTCCACTAACCTAATACCTCTACTTCCAGAGTTATCTTCAGGTTTAACAATACATTTATAATTTTTCATTAAAATTTCATCAACGGCTTTTAAATATCGGTCGTAGTTATCTACAGAAAAATACATAGGAATTGGAACGTCATAAGCTTTTAAAGCATCCCTCATTTTTGATTTATTAGTAGCATTTATCGCAGTTTTTTCGTCTATTCCTATTAAATCTAATTTCTTTGCTACTTTAGCAACAGTTGTCATTGGTCTATCACTAGCTATTGTGATTATCCCATCAATTTTATTTTTTTTTGCTTCTTCTAATACTTTTTCTGTATCTGTAGTGCTTACTACAATTTTTTTATCTGCATATGAAAAACCTTCTGCATTAGGATTCATATCAACAGACAACACATAAAGCCCCATTTTTTTCGCCTCTACGATTGCTGGAATTTGAAGAACGCTAGCTCCTAAAATCATCAATTTTTTCATAAGACCTTCTTTAAATTAGAGATAATTTTTTACAATCTCACAATACTTATCAATAACATAATCAACTTCCTCATCTGTAAGCTTGGTGTGAAGTGGAAGTGTTATTTCATTCTTGTAGTGGTCGTAGGCATTTGGGTAATCTTTAATATCAAATCCTAAGTTTTTATAAGCTGTTAGTAAAGGTAATGGTTTATAGTGGACATTACATGCAACTCCAACTTTAGCCATTTCTTCTATTATTTTATTTCTGGAATCTGTATCTATTCCAGGTATTCTTGTAATGTAGAGGTGTCCTGATGACTCATGATTATCATCAAAGTGATTTAAAGTTTCTAGTCCTAATGGTCTAAAGTTTTTGTCGTATTTTTCTATTATTGATTTCCTTCTTTTTAAAAGCTCAGGATATCTTCTAACTTGAGCAAGTCCTATGGATGCCAGAACGTCCGTCATATTACATTTATACCATGGTCCCATGACATCATATTCCCATGAACCAAGTTTTGTCTTATTTAATGCATCTTTTGACTGTCCATGGAGAGATAATAACTGATATTGTTTGTAAAGTGCTTCATTATCTATTCCTTCTCTATCTTTCCAGGTTGCATATCCTCCCTCTGCTGTAGTAAAGTTTTTGACAGCGTGGAAAGAGAAGTTAGAGAAATCAGCTACAGAACCTATTTTATTACCCTTATAGCTTGCACCTAATGCATGTGCAGTATCCGCTATAACTATAATTCTATTGAAGGATTTTTGTAAATCATTATTTGCTTCGAACAATTCTTTTTTATTTTCAACTATTTCAAATATTCTGTCATAATCGCAAGGTATTCCTGCTAAATCCACTGGAATTATAGCCTTCGTATTCTCATTTATTAGCTCAGCTGCTTTGTCGTAATCAATTTCTAAAGAATCTTCTTGTGTATCAACTAATACAAGTTTTGCTCCTACATGGTCAACTACTGAAGCTGTAGCAGTGTAAGTATATGCACTAGTGATAACTTCGTCTCCAGGTCCTATTCCTAGTACTCTTAGAGTCATTTCAGCTGCTGCTGTTTGTGAATTTAGGCAAACACCAACATTGGTACCTGTAAATTGAAGTAATTCTTTCTCTAATCTTTTCGTTTTTGGTCCTGTTGTAATCCATCCGGATTTTAAAGCATCTACAACTTCTTCTATTTCTTCCTCACTAATATCTGGTGGCGAAAATGGTATTTTCATTCTATTCTCCCTTCGAATTATCCTTTCCTATAAATGTAGTAATTAACTCATTAATCGTTGCTATAATATCAAGTTCATCAATATTTTCTTGATTGATTACACTATCAAGTTTGCCGAAGAATTCTCCCCTAGAGAAGTCTAGTGGTCGGCCTACAGATATTCCCTCAACGTGGGTACCTGTGAGGGCTTCCTCATCCATCAGTCTTTCTTCGTATAGCTTCTCTCCAGGCCTAAGTCCCGTATATACTACAGGCATATCTATATCTGGCTGATATCCTGATAGTCTGATAAGCTGTCTTGCAAGGTCGTCAATTTTGACTGGTTCTCCCATGTCTAGGACGAATATTTCACCGCCTTGGGCCATGGATCCAGCTTGAAGGACTAGCTTTACAGCTTCCTTGATTGTCATAAAGTATCTGATTATCTCTGGGTGGGTAACTGTAACAGGTCCACCCGCTGCGATTTGCTTCTTAAATAATGGTATTACGGAACCATTCGATCCCAATACATTACCAAAACGAACCGCAACAAATTCTGTTCCAGGATTCTTTCCTTCTAGCAAGTCTTTAGGATTGATAGTAATATTTCTGTCCCCATCTTGGACAATTACCTTTGCAAGATTATTATATTCTTTGCTCTCTCTTATGTCATTTATTCCTTGGATTATCTTCTCACAAACTCTCTTGGTTGCTCCCATAACTGATGTTGGGTTGACTGCCTTGTCTGTTGATATGAGAACAAATCTTTGAACGTCATAGATTAGGGAAAGTAGGGCGACATTGTATGTTCCTCTGACATTGTTCTTTATTGCTTCTACTGGACTTACCTCCATCAAAGGCACATGCTTGTGAGCTGCTGCGTGAAATACTATATCAGGTTTGTATATCTCAAACATCTTCTCTACTCTTCTGTAGTCTCTAACAGAACCGATTAGCGTTATAAAGTTGAGATCCTTATTGTTTCTCTTAAGTTCCTGTTCTATTTCATAGGCGTTGTTCTCATATATATCGAAAATTATAAGTAGTCTTGGACCATATTGTGCTATTTGCCTACAAAGCTCAGACCCTATGGATCCTCCCCCTCCTGTAACTAGGACTACCTTGTCGTTGAGATAATCAAAAGTTTCGTTGGAGAAAATCTTTACAGGATCTCGTCCCAAGAGGTCTTCGATTTGGATATCCTTCATAGTAGACATGGTAACTTTTCCTGAAACAAGTTGGTAAATACCAGGAAGAACCTTGACCTCGCATCCTGTTTCGTTACATATTCTTAGGATTTCTTTCTTCTCGACTTCCTCTACAGAAGGAATAGCTACAAGAATGACATCGATGGATTCTTCCTCGACAACTTCCTTTATCATATCCCTTCCACCGAAGATTCTACTATTATCTATGTATTGATTTTTCTTCTTTGGATCATCATCTATGAAGCCAACAACAAGAATATTAGTCTTTCCACCATTGTTGGAGTTAGAAATATCTCTTTTTAGAGTCTGTCCAGCAGATCCTGCCCCAACGATTAGGGCTCTCTTATAAGAATGGTTCTTCTTGTCAGTCTTGTAGCTTTTGTGAATCATCATCTTCTTGATAAATCTTGATCCTACAGTCAAGACATACTGAATCATAAATCCGAATACATAGTATGATATTGGCATTCTATAGACAAAAATTGTCATTAACACAGCATGACTTATAAGTGATAAAATTACAGCTTGGGTGATATTAATAAGTTCTTTGTAGGAAGCATACTCCAGTATCATGTTATACATCTTGTGTAGACCGTAAATAGCTATCGTAATGATGGTATTAAAGATAGCATAAGTCTCGAAAGCATCTAAGAAATCCAAAGGTATGGCCCTGAAATTCATATCAAATCTGAAATACAGGGCTAGAAAATAAGCTAAATTTATTATTAATATATCAAAAAATCCTAGTATTAGTTTCTTCTTGTCAATTATTTTCGAATTCTTCATAACTTATTTCCTTCTTAATTTATTTAATACCTTTCCTTTAACAACTTCAATTTCATCTATTCTCACAATTAATATAACAAATAAATAGCTCAATCCTGCAAGTATTATGGTAAATAGCAGGCTAAATATCAAGCTGAATCTATCTGATAAAAATCCATAGCACGTGTTAGCCACAAGCACCATAAGAAGCGATCCTAGGGTGATTTTTCCTATGGACTTCATATTTCTTACATCTTTTACTTTACCAAACTTCTTGAAATAAACAAAGATTATTAGCAAACTTCCTACAGCAGTCGACACAGACGTTGCTAGACCTATTCCATCTAGGCCAATTTCTTTTGCAAGAATCCAGTTGAGGCTTACATTTATAGCCTGTTGGATGAGGATTACTATAAGTGGCGACTTGGAGTCTCCTACTGCGTAGAAGCTGTTTGAGATTATTTTCATAAAGGTGATGAAGATAATGTAAGGTGCGTAAGAGACTAGGAGTGATGATACGAGGGCTGCATCATGGGCCGTGAAGGCGTTTCTCTCGTAGATTAGGCTGATAATAGGCCTTGCTAGAGTCATCATGCCGAAGGTGGCAGGGATTACTAGGGCAAGGGTTAGGATTAGGGTACTTGCTGTCTTTTCTTTCATTGCATCTATTTTCCCTTCATTGCCAAGTTTCGCTACTTGGGGGAAGGTGATGGTGGCTATGTTTATCGTGACAACTTCTACTATGAAGTCGAGCATGTTTTCTGTATAGAATACCTTGGCTACTGTGTCGATTCCAAGTAGACCTGAAGCCATGGACTTGTCTATTAGGACAGAGATCTTGTTGGCGGCGTTGGATATGATGATTGGAATCATGATAGCCAGGAGGTACTTGATGTAGGGATCCTTAAAGTCTAGATTCTTCTCATAGGAAAAACCCTTCTTCTTGCTCGCAAAGGGAAATCTTATAAATTGGACGATGTTTCCTATAAGGGCTCCTATGATGAGGATATATGGATTATCGAAGACTCCCGTAAGAAGGGTTGCAGATATGACGAAGATATTAAGGATAATCTCTGTAATAACAGGGTCGATGAAGTTATTTCTTGCGTTGAGAAAGCCTCTGATGACCGCAGAGTAGAGAAAGGCAAAGATTGAAACTGCCATGATTCTGGTAAAGGATGTAGCCATCTCGTGAGTTTCGCCAATGAGTTTGGGCGAAAATATCTTTGATATTGGTCCCGCAAATATTATGACTAGAATAAAGATAATAGCACCATAGACCATTAGGACATTGATAAGGTTGGAGGTAAAGCTATTGGCCTCGCTTTCTCCCTTGTCCGTACGGATCCTGGTGTAGACTGTGATATAGGCAGAGACAATCCCTGTTATGACTGTATACATCATGATATCAGGGATGGTGGTGGCAGTGACGTAGATGGATTTGATATCCCCTGCGCCAATGACCGCTGCCATGACAGATTCACGGACAAAGCCAAATATTTTTGATAAAATTGTAATAATCATCAACAAGATGGTTGTGTGTCCCATATCTTTTCCTTTTTGTTTGATTGGTTGGTTAAATTCGTAATTGCGTAGATTGGTTTAGCTTTTTTATTTAGGTGTAGCCATTGAATGGAGATTTCTCCACTTCGGTCGAAATAAGGGATATAGAAAGAAAACTTCGTTTTCTCTCCCCTTATGTCGAGCGTTAGTCGAGACATCTCCTTGGATTTCGTAGATTGATTTATCTTTGTTATTTACATGTCATCATAGACTATAGATCTCTCACATCCGTTCGAGATGGCGGTAATTGGAAGCTATTCTTTTATTCAAAGTATAAGATTAACTGTTTTTTAAAAGTAACACGTGAGACCTCTCCGCTACGGTCGAGGTAAGGGTAATAGTTGGAAAGCATAGCTTTCCTTCCCCTTATGTCTAATGGGTCTGACCACAATGAACGTAAGTGAATTGATGGCAGCCCTTAATCGAGGAAGCCCTCGTCATGGGCCACTGTTTTGCAAAGCAAAATAGTGCAGTATCCTTTGTTAAGGAATAACAAAGGATAAAAGAACGATGAATATCGTTCTAAATAATAAGCATCAGACGTAGCTGAGTCCGCAAACTACCGTCGAGCGTAGTAGAGGCATCTCTTTACTTATTGTTTTCCTCAATATTATTATGAATATTTTCTATGGAGTCCTTGCTTGGGACCATCATGTAGAGTCTTGCGTTTGGCATTAGGTAGGAGTCTAGGTCCATGGTTCCTTTTCCTTTTAGGGCTTCGCTTTCTATTTGCCATTCGCCTCCGTCGGCTAGTTGTTTGTTGACTAGCTCTATCATCTTCTCATATGGCACGTCTGTGTTGACTGATTCTAAGGCTATGTCTGCTATTTGGTTGAAGTTTAGGAGCATTTCTGTGCTTAGCATCTTTCTAATGATTCCCGTTAGGACTCTAGTGTGATTTTTCCCTCTGTCAAAGTCTCCTTCTTCTAGGTTATATCTCTCTCTAGAGAAGGCTAGAGCCATATCCCCGTCCATTTCTATCTTTCCTTGTGGGAAATAGTATACTCCACCGCTAGATTGGAAGGCTGTTGGGTTATCAACAGTGATTCCTCCTAGGGCGTTTATTAGCTCTACTAGGGTTGTGAAGTTGACCTTGCCATAGTAGTCGATTTTGATATCTAGAAGGGCCTCTACACTTTTAATTGATGTATCCACTCCGTAAAGGCCTGCATGGGTTAGCTTATCGTACTTGTCACCTTCCCCTCCTATGGATAGGTAGGTGTCTCTTGGGATACTTGTGATTAGAATTTTCTTCTCTTTTGGATTGACACTTAGGACCATATTTACATCGGACCTTGATACATTGGATAGGCTACCTGATGTGTCGATTCCTGATAGGAAGACATTGAAAGATGCGTCTTCTGCTACTTCTTTCTTTTCTTCCTTCTTCTTCTCATCTCCTGTTACTAGGACGGATTCGAGTACACGGGTTTTCTCAGAAAATCCCTCAATTGCCTCATCTAGGATTGGCCTAAATGATTCGTTAAGAAGCATGACCTCAGCATCTCCATCTAGTAGGGCTGTGGCAGAAGCTTGATAATTGTCGAAGTTTCTTTCAGTTAATTCCTTTTTATAATCTTCCTTGTACTTATCAAAGGCCTTGGAGGAATTGTCCTTATCCATGTCTCCTGCTATGGCGATTTCCTTATCCCCTATGTCTGCGAGACTTTTGATTTCAGAGTCCTTCAATACAACAAAACTCATCTCATTAGTGTCTTGGACAGGTTTGTTGTTGATCTCGGAAACTGTCTTGATAGACTTGTTGGCATAGGATAGGAAGGTGATTTCGCCTATGCTTAGGAGTAGAAGGAATATGATTATTATAGCCTTCAATACGTTCGAGTTTTTCTTTCTTATAAATCCTATATACAAAAAAATACAAAGAATTATCCCGATAGTGATGGCTATAGCCATTCTATATGTATGTGGGAGAATCTTGTATTTAAAAAGGAAATAGAAGAATATTACATTGATTATTGTAGCCAAAAGGACTACGATTTTGGTAAAAATAGATTTTTTCATTTGCTTTCCTTATATAATATATTAAATGTTTCTCTGAATCATAGTATAACAAGCTAGTGATTTTGTCAAGATTATGTATGTGGAATTTTATGGGAATAAAGGAGAGAAAGCTTTGTTTTCTTTACCCTTATGTCTAGCGTAGTCGAGACATCTAATTGGATTTTGTAATTTGAGTATGATCGTGTATGACTTAAACCAAATTATATACATGTCGTCATAGACTGGAGACCTCTCAGTCGTGCCTCCTTCGACGTGGCGGGTAATATTGTAGCTTGCTATAATGCTGGAACTAAAAAAATTATAGTTTTACTTTTACTCGTGAGATTTCTCCATTCACTTCGTTCAGTCGAAATAAGGTTGCCCACCTGTTGGGCCACTGTTTGTATGAAAGGCAAATAGTGTAGTGACTTTTGTTTCGCAGAAACAAAGGTCAAAAGAACGTCGAATGACGTTCTTGAATTTTCTAGGAAAGCATAGCTTTCCTTCCCCTTATATCGAGCGAAGTCGAGATATCTCGTTGGTTTTCATAGATTACTTAATCCTTAATGTCATCATAGACTGTAGATCTCTCGCATCCGTTCGAGATGGCGGGTAATATTGTAGATTGCTATAATATTGGACCTAAAAGAATTATACTTTTACTATTTCTCGAGAGGCTTCTCCACTGCGGTCGAAGCAAGGGAAATAGAAAGAAAACTTCGTTTTCTTTCCCATTATGTCGAGCATCAGTCGAGATATCTCTTTTCCTATTTTCCCCAATATAAAAGGAGCTTTCGCTCCTTATCTCTTAGTATTCGTAATCGTCGTTTCCTAGATAGGCGTCTTGGGTGAAGTTTATGCCTAGTTTTCTTAGCATAGATCTTTGGCTGTCTTCTAGGAGGACTGTGGAGTGGGCGTCTAATCCCTTTAGTTTGCCAATCTGCTCTATAGCCATATGGCTTAGGGGGTTGGTTGTGCCGGATATTGAGAGGGCTATTAGCATTTCGTTGGCTGATAGGGATGTTTCTTTGCCTCCTAAGGACTTGGTTTTTAGCTTTGAAACTGGCTCTATGATGTGTGGTGATATCAAGAGAAGCTCGTCGTCAAGTTTTCCTAGTTTCTTTAGGGCATTTAGGATAGCGGCTGATGGAGCTGATAAGAGGTCGCTTTTCTTACCTGTGATAATCTCGCCTGTCTCAAGCCTAATAGCGAAGGCTTCCCTTCCAGTCTTTTTCGCCTTCTCCCTCGCCTTTACTGCGACAGTCCTATCTTCCGGACTTATTTCAAGCTGACTCATTAGCATTTCGATTTTTTCTACTGCATGGTAGCTCTCCTTGGCATATCTAAAGTCAACTAGGGTATTGTAGTATCTTCTGATAATCTCTTCCTTGCTGGCGCGTTTTACCTCTTCCTCATCTTCTATGCAGAAGCCCACCATGTTGACACCCATATCCGTTGGAGACTTGTAAGGGCAAGAGCCCATGATTTTCTCGAACATTTTCTTAAGTATAGGAAAGGCCTCTACGTCCCTGTTGTAGTTTACGGCAAGCTCCCCATAGGCGTCGAGATGGTAAGGGTCTATCATATTTACATCGTCGAGATTGGCAGTAGCTGCCTCGTATGCCATATTTACAGGATGCTTGAGGGCGAGGTTCCATATTGGGAAGGTCTCAAACTTGGCGTAACCTGCGTTGATTCCAGCTTCATGGTCCAGATACATTTGGGATAGGCAGGTCGCCATCTTGCCTGATCCTGGTCCTGGTCCTGTAATAACTACTAGGGGTCTTGTGGTCTTTACTCTTTCATTTCTACCAAAACCATCCTTTGAGATGATGTGGTCAATGTTATTTGGATAGCCTTGGATATCGTAGGTCTTGTAACTTGCGATTCCTAAGTTGTCCAGGTATTTTTGGTACTTCACGGCCTTAGGTTGGTTATCGAATTGGGTTATGATAATCCCATTTACCAGAAATCCATAATCCTCAAAGGCTTCCTTTAGTCTAATAGTTTCCGCATCGTATGAAGTCTCATTGTCCCCTCTGATCTTGTTGTTTTCGATATCGTTGGCATTGATCGTTATTATTATCTCACAAACATCCTTGAGGTTGTAGAGCATCCTGAGTTTTGAGTCAGGGAGAAATCCAGGAAGGACCCTTGATGCATGGCTATCATCAAAGAGCTTGCCCCCAAACTCCATATAGAGCTTGTCAAAATGAGAAATCCTCTCCTCAATCTTTTCCGACTGCAATTTTATATACTTATCATTATCAAAAGCTTTATTCACGTCATCCTCCAATCATATCTAAATATTATACCAAGATTTGTGGGAGATGGAAAGATTGGTGGGGTGAAATTATTAGTTAGGTAATCTAGTAGATGACTTAAACTGTATTATTTACATGTCATCATAGACTGTAGACCTCTCGTCGCTCATTTTATTCGCTCTGTCGAGGTGGCGTAATGGTAGAAATATACTGCAACCCTAATTTTAGTAAATTAATATTCACATATCTGCCACCTCGAAATAAGCCCGTCCGGCTCTAAGAGTACTATGTGAGAGGTCTACAGAACTTTGGGACGTGTTTGATTTGAGATTTTCTTAGCTAGGTATAATCGTAGATGAATTAAACTTTATGATTTACATGTCATCATAGACTGTAGATCTCTCAGTCGTTCCTCCTTCGAGATGGAGGCAATGGTATATTTACTGTATTTAAAAATCTTGAAAATATAATTTTCACATCTACACCACCTCGAACTTTATGTGAGAGGTCTGCAGAACCTTGGGACGTGTTTAATTTGAGATTTTGTTAGCTAGGTATGATCGTAGATGAATTAAACCGTACTATTTTCATGTCATCATAGACTGTAGATCTCTCAGTCGTTACTCCTTCGACGGTAGTTTATGGATTCGGTAATAAGCCTATCCGGCTCTAGGAGGACCTCATCTCATAAATCCTCGATTAAGGAGTTTCATCAGTTCGTTATACTCATTGTGACAACTCCATTAGAGATGGAGGAATTAATATATATATACTATATATAAAATTATAAGATTAGATTATCTTTAATTTAATACACAAAATCTTTATTATAATCTTATAAATAGAGATGTTTATAATGTGAGATTTCGGTAATTGTTGAGAAATCATCAACTTTTATATCTTATTTGGGTATAGTGACATTAAGAATATTTTCTTTAAGGAGTAGTTATGAGTCATTTTGTTTATTTACTTACTGATAAGACCAATAGTAAATATTATATAGGCTATACGAACAATCTTATTAGAAGAACTTATGAGCATAGGAATCATCTGAAGAAGGGGAGTTTTTCTGATAAGTATAATATTGGAAAGCTTGTTTATTACGAGGTTCTTGAAGATTATGAAAATGCTAGAGAAAGAGAAATTCAGATGAAAAAGTATGGGAGGGCAAAAAAGGAAGCTCTTGTTAATTCTATGAATCCTGAGTGGAAAGATTTGTATTATGATATAATTAAGTAATTTATGTCTTCAATAGTGCATTATAAAGTTTTAATCATTGAAAGGCTTCCCTTTCTACAACTAGAATTTTATGTAAGAGTTATATATTTTTTTGAGTCGTTTTTGATTCGATATTTAGTAATTTAGTTAAATTAGTATATGACTTAAACCTCATTATTCACATGTCATCATAAACTGTAGATCTCTCAGTCGTTCCTCCTTCGAGATGGCGTAATGGTAATATACAATATTCTTATTTTTTAACATAATGTTCGCATATACGCCACCTCGAACTTTATGTGAGAGGTCTACAGAACCTTGGGACGTGTTTGATTTGAGATTCTGCTAGCTAAGCATGATCGTAGATAAATTAAACTTTATGATTTACATGTCATCATAGACTGTAGACCTCTCGTCGCTCATTCATTCGCTCTGTCGAGGTGGCGTATAGGTACCCTTTGCTAACATCTTCCACCCAAAAAGCCCCAATCCACTAAGGATTAGGGCTTCATCTTTATTTATCTTCTATTTTTTCCCAGCCTTCGGTTTTGTATTCGTTTCCTTCTGGGTCTATCCAGTAGGCTTCTACTTTGTTCTCGGCTGCCTTCTTTAGTCCTGTCTCGTGATCTACTATAAAGAAGTAGGTTGAGAGGGTGTCTGCTAGGGCTATGCTGTCTGCTTTTACTGATACGGATTTCCATTTATCGGATGGGTATCTTGTGGCTGGGTCTATGATGTGGTGGTAGTTTTTGCCGTCTACTGTGAAGTATCTTTGGTAGTCACCGCTTGTTACTACTGATGTGTTCTTTACGTCTACTACTGTGGAGTATGGGTTTTCTTTATCCTCTAGGAAAGGATTTTGGACTGCTATTTTCCAGTTTCCTTCGCTGTTGTTTGGATTTTCTCCTATGATTACGTCATCTCCACCGACTGAGAGGATGCCTCTTTCAAATCCTGCTTCTTTTAGTTTTTCTGCCATTTTTTCTGTGGCATAGCCTTTGCCGATTGCTCCTATGTCTATTTGGACGTCTGGATCGTTGATGTAGACTGTAGAGTTTTCCTTGTCTATTTCAATAGCATCTATGTTTTTGTGTTCGCTTTTTTTGATAAGCTCATCTTCTGGTGGAATGGCTGCCTTTTCTGGGTTATCTATGGACATTTCCCTGTATTGGTGCCACAAGCCTAGGAGAGATCCCATAGCTACGTTGATGTTTCCGTCTGTTAGTTCGTACATCTCTTTTGAGTATTCTATTAGCTCTATTATCTCAGGATCAACTTTGACTGGCTCAATTCCTGCCTTCTCGTTGATTGTTCGGAAGTTGTTTACTCCTTCGAAGGAATCGTAGGAGTTGTAGAGCTTGTGGTATTTGGCTAGCTCTTCTTCTAGGACGTCACACTGTTTCTTGAAGGACTCTTCATCATCAGAGTAGGTTAGAAGGGTAGTTACTGTGTCGAAGTAATCGTAGTAGGTCTTGTCAAGCTTTGGCACTTCGGAGCTTTTCGCATCTTCTGGATTCGCTTCTGTATTTTCTGTCTCTTCTACTTTTGTTTCTTCCTCAGTCTCTTTTTCCTCTACTTTTTCTTCAGCTTGGCTTACTTGGTCGTTCTTATCTTCTTTTTCATTTGCTCCATTGGCACAGGCTGTTATGACGAGGGCTATGGCCAAGGGGTAAAATATTTTCTTTATTCTCATAGTTTGTTTATGTTAATTGTCTCCATGTCTTTGTTAACTGGGATTGATTCTTCAAGAGCCCATGTTAGTAATATGTCCGCTGCTGCCTTGTCTCTGAAGGAGTTCCATTGTCCTTCAAGTCCTTGTTCGTAGACTATGTCTAGGAATTCTTCTCTTGGGGCGATTCCCTCGTAGTTATCTAGGAAGTTGTCCCTCTGGTGTCTGTCAAGGCTTGCGACAAAGGCTTCTCTTAGTCTCTGGCTATCTAGCTCGTCTGCTGTTGGCATGAGCAAGAAGTTTTCTACATCTGCATCTATATCTATATAATTTTCTTCTATATCTTCTGCGGTTTGAATCTCCTTGTTGATTCTTATAAAATCAAGGGATTCTGTATTCAACCACATATTCTTAAGATATGAATCTTCATCTATCAAGGTCCATTTTTCAACTAACCAGGATAGATTTATTGGTTTTCTTACTTTCATATTATTTTACTTTTAGTACTATAGCTTCGTATTCCCAAAGCTCCAATACTAAATTGTTTCCTTTCTTTATTTTTATCTTTCTCTTTTCCCTCCTGCTTCCACCGTAGGTCTCAGAAAGCGAATCCAAGACTTCGACAAATTCTACTTCTTCATCGTAAGGTATCTCGAAAGCTCCCTTGTAGGTATTGGTCATGTTAAGGACTACAAGGTATCTATCGTCTCCGGCTTTTCTTTCATAGGCGAAAACAGAATTTATATTATCATCTACTACCTTCCAGGAAAATCCATCTTCTTCGTAATCTTTTTCGAAAAAGGCAGGACTTTCTAAATAAAGGGCGTTTAGGTCCTTGACATAGCGGTGGATGTCGTCATGGGTTGGGAATTTTAGTATATCCCAATTAATCGATTCATGTTCATTCCATTCGTCAAAGGTTGCGATTTCGTTGCCCATAAAGTTGAGCTTCTTGCCAGGATGTGTCATCTGGTAGGTGTAGAGGATCTTAAGTTGTTTGAACTTCTCCTCGTAGGATCCTGCCATCTTGTTAATCATAGCTCCTTTCATATGAACTACCTCGTCGTGGCTTAATGGAAGGATAAAGCGTTCGTTGTAGAAGTAGAACATGGAAAAATTGATATTTGCCTGGTGGTCGATCCTGTTTATGGAATCTGTCTTAAAATACCTTAGGGTATCATTCATCCAACCCAAGTCCCACTTGTAGTCAAAGCCCAATCCCCCATCTTCGACCTTGCCCGTAACTTGTGGGAAGTCTGAGGAGTCTTCTGCTATTAGCATTACATTTGGGAAGGCCTCGTGGATGGTTTTGTTAAGGTCCTTAATAAACTCGATATTATCCCTGTGGACTCCACGGTTCTTGTTGCCATTGTAGTGGATCATGTAGCTTACTGCATCAATCCTTATTCCATCGAAGTGGAAGTTTTCTAGCCAATAGGTCATAGCTGACTTCATAAAGCTCCTGACATGACCCTTGGAGTAGTCAAAGTTATTAGATCCCCATTCAGAGTATTTGAGGTCGGGATAGATTGACTCATACATTCCAGTTCCATCAAAATGGTCTAGGCCAAAATAGTCGCTAGCAAAGTGGACTGCCACCATATCGAGTATTACCCCAATTCCGTTTTGGTGAAGAATATCTACGAATTTCTTAAGGTCTACTGGACTTCCAAAGCGAGAGCTTGTCGCAAAAAATCCACTCGATTGATAGCCCCATGATGGATAGTAAGGATATTCGGTTATAGGCATGATTTCTACGTGAGTATAGTTCATTTCCTTGACATAGGCTACTAGTTTGTCGACTATATCGAGGAAGTTGACCTTGTCATTATATCTAAGCCAGCTTCCTATGTGGATTTCGTAGATGTTTAGGGGTTTATCGAAGTTCTTATCTCTTTGTTTGATAAATTCTTCATCAGAAAAGTCATAGGAGTCATCTGTTATGATACTTGCAAAGTCCCCTTCCTTGTCCATGGCACGGGCGAAGGGGTCGGTTTTTTCTACCCAATTACCTTCATGGACTACTATATATTTATAATAATCTCCTGGCTTGGCATCAAGCTTAATGAAAAAATAACCGTACTTGGTATTTTTTGTCATCCTGGTATTTTCCCAAGAAGTGAAATCTCCCTTGATGTATACTTCGTCAGCGTTTGGGGCAAGGACCCTGAATACATACTTACCGTCAGTGTCTTTATGAGCTCCCCAAATATCGGCCCCCATAGATGAGTGGCCCGCTAGATAGTTCTCTATATAATCATGGTTAGTTTCTGTGATATTAACCTTCATTTTCTTCCTCAATCAAATGTTTAATGTGTCTTTTGAGGATTTGAATTCCCTTTAGGTTCTTCGCTCCTCTTGGAATGATAATGTCTGCGTATTTCTTGCTTGGCTCGATGTAAGTCTCATGCATTGGCTTAACCTGGCCGATGTATTGAGTAAGTACAGATTCAAGGGACCTGCCACGTTCCTTGGTATCTCTTAGGATTCTCCTTTGAAGCCTCACATCACTATCGGCATCCACGAAGACCTTGGTGTCTGTGATAGACCTAATCCTTTCATCATAGAGAACTAGGATTCCCTCTATTAGGATAATCTTGGTTGGCTTAATCTCTATGGTATCCTTGCTTCTAGTGTGGATATTGTAGTCATAGGTCGGCATGGCTATGGTCTTACCTTCGCGTAGTTTTAATAAGTCCTTATAAAATAAATCATTGTCGAAGGCACCTGGATAGTCGTAGTTAAGCTTGGCTCTTTGCTCAAAAGAAATGTCATCGTGAGCCTTGTAGTAATTATCGTGGCCTATGACGGTTAAGTCATCCTTAAAATAATTTGCAATTTCTCTTACAATCGAGCTTTTGCCAGAGGCTGAGCCCCCAGCAATTGCAACGATTTTTATATCTGTCATAGTTTGATCTCGTTTACGATATTTCCGTCTAGGTATTGATAAAGGTTGTCAAATACAATGTCTGCCCTAATCTCCATGGCTTCCTTGGTGTAGAAGGCTACGTGATTTGTTAGTATTACGTTTTTGGCATTTCTTAGTGGATAGTCTTCTGGAAGTGGTGGTTCCATGTCGAATACATCTATGCCTGCCCTTAGCTTGTCCTCATTAAGAAGCTTAGCTAGGTAGTCGTTATCTACAACAGCTCCCCTAGCACAGTTGATTAGGACTGCCCCTTCTTTCATTAGGTTGAGCTCTTCTTCTCCTAAGAATCCCTTAGTTTCCTTGTTGTTTGGTATATGAAGTGATACTATATCACTTTCCTTAAGGAGGGTAGGAAGGTCGACATATTCTACTCCCTTGGCCTTGATTTCTTCTTTTTCTGTTCTTGAGTAGGCGATTATCTTGCAGCCAAATGCACTTAATAGATCGATTAGCTTAGATCCTATATTTCCTGTTCCTATAACACCAAAGGTCTTGCCCTTGATAAGTTCCCCTAGAAGATAGTTATTTTCCCCATCAAAGATGTTTGCCCTATTCTCGTTAAATTTCCTCAAAACAGAGATAGTAAGGCCTATTACAAGCTCTGCCACTGAATCATCTGAGTAGCCGCTAGCGTTTAGGACCTTGATTCCCTTTTCCTTGCAAGCTTCAAGATCGACATGGTCCACACCCGTAAAGGCAACATCTATTAGATCTAGTTTTGTATTATTAATCACATCGCTTGTAAGTGGCTTGTTGGTGATGATAGCGATATCGGTGTCCTTTAATCTTTCGATCTTTTCCTCATCACTTCCTGCACTTTCTTCAAAATATTCAAACTCATGGCCTAAAGATTCAATTTTTTCTTTATGATTTTCAATAATTTCTCTATCAACTTCTAATGGATCAATTAGACTAATCTTCATTATATACTCCTTTATTCAAAATTAATATCGTTTACTTGCTATTATTATACTCTTCTTGGGCATATTTAAATAGAAATTCAGCTAGATTAATTATCAACTATACTTGCCTAGATGGTGATAATGTGATAAATTATTAGTATAGAATAGAAAGGAATAAGTATGGCAGTTGGATTAGCTTTTACAGATGGTAAATGTTTAGAGGCTCTTCATTATTATTGCAATGTGTTTGGCCTGGATGAACCGGAAAAAATCATTAGATACAGTGATTTTGAGAAGTACAATCACCCAAAGGAGATTAAAAATAGGATATATAATTCTCATCTAGATATATACGGCAATAGAATCTATCTTTATGATGTGACTAATGATAAGATTATAAAGAAGGGGAACAATGTTAGAATCGTAATAGAGACGACTTCTGATAATCTCTACAGAGCATACATGAACTTTAGAAAAGACTCCACAGTAACTATGGAGCCTCAAAAGGTGAACAAGAAAATTTTTACAACTTTGATTGATAAATATGATATTTCTTGGCAATTTATAGCAGAAATTACAGAATAGATCATTTGTTTGATTTATTCTTTTTCTTTTGCCTTAAATATCTAAAGAAAGTCTGGATCTCAAAGAGAGCCTCTTCTTCCATTAGACCGAATTCCGCATCGACAAAGTGAAGCTGACTCCTATCGCCACAAACGTTGGTATTGGAACCACAAGCTCCCCTCTTGTGATCTCTTAGAGCCACGACGAGCCTATCGATTCTCGAATTGATAATAGCACCCGCACACATTGAGCAAGGCTCCATAGTCACATACATGGTGCACTCCTCAAGCCTAAAATCATCCATCCAGGCACTAGCTTCCTTGATAGCCATAAGCTCGGCATGCTTTAGGGCGCTTTTCCCCTTGTAGGTTAGGTTGTGACCTCGTCCTATGATTTTCCCATCGTAGACAACCACAGCCCCAACAGGAACTTCCTCTATAAAACGAGCGACCCTCGCCTCATTAATGGCCTCAGCCATAAAGAAATAATCCTCCTTGCTGAAGGCCTTTTGGGGAATTTCTTGGGTGTTATCATTTATATTATTTTCCATATTATTGTCTTCACACATAATTTCCTTCTTTGATTTTTGATATTTTGATTTTAGTTATAGAAAAAGAATTGAGTTTATTTCAAAGCTTATACGATCTCGTTTTGATATTGGTAAGTGCGAGAGATTTCTCCACTCCGGTCGAAATAAGGGAAAAGGAGAGAAAACTTCGTTTTCTTCCCCCCCTTATATCGAGCGTTAGTCGAGATATCTCCTTGGAGTTCATAGATTACTTTATCTTTATTATTTACATGTCATCTTAGACTGTAGATCTCTCGTCGCTCATTTCATTCGCTCTGTCGAGATGGTGTAATTACTATTTGAGTTTATTCTCATAATACATACTGAATTGTTTGATGTAGGTAATTGCGTGAGACCTCTCCACTTCGGTCGAGGTAAGGGATGTTGTAGGAAAGCAAGCTTTCCCTCATTCCTTATCTCGAGCTTGTCGAGAGATCTATTTAATTTACTTAACGTCGAGCGGAGGCGAGACATCTCTAGTCACTATCTAATCACATAGGTAATCTTTTTTCTCACAAAAAAAGCTGTTGTTATCAACAGCCGTAATTTGGTGTACCGAAGAGGATTCGAACCTCCGACACCCGCCTTAGGAGGGCGGTGCTCTATCCAGCTGAGCTACCAGTACAAATAAAGGACAAAAAGCGTCCTCTATTATTATATTGTTTTTTATCTTGCAATCAATACTTGGAGCAAGAAATTTATATTATTTTCTATATTTCTTTTGATTTTTGAAAATAGGCTCGCTTCTTCGACGTCCTTTTTGGCTATAAGGTCGATTGTGTGGGCTTCGTTTCCATAAGATACGTCCACCTGGCCTAGGACTTCTCCTTCTTTGATTGGAGCCTTGATCTTATCTTTTAGGCTTATCTTAGTAGCTACTTTCTTGTCATCTTTGGATATGATGCTTAGGTTTTCTTTTGGATATAGGTCGATGTAGCCTTGCTTGGCGCTTACTTCATCTATGGTCTCTAAGCTTTTGTTGGTATCTAGGACCTTCTCACATGAGTAGTATCTTGATACATAGTAGATCAGATCGCTCATGACACTGTCTCTGGTATCTTTTTGGTCTGCTCCCATTACCACACCTATAGTCCTAAACTCGTCGTTTCCATCGAGTTCTTTCATATCTGTACTTGTAACCAAGCAGTATCCTGCCTGGTCAGTGGTTCCTGTCTTCAAGCCATCTACTCCCTTTATTTCTCCTTTTAGGGGAATGGTAGAGTTTTTCTTGATGCCCTTACCTGGAATGTTTACCTCATCCATAGTCGAATATCCCAATATATCAGGGTATTTCTTGACTATCTCAGAAGAGAGTTTGAAGAGGTCCCTGGCTGATGATTTGTTTTCCTTCCCATCATCTGTGTCTATCCCACTTGCGTTGTAGTATTTTTGACTGGTAAGTCCTAGCTCTTCTGCCTTCTGATTCATCATTTGGGCAAATTTATCTTCGCTACCTGCGACAGTTTTGGCTAGAAGATGGGCACAGTCGTTTCCACTTACTGCTATGAGACCTTGAAGGAGCTCTTCTACAGAGTAGGATTCATTTTCCTTAAGTCCTAGAGCAGAGTATTCCCAGCTTGTAAGCTCTTCTGCCCTTTTATCTGCTTTGACACTTGTGTTTAGGTCAATCTTTCCCTCATCCATTGCCTCTCTTACTAGAAGAAAGGTCATAAGCTTAGTGAGGGATGCCATAGGAAGGGCTTCGTCGGCGTTTTTCTCATAGTAGATATCGCCATTTTCTTGATTTCCTATAAGGTAGGCTGTGACATTTCCGTCAAGTCCTACTACCCTTCCTTCTCCTGCCGCAAGGGAAGTCGTCCCAGTAAGTATTAGGATCAAGGAAAGGATAAGGGCTGTTATATTTTTCTTAATTTTCATAGTCTACCTCAAAAAAGATTCGAGTTTTCTATAGTTCTTACGCAAAAGCTCAAGTGCCTTGACGTCGGCCTTCTTGTTGTAAGCAAAACCAAAGTTTTCTGCCTCAGCCATGCCAACCTTTCTGAATAAGCCACAAGCCTTGAAGAGGCAATTATAAATATCCAAAAGCTCGTTTGTATTATAAGATAGTTCCAAATCTTCCCTATATTCCTTGCTTAGGGAGTTGATAAGACTTGATCCGTCCTTACCCATATCTCTTAGGCCGTAGAATTTATCTATAATATGGAAGTTGAGCATTTTGATAAGCTCGTAACGCAAGTCATCCATCTTGATTGAAGCTGCTATAGGATCTTTTTGGTTAACATATAGGGAAACTTCAATAGCATTGGCGAAGAAATTGTCCACACATGATTTAAACTCGTATTCCTTAGGCATGTCGAATTTAAAGTCTCTATTAGGAGAAAGTTTCTCCCATCCTGCTCTATTGTAAATAAATTCTATATCGCTTGGAAGATTCTTAATGAAGTCCTCAGCCAAGTCTTTTGCAATGATTGACTCAGAAATTTTTACATTATCTTCCTTGTACACGTCTATTATGGTGTAATTTTGCCTATTCTTGTCGACTTCAAAACTATCCTTTCTCCTATTGATAAGGATGATATCATCGAAGAGATATCTGATGTCCTCTTCAAGCTTTCCTATAATAACTTCGTCGACAACAGTGTATAAATCAATGAACTCGTCATTTGTATTTGATTTGACATAAAATATAGATACTATGGAATCTTTGTCATTGGCATAGTCTACAAATCTATTTTTAATTTCACTTTTCATCTATAATCCAGCTTTCTATAAAATTCTTTAAAAGTCTCGCTGTAAGTCCCCAGATTACAGGTTCTGTATCATAAAAGTATAAGTCACTATATCCCCTCCAGGCCCTATATTCCTGGCCATTAGGGATCTTGTCGAAGGGGAAATCCTCCGGATAGTCTACCTTGTAGGGTGACCTGTATCTGATTGGTGGATTATCCTTTAGATATTCTATATCCACAGCAAAAACTGACTCTACTTCTTCATTATACTTTATATCTTCAAATTTTTTCTTAATTCTACCATAAAAACTCTTCACATGCCTGTAAGAAGAATTAAGGCTCATAGAAGAATATCCCATATATTCTATGTCACTTGGCTTTAGACAAAGCTCCTCTCTAGTTTCCCTAAGGGCAGCTTCCTTGAAGTCTTCTCCTTCTTCAAGTCTTCCTCCAGGAAAAGATACCTCGCCAGGCTGGCTAATATGGGCACTCCTAACCTCCAAAAGAATATGGTCTTTGCCATCAATCTCAATTATCGGGATAAAAACAGCAAAATTCCTCAATTTATTATAAAAATCGTCATCAACTAATAATTTTTTCATAATATCTCCTATAATAAATGATATTAAATTAGGGATTCAAAGTCAAATATATAATAATAAATTTATATTAGGGTATAATAGTAGAGTAAATATATATAAAATTTAGGAGGAATAATGTTAAAAGAATTTAAAGAATTTATAGCACGTGGTAATGTGATTGACATGGCTATAGGTATAATCATGGGATCTGCCTTCACAGCAATCGTAAAAAGCTTGGTAGATGATATCCTAATGCCAATCATATCAGGACTTACAGCTGGTATCAACTATGAGGATATAGTTGTAAATATAGCTGGAGCAAGCCTAAAAGTAGGTAACTTCATCAACGCTATAATCTCATTTTTGATTATCGCCCTTGTAATGTTTATGATAGTTAAGGCCCTAAACTCAAGACACACTGATGAAGAGGAAGAAGTGACAACTAAAGATTGTCCATTCTGCAAAAGCGAAATCCCACTAGAAGCAACAAGATGCCCACACTGTACATCTAAGCTAGCTGACTACGAAAACGCAAATGAATAAGAAAAAATAAAGCCGCGAAAAGCGGCTTTTTGCTTGGGGAAATTTAAGCTTTGTTAGGTAAGTATTTGCGTAGATAGGCTAATCTTTATTATTTACGTGTCATCTTAGACTATAGACCTCTCGTCGCTTCGCTCTGTCTAGGTGGCGGTTAATTGTATTGTAAACTTCAATTCAAAGTATTTAATTAATTACCCACCAAAATGTAATACTTGAGACCTCTCCACTGCGGTCGAGGTAAGGGTGCCCTCCTGGTGGGCCACTGTTTGTCTGAAAGACAAATAGTGTAGTGACTTTTGTTTCATAGGAACAAAAGTCAAAAGAACGCCGAATGGCGTTCTAATAATTCTATAGAAAACTTTGTTTTCTTTTATCTTCCTACCGTCGAGTCTAGTCGAGACATCTATTTATTTTGCCTAAGACTTAGCCTAGTGAATTTTTTTTATCTCTTTTTCTCCTTGACATAGTCACAGGAGGAGCATTTTATTTCGTCTGTGGACCTGTTTTTCTTATGAATTAGGAGAGAGCCGCATTTTGGACATTTTTCTCCTGTTGGTGGGTCCCAGAGGGCGAAGTCGCATTTTGGGTAGTTGTCACATCCGTAGAATCTCTTACCTCTTTTGCTGACTTTTTCTATAATTGTTCCGTCTTCACATTCTGGACATTTGACTCCAGTGGATTTTACTATTGATTTGGTAAAATTACAGTCAGGAAATCCAGTACAACCAATAAATTTCCCGTTTCTTCCGTGCTTGATAGCAAGAGGCTTGCCGCATTTTGGGCATTTTTCGTCTAGGATTTCGTCTCTTACCTTGTAGTCCTTGCCGTCTTTTTTGACACCCTTCATATCTTTTTCGAAGTCCTTGTAGAAGGCCTTTAGGGTTTCTTTCCAGAATCTGTCTCCTTCTGCGATGTTATCCAAGGCATCTTCCATCTCTCTAGTAAACTCAACGTTTATCACATCGTCGAAGTTTTCTTGGAGGAAGGTATTTACGGTTTTGCCTAAATCTGTTGGAAAGATTGATCTTCCTTCTAGTTCAACGTAGTTTCTTGAAATGATTTGATTGATGGTTGCAGAATAGGTTGATGGTCTTCCTATACCGAATTCCTCTAGGGTTTTTACAAGACTTGCTTCTGTATATCTTGCAGGAGGATTGGTGAAGTGTTGATCCTTATCGATTGATTCGGCACTTATCACGTCCCCTTCCTTAAGCTCTGGGAGGATATTCTCATTTTCTTTATTTCCTCCCAATTTATTGAAACCTTCAAAGAGGGTTATTTTCCCATTTGTCTTAAAGATCAGAGAATTATTGTCAAAGAGGACTTGGGTTGATAGGTATTCGTAGTCTGTCATCTGGCTTGCTACGACTCTTTCCCAAATCATCTTGTAGAGCTTATACTGTTGGTCTGTTAGGTATTCCTTAATCTCTAGTGGGTTTCTCCTAATTGATGTTGGTCTGATGGCTTCGTGGGCGTCTTGACTGCCCTTTTTCTTGCCTCCGTAGGTGTTTCCCCTACCGGCATATTCTGGACCGTATTTTTCCTTGATATATGATAGAGCTTCGCCTACGATCTCCTTGGAAATCCTGTTGGCATCAGTTCTCATATAGGTAATAAGACCCACGCTTCCATCTCCTACATCTATACCCTCGAAGAGCTGTTGGGCTAGCTGCATGGTAAATCTTGTAGAAAATCCTAATCTGTTGGAGGCGTCTTGTTGGAGGGTTGAGGTTGTGTAAGGCTTTTGAGGTTTTCTTCTCTTTTTAGTTTTGGTAATCTTTACAACTTCAAACTTATCCTTATCGATCTTATTTAAAACCTTGTCAGCACCATTTTCATTGCTTATTTTTATTTTCTTGTTGATTTGTCCATAGAATTCTGAGTCGAATTTCTCCCTACCTGCCTTGTGGTGGGCAGTGATAGTCCAATATTCTTCTGGTATGAAATCGTCGATTTCCTTTTGCCTATCTACTATAAGCTTAAGGGCAACTGATTGGACACGGCCAGCAGATAAGCCTGCCTTGACCCTCTTCCAGAGGATTGGGCTTATCTCGTAACCTACAATCCTATCCATAACTCTTCTTGCCTGTTGGGCGTCGACTAGGTTTTGGTCGATTTTCCTAGGGTTTTTGATGGCGTTTTTAACATTTTCTTTGGTTATCTCGTGAAACTCTACCCTGTTTTTGGCCTCAGGGTCAAGGTCTAAGAGAAATTGCAAATGCCAGCTTATTGCCTCACCTTCTCTATCCGGGTCTGTCGCAAGATAGACATTCTCTGCCTTTTTCGCTTCTTTTTTTAGTTCATTTATAGTCTTTGCTCGTCCCCTAACCTTGATATATTCTGGTTCAAAGTCATTTTCTATGTCCACTCCAAACTTGCTTTTTGGAAGGTCACGAAGGTGGCCTACTGTTGCCATTACCTTGTAGTTTCTTCCGAGCATCTTTGAAATAGACCTGGCCTTTGTTGGAGACTCTACTATTACTAGGTTCTTAGCCAAATACTCACTCCTTTATACTAAATTCATTATTTCCTATATTTTCTATATAATCCTTAAGCTCAAGCGATGTGAGGAGGAAATTGATCACATCAATCTCTTCATCTAGACCACTAGCTATAGTGTCAGCGCTTGAGTTGGGGTAGTTTATAATGTATCTTACCACTTGGGCCTCTGCCTTATCAAGTTTTGAATAATCAAGACTCTTTCGACCTAGGTCCAAATCCTTCATATAGTCGAGCTCTTCTATAATATCTTCTGGAGAAAGTACGAGCTTAGCTCCTTCTTGGATCATCTTGTTGGTCCCTTTGGAATAGATAGAGTTGATATTTCCAGGCACGGCGAAGACTTCCTTACCTTGTTCTAGGGCGCACCTTACAGTAATCATGGTCCCCGATTTCTCCTTGGCTTCAATCACAACTGTACCTAGGGATATACCTGAAATTATCCTATTTCTCCTAGGAAAGTTAAAGGCAATAGGCTCCGTCCCTAGGTGAAATTCTGAAAGGATTAGGCCTGTCTCTTCGATTCTCCTGTAGAGGTCCCTATTTTGTTTGGGATAAATCTTATCGATCCCACAACCTATAACTCCGATTGTCCTCTTGCCGACATCAAGTGTTGCCTTGTGGCAAGTCGCATCTATCCCATAGGCAAGGCCTGATACCGTTGTAATTTTTGCCATGGCTATACTTTCTGCCAAGTTCTTGCAGGCCCATCTTCCGTAGTCCGTACACTTCCTCGATCCTACAAAGGCTATGGAATTTTTGTCAGCCTCTTCGTCAAACTCTCCCTTGTAATACAAGACAGCTGGCTTATCTTCTATATATAATAGGTTTTTGGGATAAGCTTCATCGAGCATGGTGACATATTTATAATCCTTCTCATAGACTAAATCCAGATATGACCTAAAGGCTTCGATGCTTTTATTATCAAAAATCTTCCCGTAAATCTTATCTGTAAGAAAATCATAATAGGCCCTATCCTTTTCGAAAAAGTCCTCAAAGCCCGTCTTTTCGTAGAGGTCCAGGATTATCTGATTGTTCAAATATATGTAGTTTAAATATAAAATAATTTCGTTTTTAGTAAATTTAAAAGGCATTTTCTATATAATTAATCTCTCCACTATCTGCTATAACTTCAGCCACATCAAATCTCATAAGCAAATCTGTCATATTGTTTTCTACAAGGAAGGCCTGGCTTGCTTGGATAATTTTCCTTTGCTTACTAGGAGTAACTGCCTCGGCAGGACTTGCAAAGTTGGCATTCTTCCTAGTTTTAACTTCTACAAAAACTATCATATCGGAAAGTCTCGCCACTATATCGATCTCACCGAAGGGCTTTCTGTAATTTCTAGCAAGGATCTCATAAGATTTATCCTTAAGGTAATCTTCGATAAGATTTTCCCCATAATCTCCAAATTCTTTCTTATAAGTCATAGATACTAAGCTGCCTTTCGTGGAACTTCCTCAAGAAAGTCTGCCTATGGATTGGAGTTTCTCCAAACTTTTCTAAGCCCTCGTAGTGCTTTTTCGTCCCATAGCCCATATTAGTCTCGAAGGAATAGCCAGGATAAATTTTTGAGAAATTGATCATAATATCATCACGTCTGACCTTGGCAAGAATTGATGCACAAGAAATGGCATATTCGTTTAGGTCTCCCTTTACTATATTCATTTGAGGAATATCGGTATTTATCCTTTCCGCATCAATTAGAACTATTTCCGGGCGGATTTTAAGCTTGTTTAGGGCATCTTCCATGGCCTTGTGGGTAGCGTTTTTGATATTAAGCTCATCAATTAATTTAGGATTGGCATAGCCATAGGCAAAATCTATGGCATCAGCTAGGATCTTCTCCTTGAGACTTAGCATCTTCTTTCTAGTAAGCTTTTTCGAATCTGTAACCCCTCCTATATTAGAATCTCTTTTCATAATTACAGCACAAGTTACGACAGGACCTGCCAGAGGTCCCCTGCCCACTTCATCAATACCAGCTATAAGCTCGTAGTCTTCATGGACCTTTTTCTTTATATCATCGTCGTATGGTGAATATCTCATGCTTTTTCCAAAGTAATCTTGCCAAGCTTTCCTGATCTAAAGTCATTTAGAATAATATTGGCAGTTCTCGTATAGTCAAAGTCTCCACCAGAAATTATAGCCCCACGCTTTTTGGCTATAGCCTCGTAGATTTCTAGGGCAGGAAGGGTAGGATCAACTTCGTATCTGTCGACCAAGGCTTCTGGATTGTTTTCCTTCATTTCCTCCAAGAACTTAAGGGTCAAGTCTTCTATATTTAGAACCTCATCTTTAATAGCATTGGTAAAGGAAAGGTGGAGGCCGATTTTTTCTTCAAACTTAGGCCACAAGATTCCAGGAGTATCGAGGAGCTGGATATTTGATCCAGTCTTAATCCATTGTTTGGTTTGGGTAATACCAGGACGGTTACCTACCTTGGCTCCCTTTTTCTTTGAAACCTTGTTGATAAAGGTGGACTTACCAGAATTTGGCACACCTACAATCATCATCCTAATCATGGGATTATCTATATTCTTTTTCTCATTTTTCTCAAACTTATCCTTAAGGAGGGTCCTTGCTTCCTTGTAGATCTTATCGACAGGGACATTTTCCTTTGAGTTCATCAAAAGGGCAGGGATCCCTTCTTCCCTAAACTTATTTACCCACTTCTTATTCTCCTTAGGATCTGAGAGGTCGGACTTATTCATTATGATCATCCTTGGCTTGTCAGCCACAATCTCATCTATCATAGGATTTCTAGATGAGATTGGAATCCTCGAATCGATTATCTCCAAGACCACATCTACTAGCTTCAAATTATTTATAATAATCTCCTTGGTCTTTTTCATATGACCAGGAAACCAGTTAATATTCATCGTCATTATATTTCCTCCGTATTCTCTTCTATATATTATACATAAAATAGCCATACTTTTACAAGAAAAAAGACCTAGGTGACTTAAGCCCAGATCTATAGACTAAAACTCTTATTGTTCGTAGGGATATTTTCTTCCGGAAAGGCTAAGGTTAATACTTGGAATAGTATTAGAAAGAAGAGATTGAGAGCTAATTTTTTCTTAGAGATAATCTTTCCCTCAAAGTGAAGCTCATAGCTTATATTAAAGATAAGCATTAGAAGAAGCCCACAGGGATAAAGCCAGTGGTTCACATTTGTCCCCAAAAGCCCAAAGATTATTGGAATAAAATAATTAATCCCTTTCCTATATTTCTTAACTAAAGATTCTAAATTATTATCTGCCTTACTCATCTATTCTCTCCAAAAGGCCTCAAATAAGTCCATTTGTTATAAGGGCAAAACATATAACTAGAAATGACCTCTTTCTTTGATCAAAATCAATCGCTTTGTTCTTTCTCCTTAAAAGAAAAGTCCCAAGCTCAACTAAGATAAAATATATAAGAATCAAAAACACTAACCTAACAAATTTCATAAGCCCTCCTTCTGTTTATTAAAATCCTACCCTAAATAGATAAATAATAAACGAAAATTTCCTCTAACTAGAAGCAGACTGATAATAAGACAAGACCCTCTTCCAAGTATAGGAAGTTAGAGCAAATAACAACACTGTATATACAATGAAAAATATTGTATCCTTTATGTTCACATCACAATAAAGGAGACTGTGTAACATTTTGTGTATAGAACCTCCTGATTAGGGTAAAGAAAACTAATCAGGAGGAATTTTTATGCCAAGAAAAAGACCAGAAACAAAAGAAGTAAAATAGCAAAAATGTTAATTGAAGAATATCTGCCTCAAAGTGCACAAGATATTCAAGAAGCACTAAAAGATCTTTTAGTCGATACAATGGAAGAACTTTTAAAAGCCGAATTAGATGAGCATTTAAACTATGAATATGGAGAAAAACCACTTTCTCTAAATACAAGAAACGGTTCAAGCAAGAAAACAGTAATATCATCTTATGAAAACATAGATTTAAACATACCAAGAGATAGAGAAGCAACATTTGCACCACAAGCATTAAAAAAATACGAAAAAGACATATAAAACATAGAAAATCAAATAATATCAATGTATGAGAAAGGAATGACAACAAGAGACATATCATCTCACATAAAAGATATCTGTGGCTTTGGAATATCAGAAACAATAGTAAGCAAAATAACCAACAAAATACTACCAACCATAGAAGAGTGGCAAAATAGACCGTTAGAAAAAATCTATCCTATGGTATTCTTAGACGCTATACACTACCATGTAAGCGAAAACAACATAGTAGTCAAAAAAGCAGTATAAATTGCCCTAGGCTACAATCTAGAAGTCCTTAAAGAAATCCTAGGCATGTGGGTAGGAGAAAATGAATCAAACAAATACTGGTTACTAGTCTTAAATCAGTTAAAAGAAAGAGGACTAGAAGATGTACTCATATTCTCAACATATAACCTCCCAGGATTCACACAAGCCATAGAAGCAGTATACCCAAAAGCAGAAATTCACCAAAAAAGTGTGGGGAAAATCATGTATAATCCGCCAAATAAGAAACTCAACCAAATATGTAAGCTGCAAACACATCAAAGAATTAATGCGAGACTTAAAAGCAATATATAAAGCACCAACAGAAGAACTAGCCTTAACTAATCTAGAAATATTTGAAAACAAATAGGGTGAAAAATACCCAATGTGTGTAAGCTCTTGGAGAAAAACTCGGTCAGAATTATCAACCTACTTCAAATATCCAGAAGGCATAAGAAAACTAATATATACAACAAACGCCATGGAAAACTTCAATAGACAACTAAGAAAAGCAACAAAAAACAAAACAATATTCCCAACCGACTATTCTTTGCAAAAAAGCTTGTATCTAGCAATGGTAGATGCTTCAAGTAAGTAGACAAGTAGATTACGTGGCTGGAATCAAATCTTATCCCAATTATCAATATTTTTGAAGGGAGGTTTTAATCAAGTTTAGAATTTAGTATAAAATCGGCTGTAAATTTTCATAAAAATTTGACAGTTTATTAAAGTTGTGTAAAATTAAGTAAAGCTCCATTCCTATAGAAATGGACTAACATTGATACAAAAAATGTATCAGCCCTTACCCTTTTATCAGGATTAAGGTTGATACACAAAATTATTTACCGACCTGGGTCACCTTATTTAATTTGGTAGCTCTTTTTACTTGTATCATATTATAATTCTTTTATATTTGTACAAAGTATAAAACATAGTTTATCATTTATTGGCTAGCTTTTAAAACCATAGTAAATACAGATCCACTTGGTATATTATCCGTTACACTTATTTCGCCACCATGGGCCTTAACTATAATCCTACAAAGATATAAGCCTAGACCTATACTCCTCTTGCTATCGATGATTTTGTTATTAGCCGAATAGAATTTTTGGAATATTTTTTTCTTATCGGTATCCTCAATTCCTTTTCCATTATCTGCCACTTGGATTATGACTTTGTTTGCATCTTGGTAGGCTCTTATATTGATACTTGACCCTTCAAAAGTATATTTTATAGCATTATCTACAAGGTTTATGATGACTTGTATTATTAACCTCACATCCATATCAGCCATTAGGTAGTCATCGTCTATATCAACAGTTATATTGTGATTTTTTTTATCTCTGCTTACATGCTTTAGGGCCTCTTCTATGACTTCTTCAACCATTTGTGGTTCTATTTTTAGTTTGCTTTTACCTTCTTCAACTCTAGTTACTGAAAGTAAATTTTCTATAAGATTCAGTAGCCACTGGGAATCATCATAAATATCTCTATATAGCCCTAATTTCATTGTTTCTGTCAAGTTTTCCGAATTATTAAGTAATATATCCGAATTACCATAAATAGTAGTTAGGGGCGTTCTTAAGTCATGGGAGATAGATCTTAAAAGATTTGTTTTCAATTGTTCATCTTTTATTCTCAAATTAGCTTCGTTTTTATCTTTCAAAATTTTTTCTTTCTCTAAAGCCAAAGACATATCTCCAAGGATGGCTAGTAAAATTTTATTTTCTACGGAATCTAGCCTATCATTGCCCAAATATATTCCTATAACTCCATAGACACTTGTATTAAATCTGATGGCATAATATAAGTACTTAGCATCTGGCAAATACTCTGTTCCAGCACCTGCACTTTTGTTATTGGAAAATACCCACTTTACTATTTCTAATTCTCTGAGAAATTCTGTATCAGCATCCCTAAGGTCATCATTGAATATTAGTGGATCCTGAATTTCTCCATCTACTATATTGTAATAAACTATATTTCTATTTAGTAGGTTTGATAATTGATTACAGCCTGTTTCTATGATTTCGTGTTTGGATATTTTAGTCTGTAAAAGTTGATTTGTTTCTAACAAAAGCTTTGTTATATATATCATATTTGATGAGTTCTTTGCATTTTTTCTTATCTGGCTTGCTAGCCTACTTGTCAAAAATGATACTATTAATAAGACTAAAAAAGTAATAATATATTCAGGATTAGATACTGATAAACTTAAAGTTGGCTGAGTAAAACAATAATTAAAGGCTAATACGCATATTACAGATGAAATAAAACTCACTAATTCATCATAAGTTACAAGAGCAATAATAAAAACGCCTAGTATATAGATCATTATTATATTTGCATCACTGTAGCCAAAATTATAAAATATATAACCTATTAGAGTGCTGATTGCTAGTATTATAAAAGCAATTAACAAATCTTTTGATATATTTTTGTTTTCTTTAAATCCATAAGGTTTGACCTTATCATTTATTGGAACAGCGTAAATGTCAATTCTGTCAGATTTTTTTACCACTTGATCATATATACTGGTATTTAAAGATAATAGCTTAAAATCATTTTGATTTTTTCCTATTACAACTTTTTTTACTTTATATAGTTTTGCAAAGTTTATTATTTGGCTTGCTATATCGTCATCATATATAATCTCAACCATAGCCCCCATATTTTCCGCTAGACTTAAATTGTCTTGTAGGTAGTCATTGTCCTTTTTTTCCTGAAACTTATCTCTATCAGATACATATAGAGCAATTAGTTTAGCTTTTTCATTTTGAGCTATCTCATTGGCTTCTTTTATTACTTGACTATTAGATTGGGATTCAGAGATACAAACTAATACCAAATCTCTATTAATTAGATCCATTTATTTCATCTTCCCCTGATTTATTGATTCTAATCATCTTGTAGCCAACTCCAACATGAGTTTGGATATACTTATCGTCAGTTAATTTTTCTATCTTTTTTCTAAGAGAGGTCATATATACCCTCAAAGAAGAAAGATCAGATTCAAGGTAATTGACCCAAATGTTTTTTAGGATATATTGATGGGTGAGAACCTTGCCAACATTTTCTGCTAATAAACATAACAAACTATATTCTATTGGCATTAAATGTATTTCTTCACCTTTAATAAATACGCTTCTCGAAGGATAATCTATTCTTATATCTCCATTTTCAAATGAAATTTTGTCTTCAACACTATTATTCTCAGCATAGTTTATTCTTCTTAAGGTTGACCTAACTCTTGCAAGAAGTTCGTCAACATTAAATGGCTTGGTCAAAAAATCATCTGCCCCAGCATCCAAAGCTTCTATTTTATCTTCATCATTGGTCCTAGCGCTAATTACTATAATTGGAGTAGTCGAAAAATCTCTGAATTTTTTTATTATTTCTATTCCATCAATGTCAGGCAAGCCCAAGTCAATAAATACTATGTCATATTTATTTGAGGTCATTAGCTGTAGAGCATTTTTACCATCAATTGCTAGGTCATATTCATAATCATTTATCTGCAATGTTGTTGATATCAAGTTTCTCACAGCTCTGTCATCTTCTACCACTAATATCTTTATATTTTCATTCATATTTACTTACCTTCTTAAAGTATACTTTGTGAAAAAATAATTTTAGGCCCCAAGATATGATTTCATGAGGCCTTTATCAATTTTGTACTATTTATTTTTTCATTTTACTGATTAAATCTATATTTAATTCCAATACATTTACTCTTTGTTCACCAAAGATTCCTAATGTTTTTTCTTTTGTGTTTTTCTTGATTAATTGTTCTATACTTTCCTTAGCAAGTCCAGTATTTTTTGCTATCCTATCAACTTGTAACTCGGCTGCTTTTAAGGAAATATGAGGATCAAGCCCTGAAGCAGATTGACTAATGATATCTTCTGGAATATCCTCTTTTGATACAGTTGGGTTTTCTTTCAAAAACTTATCAACATCCTTATCAATTCTCTTTTTTAAATCAGGATTACTTACAGCGAAGTTTTCACTACCAGAGGCTAGCGACCCAGCTTTTCCTTCATATACGTTGTAGTTGACAGCTGATGGTCTGCCATGAAATAATTTAGGATCGGTAAAATCTTGGCCTATTAATTCAGATCCAACTACTTCATTATCTACTTTTATTAAACTACCATTTGCTTGTTTTGGGAAGATTAATTGAGCTATTCCCGTCATAAAAAGTGGATAAATTACACCACAGACTATAAATGCAAATATTGTTAAATAAAATGCACTTTTATATTTTTTTATCAATTTCATTTACTCTCCTTCATATTCCTAATACACCAAGTAATGGAAATACTATTATATCTATTAGTTTTATACCAATAAATGGACAAATCACTCCACCAAGTCCATAAATCAACATATTCTTGCCTAGCATCTTTGATGCTGACATTGGTTCATATTTTACACCTTTCATTGCCAAAGGTATTAAACAAGGGATGATGATTGCATTAAATATCAGTGCTGAAATAATAGCACTGGATGGGCTGTGCAATGACATTATATTTAAAACCTTCATTTGAGGGATAGCCAGTGTGAAGATAGCTGGAATTATGGCAAAGTACTTAGCTATATCATTGGCAATAGAAAATGTAGTCAATGAACCTCTTGTTATAAGTAATTGCTTGCCTATTTCTATAACTTCCAATATTTTGGTAGGATCAGAATCTAAGTCAACCATATTGGCCGCTTCTTTGGCTGAACTTGTACCAGAATTCATTGCAATACCAACATCAGCTTGAGCTAAGGCTGGGGCATCGTTGGTTCCATCACCCGTCATTGCTACAATTTTTCCAAGAGCTTGCTCTTTTTTTATGGCTTCTATCTTATCTTCAGGTTTACACTCTGCTATATATCCATCAACACCAGCTTCTGCTGCAATTGTTGCTGCAGTAAGTGGGTTATCACCAGTACACATTATGGTCTTTATTCCAATTTTTCTAAGTCTTTCAAACCTTTGTCTAAGTCCTGGCTTAACCGTATCTTTCAAATAGATAATTCCATAAATTACATTATCTACACAAACGACTAGTGGAGTACCCCCTAATTTGGAAATACTTTCTACTTTTGCTTGTAGGTCGTTTGGTACATTTCCACCTCTTTCAGTAATAAACTTTATCATCGCTTCCCCAGATCCCTTGCGTATCATTGGACCGTTTTTTAAATCGATCCCACTCATCTTGCTTGCTGCGGTAAATTCTACAAAAGACGCATCTTCGTAATCTGCTGGATTAATTTTCGAACCCAATTTTTTTGCAAGTTCGACTGTAGATTTACCTTCAGGGGTGTCATCTTTTAGTGATGATATCATGGCATAGTCTATTAAATCTGATTTTTCGATTCCATCGACATTTATAAAATCACTAGCTAGCCTATTTCCAAAGGTTATTGTTCCTGTTTTGTCTAGAATCATTGTATCTACGTCACCACAAGCTTCTACAGCCTTGCCTGACATTGCTATGACATTGAATCTAGTAACCCTATCCATACCAGCTATACCGATTGCGCTAAGTAATGCACCAATTGTAGTAGGGATTAGGCAAACCATTAAAGCTATCAATGTAGAAACTGAAATTTTTACATTAGAATAGTTAGCTATTGGATATAGGGTTATGATAACTATCAAAAATATAATAGTTAAGGAAACCAACAAGGTATTTAGAGCAATCTCATTTGGTGTTTTTTGTCTAGAGGCTCCTTCTACAAGAGATATCATCTTATCCAAAAATGACTCACCAGGATCGGAACTTATACGAACTTTAATCCAGTCTGATACAACAAGTGTACCACCTGTAACTGAAGAAAAATCTCCACCACTTTCTTTAGTTACTGGTGCGGATTCACCAGTGATTGCAGATTCATCAATACTTGCTATACCTTCAATTATTTCACCATCATTAGGGATTATTTCGCCTACTTTTACTAAAACTACGTCTCCTTTTTTTAGGTCATTACTAGAGATTTCAATTTCTTTTCCATCATCTAAAATTTTTCTAGCCTTAGTATCCTTTTTTGTTTTTTTTAATGTCTCTGCTTGTGCCTTTCCCCTACCTTCAGCTACAGATTCGGCGAAATTTGCAAATAGTAAAGTTATAAACAAAATAATGGAAACAAGTATATTGTATTTACTTGCATTGTCGCTTCCATCATTTATCAAATTTGGGAAAAAAGCAAGTAATAGACAAATTATAAATCCAATTTCTACTACAAACATTACAGGGTTTTTTATCATATACTTAGGATTTAATTTTAAAAATGCCCCTTTAATAGAAGTCTTCATTATATCTTTACTTACAAATTTTGTTTTTTTATTAACCATATTTCCTCCTATAGTACCAACCATTCTGCTATTGGTCCTAAAGCTAGTACAGGCAAAAATGTTAGTGCTGCAAATATATATACAATTATCACTAGAATAATTGAAAAAGTTAAATTATTAGTTTTTAATGTTCCAGCTGTTTCGTTAATATCTATTTTCTTAGAAAGACTTCCTGCTATAGCCAGCTGGATAATAATAGCTAAGTATCTTCCAAAAAACATAACCAAGCCACAGGTAATATTCCAAAACATTGTGTTGTCACTCAAGCCTTCAAAACCAGATCCATTATTCGCTGCTGATGAAGAATATTCGTATAATATTTGGCTTAATCCGTGAAATCCAGGGTTTGTAATTCCAGCAAGACCTGAAGTGCAACTTACAGCTATTGCAGAAAATCCCAAAATCAAAAGTGGATGAATAATGATGGATAAAGCAGCTAGCTTCATCTCCTTACCTTCGATTTTTTTGCCCAAATACTCCGGAGTCTTTCCAATCATTAGTCCGCAAATAAATACTGCTAATATAGCATAAATTAGCATATTCATTAAGCCAACTCCTGCACCACCAAAGACAACATTTAACATCATATGAAGCATTGGAACTAAACCTCCAAGAGGAGTTAAGCTATCATGCATATTATTGACAGTACCTGTTGTAAATGATGTAGTTACCGTAGTAAATAATGATGACTGGGCAAGACCAAAACGCATTTCTTTTCCTTCCATATTTCCCATACTATGAGAAATACCAGCTAGATTTGCCCCATTTGTACCAGTAAGTTCATTGTGGTAGCAAATACCTAAGCCTATTACAAATAAGATTGACATAGCAATAAAGATTGATTGACCTTCCTTACCCATCCAAACTTTTTTGTTTGCTGCCTTGTCTATTTGTCTAGGTGATTGATCTCTTTCACTTGCAAATTTATTGAATGTTTTATCATATGCCATCTTACCAAAAATGATAACACAAGAAGCTGGCAACAACATCATAGATATTAACTCAATAATATTCGAAATAATATTAGGGTTTTCAAAAGGGTTTGATGAATTCGATCCAAAGAATCCTCCACCATTTGTTCCTAAATGTTTAATCGATTCCAATGCTGCGACTGGCCCTGCACCTATTTCTTGATTTTTACCTTCAATAGTTTCTATAACGAAATTTGCATTGAAGTTTTGAATAACTCCTTGAGATACTAATAGCAATCCTACTATGATAGCAGCAGGAAAGAGAAATCTTGTGATAATTTTTATAAAATCCACGTAGAAGTTTCCCATCTTCTCACCAAGTATTCCCCTAATCATAGCGACACAAGCTGCATACCCGCTTGCTGCAGAAGTAAACATCATCATAGTTATCACAAACATTTGAGAAAAATATGATAAGCCAGACTCACCTGCATAGTGTTGTAAATTTGTGTTTGTCATAAATGATATTATAGTATTAAAACTTAAGCTTTCCTCCATAGAAGATATTTTATTTGGATTGAATAATCCTGTAGATTGTATCCTTAGTACCACATAAGAAAATAAAACTAAGCAAGCATTTACCAGAATAAGTGATAATGCATACTCCTTCCATTCCATATCGGTTTTATCTATTTTTAAAAGCTTAAAAATTCCTGAATCAACTTTATTAAATAAAGGATCAGCAAAAGTTACTTTGTTATTTGTCACTTTATATAAATAATTTCCACATGGAAATATAACTATAAAGAATATTAGCAATGTTAATAATATTTGAAACATAATCTCTCCTACTCATAAAATAATATTACAAAAATACATATTTTTTATTTTTACCATATATTGCTAAATTCTCTAAATTCTTAGAAGCAGGTATATAGCATGGGTCTAATGCCCAAGCAGCCCTGAAGTGTTTCATAGCCAACACATGGTTTCCTCTTTTTTCCATCAAAATACCTAACAAATTGTGAGGAACTGGACTATGTGGATATTCTTTCATTTTATCTTTTACCAATTCTATACATTCATCAAGGCTTCCCACATCAATTTTTAATTTTATTAAGGAACAAAAATCATTCAAACAATTATTAAAATCACATTTATTTAAATTCATAACTTCCTCCATATTTATCTCCCAAAACTATATTTAAAATTTCTCAGGGTTAATCAGTGCATAAAACAAATAGCATAAAACCCCTAAAATAACAATTAATAATAGTAACATATAAACCTCCACAATAATTAATTACTTGTAATTTTTTTATCTATCCAATGGACAAATAATTTTAATATTAAAAATGAAATGATTACTATAGCTATCATAATAAGGTCTAACATTAATCTCTCCTCCTATTCTCTAACTATATTTGTAATATACCAACTTTTACCTTAAAATAGTTTTAAAATATACACCGTAGACATTAAAATTGTATTAAAATTCACTGATTTTGCCTTTTTTTCAAATATATAGAGTAAAATATAATCAGAAATAAATAAAGAAGGATAATTTTATGGAAAAAAAAGGTGAATTGACAATCTTCTTCGGATACTGTGCAGGTGTCGGCAAGACATACAATATGCTAGAAGTTGCCCACGAAAAGTACCTAGAAGGCATAGATGTGGTTGTTGGTTATGTAGAACTTCATGATAGAAAAGATACTCTAACATTAATCAATGGTCTGGATATGATAGACTATAAAAAAATAAACTATAAAGATCATATTTTTAATGAACTAGATATAGATAAGGCCCTAGATAGAAAACCTGACATCATATTAGTAGATGAGCTTGCCCATACCAATGCACCAGGCAGTAGACATAAAAAAAGATACCAAGATGTAGAGGAATTACTTAGGGCAGGTATTGATGTATACACAACATTAAATGTCCAACACCTAGAGAGCCTTCATGATATAGTAGAATCAATTACTAATATAAAAGTAAATGAACGTATACCTGATTATGTTTTTGATAATGCTAACCATATAAAAATAATAGATATTGAAGTAGAACAATTAATTGAAAGATTAAAGGAAGGAAAAATATATAATTATTCCCAGTCTAAAAAAGCCCTAGATAATTTTTTTACTATAGATAATCTTATCTCGCTTAGGGAAATAGCTTTAAGAAGATGTGCTGATAAAATAAATTTATATACTGACGAAAAAAATAAACCATTTTTAAAAGAACATATACTAGTGTGTCTTAGCCCATCACCTACTAACCAAAAAGTAATCAGAACTGCTTATAGGATGGCTAACTCTTTCCATGCAGAGTTTAGTGCCCTATATGTAGAAACATCTGAAAGCAAAAATTTTTCTAATACAGAAAAAAATAACTTACAAAAAAATATAGACTTGGCTAAACATCTAAAAGCTAATATTGTTTCTTCTTATGGTGATGATATATCATTTCAAATTAGCCAATATGCAAAACTTAGTGGAGTATCAAAGCTTGTCTTGGGAAGATCATCACAGAAAATATCATTTTTGAATAAAACAACTATAATTGATGAGATTACTAAGGCTGCTCCAAATCTTGATATATTCATAATCCCTGATGCTAACAGTGAGTATAAGAAAAAAAATATAAGGCTAGATGAATTAGTACATTTTGATAAAGAAGATCTGATAGTAACTTTGCTCATACTGTTAGCTACAACTGTACTATCTTATGCCTTATTTATTTTTGATTTTAATACAACTAACATAGTTTTACTTTATACGCTATCATCCTGCATAGTTGGATACACAACAAAACACCCTATATACAATATGCTTGCTCTCTTGCTAAATATATTTATTATAGATTTTATATTTATACCACCCTATTATTCTTTGAGTATTTACTCAAAAGAGTATCTGATGATATTTATAATAATGATCATAGTTTCTTTTTTCATTAGCCTAATGCAAAATAGACTAAAAAAGGAAAATATACTAACAACTCAGCAGTCACACAGCTTAGAGGTTCTGCTTAAAACAAGCCAGAGATTGCAGCTAAGCAAAAACTATGATGAAGTAATGTATGAAACCTGCTATCAACTATATAAGCTCTTAAACAAGGTAATAATATTTTATCCTGTTTTCAAAAGCTCGCTTTTGTCGCCAATAATTTATAACCCCAAAAACGTCGCAAATATGAAAGAAATATATTTGCAAGACTCCGAGAAAACTGTAGCAAAATGGGTATTTTTAAATAATGATAGTGCTGGTGCAGGCACAAATACTCTAACTAATGCCAATGGCTTATATTTTGCCATTAGAAAAAATAGTGCAGTCTATGGCGTTGTCGGAATAGATATGTCAGATAAAAGTATCGATAGTCAATTGTCAGTAAATGATAAATCTCTGCTTATAGCCATGCTAAACGAGATCGCTCTGGCCATTGATTCATTGGAAAATAAGTCTTGCTATATAAACCTTAATAAAATTTAATATTATAAACCCATAATTTTTCCATTGAATACTTTGCTATATTATGGAGGTATTTTTATGTCCGAACTAATGAACAAATAATAAAGTATTAAGATCATTGTAAATGATAAACTAAAAGTGGTCCAATAATCGATTAATTCTAATCGAAAAATGGTCCACTTGCTTTAGTTTATCCTCCGTATGTAAAATATAAATACGGAGGTATGTGAGCTGATTAATTTAATGGACAAGCATGCAATAATAAGACTTAAAAATCAAGGATATTCAAATAGGGAAGCTTCTAAGATTCTTAAGATTAATAGAAAGACAGTTGCTAAATATTGGAATGAATACAAGGATAATGTCAAAAAATTAGATAATCATAATTTAGATAGGGATTTAGTTCAAGAAAAAATAGCAAAAGCTCCTTCATATGATTCTTCTAACAGGAAGAAAGTTAAGCATACAAAAGAAGTAGATGAATATCTTGATGAAATCTTAGCTATGGAAAAAGGAAAGATAAACTCTTAAAAAACCATAAGCAACAACTAAGTGTGGTTCACATTCATAGGGTCTATAATAAATCGTGTTGGTAGAAGTAAATGATACTTCTGTCAACACGATTTTTTTTGTAAAAAAACCTGCTAACAAAAGTCAAGTAAAAGAGCAAAATAATTTTACTTTTCTACTTGTTATTTAGAGTTTAAATTTAGTCAAGTCCATAATATTGTGTAAATTTCCTAGCACAATATTTCCTATTTCATTCTAATATACAATTTAGAAGTTGTTATCCAATCCTCATTGATATCAATGAGGATTGCGCCTATCAATCGAATAGCTGAATCTTCATTCGGAAATATTCTAACGACTTTTTCACGTCTTCTAACTTCTTGATTCAATCTTTCTAAGCAATTTGTTGACCTAAGTCTACTATGAATTACATCGTTAGCTAGATATGCAAAGGCATCTTCAAATCCTTTATCTAAGGTGTCTAAAGAGTTTTGAAATTTCTTTTCAGTTTCGTATTTTAAGAATATTTCTTCTTTCATTTTTCTTGCCAAGCTGATATCTTGGATTTTAAATAGTGTTTTGATTTCAGTTCTAAATTCTTCAGTGTTTTTCTTTGGTGCTCTCGATAGGATATTTCTTAAGAAATGTACCTGACATCTTTGCCATATTACATTTACAAAAGTTTCTTTTATTGCTTTTACTAGACCTTTGTGAGTATCCGATATTAGCATTTTAAGTACAGATAGTCCTCTAGATTTTAAATATTAAAAGAAATTTGACCATGAATATTAACTTTAGCTAGAACTTAAGTATAATCCTATTATTTCTCTATTTCCTTTCTCATTTATTCCTATTGCAATATGATAGGCCTTTGATACCACTCTATTGTTTTCCCTTTCTTTTATGTATACTACATCTACAATTATGTAGGGGTATTTTATCGTACTTAGGTCACTATTTCTCCATAGTTTTACTTCTTCATCAAGATCTTTAGTTAAGGATGATACAAAGGATTTGGAATATGTTTTTCCACACATGTTTTCTATTACCTTGGATACTTTCCTTGTTGATACTCCTTGGACATATTCTAGCAAGGTTATTAGTAGTGCTTTCTCGTTTCTTTGATATCTTTCGAATAGTTCTGTCGAGAATTTACCATCTCTTGTTCTAGGAACTCTTAGGGTAAGAGTTCCTATTTTTGTAGTATAGTCACGTTCATAGTATCCATTGCGGTAGGTGACTCTGTTAGGATCCCTTTGATAGGCTGTATTTTCTAAATATTCATCTCTCTCTTTTTCCATAAGTTCATTAAAAACTTTTGTTAAAATCGACTTGGCAATTTTATTATCTACAGATTCATTAATTAAATTTTGTATTTCTTCTTGATTAATTGTAAAGTGTAATTGGGTCAATTGTTCCTCCTAGTTGTTTTTGTGGTTAAAAACATTGCACTAGTTTAGGTTTCGAATGACCTTTTCTTTTTACACAATTATACGGACTATATCTAAAAAGATAAACTAACATTACTCCACACCTAAATACCTATAACATTTCGGATCACAACATTTATCATACTTATTATTAACAATCTGTTTTTCGACAAAACATCCCCCATTACAAAAGTCCACTATTTCTTCTAAATTTGTTATTTTTATTATTAATAATATCGATATAAGAATACAACATATTAGTCTAATTTGTCAAAGGCACATGTGCCTTTGACAAGATACATAAGATTTTATTTCAGTTTTATTAATCCTACTAATACCGTATTTAGTAAATATTACAAATGCTTATGCTGAAGATGAAGAAAGTGTTATAGATGTTATGATCATAACATACGAATCTCATTCTATTTGAAATTATTAAAAAGCTAGGCATAAGCATATCTCTAGTTTTTTAGCTCAGTCTAATATATATTTTATTTTCTCATTTACCTTATTCACTAAGTTTTCATTCACTATATTTTCTTATAGAATTTTTGTCGATGTAAGTGATTTCTCATAATTATCATATAATCTATAAGATGCAAGAAACTTTGAAAAATATAGGTATATTAAAGCATCTATCGAAGAGTTCTCTATTGCATATCCTATTCCTTCATTTGTTATTTTAATAGCTTCTTCATAATTTTTATTTACTATATTCCAATTAGCCAGATTATTACAAGTAGCTATTTTTACTACCTTCTCTTTATCTTGATTTTTACACTTATTAAATATCTCCACCCTATCAATACCCTTAAAATCTTGGGTAGTGGATGCTATGTTTAATAATATGCGGAGGTCTATCCCTGGCAGGTCAAGATTTTCGAAGTTTTTTCTTTTGATCTTAGTTGAGGATAGGTCCTCATATATTTTACTTAACTGGTCGCTAGTTATTTCCGAGTTTAAATAGCGTATAAATAGTTCTAGGAGGTCTAGCTCATATTTTCTTGCTCTTAGTTCTCTGCTATCCTTTATCAAGTTTATTTTTTCTAATAGGTCTATTCTTAGATCCTTTGTTAGAAACATTGCATTGATATCTAAAGAGTTCTTGATTTCTTCTAGTATGTAAAAACTTCCATAAATGTATTTTTTGTATAGGCTTAGTATATCTATATCATATATTTTGGATAGTTCTATTAGACTATCTACGGATGCCGATTCTATTTCTCCTCTTTCAAGCCTTCCTATTGTTCTTTGACTTATATCTGATATGACTGCCACATCAGCCTGTCTTGGGCATTTCGCTTCTCTTATTTATATTAGTTTTTTGCCAAATTCTTTTCTTTCATCTACCATCTTAGCCTCTATGTATCTATGAGTTAATATAATAATATCATAAATCATAAGAATGATAAAAAAAGACTTCTGCAAATATAATTTTGCAAAAGTCCTTAGTTTTAGTAATTTGTTTTTTCTTTAACTTTAGCTGCCTTACCTTGACGATCTCTAAGGTATTTAAGTTTAGCTCTTCTTACCTTACCACGTCTAACAACGTGTAGTTTTTCGATTCTTGGTGAGTGATATTGGAATGTTCTTTCTACTCCAACTCCGTAGCTGATTCTTCTAACTGTGAAAGATTTGTTGATTCCACCTTCATTGATGTAGATTACAGTTCCTTCGAAGTCTTGAAGTCTTTCCTTATCTCCCTCTTTGATTCTGTAGCTTAGTCTTATTGTATCTCCTACGTTGAAATCGAAGTTTTCTTTACGTAGGTTTTCTTGTTCAATTTTTTTGATTAATTCCATCTTTGCTCTCCTCTCGTAAGAATTTCTCGTATAAGTCTGGCCTAACTCTTTTTGTTTTCTCTATTGCACTTTTCCTGTTCCACTCGGCTATCTTCTTGTGATCTCCGCTTACAAGCTCGCTTGGAACGAAGTATCCGTTGAAATTTCTTGGCTTGGTGTATTCATCTTGTTGCAAGAGAGTGTTGTAGTGGGAGTCTGTGGTTAGAGATTCTTTCTTTCCTACAACTCCATCTATGAATCTTGCCATTGAATCTATAAGAACCATGGCTGGGATCTCTCCGCCTGTTAGGACATAGTCTCCTATAGATATTTCGTAGTCGACATAGTGGTTAGTAATTCTCGCATCAATTCCTTCGTAGTGGCCACATATTATTATTAGATCTTTGATTTCTGCAAAGTCGATTGCTAATTTCTGATTTAATTTCTTGCCTGCTGCTGACATGAAGCAGACTTTTGATTTTGGTTTCTTCACAGACATCAAACAATCATATAGAACTTGTGGTTTGATAAGCATACCGGCTGCCCCACCGTATACTGTATCGTCTACATGGTTGTGCTTGTCATTACTGAAATCTCTTATGTCTACTATTTTTATTTCTAGTTTTTTGTTCTCGATTGCTTTTCCTATTACTCCATAAGTCTTGAGGAACTCGAAGCTTTCTGGAAATAGGGTAAGTATGGTAACACTATTCATAATCTCTTAGGTTATCTACTTCTATTTTGTTGTTTTTTATATCAACATTTTTGATAACAGTTTTTAAGGCTGGTAATAATATTTCTTTATTATCTATAGTTTCTATGACATAAACATCGTTTGGATAGACTCCAGATATTACGTCCTTGACCTTGCCCACTTTTTGCCCATTGGAGTAAGTGTCAAGTCCTACGAGCTTATAGATGTAGAATTCATCTTCCTTAAGCTCTCCTAGATCTTCTTCTTCGATAGTTATGTCCTTACCAACTAGTTTTAGGGAATCATTTATATCATTGTATTCGACAAACTTTATGACCTTTAGGCCCTTTTGGTCGAAGGAGTCTTCTATGGTGAGAAGTTCATCTCCAATGTAGACCTTGCTTCCCTTATCGAATCTTTTCTCATAATCAGAAAATGATTTTACTTTTACATTTCCCTTGATTCCGTGTGTTGATATTACCTCAGCTACTGTTATTCTCATATTCTTATGTTGACCTTAACATCTTCCTTGATTGCACAAGCACGGGCTATGGCTCTTATGGAATTGATTATATTTCCACGAACTCCTATAACTCTGCCCTTATCGGATTCTGCTACGTGGATTAGTATATCTACTTCTCCACCATCTCTACTTTCTTCGATTGATACAGCATCCTTATCTTCTACTAATTCTTTAACAATTAGTTCTACTAATTCTTTCATCTTATGCTAATACGTCGTTGTCTTTGAATAGTTTTTCAACGATAGATGTTGGTTTTGCACCATTTTGGATCCATTGTTTAGCTTTTTCGTTATCTACTCTAAACTCTTTTGGATTTGAGATTGGGTTATATGTTCCAATTTCTTCGATGAATTTACCATTTCTTGGGCTTCTTGAATCTGCTACTACAACTCTGTAGAATGGTTTTTTCTTTTGTCCCATTCTCTTTAATCTAATTTTAACTGCCATTGTTTCCTCCTATTGATTTAGCCTAAAAGAAAGGCATTTTTGGTAGTTTTCTGCCTCTTTTGTTGGCTTTCATGCCTGTCATTTTCTTCATCATTTTCTTCAGTTCTTTGAACTGTTTGAGCAATTTGTTAAGTTCTTTGATATCTACTCCTGAACCCTTGGCTATTCTTTCTTTTCTGCTCTTGCCAATGATTTCAGGTTTTTCTCTTTCTTCCTTAGTCATGGAACTTATGAGGGCTTCGATTCTAACAAATCCCCTATCATCGATATCAACTCCCTTAAGCATCTTGGAGTTTACTCCTGGAATCATCGCAAGTAAATCTTCCAATGGTCCCATATTTCTTATCTGTTGAACTTGTTCCATGAAGTCGTCCAAGGTGTAAGTTTGCTCACGCATCTTACGTTCTAGTTCCTTGGCATTTTCGATAGATAGCTCTTTTTCAGCCTTTTCTATCAGAGATAAGACATCTCCCATGCCGAGGATCCTGTTCGCCATCCTGTCTGGATGGAAAGGCTCAAGATCTTCGAGCTTCTCCCCAACACCTATAAACTTGATTGGTTTTCCTACTACTTGTCTAATTGATAGGGCTGCACCACCTCTGGCATCACCGTCTAGCTTTGTGAGTACTACGCCTGTGATGTCTAGGTAATCGTCAAAGGTCTTTGCAACATTGACCGCTTCTTGTCCTGTCATTGCATCGACAACAAGAAGTATCTCGTCAGGATTTACTGCTTCTTTAATATTTTTAAGCTCATCCATTAGATCCGTATCAATTTGTAAACGACCAGCCGTATCGAGGATCACCACATCGTGATTGTTAAGTCTTGCATAATCTTTAGCTTCTCTTGCAGTCTTAACTGGATCTTGCTTATCCTTATCGAATACTTCTACACCAGCAGTTTTTCCTACAACCTTAAGTTGCTCGATAGCTGCAGGCCTGTAGATATCTAGGGCTGTAAGCATTGGGTTTCTGTTTTCCTTCTTTAGCTTAAGTACAAGTTTACCCGAATGGGTTGTCTTACCAGAACCCTGTAGACCTACCATCATAACCATGTGTGGGGTAGATCCCTTAAGGTCAAGCTTAGAATTTTCCTTACCCATAAGAGCGGTTAGCTCTTCGTTTACGATCTTTACTACCATCTGTCCTGGTGATAGGGAAGTCATAACATCTTGCCCAAGTGATCTTTCCTTGATTGTCTTTACAAAGTCCTTAACAACCTTGTAGTTAACATCTGCTTCTAGTAAAGAGAGTCTTATCTCTCTCATAGCGGCATCTATATCTTTTTCACTTAATTTTCCTTTTCCTGTAAGTTTTCCAAGAGTCTCCTGGAGTCTTTCCGAAAGGCCTTCAAATACCATAGCATCCCTCTCTAAATCGTATCTATTACGTCCGTTATTTTACTAATTGCCATTTCATAATTTGAACTTTCCATCAGCTCTCTTATACTAATAAGAGCATCTTTCAGTTCCTCGCGGCTTTTCAGTAAAGAAAGCTCATCTTCAAACTCAAATAATTTATCCTCAGATCTTTTGATCATATCCGAAATAGCTTGCTTGCTCCTATCGGTATTGTCTGCAATCTCCTGTAGGGATAAATCTTCGTTATAATAACAATTAATAACATCTCTTTGTTTTTCATTAAGAAGTGCGCCGTATATGTCAAATAATTGAGCCACTTTTACTATTTTTTCCATAAAATCACCTGTCAAGTCTTTTACTTGACTCGACTATTATACACCCTTTGTACAGATGAGTCAAGGAAAAATATTGACTAGAGAAATAAGAAATTTGAGATGTCTCGGCTACGCTTCGCTCCGCTCGACATAAGGGAAAGTAAGAAACTCACTATGCTCTTGATAATAGTTAATCGAAGTCTTGAATGAGAATGACCTAGAGGAGTTGATGCATATAATAATAAATTATAAAAACAGGAAATATCTTCTCTCCCTTTAGACCTAAGCAACTTCCCCTTATCCCTACCATACCTTCCCCCCCTTATCCCTAATGGTTCTGACCACAACGAACATAGTGAGCTGATGGCAGAGTGCCGGACAGTCGGGCTTCGATTTTTGTAAAAAATCGAATAAGTGGGACTTATTTGAAAAATAAGTTCCAAGAACTCGAAGAGTTCAAAATCGAAGCTTGGCGAGGTGAAGGTCTTTGGACCTGAGCCCGCAAGCTACCGTCGACCGTAGTGGAGGGATCTCTTTTACTTTGAGATGTCTCGACTACGCTTCGCTCCGCTCGACATAAGGGAGATAATAATTATAAGAATAAATTATATAAACAGGAAAAGTTCCTCCTTCCCTCCCTTGTCCCGACCCTAGTGGAGGGATCTCTTAGACTTATTCTACTACGTTCTACACAAGATAATATATATTACCCAATAGAAAAAGACCCGGATTTCTCCGGGTCAGTCATCTATGGAAGGTTAAAGAATGGGTTTAATCTTCCCCCTCTTTCTTCATTATTATCTTGGCTTGGTTGAGCCTCGTTAAACTCGTCTATATTTGAAGAATCTATATTAAATTCTACGTCAATTTCCTTCTTAGATCCATCTCTATAGACAGTAAGTTTTGCCTTATCTCCTACTTCATATGATAATAGAGCCTTCCTTAGGCTATTCATATCCTTAACAGCCATTCCATCTATAGCTGTTATCACATCGCCTTCTTCGATATCGCTATTTTTATCAAAGCTTGATACAACATAGACACCCTCATCAGTTCCTAGCTTTTCGGTATTGAAGTTTGGAATTTGTTTTATATAGTCTACTGATTGGCCAGTAATTCCAAGATAGACTGAATTGAACTTACCAGTCTTTCTTACCTTTTCTATAACTGGTTTTACTATATTGATAGGAATAGCAAATCCTATTCCGTCGCTATTACCTGCCTTAGCAGTATTGATTCCAATTAGCTCTCCCTTGGTATTAAGTAGGGCCCCACCAGAGTTTCCTGAGTTGATGGCAGCATCTGTTTGCATTAATCCATCCATTCCCACTCCAGTATTAAACTTCACAGTCCTATTAAGACCTGAAATGATACCGCTAGTTACTGTTGATTGAAGCTCAAATCCTAGAGGATTACCAATAGCTATAGCCTTATCCCCAATACTAACCTCGTCACTATCTCCTAGCTCAATTGCTGGAAGATTATCCTTTTTGACCTTAATTATAGCAAGATCAAGAGCTGCATCATTCCACACTAGCTCTGCCTCACTTGTCTCTCCGTTGGAGAAAAGAACATTGATTTGGGTTACATCTCCATTACTTACAACGTGAGAGTTGGTTACAATATAGCCGTCTTCTGTGACGATTGAACCAGAACCTATTCCTTCAACATAACCAGATTGTTGGCCGAAGAAGGTATTTTGTGTAACTTCAGAAATAGTATTAATCCCAACTACTGAGTCAATTGACTTCTTGACAACGACTGATTCGATTGAATCATCCGCATTTATATTTATATCCTTCTTTGTACTTTCCTTATTTTCCTTACTTTCTATTTGTTGTTTTGGATTATTGTCACTTTCGGCAATTTTATTATCCTTACTGGCTGCTCCACCAAGGAGAAAATAAATAACAAATCCGCCGATCACAGCTCCCAAAAGGGCTGAAATAAAATGTGAAAAACCTCCACCAGATTTATTTCTTCTCATAAACTACCTCCTGTATACCCTATCATACAAGAAATTTGTGGCGATACTTTGTCATAATTATTAAGTTTGTATAAAGTTTATGTGAAATATCGGCTAAGATAAATATATGATTAACAGTTTGTTAGTCAGGAAAATACCAGATCTTCCTATAAAAATACTATCTATATTTTTTTCTTAACAAGATTTTATCCAAAGCTAAGCTCAAAAAGAAAAGAATTATTATATATCCTATGAGGATTGCAATATTTCTAGTAAAATTTTCCATATTAAAATCACTCGCTAATATATCATTGTTAGCTATATAGTAAAAGCTTGGGAATACTTTTCCTATCATTAGGGCCTTTTCGCTAAGGATTTCTTGTGGGACAAATACTCCTGTTAGAAAGGATGAAGCTAGGGCGAAAACATTCATTACAGCCATCATAGCATTTTCACTTTCTATAAGTTTTGTGATAAAAATAGCAAGACTTACCGTACTTAGGGCAAATATCATAGAATTTACTATCATTAGAAGAACCCTTGTGCTTAGGGCTGCCCTTCCATACATAATAAGGAAAATTATTATATAAAAGACCCAGGATACAAGAGCAAAGACAAAGTGACCCATAAGAAGTTCGAAATTTTTCCTAAAGCTACTTATAGGAGATACTTCATTTCTCATAGCTATAACCTTATTCTTGTAAGTTAAGCTTATTAAAGATACTACAAGGATGATCTGGCTTAAAAATGCGTAGGCTAGTAGGTTAAAGAAATCATGGATTTTGCTACTTACGACTGGTCCTCTATCCTTATTTAGACTAACCTTAACACTTTCCTTGAAGTCTTCTTCTGTATTAGCTATTATCTCTTTTTTATCAAAGCCTGCCTTTTCGTAGGTCATAATCTGATCTAGGTATAGATTGATTGACTCTTTTATATACTGCCTATCCTTACCGCTTATTCCATTTTTAATCTCAAGCTTCTTTTCCTTATCAAAGTCTTCTGGAATCTTGATATAGGTGGAAATCTTCCCATAAAAGAGATTATCGTCTATATTTTTGCCAGTCATATCGACTATATTATTTTCTTTTTCCATATATTTGATAAAGGCCTTGGATAAGTCGCTCTTGGCAAGATCTTCTATATAAATATCTGCTCTTGCCTTTTTATAGTCTATAGACTCATCATTACTTGAATTTGAAAAAAATATTATAGCTAAGAATATAGCTGTGTATATGCCAATGGCCTTAAGGTGGCCTCTTACGATTTTAAAATAATTTTTAAAGACTATCATACTGCCTGCCCCTTGTTAAAATTAGAGTGAGACCTAGAAAAACTATTATCAATATTAATAAATACTTAACATTTTCCAAATACCTATCGTATCCATCATAGTAATAGAGGCTGTAGATTGCATCATTTATCAAGGCTATTGGATTAAATTTATTAATAATTGGAGCATTTTCCTCGATTACAAGCTTCATAGAAGAATCCATCATTCCTGATAAGTATGATAAAACCATGCTTATAGCAATCCCTAGTCCGTTTTTGACTTCTATACTTGCCTTAGACGAAAGTCCTATAAGAATTCCAAACAAGACCCCAAAAAGACTTCCAAGACCCCCTATTAAGATAAGCGGTCCGAGCTTATCAGAAAAATCTACCCCATACAACTTATTAAAAACAAGCATGGTAAACAAAACAACAGAGAAGTTAATAATAAATCCAACGCAGATAGATGATAGAAGGCTTGTAAGTCTTCCTATAGGAGCTATGGCATTTCTCTTGGCAAGAGTGGAAAGATTGGCCTCAAATCTATAAATAATAAGAAGCCCATAAGAAAAACCATACATAGCCTGCATACCTATCAAGCAGTAGAAAAACGTATTTACAAAATCGAGATTATGCTTTGACTTATCAATAATATGGCTTTTTCTATGGCTCAAATAGCTTAGGTCAAAAGTAGGATTCTTCCTTAAAATCTTTTCTGCCATAGCTCCCTTTCTAAGATAGGCATTCAAAATATCTTCTATGATAGACTCATAGATACCAGATTTCTTAAAAACTATCTTGTCATAGTCCTTTATATAGGCAGTAATTCCTTCATCATCGATACTCTTTCCAGGGTTGATTCTAATTATATCTTCATCTTCAAGCTCTTTAAGGAAATCATCAAAATACTTATCTTCTCTTAGGTCTTCTTTTACTACAAGATCTATCGGCTCAAAGTTCATAGACTTTGTAACATTTCCCAAGGCTATGGTAAAGAAAAATCCCAAAACTATAGGAAAAACTAAAGACCAAAAAAGAAGGCTCTTATCCCTTATTAGAAGCTTAAAGGTATTTTTAAAAGTATGTAAGAACATCCTAATCCCTCAATTCTTTACCAGTAAGCTGTAAGAAAACATCATTCAGGCTTGGCCTAGAAGATGAAAGATGATCATAGTCTATATCATATGTCCTTAGGATTTCTACTAGCCTTGTTATGTTATCCTTGGATTTAGAAAAGCTTAACTTATAAGTTGTTCCCAATACCGAAAGATCAATCAAAGAATCAATAGCCCTAATACTTTCAAGAGCTTCATGAGGTAAATTTTCTGTCTCAAAAGAGATCTTCTCACAAAGATCAATCATATCCTTAAGGCTATCACTATCTCCCTTGGCTATGACCTTACCTTTATCAAGGATAACTATGTAATCACAGAGGCTTTCCACTTCATCCATATAGTGAGAGGTATAGATTATGCTTGCTCCGTCTTTATTTAACTTTCTAATTCCATCCAAAATATTGTTTCTCGATTGAGGATCGACCGCAACGGTTGGCTCATCAAATATAATAAGCTCTGGCTTATGAGCTATACCACAAGCTATATTTAGCCTTCTCAAAAGACCTCCAGAAAGCTTTTTTGGCCTAAATTTAAGAAAATCATCCAAACCAACAAGCTCTACAGTTTCTTCAATATATTTTTTCCTTTTCTTCTTATCTGTTATGTAAAGTCCACAAAAATAATCAATATTTTCATAGACACTTAGCTCATCAAAAACTCCTACATCTTGAAAGACAACACCTATCCTTCTTTTGATATCGTAAGAATCAGGCCTCATCTCCTCACCAAAAATCTTAATAGATCCACTATCTTTACTCAAAAGAGATAGGATACAAGAAATAGTAGTAGACTTACCAGAACCATTAGGACCTAAAAGTCCCAAAATCTCACCCTTATACAAATCCAAATCCAAATTGTCAACTGCAATAAGGTCCTTGTATCTTTTGACCAAACCCTCGACTTCAATAACCTTTCCTACCATAATATTCTCCTTTTAGAAATTATAGCACAGGAATATTAAAATAATTGTAAGGATAAGGTAAAGATTTTGTAAAATAAGCACAAAAAAAACGCTGAACTCTCAGCGTTTGTTTCTGGTGCGGGATAAAGGAGTTGAACCTTCACGGGAAAATTCCCACTAGATCCTAAGTCTAGCGCGTCTGCCAATTCCGCCAATCCCGCATATGGGGTGAGTAGTGAGATTCGAACTCACGGCCTCCTGGGCCACAACCAGGTGTCTTAACCAACTGGACCATACCCACCAAGCCATCACTATTTCATGATACCATCATTGAAGTAGCTTGTCAAGTTTTTCTAACAATTATTTTCTTTATTTGAAAGTTTCAATTGTCATATCTCTCTCTCAACAATAAATATAATACCACGATTTTTATTTTTGTGCAAGTTTTTTTGTAAAATTTTTCTTTTAGTCCTACAAGTAGTAGAATAGAAACAGAGGTGAATTATGAAAAGTAGAAAAACTATACTTAAAATTTTTGCAATCGTGATTGCTATATCAATGATAGCACCTATTATCTATAGCGCCTACAATTCTTTTGCTAGTCTATGATTGTAGAAGAGATTGGATTTTCCGATAAGTACAATCTGTGCAGGCTCAAAGTTTCTGGAGAGCTTTTTTATATTTCTTATGATCTTTTTAATGATCTAGATATAAAGAAGGAAGAAGAGTTAGACTTTGATGTTTTTTCTAAAATCCAGGCTGACAATTCTTATAATAGGGCGAAAAATTATATCCTAAATAGGATTTCTTATGCCAATAAGACAAGCTTTGAGATAGGAAAAATCTTAAGGGACAAGGGCTACGAGGCCGATGTTACTGAGAAAGTAATAGAGTTTTTGACTGATTATAAGTTAGTCGATGATGAGTCTTTTGTTAGAAGTTTCATTGCTGATAAGTCTTCGATTAATGGCTGGCCTAAGAATAAAATTAGATATAAGCTTAAGCTTAAGGGGATTCCTGATTCTTTGATAGATAAGAATTTGACCCTAATTGATGATGACAGGGAATATGAGAAGGCCCTTTATTTTGCTGAGAAAAAGGCCCGAGGCGATTATTCTTTCAAGATGAAAAACAAGGTCTACCGCCACTTAGCCGGTAAGGGCTTTGATTTTGATGTTATAGGAAGGGTTATGGGTGAGCTTTTCTCATGAGTCATTTTGTATATATGCTTAGATGTGCCGATAGGAGTCTTTATACAGGCTACACCACAGATGTCAAAAGAAGAGTGGCCGTCCACAATTCGGGCAAGGGGGCCAAGTATACAAGGGCAAGGCTTCCGGTAAGGCTCGTTTATTTCAAGGAAGTCTCCTCCATGTCTGAGGGGCTTAAGCTTGAATGTGCTATCAAAAAACTTAATAAGAAGAAAAAAGAGGACTTAGTCCGCGACTTTAACTTAGAAGATTTCTCTTCCTAAGCTCGGTCACGTTCCTAGCTCCTCTTCTTTTTATGGTCATTTCGAATAAGCCCATAGGACTAAAGCCGAATATTTCACATTCTAGGCCGTAGTCTTTCGATTTTTCCCTCATGGCTTCTTCAATTTTTTCTTGGTTTTCGTTTCTTAGAAAGTCAATTAGGACCATCCCACCAATGTTTCTCGCCTTTAGATTATAAAGTATGGGATCTACTAATTCCATATTGATGTTTTCCAAGAACTTGTCCTTATTATTAGTACTTTTCTTACTATTAGAGTTGACATCTATTACAGTCATTGTCTCTAGCTCGTCTATGATTAGGGATAGGTCCCCATAGGTCGGTCTTTTTTCTTGGATTAATTCTGCAAAATCCCTAAACTCGGCAAGATTTTCTATGTCAACTTCCCTTACTTCTATATCCTTATTTTCTTCTATATATTTATTCTTAAGGCTATTTTCGTAAAGAAGCTTAGGGGTTGGGAAGAATTTTTCTTCTTGGATAAGTCTAGTTTTTAATTTTCCTATAGCTTCAAACTTTTCCTTATCTCGGCTCTTTCCTTCCTTTTGCTTGATTAGCCTTGCAAATCTTTTGACATAGTAGCTATCATTTTCTATCCTAAAATTAAGAGATCCCAGGGCTAGCTTGCCATTTGCGGGATCTCTTACGTATTGGACAATGACATTGTCCCCAATCTTATAGGATGTTTTGGAGTTTAGATAGAGGGTTTTTCCCTTATCGTATTCTACAAAGTAGGCTCCTAGGGCGTCGTTTTTATTTACGACTTTACCCCTGTAGATATTGCCTAGGAGGGAGTCGTAGAATTTAATTTCCACTATCTTCCCCTTTTTTACTTTTCCCATAAGCTTTTCTTTTTCATCTACAAATATAAAGTCTGTCATTTTTTAAACTTCATCTTTAATTTCTCGAAGAATGTTAGGTCTGGAACTATGACATAGTTGTCGTTGATGAAATTATCGATTTGCTTGTCAAATCCCTGGCCTAGGTTGACATTTCCTAGGTAGTTTTTGCCATAGGATTCGATTTTTTCTTTGGATAATCTGATGTCTGTATCTGGGCTTGTTCCATTGATAAAGAAGCTATCTTCCGCTATTGTCTCTGGGAAGTTTCCTGCTTCTACTATAAATACAGATTTCTTATCATCAGCAAGCTTTAAATCTAGGGAGTCTATTACTAGATTCTTGTATCCTTCTTCTTTGAGGATTTTATCCATATCTTCCTTGTCGATTTCTTTCTTATCCTCTATGAGGGGAGCTATAAGGAAGTCGAGATTTTCGTCCTCTCTTACCCTAACTTCCTTAAAGTCATTTACTCCCTTAAGATAATCTGCCAAATCATAGGTAATCATCCCATCTTTGCCATAATAGTCTTCGATGTTTGATTCATTTCTTTTTGTTGAGATGAGGAGGGTTTTGCCAGTCTTTTTTAGCCTTTCTGCTAAAGATACTGCAAACTTAACCCTATCCTTATCTATTTGTGAATTAACTATATAAACTTTCATAAGAGATTAATTTCCTTCAGTGTTTTCTGTGTTGTCTATCTCGTTATTTCCTGTCGTATCGTAATCTTCTGCTGGAAGGTTTCCAGAATTTCCATCAGGAGTCTCTCCTCCAGCATCTTGGCCGTATTCTACTTGTCTTAGCTCTTCACTAGAATCCCCAGAGTTTGATATGTCAACTTTGAGGTCGAAATATTTGGCTACAATGTCCCTTACGATAGGGCTTACGTTGTAGCTGGTATCTCCCTGAGTTAGGATAACTGATACTGCAATTTCAGGGTCATCGTATGGAGCAAAGCCAATCATCCACGCATAGGATGAGTAGTCTGATCCGTCGGCGTTTTGTCCTTCTACTTCTGCTGTACCGGTTTTTACTCCTATATCCATAGGTAGCTTGTTAAGGATTGAATTGTTTTGTGCCACTAACAAGGCTCCATACTTGATATCTTCAAGATGTTTGGTGTCTTTGATGTCGATTCTTTTTGTGTCTGGAACATTTTGGAATAGAACTTCTTTGGAATCGTGATTTGCTATCTTATCAATCAAAGTGTACTTGTTTAGGTAGCCACCGTTTGATATTGTCGCCATTACCCTGTTCATCTGAATTGGTGTATAAGCATTTTGACCTTGACCGATTACGATATTTAGCATATCTGTAACATCCCAATTGGCTTGGTTAAGGTAGGTAAACTTGATAGTATCAGCAAGGCCAGCGATTTGTCCATCGTAAATTCCGATTGGTTCATATCCTTTTTCGTCCAAGAATTCTATAATCTTATCCCTAGTCCAGCCCTCTGGATCGTCTGCAAAAGAAACTATATCCTCGATATCCTTCTTGTATTCGTCACGAGTCTTCTTTACACCATCTTTGATGAAGACTGTTAGATTGTTTTCTAGGTATTTTTTGAGCATGGTCTTGGTTACTTCGACCTTCTTGCCTACTGATGGAATATTTCCAACTGTTTCGTTTGGAATATTAATCTCAATTCCTGTTTTTTGATCGAGGCCAAGTTTCTCTGCAGCAAGTCTTATGTCGTTAAGCTCAAGCTTTACCCCAAGTGTGTCCCCGTCCTCTGGATTCTTACCCAAGGCTAGGGTGTAGAAGTAATAGTTACATGAGTCTCTGATAGCTCCGTAGAGGTTCTCTTCTCCGTGAGTTGATCCAGTCTCTGTCCAAATTAGGCAAGAAAATCTCCTATTTCCTATATCCATAAAACCATGGCAATAGTTTACAGAAAGTGGGTCTAGTCCATTTTCTAATGCCGCAAGACTAGTTACAAGTTTAAAGGTTGATCCTGGCATAACCGCAGTTTGAGTGGCGATGTTAAGCATTGGTCTTGGGACAAGTGGCCCAGAACCCTCTTCTACCTGGAGGCTCTCCCAATCTGAAGCTGATACTCCAGTCGAGAAGATATTTGGGTCATAGTCAGGAAATGATGCAAGGGCTAGGACTTCTCCAGTCTTTACATTACTTACTACGACAGCACCACTTTCTGCATTCGGTGCTGACTTAATTGGTGAGAATGTACCGTATTCTGACTCATAAGTTGAGCCTTCTCTTATAGCTTCAAGAACCCCTTTAAGGGACTTCTCTGCTTGTTCTTGTAGGTCTCTGTCTATAGTTAAGTAAACGTCATCTCCAGGCTCTGATGTAGACTTAGATATAGTCTGACGTCTATTACCAGCAGAATCTACTGTTACAAGGCTTCTGCCATTCTTACCCTTTAGATTGTCCTCATAGGATTCTTCGATTCCGGTCTTTCCTATGATTTCATCTCTAAGATAACCCCTGTCATTTACATATTTGTTGACCTCATCACCAGTTGCGATTGGTCCCATATATCCTAGGACGTGGCTTGCTAAATATCTATTTGGATAGTTCCTTATTGGGATAGTGTCGACTATAATTCCACTAGCCTTATCGATTTTTTCTTCGATCTTAAGTACTGTGGATTCATCCAAGTGATAAACTATATTTATAGGCCTATAGCCGAAGTTTCCTTGACGGTTGAGCTTATTATCTATAGTTAGTATCCCTATGGCTTCTTGGTCGCTATAGTCTTCTAGCTTGTCAACTTTCTTAATGTAAGAAAGGATTTTGCCTGCATCTTTTTCTTCTGAGAGGATGTCAACTACATCATCTGTACTGTTAGCCTTATCCTTTTGGGCATAGTAGGTGTAGAAGTCCTTCTCATCCTTGGTGAAGGTGTAGGTCCACTCTTCTGGATCCTCATCAGTGATGTCGATGTTTGGATAGATATTGTTTTTGGTGTTGGCATTTTGGGCCATGTATTTAATATTTTCTGAAAGGATTAGTTTCTTAAGGAGCTTATTCTCATCAGCAAGCTTTACAAGTTCACTTACTGCAGATCCTGCTTGGGGGTTTTTGAAGCTTACATCAACTGAGTAGTTATTTTTATCATCGTCTTTTTCAGTAACTACCTCTGTTTCGAAGTTAGCATATATGCCCATATTTTCAAGCTGCTCTATTAAGATATTTGCAGGAATGATGTACTCACCGGAATCATCCACTGTAGCTTCTGTCAAAACTTCTTCTATGGTTGAATTTTTGACAATTTCATAGAAGTCATCAGCAGCAGTAGACTCGTAATTTATATTTGGGAAAAGCTTGTGAAGCTTGGCCTTTTTCTCTATGAAGTCTTCGTCACTTTTTACTGCATATTCCTTAAGGATTAAATCTCCTTCAATACCATTTTCCTTAAGCAAATCATAAGCGAGCTTTCTTGCGTGAGAGTTTTGGAGGATGGTTAGAATTACCGACTCATCTTCCCCAACAGATTCTACAATTACATCCATGGGGTCATCATTTCTGCTATAGCCGATTGATTTTAGTTTCTCGCCTGAGTTTTCCTTAAAGCTTATTGCAAGCTCTCCATCATTTTGGCCTACATGGCAAGGAATATCGATTCCCCTTTTCTTTAGAGCAAGCAGTGCTGTGTTTGCTGTTTCGTATTCTATTCCTTCGTTTTGGTAGGATGATGAGATAAATTCTCTTATGAGATTATTTTCTATAAGAAGACTTACTACCTTATCCATAGGCATCTTCTTGTGGTCAAAGTATGTATCTTCATCCTTGTACTCAAAGGAATTTAGCTTTAGGTTGAAGTCTTCGGTGTAGTTTACTCCGTCTTCTTCTAGAATATCTACAAGCTTTGAGATGTTGTCAATCTTTTTATCCTCATCCATACTTGACATTTGATCCTTATACAGTTGAACTGTAAAAGATGGGATTGAGCTTGCTAGAATCTTTCCATTTCTGTCGTAGATATTTCCACGACTTGCAATCTCGTCAACTTCTTTAACTTTTCTATTATCCGACAGATCTCTGTAGTAGTCTCCCTTAACTAGCATAACCTTGCTTAGCCTTATGACTATAGCAAGGAATAAGACTAGGACTAGGATTTGTACAAAAATCAGTCTTTTTTCTTTTGTCTTTTTCACTTAAACACCCCTTATATCTTGTAAGTTGGAATGTACATGATTTTCTTAACAATAGTATTGTAGAGTAAATATACTAAGCTGTTTAGAACAATTTCTATGATTAGGGCTAAAGGCAAATAGGTCAATATGTCAGCACCAGGCTTACCTAAGATAAAATATATCAATGATATTAGAAGAAAGCTTCCTAGACTTGCTATAGCTGTAGCCATGGCTCCGCTTGACTTATCCTTTGGGACTTTAACTTCTCCTACAAGGTATCCTATTAGATAATAGGAAAGGGCCCTTACTCCAACGAAAGGTGTTAAGAGGAAGTCTTCCAAAAGTCCTAGTATTAGTCCGCTTACACTTCCAGTCTTTCTTCCCAAATATTGGGAGAGGACAACTATAGCTGGTATCAATATGTTGACATTTGCTCCAAATATATCTATCTTAGAAAATACAGAAGTTTGGAGGATAAATGATACTAATAATAATATAAAGGTCTTAAATTTATTCATCTATTTCTCCTTGGTAGTCCCTATTTTCTATAACCTCATCCACACTGTATTGGTCGGTTTTCTTAAGAACTAAGACCCTATACAAGTGAGAGAAGTCAACTGGTGAGTTAAGTGTTATGTTTTTCCTTAGAGCATCTTCGCTCATAGTTACATTCGATACTGTTCCTATATAGATTCCTTCTGGGTATACTCCACCAAGTCCACTTGTAAGTAGAACGTCTTTACTTTCTACTTCGCTATCGACATCTAGCATATAGCCTTGGATAGTCTTTTGGGTGAAGTTATCGATTACTCCGTAGTCTCCACTTTTGGAGTTGACAAAGGAAACGTCATTAGACATAGAATTGATTGTCTCAACTCTTGCTGTTGTCTCATATACTTCCACTACCTTACCAACAAGACCTGTATAGTATTTGCTATCTCCTATAGCTTGGAGGATGATGTCGTTTTTCTCGATCCCGTCATTCTTGCCCTTATCTATAGTGAAGTTCTTTGTCATAGAGTTTGAGTCTGTATTTACTACTCTTGCCTTCATGTAGGAATTTTCAGAATTATCTAGGGCATTTTTCTCTTCTTCAAGGAAGTTTTTCTTGCTAATAATTGTATTAAGCTTGGCGTTTTCAATCTCTAGCGCCTTATTTTCTTCTTCTAATTTCTCTACAGCAGCCCTAGTCTCCCTAGAACCAAGGCTTCTTTCAACTTGCTCCTTTATGGTAGAAGATATGGAATAAGTTACTTTTTCTATTGGGGAGAAGATTGTATTTGCTATATTTGATCCTGTTTCGTTGATTTTTTCTGTTTGGGAAGAGATTGCTATTAATAAAAGCAAAACTACTAAAGTTACTACAAAGCCCTTCCTATCTTTTTTCTTTCTTCTATATGCCATAATTACCTACTTACGATATTTCACAAATCTATCAGGATTATCTAAAATAATTCCTGCACCCTTAATAGCATCTGTAAGAGGGTCTTCCGATATATTTACCCTAAGACCTGTTCTGTCTGAGATATATTCGCTAAGGCCCTTAAGTCCTGTAAGGCCACCTGTAAGGAAGATCCCATCTCTTTTAACATCTGAGCTTATTTCTGGTGGAATCTTTTCTAAGACTTCATAGATTAATTCACAAATATCATTGGCAAAAGGCATGACGCATTCAACTAAATCCTTGCTTTTGACTTCGACAGTCTTTGGCATAGCTGTCTCAAGGTCTCTTCCATCGACCTTCATAGTATTATTCTTATCTGAAACTCTAAGGCTTACGAGATTCTTTTTGACATTTTCAGCTGTATTTTTGCCAATTTCTAAACCAAGCTTATTTCTAAAAAATTCTACAATCTCGTCATCTATGTAGTCTCCAGCCTTATCGATACTCTTTGTGCTAATGATGCCATTCAGAGAAACTACTGAAGCCTCGCTTATACCAGCTCCTAGATTTAACATGAATATTCCCCTTGGCTCATCAGGACTTAAATCCATTCCATAAGCTGCCGCAAGTGTCTGATCTACAAGTATTACATCCCTACTTCCTGCATGGAGGGCCGCATCTTCTACAGCTCTTGCTTGAATGTCTGTGATAGAAGAAGGCACGCATATTACAACCCTTGGTTGAAGGAAGGAAAATCCTCCGTTTACCTTCTTGAAGAAATAATTGAGCAAGGCCTCAGTTAAGTTAAAGTCTGTTATAACTCCATTACTTATAGGTCTTACTATGTGGATTTTCTCGTGGGTCTTTCCTAACATGGCCTTAGCCTCTTCTCCAATAGCCAAAACCTTAGTATTATTTTCATCTAAAAGCAAAAAACAAGGCTCACTTGCTATAAGCCCTTCGCCCTTCTTGTATACTAAAATATTGCTTGTGCCAAGATCTATGGCAAAATCTGAAGCAATCATTCTAAAACTCATAATCTTTACCTCTTACAAATTCCCTTCTTTTTTAAAACTATAATAACTACTATTTCCTATAACTATATGATCTAAGACATGAATATCCAAAATATCCCCAGCCTCTACCAACCTATCTGTAATGAGAAAATCTTCGGTTGAAGGCTTCGGGTTACCACTTGGGTGGTTGTGTACTAAGATCATTGACTTAGCACTCTTTTTGATAGCAGGCTTAAAGACTTCCCTTGGATTTACTACAGTCGAACTAAGATCTCCTATAGATATCACTTCCTTGGCTATGATAACATTCTTGCTATCAAGTAAAATCGCATAGAAATATTCCTTCTTCAGACTGGAAAGCCTGGAGCTCATGATATCATAGACGTCCTTGCTAGATGTAATCTTTTCTATCTTCTTATTTAGGACCCTCTCGTTAATCCTTTTACCTAACTGAAGAGCGGCTACAACTCTAGTAGCCTTGGCTTCCTTGATTCCTCTAATACCTTTTAATTCATTAACTTCAATTTCTAGAAGTTCTTCATAGGAAAATATCTCAAGTATCTCCTTGGATAAGTCTATTACATTCTTATCCTTGGTACCTGTAGATAAAATTATTGCCAAAAGCTCATAATCAGTAAGTGAATCAAAGCCTTCCCTGATGAGCTTTTCCCTTGGCTTATCGTATTTTTCTAAGTCTTTAAAGCTTTTTGTTTCTTTCATTTCTACTAAATCCAATTTTTTCCATGTGCTTTATAATATAATTTGAACTAAGACCTACAAAGAAGCCACTAAAAGTTCCAATAAAAACTAGTAGTGGGAAATAGTAATACATCTTGATATTATCCATAACTATAGCAGAAACCAGAACTTGGCCAAAATTGTGGAAGAAAGCTCCGATTTCGCTTACTCCTATAAAACTTAGGCTATTATTGAGATATCTCATAGAAATACTCATAGAAATACTTGCAAGGATTGCACCAGCTACTGAAAAAAAGAAGGAGCTAACCATACCTGTTGCCAAAACCAAAAGGAATGATTTAAGTACTCCAATCAAAAGAGCTGCCCTAAGTCCATAAAAGTACAAGCTTACTAATAATATTATATTTGAAAGTCCAAGTTTTGCACCTGGAATTGGAATAGGTAGGGGAATAAAATGTTCAACTAAAGAAATCGCAAGAGCCATGGCGACAAGTAGGGCCATAGTCGTAATTTTTCTTATATCTTTATTCATCTAACCACCTTATCTATCTTATCTTCTCTACTGTTATTAGCATCATCAGTAGAATAAACTTCCATAAACAACCTATGAGGTAGGCAGATTATCGTCTCTCCCACATCATGAATTGGCGCCATGTGTACACAGATCTGGTCGTTGCAATCTGCATCTGACACATAGGCCTTACCGTCTTTTATCTTAACTATGTTAAAATGTCCCCCATATTCAATTCTAAACTCATCATCCTTATCTAGGGGAACTTCCTTGATAACTTTGGAATCTTGCTCAATTACCAAGATATTGCCTTTCTCTCTCGAGGTCATCTTGGAAATAGCAAAGGCAAAAGCCAAAGAAAATATCAAGAGAAATCCGATAACATAGATGTCTCCTTTTTTTATTTTCATTTTACACCTCAAGAACTAGTTTATCATTTTTATTGGGAGATTGTCAATTTTAGGCATAAGAAAACAGCGCAATTTCTTGCGCTGCAAATCCTATTCAAAAACTTCTATACATTTGTTTGGACATTTATCTGCTGCTTGTTTTAGAAGCTCAGGATCGAAGTCATTTCCAATTTCTTCTACTGAAAGGAAATTATCCATCTTGAATGCTTCAGGATAGGTCTTAGCACAGATTGTACATCCTATACATGAATTCTTACAATTGTTTCTTGCATCCTTACCCTTGTCATGGCTTGAGCAAAGAACAACTTGTTTTTGGCTAAATGGAATTAGTGTAATGATATTTTTAGGACAAGTATCGACACACTTACCACAAGCTACACATTTCTCTCTATCTACTAGGGCAACTCCGTCTTTTACGTGGATTGCATCAAATGGGCATACTTTCTCGCATGATCCACATCCCACACAACCATAGTTACAGGCTTTCTTGCCGCCGAAAAGTGCAATTTGTGCTCTACAATCTTCTAGTCCAGAATATTGGAAAAGGTCCTTTGCTGCCTCGCAAGTTCCGTCACATTTTACAACTGCGACTTTCCTATCAGCTCCGCCAGCTGCTTCTACTCCCATTATTTCTGCAACAGCATCTGTTGTAGCCTTGCCACCAATGGCACAAGCATTTACTGGAGCTTCGCCATTTGCGATAGCAGCTGCGAGTCCATCACAACCTGGGAATCCACAAGCACCACAGTTGGCACCTGGTAGGGCATTTCTAACTTCTTGTTCTTTGACAGATTTTTCTACGTGGAATTTCTCACTTACTACACCAAGGGCAACAGCAAAGACGAAACCAAGGATAGCGAGTACTGCTATTGGAATTATTATTGTTTCTAACATTGCTCCCTCCTATGCTAATCCTGCAAAGCCCATAAAGGCGATTGCCATAAGACCTAGGGTCACTAGGGTTATTGGAACACCCTTAAAGGTTTCTGGTAATGAATTGTATTCGATTCTTTCTCTGATGTAAGCTAAGATTGTTATAGCTAGGGTGAAACCGATAGCTGCTGCTAGGGCATAAACTATTGTTTCTACTAGAGTATATGATGAATCGATAGCCTTGATTGCTACACCAAGTACTACACAGTTTGTTGTGATTAGTGGAAGGAATACTCCCAAGGCACCGTATAGGGCTGGCATAGATTTTTTCATTACTGTTTCTACTGATTGTACTAATGCTGCGATTACTAATATAAATACAACTGTTTGTAAGAATCCAATGTTAAGTGGATTTAGTATGTAGTATTGGATGATCCAAGTGATAATGGAAGCTAAGGTTATAACAAATATTACTGCCATACCCATACCTCTTGCTGTCTCAACCTTGCTTGTTACACCAAGGGAAGGACATATACCTAAGAATTGACCGAGTACATAGTTACTTACGAAAATAGTTGCAATAATTATTGAAAATAGATTTCCCATAATATCTCCTATCTTATTTTCTCTTCTTTGAAATAGCATTAAATGCTGCAACTAACATACCAAGAACTATAAATGATGATGCTGGTTGTTGTAAGAATCCGATTGTGTATGCTTCTGGAATAATTCTCATTCCAAAAAGTGTTCCTGCTCCTAGAAGCTCTCTAAAGAAAGCTAAGAGGGATATTGCTAGTGTATAGCCAAGTCCTTGACCAAGTCCATCTACTATTGATGATACTGGTCCGTGGCTTGAAGCGAATCCTTCAGCACGAGCAAGGATTAAGCAGTTAACTACTATAAGTGGAATAAAGATACCCAAGGATTCATCAAGGGCTGGCAAATATGCTTTGATTGCCATTTGTACCATTGTTACAAAGCCAGCTATGATTACGATAAAGGCTGGGATTCTTATTTCATCTGATATGAAATTTCTTAGTAAAGATATTACCAAGTTACTCATTACTACTACGAATATTACTGATATTCCCATTCCTATAGCATTGGCCAAGGAAGAAGATATGGCTAGAACTGAACACATACCTACTGTTTGAACGAAAACTGGGTTATTAGCAAATATTCCTTCAATAAAGACTTTTCCTAAATTTTCTTTAGGAGCTTTCTTTTCTTTTTTATTCTCTATTGGTCTATCAATTTGATTTTCCATAATATCTCCTAATTAAGTTCGCCTAGGACACTTGCTGCGTCATTGATACCTCTTAGGATTGTTCCTGTAGATATTGTCGCACCAGAGATGCCTACGATCTCATTTTCTCCGCCAGACTCAGAAGCTTTTACTTCTCCGTCCATGCTTACTCCTATCATTCCTTCCTTGAAGAAGTCTTCTTCCATTTGTTTACCGAATCCTGCAGATTCTGAGTGGTTTAATGGAGCAAATCCTGTAATCTTGTGATCTTTGTCACAGCCAATTAGGAATTCTATATCGCCACCGTATCCACCTGGTGATAGGATTTGGAATACATAACCATCTCCGTCAGCTCCTGTTGCCTTGTAGATTTTCTCAAGGCTTGCTGGCTTATCAGCTAGGTCTACTTCCTCATAGGAGTCAGCAGGTAGGACAACTGATAGGGATTCTTGAAGTTTCTCTTGGGCCTTAGCTTCTATGATTGGGCTTGTCGCATTATTTGTCAATGCTAGGGCAAAGGCAGTAACTGATGTAATCAAGAATAATTTTAGACCTAATTTTAAACTCTTATTCATTTTCTTTTCCTTTCTTTGCCTCAACTTTACCGAAAGTCTTAGGTCTTGTGTGGGCTTCAATTATAGGAACTACTAGGTTCATAAGAAGAATTGAGTATGATACACCTTCTGGATATCCACCCCATACTCTTATAATAGCTGTAAGGATTCCTGCTCCTATAGCAAAGACATATTGGCCTTTGATTGTCATTGGTGTTGTTGTATAGTCAGTTGCCATAAAGAAGGCACCTAGTAACAAACCACCTGATAGGATGTTTCTTAAGGAAGCTGCGAATCCATCAGGACCAAAGATTCCTAATAAAACTGTTGCTGTTAGTATGTATGTTAGTGGAATTCTAACGTGAATAACCTTTCTTACTATTAGATAGCATGCACCGATTAAGATTGCAAGGGCAGATACTTCTCCTAGACATCCTGGGATATTTCCGAGGAAAAGATCCATTGTGCTAAAGCTATTTGGATCTGATAGAGGAGTTGCTCCTGATACCATTGATACGTCTTTGACAGTCTTAAGGGTTGCTACTCTTTGTGGTGGTACAAAGCTTGTCATAGTTTCTGACCATGAAGCCATTAGGAAGGCTCTTGCTGCAAGTGCAGGGTTTACTATGTTTTGTCCGATTCCACCAAAGAACATCTTAGCTACTACGATTGCAAACATAGCTCCGATTACTATTTGCCATACTGGCAAGGTGAATGGAACGTTGTATGCAAGTAGTATTCCTGTTACTACTGCTGATAAATCTTTAATTGATTGATTTCTCTTTGTTGCTTTGTTAAATATATATTCTGATAACACGCAAGTTATGACAGATGCTAGGATTAGTATCAAGGCTCTGTAGCCAAAGTAATATACTGAGGCAAGGCCTACTGGTATTAGTGCTATAATTACATCTAGCATGTCCTTCTTAACTGTACGATTGCTTCTAACATGAGGAGAAGCTGTTACCAATAGTTGTTTTGTATTTTCCATATTCTCCTCCTATTTACCTGCTTGTCTGATTTGTCTCTTACCAAACTTGATTGCCTCTACTAGAGGTCTGTTTGATGGGCAAACAAATGAACAAGATCCACACTCTATACAATCCATAATATTAAGCTCTTGAGCCTTTTCGAATCTCTCTTCTAGGGAGAACTTGTGGATGTAGAGTGGAAGTAAGTAAACTGGACAAACATCAACGCATCTACCGCATCTGATGCAAGGACTTACTTCAAGTGGCTGAGCTTCATCACTAGAAAGTACTAGGACGCAGTTACTTGCTTTTTCTGTTGGTCTAGTTAAATCTGGTTGAGCAATACCACACATTGGACCACCATTTACAAGCTTAGCAATATCATCTGCCCCACCTGCTTCTTCTATAAGATATCCAAATTCTGTTCCGCAACGAACTAGCATGTTTGTTGGGTTTTTCACAGATTTACCTGTTACGGTAACGATTCTTTCGTATAGTGGTTTATCCATGTAGATTGCTTCATAAATTGCATTCATTGTTGAAACATTTGATACTATTGCTCCAACATCCATTGGAAGTCCGCCACTAGGTACTTGACGGTTTAGACAAACATCTATTATTCTTTTCTCGTCACCTTGTGGATATTTTGTTTGAAGCTTCTTGATTTCAATATCAAATGCTGAGTTTTCCTTAGCGAATTTCTCTAAGGCACTTACCATTGTATCGTATGCCTTTGGCTTATTATCTTCTATAGCGATAATTCCTTTTTTGGCATCTACTGCCTTCATCGCTTGTGTTAAGGCCTTAAGGATTCTTTCTGGCCTGTTTTTCATTAGATAATCGTCACAAGTAATATATGGTTCGCACTCTGCCCCATTTACTATTACTGTATCTACTGGCTTGGCTGGTAAATATTTTATGTGAGCAGGAAAGGCAGCTCCACCCATACCTACTATTCCAGCTTCTTTGATTTTTCCTACGATTTCTTCTGCATTAAGATCGACATTATCTTTTTCTATGTATTCTTTATCTTGGTCGAAACCTTCGGTATCAATTACGACTGCCTTGGCGCTTTTACCTGAGGCAGTTTGTAAATCGATAATGTCCTTTACCACTCCGGCTACAGAGGAGTGGATATTTGCAGAGAAATTTCCGACAGCTTCTCCTATAAGCTGACCTACACTAACTTCGTCTTTTTTTGCTACAAGACATTTGCTAGGTGCACCTATGTGTTGGATTAGAGGAATTGTTACAAGTTTAGGAATACTTGCCATATGAAGTTCACTGTTTTCAGTAAGCTCCTTATACTCCTCCATGTGCACTCCATTTTTAAAAGTAATGGAATTCATAAATCTCTCCTTCTATTTTTTATTTGCTCTTCTTCTATTATAAATTAAAATCGCTTTTCATTCAACGGTTATCTTATATTTCTGATGAAATCTTTAATAAAAATCTCAAAATTTCTAAGACTTAGGCTCCTTAGGTCAGAAATTTCTTCTTCACTTGGAAGTCCATCCTTGTAAAACTTTTTCATAACTTCGTAATTAGCATTCACTTTTGTAACATATTGCCTAGTTTCTTCGAAAGGAATATTTAAGGGATCTGGATTATCCTTATCGAGTGTGCCTTCCTTAATCCAGCTGTCGACATTTCCCACTCCACCATTGTAGGCCGCAAGGGCAAGGTCTCTGTTGTTATAGTATCTATAAAGATAGTCAAAATATCCTACTCCCAAATCTAGGTTGTAGTCTACATCGTTTAACTTTTCTGGATAGTAGTCAATACCTACTACATCTGCAGAATGCTTGGCAGTATCTTCCAATAGTTGCATTAGACCGTGGGCTCCTTGGTGGCTTTGGGCGTTATTATCAAAGTCAGATTCAACCTTGATAATGGATGCAGTTAGAAGGGGATCGACATTATATTTTTCTGAGTATTCATATATTTCATCTTGGTAGGAAATTTGAGTTCTGGATGTTTGATAGGCTATTAGTCCGTAGACTATAGCGAAAAATATGCCTATAGCAAGGATTACAAAGCCCAAAACTTTTCCTATAAATTTAACAACTTTCATTAAAGTCACCTCGCTTAATGATTTTTTCTATTTGCCTTCTTAAACTTTCTATATCGCCGCTATTATCTATTATGATATCACTTTGCTTCTTCATTTCTTCTAGCTCATCCTGGCTTTCAATCTTTTTAAGAGCAAAGTCGTAATCAATATTATCACGGGCCATAAGTCTTTTTATTTGGACATCTCTAGAGGCAGTTACAAGGACTACCAGGTCGTGAGGAAATCTATCCTTGATCTTAAAAAACAAGGGAACTTCTATAAAGACCTTATCTTCCTTGCTATTTTCTACCATTTCATTAATAGCAGCGATAATATTGGTATGACTTATTTCATTAAGCCTTTCCATCTTTTCCTTGTCATTAAAGATAATTTCAGCAAGTTTCTTCTTATCAAGATAATCGCCTTCAAAGGCAGGGGCGAAGATTTCCTCCTTTTTGATGGCGAGATAATTCTTGCCCCCTTCTTTGATAAGGTCTCTATTTACCTCGTCGGCGCTGATTAATTCATAGCCTTTTTCCTTTAAAATCTCTGCCACAGTAGACTTACCTGAAGCGATAAGACCTGTAATTACTATCCTACTTGGACTCATACATGCTTACTCCAGTGTCGATATCTACTATCAAAGGAACCTTAAGATCTGCCGCAGCTTCCATGGATTCTCTTAGAATTTTGATAGCTTCATCCTTGCATGATTCATCCGCTTCAAGGATTATCTCATCGTGGATTTGGAGGACGATTTTTGCATCAAGTCCTGCTTTTTTGAGATTCTTGTCAGTTTCTATCATGGCTATCTTTATAATATCTGCCGCTGTCCCTTGGATAGGAGTATTTAGGGCAACCCTTTGGCCGAAGCTCCTTACGTTAAAGTTTCTCGAATTAATCTCTGGGACATATCTTCTTCTCTTAAATAGGGTCTCCACATAGCCATCTTCCTTGGCTTTTTCTACAATAGAATCCATATATTCCTTGATTGAAGGATAGCTTGCCATGTAATTGTCGATATATTCCTTGGCTTCCTTCCTTGGAATATTAAGGTTTTGTGATAGACCGTAGTCACTTATACCGTAGATTATTCCGAAGTTTACTGCCTTTGCCTCAGATCTTTGTCTTTTCGTAACCTTATCAAGGTCAGTGTGAAAGACCTTGGAAGCAGTCTTGGTGTGGATATCTACTCCATCCTTAAAGGCCTCTATCATGTGGCGATCTCCTGAAAGTGAGGCGAGTATTCTTAGTTCGATTTGTGAATAGTCTGCATCTATTAAGATTTTGCATTCCTCTGCCCTAAAGGCCTTTCTGATAAGTCTTCCTTCGTCTGTTTTTATTGGAAGATTTTGTAGGTTAGGGTCTTGGGATGAAAGCCTTCCTGTAGCAGCTATATTTTGTCTAAAGGTTGACCTAATCCTGCCATCTTCATCTATGGCCTTCTCAAGCCCTTCTATATAGGTTGAACGTAGCTTGAAAAGCTCCCTGTATCTTTCGATTTTAGGAATAATTTGATGCTTGTCCCTTAACTTTTCTAATACTTGGGCATTAGTTGAAAATCCTGTCTTAGTTTTCTTGATAACAGGAAGGTCCAAGTCTTTGAAGAGAACCTCACCCAATTGCTTGGTCGAATTAATATTAAACTCGCTTCCTGCAAGCTCATAAATCTCCTCGGTAATCTTTTCTATATCCTTATCGATATTTTCCTTTAAATCTTCTAGGACCTTTCTATCTGTGACAAAGCCTACGATTTCCATATCAGCTAGGACCTTGGATAGCTTAATCTCAATGTCATTATAGAGGTCTAGCATATGGAATTCTTCAAGTTTGTCTTCCAAGATTTCCTTAGAATCTTCTATGGCATTGATTCCGCTTGCTAGGTAATTTCCAAGCTCATCAAAATCTAAGTCCACATATTTTAGGGCCTTCTTCCCCTTACCTAAGAGGTCCACTGGACTTTTTACTTCATAGTCAAGGCAGGATTGGCTTAGGACCTTTAAGTCATAGGAAGACCTAGATGGGTCGATTAGATAATGCATAAGCATCATATCATCATAAGGAAGTTTGAGATTTATCCCAAGCTTATCAAGAAGGACAACATCTTCTTTTATATCGAAGGAATTTTTCACTATGTCTTCATCTTCGAAGACTTCCTTAAAGTTACTTACAAAATCATTATCAGGATCTACTATATAAGTAGGAGTATCAGTAGTCTTGATTGCTATTTGAGAAATATCACTGTGAATGTACCTATCGCCTTCATAAACAGACTTGAAGGTAAATTCCTTGTTTTTCTTGATAGCTTCGATTAGGATCTTAGGATCTTCTAACTTCTCATAGGTAAATTCCTTATCCTCTTTAGGACCAGCTCCTCCGTCCATATCTTCTAGGAACTTATTGAAATTGTATTTTGAATACTTTTCTCTTAAGCTTTCAAGATCTGGATCTTTGACCTTAAGCTCTTCTAGGTCAAACTCTACTGGAGCATTGGTTACAATCGTACCTATTTTCTTACTCATATAGGCAATAGCTTCGCTATCGATTAGAGTCTCTTTGGTCTTCTTACCTGAAACTTCATCTATATTTTCATATAGCCCTTCGATAGATCCGTATTTTTGGATAAAGCCAATTGCCTTCTTTGGACCTATTCCATCAACTCCAGGGATATTATCGGACTTATCTCCCTCAAGCCCCTTAACTTCGATTAATTGTTTAGGACTTAGGCCAAATTCTTCCTTGATGGTATCTACTGTGTATTCCTTAGTTTCAGAAACTCCTTTTTTGGTAAGATTGACTACGATTTTCTCATCTACAAGCTGAAGGTAATCCCTATCTCCAGTGATTAAAACAGACTCGTAGCCTTCTTCTTGAGCCATTTTTGCATAAGTTCCTACAATATCGTCCGCCTCAAATCCATCAAGGTCGGTGTATTTGACATTAAGGGAATCTAATATATCTTTTAGAATGCCAAACTGGTAAGAAAGCTCACTAGGCATCTTATCACGAGTTCCCTTGTAGTCCACAAACTCCTTGTGCCTAAAAGTCTTTGAAGCCCTATCAAAGGCCACAAGGACATAATCAGGTTTATATCTATCAAAAGCGTTGTTGTACATGGTCAGAAAACCATAAACGCCATTTGTCATAACGCCGTCATTGTTTGTTAGTTTAGGAAGAGCAAAAAACGCCCTAAAAATCAAACTAGACCCGTCAATTAACATAACTGTTTTACTCATTATATCTCCTTTACATATAGTATATCATACTTTGTTTTGAGGATTTAAAAAAGTAAGCGGACAAGCCGCCTACCCTATTCTTCGATGATATAATCAAAGTCTTCTTTATTGAATTGTTTGCTATCTTCCCTAAAACTATCAGTAATATGAGCCTTATCAAAGACAAACATAGCCATCCTAGTATAATATCTGCTCTTATCTTGATGTTTAAATACAACTAAGATATTTTTACCACTGACATTCCCCATCTTTGCTTTTTCTCTATCGAAGATTTCCCTCACTTCAACATTTCTAGGTGCAATGATGCCAATAGGTTGAGCTTTTACTAAAGTAATAACACAAGCAAAAGAAAATATCAATCCTAATAATCTCTGATCATCAAATTTTAAGAGCAAGTAATAAAGAGCACTCATAAAAATTAGGATATGAATCGTCCTAATATACCTATCGAAACTTGCAAGCCACAAGGCTTCATGGGTCGGCATAGAAAATAGATACATCAAATACAAACCCAAAGCATAAAAGCCATAAACTATAAAAGATATGATTCCCACTCTTCTAATTTTTTTATCCCTATTTTGGATAAAATATAATATTACTAAAATTATGAAAAACATAATCATAAACCAATCGCTTAATATAGCCTTAGCAAATAATTTGCTAATTTTACTAACAATTTCCATATCCTTAGAGTGTAGCTCTTCTGAATAAGCAGCAAGGCTCATCTGGTGCTTGCTTAAAGTACCAAATTCACTTTTTACATGAAAACTCCATGATAAATAGCTTGTAAGAACAGCTAAAAGATCACATAAGGATAAAGCAAATGCTTTCTTTTTTTCATAAAATATATAAAAAATAATAATAAATATAGCTAGCATCAGACCACTATTTTTTAGTAAAACAAGGCTTGTAAACATTGGTATGGTAAAAAGGCCAGCTTTCTTATTATCTCGTAAATACAAGTAAAAAGCAAAAATCGCAAAGGCAAAAGCAGACAAGAGGCTATCTACATACAAGGTATAAGGCCTAGTATTATAAAACAAAGCATACGCTACAACGGGCAATCCGTAAACAATATTCTTACCTTTTAAGCAATAAAAAAAGCAAAAGCAAGCCGAATACATAAGCATGGTATTAGCTATAAAAAGTTTTCCTTCGCTATATCCCACAAACTTTCCTATTCCATACAGAAAATAAGCACTAGCTTGGGGGTAAGACTTAAAGTCAATTGTAAAATCAGATGCTGTATTTAAGCAATCTTTTTCTAACATAAGCCTAGAAATTACACCCCAGTGACTATAATCATCGTACCAAAAAGATTTCTTATTATAAAGATAAATCGTAAAGACTATAAGCCCTAGAAAAAATAAATAATAGGATGGGAAAAGACTTTTAATGATTTGCTTTTTTGATTTATAAATAAATAAAATACCTATGCCTATAATATTTATTGTATAAACCCAAATTTTCATAAAAGAAAAAAGGGCCGCTATATAAATTGTCAAAATATAAGTTGTTGCTAGTACAAAAGGGATAAAGTAATTGTTAAGGAGAAATTTCTCCTTTAAGTAAGAACTAAATCCCATAAAACTCAATATTATAAATATTAATCCAATAAATCCTGTCATAAATTATTTACCATTAAAAATAAATTTATTCTGTATAGTAAAAGAAAGCAAGAAGATAATAGTATCAACAATAAGCTTTATTACGCTTGCATTCATATTTACTCTTTCAAAGATCATATCTACAAAAAATGCAGAAAGAAGCAATTGGCAAAGCCATAAGGTCAAATATTTAACAAACTTTGACTTCTCTTTCTTATCATCTGCAAAGACCAGATTTTTATTTACATTATAATTAAAAACACCTGAAATAATCCTTGCAAATGCGGTAGATGCCCAAATCACCCTACTAGATGTAGCCAAGATGCTTGGTAAAAGATTAGTAAGAACTGTAAAAGCCCCAATATCAACCAGAAAAGATGAAAGGGATGAGATGATGAACTTAAAGAAAGTTCCAAGCATGACCCTATAAATCTTAAATGAATCCTTGATGGGGTGAAAGTGGGTCTCGCTATTATTATCAAAATAAACAGTCTCGATAGGTATTTCTATGATTTTCTTCTTAGTTTGAGATGAATTAATAAGCATATTTATCTCATACTCAAACCTTTCACCAGGAAGGTCTAAAAAGTCAGTAAGATAAGCTTTAGGAATTGCCCTAAGGCCTGTTTGTGTATCCTGTATTTTATCGTAGAACATTATTTTGTAGACAAAACTAGTAGTCTTGTTTCCAAAAGATGACTTAAACGGAACTCCCTCCTCATTGAAATCGCGAGAGCCCAAATACATAGCCACTTCACTATTTTGGGCAATATTTGCAATATTTAGGACATCGCTCGCCTTGTGCTGACCATCTGAATCGACGGTAATTACATAGGAAAAGTCCTCGTAATTATTTAATATGTAATTAAAAGAATTCTTCAAAGCTCTCCCTTTTCCAAAATTCTTGTAATGAGTGAAGACATCAAAACCTTCATCTATTAATTTGTCAAAAAATTCATCGTATTCCGCCCTACTCCCATCATTTACCAAAAGGATCCTAGTAAAACCCATATCTCTTAATTCGTAGAGATATGATTTTAATATTTCCCTTGGAGGATTGAGAGCTGGAATTAAAATAATAAAATCGTCCATAATTTCCTTCTTATATCTTCTTGCATTTATTATACTATAATAATATTAATTATATGAAATAATAGATAGAGTCCGTATAATTGCATAAAAAAAGATCATCTGAAACCTGAACTAGTGCAATGCTTCTAACCAGCAAAAACCAACTAGGAGGAACAATTGACCCAATTACACTTTACAATTAATCAAGAAGAAATACAAAATTTAATTAATGAATCTGTAGATAATAAAATTGCTAAATCTATCTTAACAAAAGTTTTTAATGAACTTATGGAAAAAGAAAGAGATGAATACTTAGAAAATACAGCCTATAAAAAAGATCCTATTCGTAGCACTTATCGAAATAGCTACTATGAGCGTGACTATACAACAAAAATAGGAACAATAACCTTAAGAGTGCCTAGAACAAGAGATGGTAAATTCAGGGCACAAGTCTTTTGAAAGATATCAAATAAATGAAAAAGCACTAATTCCAACCATGCTAGAAATGTATATTCAAGGAGTATCAACAAGAAAAGTATCCAAGGTGATAGAAAATATGTGCAGAAAAACATATTCTAAATCCTTTGTATCATCCTTAACTAAAGAGCTTGACGAAGAAGTAAAACTATGGAGAAATAGTGACCTAA
>JAQEDR010000008.1:0-269 GCA_027669155.1 Peptoniphilaceae bacterium AM52-5BH | reverse complement strand
GAAGAAGTAAAACTATGGAGAAATAGTGACCTAAGTACGATAAAATACCCCTACATAATTGTAGATGTAGTATACATAAAAGAAAGGGAAAACAATAGAGTGGTATCAAAGGCCTATCATATTGCAATAGGAATAAATGAGAAAGGAAATAGAGAAATAATAGGATTATACTTAAGTTCCAGCTAAAGTTAATATTCATGGTCAAATTTCTTTTAATATTTGATAAGTTGTAAAATTAAATGCGACACTAGAATAAAATAGAAAACTCA
>JAQEDR010000007.1 GCA_027669155.1 Peptoniphilaceae bacterium AM52-5BH | reverse complement strand
AGTTTTTAAATTATAATTATTGTATCTTCTTAATTGAGCCTTTACTCTAGCAATTAACTCTCCAGGTAAAAATGGTTTAGTTACATAATCATCCGCTCCAAAGGTTAAGCCCTTAATTTTACTTGACTCATCATCTTTTGATGTAAGCATAATAATTGGATAATTAAAAGACTCTCTAATCTTTTTGCATAAATAATATCCATCTTTATCAGGTAACATAATATCTAAAATCGCTAAATCAAATTCTTCTTCCTTAATATATCTAATTGCTTCCTCTGAACATGTTGCCTTTTTTATAATATAATTTTCATTTTCTAGATATATCTCTATTAAATCTAAAATACTTTCATCATCTTCTACTACTAATACTGAGTAATTCATAACTAAATTTCCTCCATTTTAAATCTATCACTTTTGTCAAAACAACTTTAAAAAAATAAAGAAATTTTTTAAGTAAAAGAATCAAGAAGAACAATACAACATCCTTTTAATGAATTAAATCTATCTTTCTAAATTTCTTAAATCTATAATTTTTGATTTAATATACATTTCTTCGTTGTTTATAAATGTCTACTTATAAATAAGTATACCATTATTCTTTATCTCATTTCAATATCTATATCTACTATATTGATAATAGATTGTCTTTGCTGTCATCACATATACTATATCTTTTAAAAAGTTTTCGTCTGTTCTAGCCTTCTAATTGTCTTTTCTTTTTCAGACTTCAAATCCAAAACATTTTAGCTTGGTTGGTTTAATAACTTTGAATTTTGTTGCATTTATTTTAATCCTAACTTCTTTTCTATACATTTGGTTACTAAAACCATTACTCTGTTTGCCACTACACTGTTTGCTACTGTTAGTATACTGTAATCTACATATCTAACCAACCTTAATATCATATTCATGTTCATCAAGTCAGGTCGTTCCTCTCTTCCACATATCTCCATGTGAAATTTCAGGATTGCTATGGAATTCGTCGACAAATACGCTGTTTAGGGACTTTCACCCCAGTATTGGAACTTGCCCCATCATACAATACAGTAAGCAGACAAAAACCTGCCCCCTATAATCTTTTACCTTTCTATGCTTTTATCATTTTTCTTCTTTTCATCCACTTTCATATCCCCTTTAGTCTTAAATTTCTTTAATTTCTCTATTGTTGATATTTTTGCTTTAGTATGCTCTTTAGCTTTTAATAATTTGGCAGAGTATACTTTTAGACTTGTGTATTCCTTATTATCCTTTCCCATACTTTTCTTTTCTTTGCCAAATAGGTGTACAAAATCTCCTTTTTTCAAATTTTTTACTTGATTGATTTTATCATTATAGGCGTAGCAGCTGATGAATTTTGCATCTCCTCCCTTGTCATTTTCAGCAATAGAAAAGGAGGCTACTTTAAAGTCCCTCCCATCTTTTGATTTTAAATCTTTAATTTCTATATCAGTTGCTATATTTCCATCTATATTTAATGTATCCTTCTCTTTATTATCTATATCTTTCATCTCTTTATCTCCTTGTTCTTGATTAACTTCTAAGTTTTCTTTTAACTCTTCTTCGTCTATATATTCAATAAACTTTTCATCAATAAGACCCATAACTGAATCGTTCATATAATTATCATAGGCATTATTAAGAACATTTTCATTTTCTACTCCTGTTTCAAGAGATATAATACCTTTTACAAATTCTTTATGATTATATTCTGCTAAAAAATCTATTGTATTTTTCATGCTTTCAAAATTTGTATTTTCCATATTTGCTATTGTTTTTATATCACTTGCGTATCTAACAGAATCCCATTCATACTTTCCACTTTCTTTATTAAATTCTACTCCTGTGGCTAAAATAAATTGATTTCCGTCAAATAAGGTCGCTTGATTATCTTTCACATCCAGTACCATAGTGTCTCCAAATTCAGTTTCAATTACATTTCCCTTTTTTATATTCATTTTTATTCCTCCATTTCTATTTTTATCTTTCTTATCTGTTAAATCTTTTATTTCTTCTTCCTTTTCATCACTAATAATAAATTGTTTTATTTCTTCAACTGTTGGATCATCAATTGTAGTCTGGATAAATCCAACTAATTTATCTTCTGAATCGGCAAAATTTTTAATTCCATATTCAACTATATTGTTGATTATTCTCTGAGTATTACCATCAAAAGAAAAATTTTCTCGAATAAATTCATTAAATCTATCTCTATCAAATTCCATATTCTTTTTCCTCTAATAATCTCATTTAAAGTTTTATCTGCCACATGGTTCACTATTATTTATTTCTTTTATATTATTATTTACTGCTAAATTTCCCTCATATTCCTTTAATTTATCCATAATAGATGTTTTTTCTTTCCTTTCAAAATCTCCTATTTCCTGCACTTTACTATCTCTAAAATCAGCATCATTTCTATCTATTATTCCATCTAAATCCATATCTTTAGATAATGGATCATAGAAGTTGCCATCATCATCTATTTCAAGTCCCATTACTTCTCTCAGTTTTTCTTCATTTACTGATACAAGCTCACTAAAATTCCAAAAGCCAATAGATGTCTTTATCTGTACTAGCTCTTTTAAATCACTTGCATCTAAGGGATCATAGGTGTATTGAAAGCTGTCAATTAGGTTCTTATCTACATAGGTGTTCATCTTGTAATTTATTAAATCTAAACTTACTTGTATTTCATGTTTTTCATCTGGTGTAGTTGTATAAGCTATTCCTATATCTGTTAAGTCAGGAAATATAGTATCAAAGTCCTCTAACCTGTTTTCTTCATCATATTCTCTGTTAAGGAAGTCTATCAATTCTTCCTTTACTTCTTCTAGTAATGGATTATCTTGGCTTATATCTTCACTTTTTCCCATATCTAGTAAATTATTTACTTCTGCAAGTCTTAGTGTCTTATCCTTTAAAAGTTCAGCTTGTGGAAATGTCTTTTGTATTTCAATTTTGGCTGTTTGAAATTGCTCTTCTGTATCTTTTAGTTTTGAAATTGTATTTTCTAATCTTTCTGGTAATTTATCTAATACATTATCCATTCTTGTTATATTACCTATTTCATCTGTTCCAAACTCTCCTCTATATTTTCCCTTACCTTTTAATATAAAGTTATATTTATTGAAAAAAGAATCATATTTTATGGATAAATCAAAATTTCTATAATCACCTATTTTTTCTCCATCTTTATCCATTTCCCTATATATTTTAACTCCCTTAATTTTGTTCAACAAAAACTCTCCAGCTATTTTCTTATCTATATACTTCTTTCCGTCAATAATTAGAGAGGTAAATTTATTATCTTCTTTTAAATTTTTATCTACTTCTCTATAAGGCTCAACATTTTTAATATCTTCCTTTAAGTTCTCTATCCTTTCTTTTAATCTTTCTATTTCCTTTGGATAAAATTTAACTACTTTATCTTCCAGCTTGTAAAGATTTGATTTAAAATTGGACTCTAGCATTTTAAGTTTAGAAACTTCAACATCAAGGTCCATCTTCTCCTTTATTAATGGATTTCCTGTTGCAAGAGCTTTGATTTCGGCATAGTTTAATGTGGCTTCGTCTACATCTTCTGCAACTCTTACAGGTGTCTTTGAAGTCATAATTTGAGAAATATATTTTTGTTTATTCTCTAAGGTTTGGAAAAGATAGGCATCAAAAGTATTTTCTGTTACATATCTAAATATATGGACTTCCTTATTCTCATTTCCCTGCCTCACAATCCTTCCTGCCCTTTGAGAAAGATCAGCCGGTCTCCATGGTATATCAAGATCGTGGATTGCAATTAGCTTGTCTTGAGCATTAGTACCTGCTCCCATTTTCTGTGTTGAACCAAGTAAGACTCTTATTTCTCCCTTTCTTACCTTATCAAAGATAGCATCTTTTTCCATATTGTTTTTTGCCTTATGAATAAATTCTATTTCATTTTCAGGTACTCCCATATCTATAAGTTTTGTTTTAATATCATCATAGATATTAAAATCACTACTTGGTGTAGACATATCACAAAATATTAATTGAGCAGATTTTTTATCTTTATATTTATCCCAAATGCTAAATACATTTTTTATACAGGTATTTACCTTACTATTAGGATCATCAGGAAGTAAAGGATTGATTAATCTTTGATCTAATGCCATCTTCTTCCCATCATTTGTTATTAATAGCATATTATCAACACTTGAATCTACCTGCTTATCACGAACCTTATCTGCTCTCTCGGAAAAAGTTTCAAGAATTTCTTTTTGTTCTTCGGTAGGCTTTGTTTTTATAGTTTCATAATGGGCAATTGGTGTAGGAAGATTTAAAACATCAGCTGTTTTAATATCCATAAATCCTTTTACAGTATTCATAAGTTCAGGAAGATTATAAAATTTTGCAAATCTGGTTTTGCTCCTATAACCATTACCCTCAGGATTTAATTCTATTGCCGTTATTGTTTCTCCAAAAGTAGATGCCCAAGAATCGAAATGTTGCAATTTCATCTTTTTTAATTCATCATACTGTAAATATCTCTGCATGGTATAAAGTTCAGCCATACTGTTGCTTACTGGTGTACCTGTGGCAAATACTAATCCTTTATTATTAGTTATTTCATCCATATAGCGGCATTTCATAAGCATATCTGATGATTTTTGTGAATCTGTAGAAGTAATTCCTGCTACATTCCTCATTTTAGAAAATAGATAGAGGTTTTTGTAGGCATGGGCTTCATCTACAAATAACTTATCTACTCCCAGTTCCTCAAAGGTTACAACGTCATCTTTCTTATAATCAGCATTTAGTTTTTCTAACTTTGTCTCTAATTTTTTCTTTGTTTTTTCTAATTGCTTTACAGTAAATCTTTGATCCCTTTCTCTTTTATATTCATCTATATAGTCAATGATTTCATCAATTTGACCTTGCAATTCATATTCTTGTCTTTCTTTTGATATAGGAATTTTTTCAAATTGACTGTGCCCTATAATAACAGCATCAAAACTTCCTGTAGCAATACGACTACAAAATCTTTTTCGTCTATCTGGTGTGAAGTCTTTTTCTGTGGCACATAATACATTAGCTCCTGGATAGAGTTCATTAAATTCTCTTCCAAATTGCTCTACGATGTGGTTAGGAACAACAAACATTGACTTATTACTCATTCCAAGTCTTTTTGACTCCATGGCTATACCTATCATTTCAAAGGTTTTTCCTGCTCCTACTTCATGGGCAAGTAAAGTATTTCCACCAAACAAACCTCTTGCTATGGCATCTTTTTGATGTGCTCTTAATTCTATTTCAGGATTCATTCCTTCAAAAGTAAGATTAGATCCATCATATTCCCTTTGTCTTATGGAATTGAATCTTTCGTTATAATCTTCTACTAATCTATTTCTTCTTTCCACATCATCAAATATCCAGCTTTTAAATTCTTCTTTTATCATCTCTTGCTTACTTCTTGCAAGCATTGTTTCTTTTTGATTAAGCACAGATTTTTTCTTTCCATCACTGTCTTCTACTTGGTCAAATACCTTAGTATCTCTTAAATTTAAAGTATCTTCTATCAATTTGTAGGCATTTACCCTATTTGTACCATAGGTAAAAGAAGCAAGGTCATTGTCCCTATCAGAGCTTTTTCCTTCAACTCTATATTCTCCTGTAAAGTCAGAATACTTAATATCTATATTCCACCTTGATGAAACTGGTGTTTTCAACAAATCAAACATAAATTTTTTGTAATCTTGTTCCGGTATCCATGTTGCACCCATTCTAACTGTAATCTCACTTGCATCTAGTGCTTTAGGCATTACTTCCACTAGCTTTGCTTTTTGAAAATGTAACTCTTCTAATTCTTTTTTTAAGAGTTTACTATCCTCTAGATTTTCTTCCTTTCCTAACTCTTTTTCGATGTTTTTAATATAAGAGTCTACAACTTCAATTTTATCTCTTATATTTCCTGACAAGTATTCATCAGCACTTACGTAAGGTCTTGAAAAATCTCCTAGCTCATTAGCAGACTTAAATGGATTTATATCATTAGGTTCAAAGGAATCTAAATTTAAAAATATTTCTCCCTTTAATTCTTCTATTAATTTATCTCTTGTTTTTCCTGTCAATTCTTCCATATAATCAAAATTTATTTTACCTTTTTGACTAATAGAGAGTACCAGAGCATCTATTGCCCTATCTGTATGATCTATTATTACAGCTTTTTTTATAGTTCTCTTGTTAAAGATATCAGATTTTCCTATAAAGTTGCCTTCTTTATCTAATTTCTCCAAAGTTGAAATTAAAGAAAAATTGGCATCTTCTCTAAATAACTTTTTATTAGTTTTTGAATTTAGTCTTCCATGTTTGCTATTGAAATCATCGTAGAATTTATTTAGATTTTCTTGTTCTTTTTTTATCTCTTCATCTGAATAGTCTTCTCTTTGATAGGTTATAACTTTCCTTAGACTTTCATTTAATCTTAAATATTCTTTTACCTTATCTTTATCCTTTTTGTTTAAGGATATTTTTTGCATAATTGAATTTTCTCTAAAATATATTTCATCATCCACTAAAGCAAAAGAATAGTTTTTAACTCTATCATCAGCCGGTATTGTTTCTTCTCCTAAATCATCATTTATTTGAGCTTCTTCATACCTACCTTGAATATTTTTAATGGCTTTTTTTAGTCCTTCTTCTAAAGAAATATCTTTATTTTCAATACATTCAAGGCTTGTCCCAAATCTTGACGGTATTTCTTCCATAGTCCCTATTACCATCTGAGGATTATCTACAAAGTATTTATTATATATTAGTCCTTTTGCATCTTTGTCTAGCTTTATCCAGTTTTCATCTATCTTTAATAGTCTATCTCTCTTTTTTAAAAAGATTATATCTGAAGTTACTTCTGTTCCAGCTACCCCTTTAAATGTAGTATTTGGTAGTCTTATTGCTCCTAAGAACTCTGCTCTTTCCGATATATATCTTCTAACATCTTCACTTTTTTTATCCATTGTTCCTGAAGATGTTATAAAAGCAATTATGCCTCCATCCCTAACCTTATCTAAAGTTTTAGCAAAAAAATAATCGTGAATTAGAAAGTTATTTCTTTCATACTCACGATCTGCTACTTTAAATTCTCCAAAAGGAATATTTCCTATGGCCACATCAAATAGGTTATTAGAAAAATTGGTTTCTTCAAATCCTTTTATTTGTATATTGGCATTAGGGTAAAGTTCTTTGGCAATTTGTCCACTAATCCTATCTAATTCAACTCCATAAAAGTTTGACTCTTTCATTTCTTCAGGTAGATTTCCTATAAATCTCCCTGTCCCAGCACTTGGTTCTAATATATTTCCTTTTTCAAAGCCAAGATTAGAAAGACTTTCATAGATAGAGTCTATAACTACTTTCGGCGTATAAAAAGCCGTTAAGGTTGATTCTCTTGCCCTATTATATTCTTCCCCAGTTAGATTTTCTTTTAAAAAGTTTCTTGCATCAAGCCATTGACCTTCCTTTTCTTCATCAAATACATCAGAAAGTCCTCCCCAGCCGATATATTTTGCCAAAATTTCCTGTTCATCTTTTCTTGCACTTCTATTTTCTTTTTCTAAAGCCTTTAAGACATTTATAGCTTCAATGTTGTTTTTTAATCTCTGTGAAGGTGGTAGGTTTTCTTCTTCATTAATAATTTTATAGTTTTCTAAAGAAACTTCAGAAATCCCTTCTATATTTTCTCTATCAGTCCTTATTAAATTATTATTTTCTTTCCATTCCTTATATTCTTCTAACTTCTTATCAATAGTTTCTTTTCTATGAGTGGTTAATTTCAATGAATTACCATCTCCGTCAATTTTGTCGATTCCTTTGAGGTAAGAAAAAGGTAGAGTAAATTCCCTATAATTTTTTGGATTAGACGAACTATATACTAAAAATTCTTCCTTTTCATTATCAACTCTTACTATAAACTGATCAGCAACAAGAGAAGATTTATTATTTATTACATCAAGGCTTTTATGTAAAAGCCCTGAATTGTCTTTTTTAACTTTTTCTTCGTTATTATTGTCAATATCTTCAAAGCTAATTTGTTCTACTAGTTCCTCTTTATCGATAGATTGTTTTTTACTTAATATATCTTTTTCACTAGATTTATATTCTTCTAAATCTTCCTTTCTTACAAAAATATTAGAAACTGGTCTTTCTCTACTATATATTACTTCAGTAATACCACTCTTATCTATTGTACTTAAAGCTAATCTACCCATTCCAGCTTCATTAAATTCATTTTCTTTAATTAAATATTCCTTATTTCTAAATTGAACTGGTAATCCTAAAAGACTATAATCTTCTATTTCTAACGGAATTAATTCCTCTTTTTTTATAACTTCCAAATCAAGATCTTTGTAGTCATTAAAAAGAATTATTTCGTTTCCGGTAATAAAACCATTCATTAGTCCTGTGCTATCTTCTAATTCTATAGTTTTAGGACTTGTAGCATCGTTAATGGCGATTATAGTGTATTCTTTTCCTTTGTATCTAATACTCATACCTTCTTTAAATGGATTTTCTTCTTGCCTTGTTCTATCATTTTCTATTTGCTGATTTAAATATCCATTTAAAAGTACTTCTCTATGTTTGTCATCAAGTAAATAAGGTAAGTTACTTAATATGTCCTTATAACTTTTATATTTTATAGCTTGATTAGAATTTAAAATATATCCATTGTATCGTAAATTTTGTCTTAGAGTTTTTTCTTTTATATCTAAGATTAGCTCTACATCAAAGCCTTCTTTTCCATCGATTGTCTCCTTAATACTATCTGGGATTTTTAATAGTCCTTCTTCTATTTTCTTTGATAGTAGTAAGTATTCTTCATTTTGAGGATCAAAATAGTATTCTCTTTTTTCTTTGATATCCTTATCTATTAACTTGGAAAGAACTTCTTTTTTATCTCTTATTTCTTCAATTTTTGATTTTTCTTCTTGCGATAAATTTATATTAAAAGTAATTTTATTTTCTTCATTTATATGTGCTAAATTTTGATATGCACCACTGATTTCAAGATTTTTATTAAAAACATATATATCATTATAATAATCCGGAAATTGCTGATTAAAACTTTGAACATCTATATCATAGCCTTTCTCAAATTTTGTAACTTTATCATCAGCAATTTCAAATAATCCTTCTCTTTCCAATTCTAATACATCATTTAAATTTGTAAGGTTTACTTCTTTCATTTTGACAGTAATTTCATCAAACAAACTGTCTATTTTTCTGCTATCCTCAAAAGATTTCCCTTTATATAAATTGTAGATCTTTCCTTGTGAGTTTTCCTTTCTTGGATAAACTCTAATTCCTGTTTCTTCTAGTTCTATATCCTTTGTTTTCTCTTTATCTACTAAAGCATAATAATATCCTACTTTTACTGCTAATTTATCTTCTACAATCTCTTTTGTTAATTTTTCTTCTACTTCATTTCTTAATACTTCTAAAGCTTTTAAATCGCTTCCTTTAAAGGAATGTGAAAATAGTTTTAAGTCCTTATCAAAATAGGCATCATATGAATAATATGTTATTGGATTATGGTTATTATCATATCCACTGGAAATATCTTTTATTTTTAAATATTTATTATCCTCTGTTCTAACTATATCTCCCACTTTTATAGAGAGTATCTCCTTATCATCTTCTATATTGTTTTCAAGTGAATTATATAAATACTGTCTATATCTAATTTCGGTTCTAAGACTTAATTCTTTAACCTTATCTATTGACTTCATATCATCTGGAAGATTTCCTTGCTTATCGGCAACTTCTCTCATGATTTTTGCATATTCTCTTTGGAATACAGAGTTAAAACTTGCTAAGGTATTATTTCCTAAGTTTTCTCTTGCCTTTATAATTTCATTTTCTAAAACTTTATCCTTAACTAATACATCAAAAATTCTATCTTCAATTTGATTTATTGAAATTATTTTTTCATCTATCTTATTTTCTTCTATAGTTTGATTAAGTTCTATCTGACTTTTTCCTATTTGTTCATAAAGAAATTCAAAGTCTCTTTGGTTGATCTCATTTCCATCACCTATGTCTATCTTATAGTGATCAACTATTTTCCCATCTACTATATGGTTAAAATAGAATTTGGAATACCCCTCCCACTTATCAGTCATCTGCCCATATTCATCTTCTCCTAAGGTCTTATTATGAAGTCTTATCTTTTCATCTATTTCCCTTATTTCATCTAATAATTCTTTAGTCAGCCTTTGTCCTGCATAATCTTTTTCTATTAGACTTGAACCCTCATTAAACTCAATTATCCAATAATCATCTTTTATATGGCTATCTAAATCAAAACCTATATTCTCTTTATTTTTATTAGTATAAAATTCCTTAAATTCTTCAAAACCATTTACTATATCATCATCTATAACTTCTTTGTTAGAATTAATTATAATATTTGGAATATCATCATATCGACTTTGACTTTCTAAAAGGTAATATTCTCTTCCTTCTATTTCTTCCTTTTCTTTAATATAAAAAGTGTCATATATTCCCTCAAGAATAATTCCATCGTCTAACTGGTCTAAGGGTATATCTAATTGTTTTTCAAAGGCTATGGAATATATTTCTTCTTTTAAAAAGTTTGGTATAAATTCATCATAAATGATAAGTTTTCCATCATCACCTATACTTGCTACGGACTGTCCTTGATAATAATATATAGAACTATTATTTGTTCTTTCTATATATACATCATTATCAGTTGGAGGCAAATCATCTTGATAATTTATATACTCCTGGCTTTCTTTTTCTGTTTTATTTATTTCCTGATCTGTTTTTTTCTCCCTATTTTCTTCAAAACTTTCCTCATCTATATATCTATTCTTTTTAATAAGGTCATTAATTCTTCTTGCAACATTAGACCAAGATAGTAGTATTTCTTTTGCATTACCTTTATTATATTTTATTCCCTTCGCATCGTGCCACTCACCACTTTCTCTTGCAGCAGATAGTGCATGAGAACTTCCACCTACGCCATATTCATTTTTCAAGAAATCTGCTTGTTCTTTTAAATCATGCTTTTCAGTAAAAAATTCATATATTCTTTTCTTTCCATCAGAAAACCCGCTTCCTCTTTTTAGGCTTTCATCTATTTCATCTTGTGTTATAAAACTCTGAATAGGTGCAATATCCTTTAAATTTGACCTATATAATTTTCTTTCTATTTCTAAATCATTGATATCATTATAGATTCTAGATAATTTATAATGATGAAATCTTAAAATATCAGGATTAATCTTATATTCTTCTAAAAATACCTCGTATTCTTTTCTGAGTTTATTTATAAAATTTTTATCTTCAAGTTTTTTCCCGAGATTTTCTTTTTCATCTGGGAAGCCTCTTCCTTTTATATCATTAAGACTCGCTAGATATCTGTCCTTAGTTTCATCAGAAAGATCTCTCTTTAAATACAATAATTTTTCTGCTATTTTTTCTCTTTCATATGTGGCACTTTCTATAACTTCCACATTGCTAGCAAATTCTCCTCTATCTAATAAATTATTAATATTATTAGCTAAATCTTTCCAAGAAACTATTTGCCCTTCTCTATATCTTGCCTCATCTCCATCTTTAAAAATTGCTCCTTCCTTTCCAAACCATGCAGATATCTTTCTTCCTTCAATTTCAAGACCATTGGCTCCCCTATATATTTCTTTCAAAAAGTTTGCCTGTTCTTCTAAAGATTTACCCTTAGAAAATTCTGCTATTACTGCTAATCTTCCATCTTCATGATTTCCTCCATGAATTAAAAATGTATCTATTTCTCTTTGACTTATTGGATTTGAGAAGGATATTTGCTCTCCCTGATTTTTAGCAGAAAAAAAGGAAGTAGACTCTACTTCCTCTTTTTTTAGATTAAGATTATCTCCTTTTCCCCTATTTCTTGTAGGGTCATATCCATGTTCTTCTTCAATCTCAGATATTTCAGATAGTCCTCTTCTTTCAGTTCTTCTGTCAGACCCCAAGTTTCCATCATTTTGACTTCTTCCCTCGTGATAAAGTCCTCTATCTCTTTTTCCTTTGATAGAAGATGATCCATCAATGTCCCTTGCAAATACATTATCTGATAATCCTCTTCTTTGTTCTCCTTGAGAAAGTTCAATCTCATCCTTCCCCATCTGTTGAGTTTCTTTAAATCTATTTCCTTGGGAATTGCCATATTGGGTATTAGGACTTCCATGCCTTCCTCCAATTCTTCCATCTTGTATGTCCCTCCCTGTCTCTCGAAGGAATTCTCCTTGACGATTGGTGTGTAAATCCCCTCCTCCATGAGGTATTCCTTGCCTGCCAATGTTAATTTCTCTTTCATCTTCCAAGCCTCCTTTAAAATTTATTTCACCGTTTATATCAGAACTTAATTTATTATAACGCTCCTTAAGCTCTTTTGTCTGCTCCAAATCTTTTCTTTCTTGAATTTTCTCTAAAATTTCTAATCTTTTTATTTCACTTCCCAAATCAAGTAAGATATTTTTACTTATATTAGCACTTATGCTTAATACTTTGTCTATGTCCGAACTTGATATTTTAGACAGTAAAGATAAGTTTTCTCCTTTTAGCTGATATGAGACCTCCATTCTCTCGCTTATGGAAATTTTTACGGATTCTTTTAACAAATTAAAAATGTCTACCTTTTGAATGCTTTTTAAACTTTCATCAGATAGACTTTCTAAAATTTTATTGAATTTTCCTCTAACATTACTTTCTACTAAGGCATCAATTTTATCTTCTTGGCTTAATAGAAGCTTACTATCTTTTTCTTTAAACTTATCTATCAGGTCATCTAGTAAGTTTAAATGCTTTTTGCTATCATATTTCCATAACTTTACCTCAGAAATATTATGATTAATACTTACTGTTTGCCTTATGTCGAAGATATATTTTATCCTTCCACTATCTATATCTAAAAGTGGTATTCCTTTTTCGCCTCTTTTAACGCTTCTACCTATACTTTTCCAATAATCAAATTCTGCACAGGCTGTTGCTTTTGGATCCATATTGTATATAGATATTTGATGTATATATGGATACTTATAGTTATTGCCTGATACCTTTAAATATTCCTCATATTTTTTTATATCTTTCTTAAATTCTTCTTTTGCAAGATAGATTGTTCTGCTTAAATCTACTATATCATATCTTGGCATTTTATCCCTCCTCATTATAGTGATAAAAATGAACTAAATTTTTATATATTTATTTATTAAACTTTATTTCTTTCTATTTTTTAAATTTCTGTAAGCAAAAGATAACTTTAAATGTCATTTACGCTATCTTTCTATTGCAATAAAAAAACGATTGAAATTTTTTACTTTTCAAATCGCTCTAACTGCCTTTATTCTATTGCTTCCAATCCAACATTGCCTTTTCTAACTTTGAAAAATTGCAATTTGCTCTTCTTATAATTCCTGTTTTCTTTTGATTTTTGTATATTTTTTCTACCTTTATCAAGATCTTTGTTTTTATTTTTAAACAAAAAGCATATTCTTTTTGAAATAAGTCTTTATATCTGATATCTTCAAGTTCGTTAAAATCAATTCTTTCATAACAATCAGTCGGTACAGGAATCATTTTCTTAATATCCAATATAGATAATATGTGCATTTTTTCTTTATCAGAATAATATCTGTAAATATCTCCATCTATAGTAATACTATCATCGATCACTTCATAAATTAAAAAATGCTCATCAGAAACATTCTTTCATTTTTTGCGTTTTCCTTTGCAGAAGAAATTGGAATAAAAAAATAGAAAGGTTTTAACCTCTCTGTTTGCTTTAATATTTTACCTTTGGGATGTAGGTAGTGATACACCTTCTTTAATGCTCCACCTTTAACGGTAGCGGGACACCATCTTTATCTGATAAGAGTATAACGTATATTTATAGTAATGTCAAATAAGCAAATTTCCTAATGCCTACTCTTTTATCACTTATATTATACCCTATTTCTTTCATAAATCATTCCTTTCTTCATTCCTATAATTATATTCAAGTTTTTATAATCAATTTACTTATAATATTTACCTATAGTATTTTCTATTTCTTCTTCAATTTCTTTTAAAAAATTCTCTTTATATTCCTTACCCTTTGCTATATCACTTAATCTCATTTCCCATTTTGCTGTTGTCTTTGGAGATTTAAACTCATCTATAACTATAGTCACTAGGTTTAATCCCTTTCTAGTTGATATTAGGTTTTTCTTTTCTCTTTTTATATAACCTTTGTATATCAAATTTTCTATTATTCCCGCTCTTGTAGCAGGAGTACCAAGTCCTTTTCTCTCAACTTCAACATTCTTAACTAATTCATCATTCCCAGCTATTTCCATTGCTTTTAAGAGTGTGTCTTCAGTGAAGTGTTTAGGTGGATTTGTATACTTCTCTTTTATATCTTTATTTTCAATATATAAAAAATCTCCTATTTTTACATCAGGAAGTTGTATATCTTCTTTCTTCTTTGATTTATATTCTTCTAAATATTTTGTAAATCCTTCTTCAGCAATTATTTTATAAGTGTTTATAAATTCAAACCCGTCAAATTCAGCCACTATCTTTGTTGTATTTTCTACAAGTGGGTATCCAAAACTTGCATAGAGTTTATTTGTTATAAGTCTATATACTTTGGCTTCACTTTCCGGGAGATTTGAAATATCCTTATTTAATGAACTTATCGTTGGAATTATTGCATGATGATCTGTAACTTTTTCAGAATTAAAAACTACCTTAATTCTTTCTGTGTCAAAATCATTTTTCCCTATAATATTATTTACAGTGCTTTCTATCATGTCTACTGTCAAATATCTTGAATCTGTTCGTGGATAGGTAATATACTTCTTTTCATACAGGCTTTGGGCATAATCTAGGGTTTGTTTTGCACTGTATCCAAAATACTTATTACATTCTCTTTGAAGTGTTGTTAGATCAAAGGGCAGATTAGGCTTTGTAATCTTTTCTTTTTTAATTACATCGGTTATTTCAATTTTTTCTCCGATTAAATTTTTAAGCTGCTCTGCCACTATCTTGTCATCAATTCTATCTGTCGACAGTGTAAATCCATTCATGGAAATCTCCACTGTATAATATTTTTCTTTTTTAAAACTATTTATCTCATCATCTCTATTCACAATCATTGATAAAGTTGGTGTTTGTACTCTGCCTACACTATAATTTTCATTATATAGACAGGAGTAAAGTCTACTTATGTTCATTCCAACAAGCCAATCAGCTATGGCACGAGCCTTAGCTGAATCAAAAAGATTATCATAATTACTTCCATCTTTTAAGTTGCTAAATCCTTCTTTTATGGAAGAGTCTTCCATTGAGGAAATCCAAAGACGTTTCATTTTCTTCTTACAATTTGCCATCATATATACAAGTCTAAAGATAGCTTCTCCTTCTCTACCAGCATCACAAGCATTAATAATGGTGTCAACTTCATTACTATTCATTAGTCTTTTAAGAATATTAAACTGTTTTTTAGTTGTCTTCGTTACCTCATACTTGTATTCTTTTGGGATAATAGGTAAATCTTCAATTCTCCACTTCTTATATCTTTCATCATACACATCAGGATTTGCCATTTGTACTAAATGCCCAACACACCATGAAACAATGTATCCATTCCCCTCATAATATCCATTATTTCTATTTTTTGCTCCTATAACTTTTGCTATTGATGCTGCAACACTTGGTTTTTCTGCGATTACTAATTTCATTTTTCCTCCTTTAATTTTTTAATAAAAAAATGAGAGATTAAATTTTCAATCCCTCATCTTTTTATAGCTCTACTGATTTTTTATTTTTTCTATAATATTTATTCCATTATCTATTACATCTTCAAACTTTATGTCTCTAACATAAAGATTTTTCTTCGAATAAGAATTCCATCTGTATAAAAAAGCTTGATCCGTTTTTAGCATTCTCATTAAACTTATGATTTTATCTATATCAAATTCTTAATTATACAATCAATCATTTCAACTTAGCTTTACTTATATATTAAGTTTGTGCTGTCGTTTTGTTCATCGTTTTTTATTAAAGTTCCAGAATTCTAATTGTACTTTTTTTATAAATTTACACGATAATTGAGTTTATTGTTGTCCTTAATCTACTGCTTAAATCATTGAGAAGATTAAAATTCATCTTCATCTGGAATAATTTCTGTATCTTCCTTATCTTCAAGATCATAATCCTCCCCTTCAGATTCATAATCATCTTCTAATTCATTATAATCTTGCTCCTCTTCAAAACTTTCCTCTTCATTTTTTTTATAGATTTTGAAGTAATATCCTGCACCCATTACACCAACAATAATTAAACCCATAAATAAATAAAGTCCTACCCCTGATTTCTTTTCTTCTTTCTCCTCTTTCTTCGGTTTTTCCTCCACCGGTTCTTCTTTTTTCACTACTTCTTCTTTTGGCTTTACTTCACTTTCTCCTTCAATCATATTTAGTAGATCTTGTTCTCCAACTTCTGTTAGTAGTTGCACATTTTCTTGATTTTCCGAATGATCTACAATGAGGTGCATAGTTTTTCCACTCTTTGTTTGAAAGGTTAAAAATTGTCTAACATCTATTGGATTTTCCTTTTTTTCATCTCTTGATGTTTGATCTTCTACTTTCGGTGTAATATCCTGTCCATTTTTATCTACATTTTCTATAACTGTTCCTCTTGCCTTATTTTCTTTTGTAGCTAATGGATTAATTGCTTTAGTATTGCCACCTTTAACAAGTTTAGATGGCTTTTCTTTTTTATCTACTTGCTCATTTTTTATGTTATTTTCTTGTATTTTCGGCACTTCCTGATAAGGAATTTTTTGACTCTCATTAGATGGTTCATATACATCTTCATCAAATAAGCTTTCTAATTCTTTACTTTTTTCTGGCAAATAAATATCATTTGACTGATTTTTTATTTCATTTTCATTGCTCTTAGCTATGGATATGCTTGGCATACTGAATAGTAAAAGGAGTAGCACTAAGGCTACCCCTAATCTTTTTTTCTTCATAATTCTCTCCTTTTCTTACTTTATATTCTTGAAGACATAAACTGCCTTTCTGCTATTATCCCATTCTATACTTTGATCTTTTTCATCTCTTATATCCCCACAGCTTGCATTAAAAGCTTTAGCTATATTGGAAATAGATGCGTGAATTCTTCCATTTATAATTACAGGTTTAGTGTCAGAATGATAAATGTTTCCTTGACTATCTTTCATAACACCAGTATCTATATTTAATCTTAGAGTTTTTTTAGGTAAGGCTGTATTTTCTTTATTTGAAAAGATAGCCTCTCTCTTACTATCATCATATTCTACATTAAACCCAAGAGTATAGGCTGCATATCTAACAGGTAGCATAATGCGATTATCCTTAATATATGCTTTTACATCCATATACACAGTAGTTTTCTTTCCATCTTTTATAATGTTATAGAAGTTTTTGTCTACTTGAAAAACTGCAAATTCTTTTTCATCTTTAGCTTGTTTTTTGTCTTGTTGTTCCTCTTGCTTTTTCATCTTGTTAAGATCAAATTGATTTAAGATATTCTTGTCATCAGCTTTCAAAAGTTCGTCCCACTTCTTATCTTGAGATTTCTTATCTTCTTTCTTATCTTTGTTTTCTTTTTGAAGTTTTAGAAGTTCATCTAATTTCTTAGATAAGTCTTGGTTTAGATTTTTTTCTTTTTCATCTTTAGCTTGTTTTTCAAGTTTTTCTTTAGATTTTTTATTTGCTTCCTCGATTAACTTCTTTGCTTCTTCGATTTTCTTATCTAATTCTTCTTTTAGCTTTTTAATTTCTTCTTCAGAAGCTTTTTGTTTTTCTTCTAGTTCTTTAATTTTCTCTTCTAATTCTTTTTTTGTATTTTCAGAAGTTTCTTTTAAACTATCAATAGCCTTTTGAAGCTCTTCAATTTTCTTACAACATTCTGACTTAGAATTTTCTGTTTCTTTCTTTTTATCCTCTAAGTCTTTTATCTTAGTATCTTTTTCATCAAGAGCTTTTTCTAAGTCCTTAATTCTATTATCTTTATACTCAATTTCTTTAGTCTTCTTTGCAAGTTCCCCTTCTAAAGACTCAAGCTTTTCTTGCATTTCTTTGATTTTATTTTCGTTTTTGTTGGTCTTTTCTTTCTCAGCTTCTAACTCCCATTTTGTAGATGAATAATCTTCTTTTAGTTTTGCATTTTCATCTTGTAATCTTTTTAGTTCATCTTTAAGCTGAGTAATTTCTGCTATTAGTTCATCATTGTTAGAATTTTTAAGATCCTCAATTTCTTTATTTAATTGAGCAATCTTATTGTCTTTATCTCTAATCTCTTCTTCTAGCTTAGCTTTTTCTTGTTTTAGTTTCTCTCCATTATCTTTGCAAGATTCTAACTTTTCTTTTAATTCATCTATCTTTGATTGGTCTTCTTGTTTCTTATCATTTAAGTCTTTGATCTGATTTTCTAAATCCTTAATGTTTTTAGTTAAATCATCAATCTTATTGTCCTTTTCATCAATATCTTGTCCTGTTAAATCTGTTTGAGTATCAATGGAATATTTATTTGGGTTGTATATAGTCATCTTTCCTTGATACATATCATTGTTATAATCAAATTCAAGTTCTACTTTATCTACATTCTTATCAAAGACAAACTCTCCATTTTCAAACCTTAATCCATTAGGAATAGATTTGAATCCTTGATTTCCGTTGAAACCAAAATGATTTTCGTAAAATGGATTTTGTTTTGGTCTATACTCAACTTCTTGATTATGGAATACTCCCTTACTGTTAATATTTGGATTGCCTAAAACTTTTATAGTGTGCAATTTATTTCTTGAAAAAGCATACTGTTCAATTGTCTTCACAGACTTCGGTATAGTTATTTCTTGAAGGTTATTTCTTTCAAAAGCATTATGTTCAATATTTACCAAAGTATCAGGTAAAGTCACTTCTCTAAGTCCACAATTGAAAAATGCTAAACCACCAAGATAAGTTAGACTATTTGATAGTTTTACCTCGTCTATACTTGCTTCATAAAAGGCAGCATAACCTAAATGCTTAACAGAATCAGGAATAATTACTTTATCCCAATGTTTGCCACGTCCAAATTCTCTTTTATATCTAAGTTCATCGTTTGAATGACTTAAAGAATAATTTCCATTTATAGACTTCGTTCCTTCAGGAAATACTAGAATATTTGTCTTTTCTTTCTTTTCTAAGCCTTTATCACTAAAGGCAATTATATTTCCCTCAGAGGAATACATAAAATCATCTTCCGTCCACTCCACCTTATCATCTGTTTTTGCATATACAGGACTTACAGCAACTATATTCACTAGACTTACAAGTAGCATCATTACAGCTAAAATCCCACTGGTTATTTTTTTCATAAATTTTCCTCACTTTCATTTGTATCTTTTCTTTTAAGTTCTTGTCTTTCTCTATTTTCTTCGTCCTTATTTTTTCTAACAATAAATAAAAATTCATCAAGAGATATTTTTCTACTTCGAAATTCCTTGATGACCTCTAAATTTTCTATTTCTTCTTGTTCCTCTGCTAATAACTGAAGTTCTATTTCAATTTCTTCTTTTTTCTTTCTTAAATTCTTCTGTTTTTCTATGTTTCTGATTAATTTTTTATTCATAGATTTTTACTCCCCCCTTATTTTGGTCTACCAAAGGAATAGAAGTGATTTTTCCAATACCTTGAGTTTATACTGGCATATTGGATAGGATCTCCTGCATGGAGCATCATTCCATTTCCGGCATATATCCCTACGTGAGAAATTGGCGTGCCGGAATTATATGTGCCTTTAAAGAAAATAATATCCCCAGGTTTTGCCTCGCTTGGAGATATTGGATTACAATAGTTTTTATAAATAAGCCAAGCTGTAGTTCTTGGCATTTTCTTTACACCAGACTTTGTAAATGACCAACATACAAAACCTGAACAGTCAAAGTTAGATGGTCCACTTGCTCCAAACACATATCTTTTGCCTATGTGTTTTTCTGCTTCATTAAATAAGGCTTTGGCAGTTTCAGAATCAAAAGCAAGACCGGGATTTCCAAAGTTTGGATTGTCTATAATCTCTCCCAAGTTCCCATAGCTTGATCCAAAATATCCACTCATATTTCCCTGACTCTCAAGTAAAGCTAAATAATGAGCCATATTTGTTTCATAGTTTGCAAATTCTTCTCTTGCTATTTCATCAATGCTTTTCTTTTTTATAGTTAAGGTTAGAATTCTATAGGTATATGGATTTCCTTCACTGTCATATTTTGTAATAGACTTTGAAGTATATTTTTTCTCATACATTTGATTAAATAGTTTTTTTAATTCCTTTTGTATCTCTTCAGCTGACTTAATCTCTCCATATCTTGCTGTTAAATAGCTAAAAAGCTCGTGTAGATCATGACCAACAGAATCTCCTTTTATATGATATTCATCATAATTTGGATAATTTTCTTTAATACTATCTATTTCATCTTGTAATGCATATTCATAACTTGTAAATTCATTATTAATATCCATTAAAACTTCTTCTTTTGATAGATAGCTTGTAGCTATAACATTACTTGTTAATCCTGAAGTAAGACTGCCAACATTGCTAATTCCTTGAAATAGCATAAAAAAAAGTCCTAAAATACAAAGGGCAATTAAAATTTGCTTATATCCTTTGTTTTTTAAAACTTCCAATGTTTTCTTTCCAATATTAGCGAAAGATTTCTTTATTCTATTTACTAAACCTTCCCCGTGTTTCTTCCTAAAATCTCTCTGAAACTTCTTTTTCATAAAAAATCGATTCAGTTTATTAGAGTTTTGATAATCTTTAGTCTTCTTCAATTCTTCAAAATTTCTTTGAAAGAGGAGTTTACTTTCTTTCTTATAAATTTTTCCTTCTAAAGATTTTATTTTTCTTTGAGTTTTTAAAGGTTTTTTTCTTCTAAAATGGCTAATTTCTCTGCCAATAGCTTCGGTAGTTCTACTAAGCTTATAAGCAGCGTTAACGCCTGCATTATCATCTTTCCCACTATATAGATAGTTTGCTGTCATAGCACTCGCAAAAGTAATAGGTTTTTCTAAACCCGCTTTTTTTGACTTTTTCTTATCCTTAATTAACTCTTTTTCCTTTTTATTCTTTTTCTCATATAGTTTTGATACTTTATCTTCCTTTTTATAAAACTTATCTTTTTCACTTTTGTTATCTTTTTTAGAATGGAATTTAGTTTTATTTTTTGTATCTACCTTATTTTCTTCAGATACATTTTTAGAATCCTGTACTTCTTTTTTTGTCCTGGTGTATTCTTTCTTTGGATCAAAGTTGCTTTTCTTTATAGTATTATCAAAAGCGTCTTTTATTTGTCTTTTCTTTCCCTTGTTTTTATTAGAAATTCCACTATGATTTAAATCAAGTTCATCTACTTCAAGATTCTCATTTTTTATTACGTTTTTTTCCTGTTTGAAGATTTCTTTTTTCGTGCCTATTTTTTCTTGATTCTTTTTATTTATATTATATTTATCTTTATTTTTTTCAGATTCACTTTTAAATCCTTCAGATAGGCTATCCTGTCTAAATTTCCCACTAGAAACCCTACCCATTAGCATATTTTTTTCTTCTAAATTTCTAACTTTGCCTTTGAAATATTTGATATTTTGTTTTTTATTAGTATTCAGATCTTGAATTATTTTTTTATCTTCTTCATTTGCCTTATATGATAAGTCTTTTCTTCTAAACTTCCCATTTAAAGATTTTAATTCTGCTTTTTCCCCTTTGTCCTTAAACTGACTTTGAGATTGATAAAGTTTTTTTAAGGTGTTTTTTTGAAAGCTTTCTTTCCCTTTATTACCAAGAATAGAAGAACCATCCCAATTTTTTCTTTGCACATCAGAAGATGGTAAATACTTATAGTCATCTCTTGTGTCCCTATATGATACATTGCTATCACTAAAGTTCATGTCATAGCGATCTATGACACCATCATTATCTGAGTCCTGCGATAAGGGATCATATGTTGAACTTACCTCTATATTAAAATTCTTATCTTCTTCTTTTCTAAATCTCCTTATTTTTTTCTCTTGCACGCCATTAAAACTTTCACTCTCAACGTTTTTCTTCCATTTTAAATTACTATCCCCCTTGTAATTTTTTTGGGGAGAAGTGCTACTTTTTAAATTAGAGCTAGTTGAATTTGGTCTATCATTAAAATCTTCTTTAAAGTTACTTAGCCTGTATTCTGTTTCTTGCCCGTAATATTCACCATATCTACTTTCCTCATTTTCTTCCATTTTTCTATGCTGCTGTTGCGAATATTCTGGCTGATATTCATTATGATAGAAAGTTTCTGAAAATTTTTCCTCATGGTTTTTTCTTTGTCTTCTTCCTCTATTTGACTTATCTTTTTCGTTGAGTAAATCCTGACTATTTTCTTGCAAATGAGATGAATAATACTTAGAGTCTTCAGCATTATTGTCTATGTTGTTCTTGCTTTTTTCTTTATTAATTTCTTTTTTTGAAAAATCTGATGGTCTCTCTGTACTACTGGATTTTTCATTTCTTTCTTCTTTCTTTTCTGATATAAGCTTGGTCTTTGGTACATCTCTTGGGTTTACTTTCCCTTTCTTTTTCATATATACCTCCTATTTCATATTTTTCTCTATCCTTTCTTTAGCTATTTGACAGTAGTCTTTGTTTATGTCAATTCCAATATATTCTCTGTCCATCCTAATAGCTACCATTCCAACAGTTCCTGAACCCATAAAAGGATCAAGAATTAAGCCTTTTTTAGGACATCCTGCTTTTATACAAAGTTCTACCAGTTTTGGTGGAAATACCGCATAGTGTTTTCCTTTAAACGCACTGGTGTTAATAGTCCAAATATCTCTATTGTTTCTAAACTTAGGGACATTATCTCCTATATATTCTCCATACTCTCTTGCTTCATTTATGCTCTGTCTTTTAGCTCCTGTGCCTTCTTGTAAATACTTATTATTATTTCCCCTTGCCCTCATATATCTTTTTTTGCTTATTTCTTTTATTGGTTCTTTCATAGCGTCAAAGTTATAGAAATACTTTCTTGCTTTTGATAGTAGGAAGATATGTTCATAGGATCTTGATGGTCTATCTCTACAAGACTCAGGCATGGCATTTTCCTTATGCCAAATAATATCACTTCTTAAATACCAACCGTCCTCTCTTAATTTTAAAGCTAGTTGCCAAGGTATCCCCATTAAGTCTTTTGCCTTGTATCCACTGAGTTTTTCTGTAATAGACTCTTTTTGACCACTTCTTCCTTCTATGTTTTTAGGATCTTTATATTCTTTTTTGCTTCTTGTGCCTGCATAAGAATCTCCAATAACTATCCAAAGTGTTCCTTCTTTTTTTAATACTCTTTTTACTTCTCTAAAGACTTCAATTAATTTATTTATATATTCCTCCGGACTTTCTTCTCTTCCAATTTGTCCTTCTGCTTTATAATCTCTAAGTCCATAATATGGAGGAGATGTAATACAGCAATCAAATGTTTTATCTGGAAATTCCTTTAGAGCAGAAATTGCATCTAAATTAATAATATAGTTAGTTTTTAACTTCTCTTTGTCTATCAATTTCTATCCCTTCCTTTAATTCTTCTGGTTTAGTTGTCATTAACTTATACAATTTGGTATCTTTAGGGAATCTATCTACAAAAGGTACTATTGTGTTTCCGTAGAATAGTAATCCCTCTCCCTCATTGGAATTTGTTACGTAGGATAACTGATAAAGAGATATATTTAACTTGTTCGCTAAAATTTCCCTATCACCACTAGCTTGATTAAGCATTAAGATAAAATCTGTGTTATCAAATATATTTTCTATTTCAGGACTGGCTAAAAGATCCTTTACATTTTGTGTTAAACCTGTTGGAATCCCTCCCCATTTTCTAAATCTCTTCCAAATTTCTATAGAATATGAGGCTGTTTGTTCTTCTCTTAAAAGCAAATGGAATTCGTCACAGTAATATCTGGTTTCCTTTTTATTCCTATTAATAGTTACTCTGTTCCATACTTGATCTTGAACAATTAACATACCTATTTTTCTAAGTTGCTTTCCTAATTCCTTAATGTCATAGCAAAGAATTCTATTGCCTGTATCTACATTAGTCCTATGGTTAAATACATTAAGACTACCTTTGACATAAATTTCCATTTCTACTGCTAATTTTTTCCCTACCTTTTCTTCTTGTTTTAAAAGTAAATTATATAAATCTTCTAAAATTGGCATATTTTCAGGAATAGGATTGTCGAAGTAATTCTTATATAATATTGGAAGGCATCTATCAATTACTGAAGTTTCTTCTGCACTTAACCCTTCCTTTCCTACTACAAGTTCAAACAGTGAAAGAATAAAGTCAGACTTTAAAGATAAGGGATTGTCTTCATCGGCATAGTCTACATTTATATCCAACGGGTTTATATAATCCTTACTTGTTGGCGATATTTTTATAACTTCTCCACCTAGTGCCTTAGTTAAATTTCCATACTCCCCTTCCGGATCACATATAATGATGTCATCTTGTGTGATTAAAAAAGCATTGGTAATTTCTCTTTTAGCCGAAAAAGATTTACCACTACCAGGCGTTCCAAGTATTAAACCGTTTGGATTCTTTAAAAGCTTTCTATCTGTCATAATAATGTTACGACTTAAAGCATTTAATCCGTAGTATAAGCTCTCTCCTTCTAAGCACAGCTCTTCTGTTGTAAAAGGAATAAAGACTGCTGTAGAGCTAGTTGTAAGTCCTCTTTTTATTTCGATTTCATTTTTTCCAAGTGGCAGGGAGGAAATTAGTCCTTGTTCCTGTCTATAGTTAAGATTTTTCAATACACAATTATGTCTACCTGCTATTGAATTTAGTTGAAAAATTATATTACTCAATTTCTTTCTACTTTTTTCCATATTTGTAAACAAAATAGTTATGACAAACATTCTCTCATTATGATTTTGAAGTTCTACTAACAGTTTCTTAGCATCATTACCATAGGTAATTAAATCGCTTGGAAGAATATCAATATCATATCCTGATCTTATAGCCTTCTTATTTTCTTCAATTTTCATTTTATCCAAGTCTGTTATTTTTCTTTTAATCATCTTTATAGCTTCTGTTTGATCAATGGAATTTATATGAAATGTTACAATCATATTTTCTTCAACTCCTAAAAATTCTGATAATAATCTATCTGATAATTCAGGTGCTAGAATTTGTAGAAAGTTTACTTCTCCAAAGTATTCTCCAATTTTAAATTGATTGTTAGATGAAAAGTTAAATGATGCTGGTACTATATAATCCTTAGTAGATAGTCCACTATATTTTAGGTCTTCAAAGGAAAAAACAAAATTCTTATTTGGATTTAAGATATCGTGAATAACCTTTAACCTTTCATATCCACTTAATACATAAGCTTTTACTCCCATCTGCTTAAAGTTATTTAATATATCCATTTCCATTCTTTCAAGTCTTGTAGTTGCCTCTTTTAAATCTTGTGCTTGTAAGCTAAAGGTGATATACATATATTTAGTAAGTCCATTATTTCCTTTTTGACTCTGATTTTTTAGCATTTCCCTGTACTCTTTTCGTATTTCATTATATGAATCGTTTCTATCCGGAACATTGATATTTTTTTCTACTTCTTCATTTTTTCCTATGCGATTAATATATGAAAGTTCTATATCAACACTTGGATCAAAATAGTTTAAAAAACTTGAAAATTCATTAAATATACTTTCCTTATCTTCTTCTGTTGAAAGCTGGTAGTTAATATCTAAAAAACGTATCATTTTATTAAATTTGTTCTTCTCAACTTGGCAAATCCCATTTCTCAACATTCTTAAATAAGGGATTGTTTCCTGAACGCTCTTTTTCTTCTTTCCACCAAAAAAGGAAAGCTTCTTTTTGGGCTTTCCTTTTTCTTTAGAAATATTTGCTTTTTTCATCTTTTTTTGACTTATACTAATGCTTTTTAAATCTTCTTTTTGTTTTTTTAAATTTCTTTTTTCTTGATTTAATTTTTTCTGTTGTTTTTTCTGTATTTGATTCATTTACTCCTTTCCTTTCTTTGTTTCTTTATATCATAAATACATTCTGTCTTGTATATCCTTATACTTGTCTGTCTTTTCTTATCTATAATATACTTTAAATATTTGTCAAAATAGATCCCGTCCTTTTCATAAAGAGTTGCAAATATTATAGGAAAAGACACACCTATCATAATTAACATAGATAGGTCATTAGGAAGCACTTTTTTTGTCATTAAATATACTGGAAATCCTATTAGACCTGCAATTGTAAAGCCAATTAATTGTCTTTTTGTTAGATTTAGAGCTACCTTTGTTTTTACTTTTGTTAAGTCCTTTGGGACATTTACATAAGCCATTATTCTAAACCCTCTAAGTAAAAGCCATATATATCTTCTCTGTTTAGATCTTCTAATGATTTTCCCATATTCACTGCTATTTCTAAGACTTTTTCATTCGTTTCTTCTCTATTATCTAAAACTTCCGATATTTTTCTTATAATCATTCTATTTTGTATTTCTCTTGTAATATATCCCCCTATTAAAAGTATTGGGAGTCCTATTGTTCCAAGTGTTTTTAAATTAATTTTATTGTCTTTTTTTCTTCTAATTTTCATCATCTTCTCCTTTTTTTATTAATGAGCATTTAAAATTGATTTTGCAATACTTCCAGATTTCATCATAGTTATACCAAGTATTAAGGTGTATCCTAGTAATTCAAAAATACTCTTGTGTATGTCTGATATATTTAAAGTCTTAACAAGTACGGCATAAATTCCTACGCATATAAGTAGGAATAAACCTTGCAAGCCAAGTGCGAATAGCCCTCTTATATAGTTTGTACCAATACTTCCCCATTCTTTATTGCCCATTGTGGCAAAAGGTATGGCGCAAACTGAAGTATAAATATATATTTCTATCATCCTGCCGTATAGAATAACTGTAATGAGTATTGATATTCCTTGAATTATCATCTTTACAATTGCTGTCTCTAGTACTATAGTCATTAATTTTCCTATTGACTCTCCTTTTAGGCTATCTACCATATTAGCTATATCACCTGGAGAAACTTTTGCACTAGCATTTGCCACACCTGCTGCCTTTCCTATTAAATTCTGTGCCACATCAAATACTGCCATAGAAAAGTCAAAAGCATGAGATACAAGCCATACAGCAATCCACATCTTGATGATGTACTTAAAAAATTCAAAGGTATCCGTATCATGCATATTATTTTTGTTCATTACCATTTGAATTAATTCAATACATAGTACAGCCGTTATGATAAGACCTGCTATGGGAAGTATAACATTTTCTGAAATGGATTTTATGAAGTGAAAAACCTCCGAGTTCCATCCACTCGGAGTCTTTCCTACCTCATTTGCTATCGTTGATACTTTGTCATTTATATCAAGGAGCATTCCGCTTAAATTTTCCTTGATCATATCAATAAGTATCTCCGAAAAAAACTCTTTGATCTTATCTACTATATTAAACATTTTATTTTAACACGTTTGCTAATAGCGGTATTAGTTTTAAACCTATGAGTACAATTCCCCCTCCAGCCATAAGCTGCTTAATACCTTGAGATTTAGCACCAGGGTTGTCATTCCCATAACCTTCCATCAGGTTGATAACACCCCATGCTCCAAGCCCTGCACCAATTGCTGTAACTAATATTTTTAATACATTTACTGCTTGTGTAAAAAATTCCATTTATATTTCCTCCTCTTTTTCTTCTTTTTCAATTTTATTTATGTGCTTTACTATAAAATTTTTAAATGTCTTGTCTTCTTTTTTTGTTTCCTTAAAATATCCAAAAATATGGATGTATTCTCCACTTTTAAATTCCTTCACACTTTTTGCCTTTTCTCCGTAGAGATTACAGTAGATATATTCTTTTTTAACCCTTCCTTCTTCTTTGTTCTTTCTAACTATTGTGAAGTTAGCTACTTCTTTTTCTCCTTCCTTTGTATCTATTGCAGTTGTTTTTATTTCTCCTACTAGATTTCCATTAATATTTAGCATTTCTCTTTCCATTTGTTCTATCTCCTTTATTCCATAAAAAAAGCGATAGTTTTCTCTATCGCTTCTACTTCTAATTCATTAATATTTCATTTTTCTCTGTATCTTATTTTTTTGGCTCATCTCGTATATATTTCATTCTTCCTCCTTTGGGCATAAAAAAACACCGAAATGTTTTTTCGGTGTAAATTTCTCTATTTAATTTTATGGTTTTAGTAATTCTTTCCAGTTTTCTATAAAGCCAACATGCCTTAGTTCAATATTTTCATATCTTGCTATTAGTTCTGTTAGATCATGATAAAATTTTTTGTAATTTTCTTCTTCAGAAACTATTTTAATATTTACTAATGTAGCAAATATTGTGTTGTTTGAAATATTCTTTTTTAAGTATTCTTTATATAGCTTTGGTGATTTTGTAAGCTTTGCTCCATATAGCCTACCATAGTGAGCACATATATTTCTTATATAGGCAAAATTTTCTATCCAAGATTCAAAGTAATGGTAGTCTGTATGAAAGACTTTTGCAATTTTACTTTTATCTTCATTTTTCATATTCTTATACATTTTAGATAAAGTTCCAAAACTTGCTACTTCTATCACTGCATAGAGTGGAATTTCTCCTCCTTCATAATTGTCTTTAAAGTTTTTTATAAAGGGTGAGCGTCTATTTCTTTTTGTTTCTCTTTCTAAATCATTTAATGCTTCTTTATATCTGTTTTTATATTTTCCCACATTTGACAAATCTTTGTAGCCAAAATTTCCATATTTTAAAGAAAAATAGTTTGTGATAACTGCTCTTAAAGAAACTTCAATATGTTCTATTATTTCAAATATGAGTTGTCTAAGTTCTCTATCAAATTTATATAAACTTACAATATCTTCAAAACTTATTCCTGATATATATCTTCCATCTTTTTTTAATGTGATACTATAAGCTTTAATCAGCCTGTAATAGGATATTCTTCCAAGAATTTTCTTAGCATAAGTTTTATCTTCTACTAAAAGTCCTAAATCTATTAAATTTTTTACTTGATTTTCTATACTAATCGGTTCTTGATAGATTTTTTTCATTTTTTCTCCTAAAATCAAATGACCCGACTTGGTCCGCATTGTTAAGAGGCGTGTCGGGTGCTGTTGAAATTATTATATGTTATATAATATTTTTTGTCAAGTATTTCCTTTTAATCTTTCCTAAATATCTATCTTACTTCTAATTTTAAATTTATTCATCTAATATTTCAACTACCATACTCTCTTTTAACTTAACCTCATCTTTTCTCTGCAGGTATTTCTCTATGTCAAATATATTTCTCTTATCATAATCTTCCAATAACTTGTAATTCTTATGTTTGGTTATGTCAAATTTATCTGAAAGAAATGGTCTAACTCCCCTTAATTGGTAGATACATTTCCCACCATCCATTACAGTTATTTCATCTTGGCTCATAAGTTCCTTACCAGTCTTTTGATAATTTAGACCAAAAGATTTTTGATTTGATCTTGTTTCTGATGTGTTATATAGGTCTATAGTTTCTTTGCCTAGGCTTTCAGATAATTCTTTTAATGTTGTTCTTTCTTTGCCTCCTAAAAATAACGTCGAATCACAATTGCCAACTATGGTATCTGCATTATCTTTATAGATACTTTTTAGTTGTGATTGTGCTTGTAATATTATACAAGCTGATATTTCTCTACTTCTAATAGTTGCTATCAGCTTTTCAAATTTAGGAATTAAGCCGATATTTGCGAATTCATCAAGTAGGCATCTCACATGAACAGGAAGTCTTCCGCCATATTCATCATCTGCTTTATCACATAATAGATTAAATAATTGTGAGTACATTATTGATACTACAAAGTTAAATGTATCATCTGTATCCGATATTATTACGAATAAAGCTGTTTTCTTTTCTCCAAGTGTATCAAGCTCCAGTTCATCTTCTTTCATTAAGTCCCTAAGTTCCTGAATATCAAATGGAGCAAGCCTTGCTCCACAGGATATAAGGATTGATTTGGCAGTTTTTCCTGCTGCAAGTTTGTATTTCTTGTATTGTTTTACTGCGAAATGATTTGGCTTTTCTTTTTCTAATGCTTCAAACATATAGTCTACTGCATTTTTAAAATTTTCATCTTCTTCTCTTACCTCACTTGCATCTATCATAGCAAGTAGAGTTGTAAAGTTCTGTTCTTCTTTAGGAGCTTCATAAAAAATATATCCAATTAAGGCTGTATAGTAGAGCTTTTCAGCTTTTACCCAAAAATCCTCAGTTGATTTTTCTCCTTCTCCCTTAGTATTTGCAATTATTGTTTGTACTAATTTCAAAATATCTTTTTCACTTTTCAAATATGCAAAGGGATTATATCTCATGGATTTTTTAAAGTTTATTGTATTTAGTATTTTTATCTCATATCCATTTCTTTCCAACATTTTTCCGCATTCCAAGACTAATGTTCCTTTTGGATCGGTCACTACATATGAAGAGTGCATTTGCATGAGATTCGGCTTTACAAAGAACCTTGTTTTACCACTACCAGAACCTCCAATTACCAATACATTTTTATTCCTAGCATATTTTGGATTTTTAGGTCTATTGTTCATGGTAAGTCTTTCAGTTTGAGTTAGTAGCACATTGTTTTCAAACTTCTTGTCAATGTATGGCTCAATGTCTTTCTCATTTCCCCATCTTGCTGATCCATATTCTCTGCCCTCTCTAAACTTTTTTGCTTTTTTCTTTTTCTGTATAAGGATTAACTTAATGACTACTGATAGAATTAGACCTGGTATCAGGTTTTTTATTTTTAATGATGGAATATATTTTAAAGTATCTATTTGACTAAAAGCTACTATAATTCTATCTATTATATCTCCTCCTATATAAGAGTTGACATGGCTTGCAAAGATATTTCCTATATAAAAAAATAAGAGGTAAGGAAAATTTTCTAATACAAATTTCTTCTTATCTCTTATCTTAAAAACATTTTTTATATCTTTTATTATTTCATTTAGTATTTTCGAATTAATCACTTCCTCTCCATAAAAAAGAGTAAATTTCTCTACCAATTAGTATCTTATTTATCTTTTTTATATCTTATTACTGGAACTTGTTTTATTTTTTTACCTATCTTTTTTCTTTCCAAGACAAACATCATATTTTCATTTCTTTTAAAATATCCTAAATCTTTATGATAGCTTATACCACACTTGCAATGTAGTAATCCTATAAATTGTTGTTTCATCTTTCTTTTACATTTTGGGCAAATATTTTTCTTCATTTCATACACTTATACTTTACTTTCAAAGGTAGCTTTTAGTTTCTTTCCTAATGCTTCTGCTCTCATTTTTTATCTATAGATAAGAGAAATTCTTCTACTGGATGGCTCCCATCTTCTTCTTCATAGTATCCAACAATAAGGCTATTCATGCCTTCTCATCATCTATATTATATATAGCCAAGTATTTTTATTATAAACTTTGTTCCTGATGCTTATGTTTAACCTTATCTCTGTCAATAGTATCTTTGACTTTATCCTTGAAGTTATTAAGCCTTTCTATTACAGATTTCCTTTTTCTTGACTTATCTTTAGTAAATTTCTGGACTGTCTTTTTAAAAGCCTGTTCCATTACTTTTATATCTTTTGCTTGAAAAAAGATAATGTTGTTTCCATTTTCTAAATCTTTCTTTATGGAAAATTTCACGCCATATCTTTTTAGTTCTTTTTTCAATGCTTTTAAGTCTATGTCATTTAATTCTAAGGTTTCTACTTTACCTTTTTTTACAAGGTCTTTTACTTTTACTTTTTTAAATTTTTCTAAGGGTCTTGACTGTTCTGTCTGCGCTTTATGTTTATTTATTTCTAATATTTTCTTCATCAAATTTATAACTTGCTTGGCTGTTACTATACTTGCTTTTTTTACTATGGCTATTGTTCTGCTATTTATATCATCATTTTGCATTCACTCACCTACTTTCATTCTTTTTTTAATATTTCATAGGCTAATTTTGATTTCTCCTTCATTTTTTCTATTCTTCTATTTTCTCCTGTAAATATAATGGGACTGCATATTTCAAGTATCCTTGAGTAAATTCTTTTATCTTTTATAGTTTCAGGATTAGTTAAAGCTGATATATTTAAGTTTGTTGTTATAATTAGAGGTTTCCAACTTCTATATCTACTATCTATTATGTTAAAGATATGCTCAGCTGCAAAATCTGTATCTCTTTCCATTCCAAAATCATCAATAATTAATAGTTTCTTATGATTTAGGTTATCTATATACTTGCTTTTATCAATCTCAAAGTTGGTCATATCATTTAAAATTACTGAAAAATTTGTCATTTTAACTGATATTTCTTTTTCTAGTAAAGCATTTGCTATAGCACTTGCAAGATATGTTTTTCCACATCCCACATTCCCTGTGAGAATTAATCCTATATTATTTTCATATATTTCATCAAATTTTTCCACATAGTTTTTTGCTACTTTTTCATGCTCACTATCTTTGTCCATATTTTTAAAATTCCAATTTAATAAGATAGGATCAGAAAAACACTCTTTTTTTAAGTGTTCAATTTTTAAAATCCTTTTATTTTCTTTTCTTTTTTCTTCCTCTAATTTTTGTCTTTCTTTTTCACATTGACATAAAATACCAACTTTTTTTATTTCTCCAAAGAAGTCTATTTCTTTTTCAATTGGTGTTTTACATTTTGCACAATATTTTAATCCTGTTTCTTGATCTATATAACTCCTATTTTCTTCATCTTTTGATGGACTATTTGTTTCTGCATTTTTTATTTTCTGTTCTAAGATTTCTTTTATTAATTCCATATGCGCCTCTCCTATCAAGTATTTAAAAATTCTCTCCAAATATCCTCATCGTTACTATAGTCATAGTTTTCTCTTTTCTGATCTTCTCTCTTTATGACTTCTATGTTTCTAATACTTTCATCTGCATTGTATAAGAGAGTCAGTAGATAAGCATTAATGTTTCTAATATCCTTTGGAGCATTTTCTCTTAGGTATTTCAAAACATAGTCTATGTGTTTATAGTTAAGACTTAGAAATCTTTCTTTAAAATTTTCATTGGATATATGCCTCCCTCCTATTTTAATGTTTGTAAAGCTAGTTAAGGCTTTTACAAGTACATTTATCATTACATCTACTTGCTTCTTTTCTTCTATTCTTACTTTTTCAAAGGTTTCATAAGATATATTCTTTTTTATAGTTTCTTTTAATTCTTCCTCCTCCAAAGTTTTTTTTGATTTTTCTCCTAGCTTTTCTAAGGGGGATATGGGGGTGATATTATTAAAATCAGTATTATTAGTTTCAGTATTATTAATATTAGTATTATTAGAGTCCTCTTTTGAAACTTCTTGAGGTTTGTTTTCTAAACTTCCTGAAGTTTGTTTTTTAAACTTCTTGAGGTTTGCTTTTGAAACTTCTGTAGTTTTATTATTTTCTGTGTAAATAAAGTTCTTTACATAGAGTAAATTTGGCTTTCCAAGTCCTAACCTCTTTTTTTCTAATAATCCTATCTCTTCAATTTCTTTCATTACTTTGACCGATTTATTTCTCCCCCAATTTAATACTTCCATAATTTCTTCTATGGTATAGATGATGTATACCTTGTTTTCTTCATCTAACCATTTATTCTTAATTGACAAGCTCATTCTATCGAGTAGAATTCCATAAAGAATTTTTGCTTCTACGGATAGTTTTTTAAAATTTAAGTCGGTAAATAAAGTTTTGGGAATCCTAAAAAATGAATATTGTTCTGCTTCATTGCCATAATAGTATTCAAATTTAACTATTTCTTTCATCATAGCCCCCTTTCTTTTCACATAAAAAGAGATAGCTTTGATTTTGCTATCTCTTTTTCATCGGTTTTTTCTATTTATTTTTATATTTAAATTACTTTTATTCTTTCATTCACCCCTTCTATCACTTCTATAATAAAATATCCTAGCACTTGTAAACCATAAGGACTAAAAAGATATGCTAGTATAATTGCCTCTATTGCGAGTGCTTTTTCTCCATGATAAACAGATCCCAAAAATCCCATAATAGCGATAAATGAAATCAGTTTAAAAAATATTGTACTAAGTCCTAATACAAACGTTAAAAATAGAGTGATGATACTTAACGCTATACTAATAGGAAACAATATGATTTTGAAAAAAACTCTAAATATTATCATATTATCTTCAATCCTTATTACTTATGTTTTCTTTTCTTTTTTGTTAATTTAATAAAAAAGATGACAGACTTAATCCTAAATCGTCTTGTTTAAAAGTTTTGTGGAAGCTTTAAACTTTGATTTTAATGGATTTATTGTATCTGTCATCATTATATCACTGTCCCCAGCTCCCGACTCTCCCATTATAGAAATAAACTCGCCCTCATCTACAGATAAGTTCACATCTCTTAGGGCCTCGGTTTTTATATTCTTGCTTTCATAAATGCGTTTAATATTTTTTAATTCTAGTATTGGCATATGCGCCTCCTTTTCTATACTTATATTATAGAATATATAAATATTTCTGGCATTTATCTAATATTACAATATGACTCTTAATCTTACAATTTTGTAAGATTGGCTGGAAAGATTATAAGAAATTCACTTCCTTGACCTAGCTTGGACTTAACTTCTACCCTAAGCTTTAAAATCTTAGAAATTTCTCTTACCAAAAACAAGCCTAAACCACTTGATTTGTGATTGACTCTTCCATTAAATCCAGAATATCCCCTATCAAATATTTTGACCAAGTCTTCATCTCTAATACCTATTCCTGTATCCTTGATTGATAGAGAGTTTCTCTCCTTATCAAAGGAAATTGTGATATTTCCTTTTTCTGTGTATTTTAAGGCATTAGATAGGATTTGTTCTATCATTATGGAGAGAAGCTTAGAATCGGCGATTACTTCGACATTAGTATCTTCATAATCGAGGGAAATCCTCTTGTTTATAAAAATCAATGAATATTTTTTAAGAAGGGTCTTAATCACTTTATCTAAATCGACTTTTTCTATATCCATATCTGTAGCTCTATCCGTAAGTTTGATATAGTTTATCGCCATATTTGTGTATTCTTCTATATAAAACATCTCTTCCTTTAGCTTTTTAACATCTGGACCAGACTTTTTGTTTAAGATAAGATTGGCCACAGTAATAGGCGTTTTGATCTGATGAGTCCATAGGAGGAAATACTCTTCCAAGTCATTCTTCTCGTTGATATAAGTGCTTCTTAGTTTATTATTCTCATCCAATAAGTTTTCGTATTTTTCCTTAAAGGAAACTTCCCTTTTATATTTCGAATATTGAATAGATAAATATATTAGCGAGAAGAATCCCATAATTTCAATTCCCAGAAAGAATTTGTCTAAAGGAAATTCCGATAGAATGAATATAGCAAAGAAGCTAAGTGAAAATAAAAAGAACAAGCCGATTATGTGACTCTGACTTTTTAGAAATTGTTTTATATCACTCATCACTTGCCTCTAGGAAGTATCCCATTCCCTTTTTAGTCTGTATAAGATTAGCCTTACCAATTTGTCTTAACTTTTTTCTTAGTCTAGTAATATTCACAGCAAGTGTATTGTCATCTATGAAATTCTCACTCTGCCAGCATTTTTCTATGATATCTTCCCTCATAACTATATCTCCTTTAAGTTCGAAGAGGCTTTCAAGAATCATTAACTCAGTCCTTGTTAAAAGAACACTATCTTTACCAAAGGAAATACTCGCCTTGGAAAAATCGAGATAGACATCATCGAATTCTAAAACATTTGAATCTATCTTATAATCATAGGCTCTCCTTAAAACAGCTTGAATCTTTGCTCTCGTTACAGCAATATCAATTGGTTTTGTAATATAATCATCCGCCCCAAAATTCATAGCTTGGATTATATCCATAGACTCTGTATGAGATGAGATAAAAATAATAGGAAGCTTAGATTTTTTCCTAATCTCTTGGGTCCAGTAATATCCATTAAAGGAAGGAAGGCTTACATCCATCAGTATTAAATCAGGCTTTAAGTCTTCTACCTCCTCTACCACCTTGGAGAAGTCCCTTATTTCATAGGTCTCGTAAGCCCAGGCCCTAAGCTCTTCTGATAAGAGTTTTGCTATATTTCTATCATCTTCAACTATTAGTATTTTCATAAAGATTCCATCCTTCCTCAAGGAAAATAGCAATGTCGATCTTGTACCACTTTCCCTTAAGCTCAATCTTTCTCACCCTAGCAAATATGACCTTGCCATGATCGTTCATACTTATCAAGGCTACCAATCACAGTAAGCTTATTACTAAGAAGCTATTCATTTTTAGTAAACACAGATTAAACTTTTTTAGAAATATAATAAAAATCAACTGGCTCATCTCTTCTTATAAATGATTCTACAAGTCTTTTTTCTTCTTTTAACTTCTTTACAGTAAGATTTAGATTCATTGCCTTATACTCTCTTAAGCCAAATTCTTCCTGATATTCTGCCTCAACCCTAATCGCTTCATGGGAAATTCGGTCGTCATGAGAAAAGATGAGACTAACAAGCTCTTTGCGTAGAGATTTTACTTCTTCTTTTAATTTATCTAAATCGGGAAAATCAATAATCTTAGCCATACTTACTCTCCTGTATTAGTTATAGTTTATATTATAGGAGAAATTTTTACAAGATTTTAATATATTATGTTAAAATGTTTATAGGAGGATTTATGAAGTTTACAGATGTATTATATGAAAATACAAAAGAAATTTGGGAAAAGTATTACTCCCATCCTTTTATTGAAGGAATTACTATAGGAAATCTTGATATCGAGAAATTTAAATTTTATATGATCCAAGACTATTTCTATCTATATGACTATGCGAAGCTCTTCGCTCTAGCCCTAATCAAAACTGATGATAGGAAACTAATAGAAAATTTCGCCAAATCTATTGATTATACTATAAATGGAGAAATGGAAATTCATAGGTCTTATATGAGAAGGCTTGGAATAGATGATGAAGATCTTGAGAATGAAAGAAAGGCCCTACTAACTACATCCTACACTAGCTACATGCTTAATCAAGCTCAAAGAAAGGGATGTGATATTGTAATAATTTCGCTCCTCTCATGTGCATGGACTTACGCAGAGATTGCCAAGAAAATTAACGAAAAAAATAGCGATATTATAAATCACGAATTCTTCGGCCAATGGCTAACTGGTTACCTATCAGATGACTTCCAAAATGAGGCTGATTTCTACAAAAATTTTGTAAATGAATTTGCTCAAAACATCACAGAAGAAAAGAAAAATGAGTATATAGAAATATTTAAGACATGTTGTATCTACGAACTAAAATTCTGGGATATGGCCTATAATCAATCATATGATTAGAAAAAGTAAAAATATATGTAAAAGGTCCTAAATTCGTGAAACTCTTACAAAGATAGCTCTAATAAGTAATATACAATTTACTACTTACTAGAAAATATTTACTATTTATCTTATAAAAAATAATCACCTATTTAGGGACGATTGTTCATTTGTATTAATCTTCTAGTCCAAATTTAAAAAATACAAGTCTTTTTCTTTTTTTATAAAGCCGAGAGATTCAAACATCCTTTGACTTTGCTTGTTAAAACTATAGATTTCAGCCTTAAGAAACTTTCTTCCATCTGTCTTTGCTATATCAATCATTTTCTCTAGGGCACGTCTTCCAATTTTCTTGTTTTGATACTCCTTTGCTACAACTATCGCAAGCTCATTATTATCTAGCAAAGTTATATCTCCAACTATAGTCTCGCCAAACTTTATATAAAAACATTTACCATTTTCACATAGATACCTATACATTCTTATAAGTCTATCTAAATCATAAACATAATCTATATTATCAACTTGTTTACATAATATAGGGTCTTGATACCAAGACAAAGTCATATTAAAATCATCATAATAATCAATAAGTTGAATCTCTTTTGTATCCAAATATTTTTTCTCCCTTTTATTTCTTAAGACTTTCATCCCAAAGCTTATCTGCTGTTGGTTTCCAATTTTTTGCGTAGTCTTCGCACTTATCACAAAGCTCGTCAACTTCTTCTTTTTCGAGAATATCAGTTGATTTAGCTTGACTTTTTTTGACCATATTTCTAAGAAGTTGTGGGTTTTCTAGCATTGGGCAAGGTCTTAGCATATTTTCATTAAATGGCTGACCATCGTGATAAGCCATAAATAATGGGGCTTGTAAGCTTTCTATTAGGGATTTTTCTCTAATATTTGAGTCAGAGTAATGGATAAATACACAAGGCTCAACATCACCATTGGCATTTATATGAAGATAATTCCTACCACCTGCTATACACCCACCAATGTATTCAGCATCATTTTGGAAGTCTAGGAAAAATAGTGGCTTAGTTTTTCTAAATTTCCTTAGATTACGATAGACATACTCTCTTTGATTTGGTTTTGGAAGAAGCTCTTTGCCAGTTCCCTTTCCAACAGGCATAAAGTGGAAGTACCAAGCAAACAAGGCTCCCCTATCGATCATATCATCAACAAACTCTTCACTTATAATTGATTCATAGTTCATAGATGTGTAGCAACAAGATATACCAAATGGAAGACCATTTTCCTTTAGCTTATCCATAGCTTCTAAGACCTTGCTATAAGTACCATCTCCTCTTCTTGCATCTGTTGTAAACTCAGATCCTTCGACAGAAATTGCAGGAACAATATTTTTTAATCTGAGCATTTCGTCGACAAAGTCATCATCAATTAAGGTAGAGTTGGTAAATATTAGAAATTCACAGTCGTTATGTTTTTCAGCAATCTTTAAAATATCTTTTTTCCTTACTAAAGGCTCGCCACCTGTATATATGTAAAAATATATGCCCATATCCTTACCTTGATTTATGATATCGTCTATTTCATCATAGCTTAGATTTAGGCTCTTACCATACTCTGCCGCCCAGCATCCAGTACATTTCAAATTACAAGCTGTGGTTGGATCAAGAAGTATTGTCCAAGGAACATTACAATTGTATTTTTCTCTTGTTTCTCTTTTAAGATCTTCACTAAATAGTACACCATTTAACATAAAGTTTGTAATCGTCTTATCAAAAACATCCTCATCGATTCTATCAAGCATGTTTATTATGTACTTATAAAAGACATTATCAGGATCATTTATGACTTCTTCAATCCTATCGATTTGTGAAGAATAAGCGTTTGGAGAAATCTTTCTAGCAAGGCTTACTGCCTTTGGCAAATTCTTCTCTGGATCTTTATGAATATAAGATAAAGTTTTTCCTACTGCATAAGTTGTAAATTTTTCGTTCAAATTCATATTTTCCTCCTCTATACTATCTCCGTATATTTTCTAACATTTTATATGAATTATTCAACAAGCCTATTAGTTCTTCTTCCTTAGCTGGATCAGCATCATAAAGCTTTACGGCAAGAAGAATTGGTGAATAAAATATAGTCGCTAAGACCCTTACGTCAACCTCTTCCTTAATTCCTAGATTTCTAATAAACTCCTCATGTTTGGCAATTGGATTTTCAATAAACTTCTCTACATAAAACTGCATGGCATGGGGATTTTTATACATCTCTATTGAAATCATTTTCCTAATTCGTGAAACATAATCATCATGAAGTAGATACTCAAATATATCGATAGAAAGTCTAGGAAGATCAAGCCTATTTGACTCGCCCTTATTCACCACATATTTATCGATCCCTTCTAGACGTTGGTCCACCTTACATATGGCTGTAGCCAAGAGGCTATCATAAATATCCTTCTTTGACTTAAAGTGCTTGTATATTGATGGAGCCTTGATTCCCACTTCACTTGCGATTTTTTCTAAGCTTACGTCAGAATACCCATCTTCAGAAAACAAATCCAAAGATTTATCTAGAATTTTTTCTCTAGTATTCATATAATCCTCCCAGGCTAATATCCATTAGCTCTTACTTATATTATAAGCTAATAGTCATTAGCTGTCAATACGGTAGCTATCTAAATAAAAAAAGAGCCTGCAAGATTTCACAAATGCTCAAATAAAATACCGTTTGTAATCTTATTAACGACCTTATAAATAATTTCGATATTAGATAAGCAGTGACTAACAAGCTCTAAACTATAATATTTTTTATAAAAAATCAACTTAAATAATAGGTATTACATATTATCCTTAACTGCGACAGCTACCATCTTTGCCTCAGCCCTTAATTCTTCCTTGGCATACATTTTCATATCTACTATTACTTTCCTATCTCCTATCTCTAAAGGCTCTGCTATTATTTTTACAGTCTCAGCCATTGGAGTTGGTTTTTTGAAGTTTATTTCAAGCCTCGCTGTGATAAATCTTCCTATTGTTGTATCTTCGCTAAGTTCAAGTCCCTTATCCTTGTGTTTGAAGTAGGCAGCAGAAGCTGTTCCATGACAGTCAAATAGCATGGCTATCATTCCTCCAAATAGGTTTTGTGGGACTCCACCAGTATATTTAGCATCTGGAATGATTTCTGCTATACAAGAAGTCCCATCTTCGCTTGGGTAGGATTTTAAGTGAAGGCCAGATTCGTTATCAGGACCACATCCCCAACAATGTTTGAATCTATCTCCGTAGGTGTCTTGGATTGCTATTTTCTTATTAGTCATTTCTATTCCTCCTTTTATGTAAATGTTTTCTTATTTTATAAATAAATTAGCTCCCAGCCTAAGCTAGAAGCTAGTATTTACATTAAACTATATCCTATAAGCATCACTATTGGAAATGATAAAATCAATAAAACATTTAGTAAAGCTGCTACTATTGTCTTTTCTCTAATTGCAAATAATAGGCCGACTATACCTAGTATTGGGCAAACTATTAGAGTACCAATTCCTACTGGTCTTAAGTTTGTATAGGCTTCTAAGATATCAACAGGTAGTATCAAAGATATTCCAAAGGCCAAAAGACCAATTATGAAAAAAATCATACTTATCTTTCTCTTGTTCATATTCCCTCCTCTATTAGTAAATTTATACCCAATTTAAGCTATAGCTAATTATATACTAAGCTTTTCTTCATAAGTCTTATCTATTCCTAAAAGCTCTTTTACCTTAGCCATATCTACTTCATCAAGACTCTTGATCGGCCATTTTGCTGAATCTTCTTTATCGATCATAGTTACTCTGATTCCTTCTTCCATGGAACCAATCTCTACAGAATATTTTAAAATTTCATAATCTAGGTCGATAGTTTCAGCATATGTTAAGTCTTTACAGAGGAAATATTTCTCAAATTGTAGGCTTAACATAAAAGGAAATCTCTCATTTTGGTTGGCAAGAGTTTTTCTTTCAAAGTCATCACTTGTATTTTCCTTAAGTTTTTCATAAATAGCCCTATAAGAATCTAGGGAGAAATATTCTTCAATCTTTCCTAAATCATCTTCTATCTTTGATGTATTTTCCTTATTTTTATTTTCTCTTAAGACTTTCCTAAATTCTTCCAAGAGTTCATCTTCCTCATAATCCTCAGATAAGTCAAAGAGTTTATTAATGATATCTTTATAGTCAGAAGATTTGATATAGAAGTCTGCTAGGTCATATTTAATCAAATCACTAGCTCCAAGACTTGATCCCGTTAAGGCAAGGTATTGGCCTAGGGCTTGTGGAAGCTTTGAAATCTCCTTTCCCACTCCAACATCTGGCACAAAACCAAGTCTTGTCTCCGGCATGGCCCAATTTGTAGTCTCATCTGTGATTATTATATCAGAGTTTATAGTTAGTCCAATTCCTCCTCCCATGGTTATGCCAAACCAGTGGCTGATGATTGGCTTTTCATATCTTTCGATGTACTTATCTAGCTCAAACTCTGTCCTAAAGAATTTATCCTTATCTTCCTCATCGTCATTTGTTAGATAATCTTCATAGACTTCCTTAAGATCTCCTCCAGCACAAAATCCCTTATCTGCTAGGGAATCAAATAGAACTGCCCTAATCCCACTATCATTCTTCCATTTTTCTAATATATCATAAATCTCATATATCATGTCAAGATTTAAGGCATTGATTTTATCAGCCCTATCTAGATAGATAATTCCTATATTATTTTTAACTATTTCTCTTATCATTCTTCCTCCTGGATTTAATTAATATATAGTCAGTTTATTTATAAATTAATTATTTTAAAACATTCACTTTATGTGAGATTAAATCCTCACTTTTTATTTTTTATCTACTTACCTTATAATTCTACCCAAAAGAAAAAAATTCAAGCAAGCGAGCTACTTACCTGAATTTAATTAAAATATTAATTTTTAAATTACAAGCCCTTATTTTCTTTTGCCTAAAGGAATGTAGTCTCTTCGATCATTTAAAGACTTGTAAGCAGGTCTGATTATTTTCTCATCTTGAATCTGCTCTAACCTATGAGCAGACCAGCCAACTGTTCTTGCTATAGCAAACATAGGAAGATAAAGCTCTTCTGGGATATTTAGCATATCGTAGACAAAGCCCGAATAAAGGTCGACGTTGGCGCAAGGTGGATATGGCCTGTTCTGTCTTTGGCTTATCAAATCTTTTCCTATTTTTTCTACATTTTCAATAAAGTAAAAATCTTCTTCCCTGCCCTTTAATATAGAAAGCTCTTTTGCCTTTTTCTTTAGAAGGATTGCCCTCGGGTCTGATAGTGTGTAAACAGCGTGCCCTAGGCCATAGATTAATCCCTTCTTGTCAAAGGCTTTCTTATCCAAAATCTTTTCTAGATAGGATTTTATCTTAGAAGTATCATCTAAATCATCCACATTTTCTCTAATATCTTTAAGCATCTTACTTACTTTAAGATTGGCTCCGCCGTGTTTTGGACCCTTAAGGGATGCAAGACCTGCTGCAATAGCAGAATATGTATCTGTCCCAGAAGAGGATACCACATGGGTCGCAAAGGCTGAGTTATTTCCTCCACCGTGCTCTGCATGAATTATAAGCATTAGGTCTAGGATTTCAGCCTCGATTTTTTCGTAAGCTTGATCATTTCTTAGCATTTGTAGGATATTTTCAGCTATGGATAAATTATCCTCTGAATTGTGAATTATCAGTGATTTCTTGTCAAAATTATGGATTTTGACCTGGTAAGAGTAGACTGCAAGGATTGGTATTTTTGAAATTAAAGATAGGGATTGGCTTAGGACATTTAGGGCATCTGTCCTGTCTGGGTTTTTGTCGTAGGTGTAGAGGGCAAGCAAAGACCTCATCATCTTATTCATAATGTCAGAACCAGGAACCTTAAGGATAATGTCTTCAAAAAACCCTTCTGCTAGGGCCCTTTCTTCGACAAGAATACTCTTAAAAGATTCAAGCTCTTTTTCATTTGCTAGTTTACTGAAGAGTAATAGATAAATTACTTCCTCAAATCCTAATCTTTTATCCTTTTCTATATCTTCTACAATTTCTGTAAGTGGATAGCCCCTGTAATAGAGTTCACCTCGGCTGGGGATTTTTTTATTATCTATGATTTTATATCCAGACACATCCCCCACCTGGGTTACTCCGACAAGGACTCCTGTCCCGTTTTTGTTCCTAAGCCCTCTTTTTATATTATAATTTTCATAGACTTCTTTTTTGATTTTATTATTTCTTTCAATCTCTTTGGCATAGAATCTTAGTCTTTCTTCTTGTTTCTTATCCATTGTTATCACCCAAGTAAGAAATTATTGTATCTGTAATGCCACAAGTTGAATTTGTCCCGCCAAGGTCTCTAGTATAGTTTTTCTTATCCTTCAAAGTATTGTAAATTCCCCCTCTAAGAGCCTTAGCCTTATCTTTTTCTCCTATATCATCGAGTAGCAAGCAGAAGCTTAAAAGAAGGGCTATAGGATTTGCGAGATTCTTTCCTGCTATATCTGGAGCAGAACCGTGGATAGATTCGTAAATAGCAATGTCCTTACCCTTATTTACCCCAGGCATAAGGCCCAGTCCTCCAACAAGACCTGCTCCAAGGTCTGATAGGATGTCCCCATAGAGGTTTTCTGTAACTACTACATCAAATCTTTCTGGATTCATAACCATTTGCATGGCAGTATTATCTACGAGAAGCTCTTCGACTTCAATATCAGGATATTCTTTTGCAAGGTCCCTAGCCACATCAAGGAAAAGCCCATCACTTAGTTTCATGATATTGGCCTTAGTTATAACGCTAACTTTTTTGCGATTATTTTCCCTAGCATAGTCAAAGGCCGCTCTTATTATCCTCTCTGACTTTTCCCTAGTGATAATTTTAATCGAATGAGCCTCATTAGTAGATACCTCCTCTTCAAGACCAGCATACAAGTCCTCAGTGTTTTCCCTAAATATAACCATATCCACTCCATCAAACTTCAAATCAAGAGGACCTGGAGCCTTGATGGGTCTGATATTTGCATATAGGTCAAATTTCTTTCTAAGCTCTACATTAATAGATCTAAAGCCATGGCCAATGGGAGTTGTGATTGGTCCCTTGATAGCAATTTTATTTTTATTAATAGAGTCGAATAGGGCTTTGGGAATGTAGACTCCCTCCTTCTCAAAGACAGAAAGACCTGCATTTATTTCTTCAAATTCTATATCAACTTTTAAACTACTTACTACTTTCTTTAGGGACTCTGTAATTTCAGGCCCTATGCCATCACCTTTTATTAAAGTAACTAACATACTACTATAATTCCAATCCTTTCGCATAATTTAGATAGCCCCCTTCTAGGAGGATTTCCTTCTCCCTTGCTGATAGGTCGGCTTTTACTCTAATCTTTATATTCTTTGTTATATCTTCTAGGATAAACTCACCTTTTTCTATATCTTCTCTTATATCAGAAATCCTAATATCGTCATATTCATCTATCTTGTCATAATCAGCTGGATCAACAAATTCTAGGGGAATTATAGCATTGTTTATGAGATTTGACCTATGTATCCTTGCAAAGGACTTGGCTACTACCGCCTTGATTCCAAGATATAAAGGAATGAGGGCAGCATGCTCTCTAGAAGAGCCCTGACCGTAGTTTTCGCCAGCCACAATAATTCCTCCCCCATATTTTTCAGCTCGCTTCTTAAAATCATCGATCTTGGTAGTGAATGCAAAATCTGATAAATAGGCTATATTTGACCTAAATGGTAAAAGTTTAGCATTTGATGGACAGATATCATCTGTGGTTATCCCATCACCTGCCTTATAAATTACTTTCTTTTCTATATCACTAAGCCTTTCTGCCTTTGGAAAGTCTTTGATATTTTTCCCCTTGACCGTTTCTTTTACCCTTTTCAATTTATCTGCTATTGGCTTTATAAAATAGGCTTGAGTTTGCTTGAAGTTTACATTTCTATCAAAGTCTGTCTCATATGATATTTCTCTTGGATCTGCTATATAGCCTAAAACAGCACTAACTGCACAAGTTTCTGGACTTGCTAGGTAGATTTGGGCATCCATAGTCCCAGACCTTCCCTTAAAGTTTCTATTAAAGCTCCTTAGTGATACTCCTCCCGCCTTTGGAGCTTGGCCCATACCTATACATGGTCCACATCCTGATTCCAGTACTCTAGCTCCAGCCTTGATAAAGGTCGCCAAGGCCCCGTTCTCAGAGATTTTTTCTAAAATTGTAGCAGATCCTGGAGAAATGACTAAGGAAACATCTGGATGAACTGTCCTATCTTTTAAGATTGAGGCGACTTTCATCAAATCTTCATAGGATGAATTAGTACAGGATCCTATGGCCACTTGATCGACCTTTATCTTTCCTAAATCAGAAACTTTCATATATTGGTCTGGGAAGTGGGGTCTTGCGACAGCAGGTTCAATCTCACTTAAATCTATGTCGATGGTCTCATCATAGGAGGCGTCACGGTCTGCTTCTAGCTTAATATAATCATCCTCCCTATTTTGTGACTTAAGATACATTCTAGTGTTCTCATCTGTCGGGAAAATCGAAGTCGTAGCCCCAAGCTCTGCTCCCATATTACAAATCGTAGCCCTATCTGTAAGGGATAAGGACTTTACACCTTCCCCGCTATATTCCATAATATATCCAGTTCCACCATTAACACTTAGCCTTCCTAATATGTATAAAATTACATCTTTACCGTTAGCATATGGCGGAAGACTTCCTTTAAGATTTACACCAAAAATCTTAGGTACTTTGACAAAATAAAATCCCTTAGCCATAGCGACCGCAACCTCAAGTCCTCCTGCTCCAATGGCAAGTTCTCCTAAGCCTCCTCCTGTAGGAGTATGGGAATCAGACCCTAGAAGCGTTTCTCCTGGTTTTGCAAACTGTTCCAGATTTACCTGATGGCAAATCCCACCTCCTGCCTTGGACAAGGTTATGCCGTATTTATTGGCAGCAGATTTTATAAATTCGTGATCATCCGCATTCTCAAATCCTTGTTGGAGGATGTTGTGATCTATGTAAGCAAGGGAGTTTTTTGTTTGAACATTTTCTATATCCATAGCTTCTAATTGAAGATAAACCATAGTCCCTGTAGAATCTTGGGTTAATGTCTGATCGATTTTTATAGCGATCTCTTCGCCTGGGATTAATTCTCCCTTAAGCAAGTGACTTTTAAGTATTTTCATAGCTAATGATAAGCCCATAGTTATCTCCTTTACATTAAAGCATTATCGTATCATAGGTATTATTATACTTTGAAATTTATAAAATGAAATTATCTTAGTGATTTTTGACAAAAGAAAACCCTAGCTAAAACTTCCTCTCTCAAAGCTTTAGCTAGAGTCTAATTAATTAACCTAACATTATTTTTTCAAGTTCGAGTGGTTCGATATACTTATCTCCCTTATAAGCCCTCATATTTCCCCCTGAAATTTCATCTATTAGGGCTACCTTGCCATCTTCAATCCTGCCAAATTCAAATTTGATATCATAAAGGTCGAGGTCCTTCTTTCCTAGCTCTTCTCTTACGATTTCACCAATATTTAAGGCTAAGTCCTTTAGCTCTTCGTATTCTTCTTCAGTCATAATGTCTAATAAAACTAGGGCATCTTTGGTGATTAGTGGATCTTCTCTTTCATCATCTTTTAGGGTGATTTCTACATAAGGATCGATCTTTGTTCCACTTTCAATATATTTGCCATATCTTCTTATGAAAGATCCAACTGCGTAATATCTTACTATTACTTCAACACCTTGACCGAATACTTCAGCCTTTTTTACAATAGCTTCGTTCTTATCTAGGTCAGCTGATATAAAGTGTGTTGTAAGACCCTTATCATTTAATTTCTCATAGAAGAATTTAGTCATTGCTACAGCTTGATGGCCAGCCCCTTCCATTGTAAGTCCCACGCTGTTGGCACCTGGATCGAAGACTCCGTCGCTACCTGTAACATCGTCTTTGAATTTTAATAGATATTCTTCTTCATTTAATTTGTAAACGTCTTTTGTCTTTCCTGTGTATACTTTCTCCATTTTTATCTCCTTATAAATTGATTGTTATATCTTTATTACCGCTTCTTACTTTTCCAATTACTTCTGCCTTTCCCTCTAGGAGGTCTAGGGCCAAATCTTTATCTTTCTCGTCTACAAATACTACCATGCCTACTCCCATATTGAAGGTATGATACATTTCATCTGTGTCTATATTGCCCCATTCCTGGATCTTAGTAAAGATAGGATCGATAGGGAGATTACTTAAATCAAAGTCAACTCCCAAATCGTCTTTAAGAACTCTAGGGACATTTTCATAAAGACCTCCACCCGTTATATGAGCAATCGCCTTAAGGTCTAGCTTTTCCATCAAGGTCTTGATTTCTTTAGCGTAGATTTTGGTAGGTCTTAGAAGTTTTTCGCCAATACTTTCTTCTTCACTAAAGCTATCATCAAGACTAACTCCTGCTTGTTCCATGCTAGCCCTTACCAGGGAGAAGCCATTGCTGTGGACTCCAGATGAGTAAAGACCTATGGCAATATCTCCTTCTTTTAGGTTTTTTCCATCAATTATCTTATCCCTATCGCAAATTCCTACAGCAAAACCTGCCAGGTCATAATCATCTTCCTTATAAATACCTGGCATCTCGGCAGTCTCTCCACCTATTAGACTTGCTGAGGCATCTTTACATCCTCTTGCGACTCCTTCGACAAGCTTTGCCATCTTTTCTGGATTAAGCTTACCGGTAGCTATATAATCAAGGAAAAATAGGGGCCTTCCTCCCTGGCAGAGGATATCATTAACACACATGGCTACACAATCAATACCTACTGTATCGTGCTTATCCATCTCCATAGCAAGTTTTATCTTGGTCCCAACCCCATCTGTTCCGCTTAGGAAAACTGGATTGTCAATTCCTGTAAGATCTGGGGAAAAGGCCCCAGCAAAGCCTCCTATATCTGTTAGGACTTCTTTAGTATGGGTCTCTTTTACGATTTTTTTGATTAATTCAACTTCCTTATAGCCTTTTTCCTTATCGACTCCGCTATCCTTATAAGTTAGTTTTGCCATTATATTTCACCGAGATTTTTATCATCTGCAATAACTTTTTCAAGCATTTCTTTCTTGTGATTCTTTAGTCTAGAGGCTAGCTCTTCATCCTTTAGGGCAAGAATTTGTATAGCAAGGAGGGCTGCGTTATTGCCACCATTTATAGCCACTGTAGCTACAGGAACTCCTTTAGGCATCTGCACCATTGATAGTAAGGCGTCAAGACCTGCTGTGTTACTTCCACCAACTGGAACTCCTATAACAGGTTTTACTGTCATTCCTGCCATAACTCCTGCAAGATGAGCTGCCATGCCGGCAATTCCTATATAAACACTACAGTCATCTTTTCCCATTGTCTCTTCCAAAAGATTTAATGCACGGTGGGCAGAAATTACAGATACTTGGTAATCAATATCGAAGTCTTTAAGAATTGATGTTACCTTTTTAGCTATCTCTACATCTGAGGCTGAGCCCATTATTATTCTTACGTCTGTCATAATTCCTCCTAATTTTTAGAATAGTTTGGCGATTCTCTAGTAATTGTGATATTGTGTGGGTGATTTTCTATAAGGGAAGCTGGAGTTATCTTTATAAATTGAGCTTTTTCATAAAGTTCAGCTAAGTCTTTACTTCCAACATAGCCCATTCCTGATTTTAGTCCACCTAGTAGCTGATAGACTACCTCTCCAACAGGACCCTTGTAGGCAACTCTTCCTTCAACTCCTTCAGGAACGTACTTTTTGGTATTAGTTTGGAAATACCTATCTCCAGATCCTTCTTTCATTGCAGCAAGGGATCCCATACCACGGTATTCCTTGTATTGTCTACCCTCGAAAAGAATTGTCTCTCCAGGCGATTCCTCAGTACCAGCAAAGAGGGAACCTGCCATTATTACATCTGCCCCACAGGCTAAAGCCTTAGTTATATCTCCAGAATATTTGATACCACCATCTGCAATTACTGGGATACCGTATTTTTTAGCTTCCTTTACACAATCGATGATTGCGGTAATTTGTGGAACTCCTATACCAGTTACCACCCTAGTCGTACATATTGATCCTGGTCCAATACCTACTTTCACACAGTCTACACCAGCTTCTATCAAATCACGAGTTGCATCTGCGGTTGCGACATTTCCTGCTATTAGGTCTAGGTCAGGATATTTTTCTTTGATCTTTCTTATAGCAGAAAGAACATTTTTAGAATGACCATGGGCAGTATCAAGGGTTATAACATCAACATTGGCTTCTACTAAGGCATCTACCCTATCCATCATGTCGTTTGTAATACCAACAGCTGCTCCAACTACTAGTCTGTTATTAGCGTCCCTTGCAGACCTTGGATATTGCTTGGACTTTTCTATATCTTTTATGGTGATAAGTCCCTTTAGCTTATAGTCTTCATCTACTATAGGAAGTTTTTCGATCTTACTTTCTTCCATAAGTCCTATAGCTTCCTTCATCTTGATTCCCTCGTAACCTACAACCAAGTTTTCCTTAGTCATTATGGAATCAATCACAAGATTTGGATCTTCGACAAATCTTACGTCCCTATTAGTTAGAATTCCCTTAAGATACATATCCTTATCCACTATAGGAACTCCAGAAATCCTATAGTTTTTCATTATATCTAAGGCATCTTGGAGGAGATTTTCTGGATGAAGATAGAAAGGATCTGTTATTACCCCATGCTCTGATCTTTTTACAACATCAACTTGCCTAGCTTGTTCTTTGATTGACATATTTTTGTGGATGATTCCTATCCCACCTTGCCTTGCCATGGCTATAGCCATTTGAGATTCTGTTACAGTATCCATACCTGCTGACATTATTGGTATGTTTAGCTTAATCTTTTTTGTAAGCTTGGTGGTCGTATCTACCTCGTTTGGTAGGACTTCCGAAGGTCCTGGTACAAGTAGAACGTCATCAAAGGTTAATCCATCTCCTAAAAATTTCATTTCTCTTCCTTTCTAAAATAATTTACAGCATTTTCAAATAACAATTCTCTTTCTACATCGTAAACATTCTTGAATAGATCATCATCAACTCTTTCAGCATGGGCCATTCTACCTAAGATCTTCCCATCTTTAGATAGGATTCCTTCTATATTATAGTTAGATCCATTAGGAGAAGACTCATAAACTGAAAATATTTGATCATTGTCTAGAAGCTCTTCTAGTTTTTCTTTATTTACAATAAATCTTCCTTCGCCGTGGGAGATAGGAACCCTGTAAGTCTTATCTAGGTCAACTCCCACAGTCCACGGACTATTATTTGTCAAGCATCTGGTATTTACAAAACTTGCTATATGACGGGATGACCTATTAAATGTTAAAGTTGGGTCAGTTTCCTCTTGGATTTTAACCCTACCATATGGCAAGAGCCCAGTCTTAATAAGAGCTTGGAAGCCATTACAGATTCCTATTATCAGGCCATCATTTTCATTTAATAGATAATCTATCGCCTTAGCTACTTTTTTATTTCTTATAATATTAGCCAAGAACTTAGCCGAACCATCAGGCTCATCTCCTAATGAGAAACCTCCAGGAATCATAAAGATTTGAGATTCTTCTAGAAGATTTGCAAGTTTATCGATAGATTCTTGGATTTCACTTTCATTTTGGTTTCTAAAGACTAAAATCTCTGTATCTGCCCCTGCCTTCCTAAAGGCATTCTCGCTATCTAGCTCACAGTTTGTTCCAGGAGCAGCAAGGATTGTAACCTTTGGCTTTGAAACATGATTTTTGGCTTTCAATCTCCTAGTAACCCTGCTAGGACTTAGATTTTCATAGGAAGTATTTTCATATCCTTGGAATATTTCATCTAGACCATGGAGGTAAATATCCTCAAGTTTTTCCTTGTCAAGTTTTACTCCATTTACTATGATATCTTCGCTAAAGCTTCCAATATTTTCTATAAAGTCACGATTATCCTTATATTCAACTAGGAAAGATCCAAACATAGGATTGTAGAGATTATCGTAATTCATTGTAAAACCAGTATTTCCTATACTTTGCTCGTACAAATCTGTAAGAAGTCCCTTTCTAGTTAGAGAAATTGCAGATATTACGTTTCCTTCCCTTATATCCTTGTTAAGATTTTGGAAGTTTTTCTTTAATTCTTCTAGATCCAAGCTTCCATCTTCCCTATAGGAAGTTTTTATAAGACCGATTCTTCCATTTCCCTTGAAGTCATTCGTTATAATATTTTCTATATCCTCTGTGGTAACTGCAAAAGATATTAGGCTTGGTGGAACCTTTAGATTTTCGAAAGTACCACTCATAGAATCCTTCCCGCCTATAGGAGGTGTTTCAAAAAAGCTTGATACTTCAAAGGCTCCAAGTAGGGACTTAAGAGGCTTAGACCAGGCCTTATCACTATCCATTGACTCGTAGAATTCTTGGAAGGATAGTCTGATTTTACTTAGATCTGATCCTACTGCAACAAGTCTTGCTATGGATTCTACAACTGCATAGTATCCACCAAGATACTGACTTTCTGATGAAAGATTTGGGTCAAAACCATAGGTCATAAGAGATACTGTCTTTGACACGCCTCTATCAACTGGAATCCTCGCTGCCATAACTTGAGCAGGGTTAAGGAGTTCCCTTCCTCCAAGAGGGCTTAGGACAGTATTTCTTCCTATAGAGGAATCGAACATCTCGATAAGATTTCTCTTACTTAGTCGATCTAGGTCTTTTATCTTTTCGTAGAATTTATTTGGATCATCATCCTTTTCCTTTAATAGCTCAGGCTTATCTTCGCTTATATAAGAAACTTTGGCAAATCTTTCAGCCCCGTCGGTGTTTATAAAGTCATAAGAAAGTTTGGCTACTGTGTCGTCTCCATAGTAAAGGGTCATGGTATTATTATCTGTAACTCTTGCAACTAGACTCGCCTCTAGGTTTTCTTCCTTAGCATAGGCCATGAATTCATCAAGGTCTTCCTTATCAATTACCACAGCCATTCTCTCTTGAGATTCTGATATGGCTATCTCAAATGGCTTGAGTCCCTCGTACTTTAATGGAACCTTGTCAAGATATATATCAATTCCATCTGCTAGCTCTCCGATTGCAACTGATACTCCACCTGCACCGAAGTCGTTACATTTTTTGATAAGTCTTGAAACTTCGCATCTCCTAAAGAGTCTTTGAATCTTTCTCTCCTCTGGAGCATTACCCTTTTGGACTTGGGCAGATTCTGTTTGGATGGAAGTTACTTTGTGAGATTTTGAAGACCCTGTAGCACCACCTATACCATCTCTTCCTGTCCTTCCACCTAGTAAGATTACCAAATCACCAGGGACTGGATCAAGTCTTTTTACGTTTCTTGCTGGTGTCGCTGCTATAACTGCTCCGCACTCCATTCTTTTGGCAGTGTAGCCTTCATGGTAGAACTCATCTACAAGACCTGTCGCAAGTCCAATTTGATTGCCGTAGGAGGAATATCCCAAAGCCGCTTCCTTTGTAATCTTTGCTTGTGGAAGTTTTCCCGCGAGTGTTTCCTCGTAAGCTTCCTTTATATTTCCAGCTCCACTTAGTCTCATAGCTTGGTAAACATAGCTTCTTCCAGAAAGTGGATCTCTTATAGCCCCCCCAAGACAAGTAGATGCTCCACCAAATGGCTCTATTTCTGTAGGATGGTTGTGGGTTTCATTCTTAAACATTAGTAGATAATCTTCTAAGCTTTCCTTACCATCCTTAAGGACCCTTACTTTGGTAAAGACAGAGCAAGCATTGATCTCTTTGCTTACTTCTAGATCATCGAAATTATTATTGGCTCTCATGTATTTAGAAAGAATAGTTCCAAAACTCATGAGATTGATTGGCTTTGTAATACCTAGCTCATCTCTCATTTTTAGATACTTGTCGAAGGATTCCTTAACAGCTTCATCCAGAAGAGTCTTTGCCTCGATATTTATATCTAAATAAGTGTTAAAGGTCGTATGCCTACAATGGTCTGACCAATAGGTATCTAGGATTTTAATTTCAGTCTCGTTTGGATCTCGATTTTCACTAATGAAATAATCTCGAACTATTCTTAAGTCATCAAGGCTCATGGCCAAGGAGTAATCTTCTACAAAGTCCTTTAGTTTATCATCGTCAAAATCCCTGAAGCCGTCATAACTTATATTTTCTAGATTTTTCTCATGACTTAATTTAAGGCTTGTAGGAATCCCTAAGAGATTGACCCTATGTGAATCTACTGGATTTATAATAAATTCTTCTATTTTTCTAAGGTCCTCTGGGCTTACTCCTGTGATTTCGTAGACTGTAGCAGCCTTTACCTTAAAATCTGGATCATCTATTACAAGCGATGCTGTATCTATAATCCCCTGCTCCCTTTGGTTGAATTGACCTGGTAGGTACTCACTTACTATAGTATTTTTAAAGCTTCTTTGAAGATTAAGAGCATCATCAAAGGCGTAAGCTGAATCTACCGGAGCTTCGGCAAGGACTGTGTAGAGAAGCTTTTCTATATTTTTATCCTTTGTTTGAAGGTCATATCTTTTGTAAATCTTAATGGATTCAAGATTAATCCCTAGAGAATTTTGGATTTTTTTCCTTAGATTTCTTGATTCAAAGTCATAAGCATCCTTCTTCTTAACATAAACTCTCTTAACTGATGGGCCAATGTCCTTTCTATAGTATTTCCCATCGAAGTGGATTTTCTCGCTGTCCTCATAGGCTCTTGCAATAGCCTCATCAAAGCTATCACTTAGTGAAAGGACATTTAGGACCCTTCCTCCAGCTGTTAGGATCTTTCCTTCTTCTTTCTTTGTGCCAGCATGGATTATCTTTGACTTTATTCCGTGATCAAATGTTATCTCCTTTGAGACTTCATATGATAGAGGATAGCCTTCTGATGCTAGAACCAAAGAGACTGCTTTCTTGTCATTAATTTCTAGTTTAACTTGGTCTAGTTTTTTAGAAGAAGTTTTCATAAGTAGGTCTAATATATCATTATCTATAAGCTCTAATACGACTTGAGTTTCAGGATCTCCGAATCTTACATTGAACTCCAGAACATAAATTCCTGATTCATTTATCATAAAGCCTATGAAAAGAACTCCTCTATAGTCGATATTTTCTTTCTTGAAGCCTTCTAAGATTTTAGGAAGGATTTCTTCACTTATCTTTTCCTTAAAGGCTTCTGCCTCAATATTTGGAGCATATGTTCCCATGCCCCCAGTGTTTGGGCCAATTTCCCTATCGTAGATTTTCTTATGGTCTTTAGCTGTAGGAAGAGGAATTATGGTGGATGAATCGGTAAGAGCAAGTAGGCTCATTTCAAATCCATCTATGAATTCTTCGATAATTAAGAACTTATCCATGGTAAGAATTTCATTAACTTTCTCCCTAAAGTCACTTATCTTATCTATTATGAAAACTCCCTTACCTCCTGCAAGGCCGTCTCTTTTTAGGACAAGTTTCCCCTTTTCTTTTATTAGCTTTTCTCCATAGGATAGGATTTCTTCTTTATCCTCGCTTTTAAGGTAAGCTGCTGTCTTAATCCCATATTTTTCTAGAAAATTCTTGCAATATGTCTTGCTTGATTCAAACTTAGAAGCCTTTTTATTAACTCCAAAAACTTTTAAATCATTTTCTTGGAATCTGTCTACTAGGCCCATACATAGGGGATCTTCTGGTCCTACTATTGTATAATCAATTTGCTTTTCCTTGGCAAATTCTACAAGCTTTTCAATATCGGTAGCTTTTATGTCTATATTTTCCCCAATTTCACTCGTACCAGCGTTACCTGGAGCAAAATAAAGTTTCCTATCAGAAGACTTAATTTTCTCTCCTAAGGCATGTTCTCTTCCACCAGATCCTACAATTAAAATTTTCATTGCTTCTCCTTAATGTTTGAAGTGACGTGATTTGCTAAATACCATGCTCATACCATATTCATTACATTTATCGATTGAATCTTCGTCTCTTATTGATCCACCTGGTTGGATGATTGATCTAATTCCCATATCATGAGCAAGTTCTACTGTATCTGAAAATGGGAAGAAGGCATCTGATCCAAGAACTGCACCCTCAAAGTCCCTATCCTTAAAGTGATCTTTGATAGATTCAAGTGCCCAAACTCTTGATTGTTGACCTGCTCCGCAACCTAGAGTTTTCATTCCCTTGGCTACTACAATGGCATTTGATTTGACATATTTTACTACCTTTTGGGCAAATAAGAGGTCTTTGATTTCTTCTTCACTTGGCTTTTTGTCGGTTACTACATTTACTTCGTCCTTGCCGAAGTCTTTTTCTTGTATTAGGACTTTTCCGTTAAGATATCTTATCTCTTCTCTTACACTTTCATTAGCAAAGTCGACTTTGACAAGCCTTACATTTTTCTTCTTTGTAAGAATTTCTAGGGCTCCATCTGTAAAGTCTCTCGCAGCTATTATTTCTAGGAATATTTCATGCATTCTTGAGGCTGCTTTCTCATCAACTACTCCATTTACTGCAAGGATTCCTCCAAATATTGATTGGCTATCGCACTCGAAGGCCTTGATGTATGAATCATATACATCGCATCCTACGGCAACCCCGCATGGTGATTGGTGTTTAAGAGCAACTACTGCATTTTCTCCCAGCTCTTGGGCAAGTTCTAGGGCTGGGTTTAGGTCGTTGTAGTTGTTATAACTCATTTCCTTCCCGTGAATTACTTCTATATCTTCCATTAGTCCTGTGACAAATGGATCATTGTATAAACTTGCCTCTTGTCCTGGATTTTCTCCATAACGGAGGTCTGATTCTTTCTCGAATCCGTAGGTCTTATATTTAGATTCTTCTCCAGTAAGTTTTGTGAAGTATCTAGCTATTATTGAATCGTAAAAGGCTGTAAGGCTAAAGGCCTTCATAGCGAGTCTCTGCCTATAAGCTAGGTCTATATCGTCGTTTTTAAGTCTTTCGATTAGTTCATCATAATCACTTGGATCTGTTACAATTAAGACATCTTTATGATTTTTGGCAGCAGATCTAACCATGGATGGACCACCGATGTCGATATTTTCGATTATTTCTTCAGGATTTCCCTTATCAAGAGCCTTTTGGAATTCATATAAATTCACAACAACTATATCAATTGCCTTTATCCCTAATTCTTCTACAGTTGAAACATGACCTTCATCATCTCTCTTGTAAAGAATTCCTCCATGAACATAAGGTGATAGGGTTTTTACTCTTCCTTCTAGGATTTCTGGAAACTTTGTTATATCTTCAATTTCAGATACATCTACCCCACTATCCTTAATCTTTTTGTATGTACCACCTGTTGATATAAGGCTTACACCTAATTTGCTAAGCTCTTTTGCTAGTTTTTCTATACCTGTCTTGTCAGTAACTGATAGTAAAGCTCTCAATTTAATTCCTCCAATTGTTTGATTACTTCTTTCAAGCTCTTATGCTCTACTTCTAGGACCGTCTTTGCAATTTCTTCGGCGCTTTCGCACTTACTTATGTCAACTTTTCTTTGAAGAATAATATCTCCATCATCTAAGTTTTCATTTACAAAATGTATGCTCACTCCGCTAATCTTTTCTTTATTTTCAAATACTGCCTTGTGGACATTCATTCCATAAAATCCCTTACCTCCGTATTTGGGTAATAGTGAGGGGTGGATATTGATTATCCTGTATTTATCTATAATCTTTTTAGTAACTTTTGGTAAATATCCTGCAAGAACTATGAGGTCTATATTTTTATCTCTAAGCTTTTCTAGGATTTCTTCGTCATCTTTGCTTATGATATAAGAAATATTTTCTTCTCTGGCATAAGAAAGCCCCTTTGCATCTTTGTTTGAAACTACTAATTTAATCTGGCTATCGAAATAATTTTTCTTTTCCGCATCTATAAGAGCCTTTAAGTTCGATCCCGTTCCTGAAATAAATACTGCAAGTCTCATTCTGCTTCCCTCTTTATTGGATAGTCACCAGTAAAACATGCCTTACAATAATCACAAGGATTATTTACAAGCTCCATCAAATTGTCAATGCTTAGAAATTCCAAACTATCTGCTCCTATCTTCTTGTTGATCTCCTCTATAGAAAGATTTGCCGCTATTAACTTACTCTTATCTGGTGTGTCCACTCCGTAGTAACAAGGATTTATAACTGGAGGCGAGGTAACTCTAAGGTGAACTTCCCTAGCTCCAGCCTTTCTTATCCTCTGTATAAGTTTGGCACTTGTAGTTCCCCTTACTATGGAATCATCTACGAGAACAATCCTTTTGTCCTTAAGGACCGACTTTTGTGGATTTAGTTTAAGCCTTACAGATAGTTCCCTCGCCTTTTGGTCTGATTTTATGAAGGTCCTACCCATATATCTATTTCTTACAAGGCCTGCCGCAAAGGGAATACCTGATCTTTGGGCAAATCCTATAGCTGAAGGAGTACCTGAATCTGGCACGGGACAGACTAGATCAGCCTCTACGGGAGCCTGGTCGAAAAGCCTCTCCCCACTTCTTCTCCTAAACATATAGGCATTAGTTCCTTCGATATTGGCATCAGGCCTTGCAGTGTAGATATATTCGAAGATACAATGCTTGCAATTTACCTTCCCATCTTCCTTATAGGACTTTATCCCGTCCTTATCGCAAACTACAATCTCACCTGCTTCTATGTCCCTGAAATTATCAATATCCAAAATCTCTATAGAACAATTCTCACTTGCTATAACCGTAGTTTCATCATCAAATCCAAGCATCAAGGGCCTTATCCCATTGTAGTCTCTGAAGCCTACGATCTTATCCGGCATACAAAGCACACATGAATAAGCTCCCCTAAGATCTTTCATAGCTCGCCTTATAGCTTCTACAATATCGCCATCAAAGTATCTAGTAATCAGAAGGAGGATCAGCTCGCTATCTGTATATGTATGAAAGGCCATGCCCATTTCTTCTTCTTTTTTCTTTAATGTTTTATAATTTACAAGATTTCCATCATGGGCTAAGGAAAACTCATTTCCTTTAGCAAAACTTACCAAGGGTTCGACATTATAGTCTTGGTTACATCCTTCTGGAGCACTTCTCACATGGCCTAGGCCGTATTCTCCTTCGCTATCTTTTAGATTCTCATCTGCAAAAATTTCATTGACAAGTCCTAGACCTCTTATTCTTCTTAAATTTTCTCCAGTTGATAAGATAATTCCAGAAGCATCCTGGCCCCTATGCTGGATCGAGCTTAATGAATAAAATAATTTCTGTGTTTTTCCTACTTTAGTTTTTATCCCTACTACACCGCTCATTAGTCTATCTTCTCCTATATCACTTATCTACACACATAAAAAGAGAACCCTAAACAGGGTCCTCTTAGTGCAGGGCAAAGAAATTCAATTGTAAATCTCAACTTTTTGATGTAGGCAAAGATAGAGTTAATCACGCTAATAGAAATGAATTTTATAGTAAATGTTTTGTTTGTTAGACATTTGTTTTTCATAGCACCCTCCATCTTCCCTAAATTTTTGTATATCTATATTATAAATAATTTAACAAATTTTGCAAGTTTTTTTAAGTGATTTTTTTAAAGATTTCTTTCCCAAAAATTTCATGAAAAGGTAAACAATTAGAATAATCCAACTATTTCATTATTTTCATCTAAATCAATTTTGTAAGCATTAGCAGCCTTTGGAAGTCCTGGCATGGTTAAAATATTTCCAGTATAGGCAACCAAAAATCCTGCGCCAGCATTGATCCTAATTTCTCTAATCGTTATATCGTAGTCGTCTTCTGTGATATTGATATTTCCATCATCTGATAGGGAATAAGGGGTTTTGGCTATACAGATTGGCAAGTTTTGATAGCCTAAGTCTTCGATTTTTTTGATATCCTTCTCGCACTTTTTGCTATAAACTACACCCTTAGCCCTATAGATTTCCTTGGCTATGGTCTCTATTTTTTCCTTTACACCTTGGTCTAGGTCATATAGGTAGTTAAAGTCATTGTCATTTTCGCAAAGCTCGACTAGGTTTCTTGCAAGGTCTACTCCACCAGCTCCACCATCAGTAAACACACTTGTTTCAATAGCCTTAACGCCTAGCTTTTCTGTCATCTTCTTTACGAGTTCTATTTCCTTATCTGTGTCGGTATCGAACTTGTTGATAGCGACGATTATATTTTGACCGAATTTTCTCATATTTTCTATATGGATTTTAAGATTCTTAAAACCTATTTCAAGCTTTTCTAGATTTTCTTCTTTCAAATTCTCAAAGTCCATCCCAGCATGATATTTAAGGCTTCTTACTGATGTTACTATAACACTTGCGGAAGGTGTAAGTCCTCCTAGCCTGCATTTGATATCATTAAACTTCTCAGCTCCAAGGTCTGCCCCGAAACCTGCTTCTGTCACCACATAATCTGCTATGCCAAGGCCAGTTTTGGTCGCAAGAAGAGAGTTACAACCATGGGCAATATTTGCAAAAGGTCCTCCGTGGATTATTGCTGGAGTATGTTCTACAGTTTGGACAAGGTTTGGCTTAAGAGCTTCCTTCATAACAACAGCAACAGATCCTGTAGCCTTGATATCATCGACTGTTACAGGATTATTGTCATAGTCGTAGGCTACGATCATCTTACTTACTTTTTCTCTGAAGTCTTCGATGCTTGTAGCAAGGCATAAAACTGCCATCATCTCTGTCGCAACTGTTATATCAAACTTATCCTCACGACTGACGCCATCTGTCCTATTCCCTAGTCCTATTACGACATTCCTAAGGGCCCTGTCGTTTAGGTCAACACACCTTCTCCAAACGATTCTTTTTGGATCTATTCTTTTCTCATTTCCTTGGTAGATATGATTATCCAAAATCGCAGCAACAAGATTCACCGCACTAGTTATGGCGTGGAAGTCTCCTGTAAAATGTAGGTTAATCTCATCCATTGGGAGAACTTGGCTGTAGCCTCCACCAGCAGCTCCGCCTTTTCTTCCGAAGGAAGGTCCCATAGATGGCTCTCTTAGGACAGATATTGCCTTCTTGCCGATTTTATTTAAGGCCATGGAAAGGCCTATGTTTAGGGTTGTTTTTCCTTCTCCACTTGGTGTTGGATTTGTAGCAGTTACAAGGATTAGCTTAGAGTCTTTTTTCATATTGTTTGCATAAGCTAATGGTAGTTTAGCCTTGTACTTTCCATATTTCTCATAATCTTCAATTCCTAAATCCTTACAGATTTCATCAATATCTTTTAATTGAACTTCCTTCGCTATCTCAATATCAGTCTTCATTTAATCTTCCTTTCAAAATGCATTATTTTATAAAAATAATAAAAGCAAAACACCTCGTCACTTTGAATATACCATCTAATGTAAATTTTTTAAGTTATCCTTATATATATTTGTAAATAAAAAGTCTGGATATTCAAATTATAAATATCCAGAGCTTAGCTCTAAAAAGCCGCTGCTAGTCCTGCAAGTATATTGGCCAAGGAGTGAATAAATACACCTGGCAAAATAGAACCTTCCGCTTGTTTTTCATTAATGTATCCCATAAAATAAGCAAAAACTCCTGTAAAGACAACAATTACTAAGGCTTTAAAAATTCCCATAGGTCTAAAAAACATAAGTCCATGAAGAAATCCGAATATAAAAGATTGGATTATATTTGCTTTATTAAAGCCAACAAATTCTTGTAGCCTTTTAAGGACAAATCCCCTAAAAAGTATTTCTTCTGGCAAAGCTGTATTAAATATAGCATAAATAAGAATCGAAGGAATAGCTCTTAATCCCATACCCTCAAAAACACTTGTTGCTGTCTTTACTCCATCCACTAGTTTTAAGGCAAATATGTTAATTACAGTAAATCCCAAAACTACAAAAAGTACCATAATTATAACTTGCTCGTTTATCTTAAAACTCTTTAGACCGATCCATCTAGTAAACTTTTCCTTTCTCCCTGATTTAAAATACCAAAAAACAAAGGGCACTAGAGAAAATAAAAAAATCTGAACCACACTATTTATTACAAATTGAATCATAATTTTCCTCCCAGGCTAAGAAAAATAACCTATAGCACAATAGGCTTTCCTCGTATTTTCATTAATAATATACCTTCCAAATTATTTAATTTAAATTTAGAGGGCTTTATTTTTATAGTCTAAAATACGATTTATGGTCAAAATTACACCAAGAACTTCCAAAAATAATCTGAAAAATTTTATAACAAGATGTCAATATTAAGTATAATATACAAAATAACCTATCTAAAATAAAAAAGGCGATATTAATATCTTAATACCACCTCAAAATTAACTATCTATAAAATATTTATTTAATTTTCCAATACTAAATTAAAGCTTGATATCCTTTCCTTCAAGGATAAGATTCATATTTCTTGCAGAACACATTGACCCGCACATAGTGCAAGTATCTTCCTCTTCTGGAGCTGAAGCCGCCCTATAGGTCCTACACTTTTCTGGATCTATAGCAAGTTCAAACATACCTTCCCAATCGAGTTTTTGTCGTCTCTTACTCATTTCTAGATCCCATTTTCTAGCATCCTTTAGCTTAGCGATATCTCCAGCGTGGGCTGCGATTTTAGCTGCAACTATACCCTCTCGCACATCTCTTACATCAGGAAGTCTCAAATGCTCTGCTGGTGTCACATAACATAAGAAGTCTGCCCCATGGCTTGCTGCAATAGCTCCACCAATAGCGCTTGTTATATGATCATAGCCTGGGGCCACATCACAAACCAAAGGTCCCAATACATAAAATGGTGCATTGTGACAGAGTTTCTTCTCAAGCTTCATATTCATTTCTATGTCATTTATTGGAACATGGCCTGGTCCTTCGATTATTACTTGAACGTCCTTCTCCCAAGCTCTTTTGGTAAGCTCTCCTAGGGTGATTAGCTCAGCTATTTGGGCTGGGTCTGTCGCATCGTGGATGCCACCTGGTCTTAGCGAATCTCCCAAAGATAGGGTCACGTCATATTCTCTTAAAATATCCAAAAGCTCGTCATAGTATTCATAGAAAGGATTTTCGGCATCATTCATCATCATCCATCCAAATAACAAGGACCCACCACGTGAAACAATCTCGTTAACCCTTCTATTTCTCATAAAAATCTCAGCATTTGCTCTATTAATTCCACAATGGATAGTCACAAAGTCTACTCCGTTTTCAGCATGGTTTCTTACAACGTCGAGGAACTCTTGGGCCTTGATAAAGCTTAGACCCTTATCCAAAAATCCTACCGCATCATACATTGGTACAGTTCCAATCATAGCTGTAGATTTTTCTATAAGTCTTTTCCTAAACTCTTGGGTCTTTCCGTAGTTTGAAAGGTCCATTATAGATTCAGCTCCCATATCAAGGGCCATATCTACCTTTTGCATCTCAAGATCAAGATCATTGATATCCTTAGAAATACCCAAGTTTACATTAATCTTAGTCCTAAGGCCTGTTCCAATACCTTCTGGAGATATTGAATTGTGGTTTTTGTTTCTAGGAATAACGATTTCGCCCTTGGCGATTTTTTCTAGCAAGAATTCTTCGCTAACATTTTCCTTCTTGGCCACAATCTTCATATCTTCGGTTACGAAACCATTCTTTGCAGCTTCCATCTGTGTCTTATAGTTCATAAATTAAAAAAACCTCCTAAAATTACTTATAGGAGAAAAAATGCTTCATCCCTCGCAGGCATTATCCTGACCGGTAAGATGGTCGAAGTCAAAACTTCCTCTCAGCATATAGCTCCCATAGATCATTAATTTACATCTACTATTATAATGGAGTTTTCCTTATATGTAAAATAAAATCACTATAGCCTTAATTTTTATTTCTTTCCAATATTAATCACAGAATCCAAGGCAAGCTCGAGAGCAAGGGTAAAAGAATCTTCCGCCCCGTTTTATCCAAATTTATTCAGCCATTTGATCCTAAATAATTGTATATTTATCGTTTGCTTCATCCAAATCATAAGTTAATCTCGTATTTATAGGTCTTTTTTACTTCTCTACTTCCTTTTTTTATGAAGGTATCTTCATTTACAATTTTGCCGTCACATTTTTCTGCCACACGTCTTGAAGCCATGTTTTCTTGATTTACAATAATACTTACTTTACTTGCTCCTTTTTTCCTCGCGTATGATATAAGTGATTGGGCTATTTCTGTAGCATATCCCTTATTCCATAGAGACTTGTGTACACAATAAGCAATATCGTAGGTATTTCCCCCATCTGTTAAAAGAAAACTACAAGTGCCTACTCTTTTCTTAGTTTCTCTAGATATTGGTATAAGATAGGCGCAATCCTGATCATTTTCTAATTCTTCAAGCTCTTTTATATATGCCATATCCACATCTTCCTTAGCTTCATCTGCTAGATATTCACCCATCTCAGTTTTATAAGCCCAGTAGGCGTCTTCTTTCAGAAAACTTCTGATAATAAGCCTTGGGCTTTCTATTGATTCAATTTTCATAATCTATCCTTTGTTTAATTTGATAATTTATGTGATTTACTCTAACTATGTTACACTATTTATATGGGTCATATATTCACGATTTTTTATTCTGACTCACTACAAACCTACACTTAGGAAAGTTGGAACATCCTATGAATTTCCCATATTTTCCTTCTCTTTCGACAAGCTTTCCTCCGCATTTTGGGCAGATATTTGCTTTTATCTTCTCTTCCTTTTCCTTTTTGATTTTCTTAATCTCCCTCGTATGGGCGAAGTCGGTCTGGTGGGATTTATTCTTATCTATGATTTCTTTTATCTTTCCTATATCTTCTTGACTAATGATTTCTTCTGTGGAAAGATTTTTTATCTCCTCACTTACTTGTTTTATCTTGCAGACTTTGGCCTTAGTTACTTCGACTGAGTCAATATTGGCCTCTCCAGAAAAGGCGATTATCGAGTGATAGATCATATCTGGATAGCTATAATTTAGGATATCTTCGATTGCCCTAATATGGGCATAATTTTGGAAAATAGGATTAATAAAATTATTTTTCTGATTGGATAAGTATTGGGTCCAGTTGCGAGACTTCTCCTTGCCGTAAATCTTACCCTTGTACCCCTTTGTCTCTATGACAAATATTCCGTAAGTAGAAATAACTATATGGTCTATCTGGGTTGTGCCAGTGTTTCCGCTTGTATTTTTAAGCTTAATATCGTGAATGATTGTGTAATTTTCCTTATCTAAGTCCTTTAGCATAACAGCTACTGCAAGCTCTCCTATATCTCCCTTAAACTTTGCTCTAAAGACAGTAAGGGCCAAAATAACTACGATAACTATTCCAATTGATATTTGCCAATCCATATTATCCTCCTTATCTTAATGATTGTAATAATTATATCATACATTACTTTATTCTAGTAAATTCAGTTTAAGAATATTTTATATGATCGTTAGAAAAGAAAAATCGCACCAGCGAAAGGATCAACTTTCACTGATACGATTTGATAATAAGCTATTTATTATTTTTTCTTCTTCTTTGATGCAAAGAGGGCTGATGCAGCGCCAAACAAGGTTACGAGCACTCCGCTTGTACCGCTAACGCCTGTTTTTGGAGCTTTATTATCTTTTTGCTCAGCTTTAGCTTTCTCAGACTTCTTTGGAACAAAGTCAATTCTTACGCCTTGATCCTTATCTTTTGGTTTTTCAGATTTGTCAGGACTTTCTGGCTTCTCTGGTTTTGGATCCTTTGGATCTTCGCCTGGTTTATCTGGATTTTCTGGATCCTTGTCGCCTGGTTTATCTGGATTTTCCGGATCCTTGTCTCCTGGTTTATCTGGATTTTCCGGATCTTTGTCGCCTGGCTTGTCTGGATTTTCTGGATCTTTGTCGCCTGGCTTGACTGGATTTTCTGGATCCTTGTCGCCTGGTTTGTCTGGATTTTCTGGATCCTTATCTCCTGGCTTGTCTGGATTTTCTGGATCCTTATCTCCTGGCTTGTCTGGATTTTCTGGATCCTTGTCGCCTGGCTTGTCTGGATTTTCTGGATCCTTGTCGCCTGGCTTGTCTGGATTTTCTGGATCCTTGTCGCCTGGCTTGTCTGGATTTTCTGGATCCTTGTCGCCTGGCTTGTCTGGATTTTCTGGATCCTTGTCGCCTGGCTTGTCTGGATTTTCTGGATCCTTGTCGCCTGGCTTGTCTGGATTTTCTGGATCCTTGTCGCCTGGCTTGTCTGGATTTTCTGGATCCTTGTCGCCTGGCTTGTCTGGATTTTCTGGATCCTTGTCGCCTGGCTTGTCTGGATTTTCTGGATCCTTGTCGCCTGGCTTGTCTGGATTTTCTGGATCCTTGTCGCCTGGCTTGTCTGGATTTTCTGGATCCTTGTCGCCTGGCTTGTCTGGATTTTCTGGATCCTTGTCGCCTGGCTTGTCTGGATTTTCTGGATCCTTGTCGCCTGGCTTGTCTGGATTTTCTGGATCCTTGTCGCCTGGCTTGTCTGGATTTTCTGGATCCTTGTCGCCTGGCTTGTCTGGATTTTCTGGATCCTTGTCGCCTGGCTTGTCTGGATTTTCTGGATCCTTGTCGCCTGGCTTGTCTGGATTTTCTGGATCCTTGTCGCCTGGCTTGTCTGGATTTTCTGGATCCTTGTCGCCTGGCTTGTCTGGATTTTCTGGATCCTTGTCTCCTGGCTTGTCTGGATTTTCTGGATCTTTGTCTCCTGGCTTGTCTGGATTTTCTGGATCTACTGGCGGGATTTCACAGACATTCTTTGTTCCAACTCTTACAATCTTATCTTGTTTTTCTACAAGAGTTTCAGTTGTTCTGTCAACTTCTTTACTGTTTTCTATTTTTACAGTAGTCTTAGTCTTTCCTACCACGCCTTCTTGGTCAACTACAACTTTTCCAGCTTCAAGGTCAGGATCTTCTATAACCTTGATATCAAAAGCTTTTTCACTTTCGTAAGTGAACTCACCATCAGTCTTAGAACCATATTCTACGACCTTGTTCTTTGGTTCAGTTCTTTCTTCAGTTACTTCAAGCTCGCCAGTTTCCTTGTTGAAAGTTGTAGTATATTTTACAGAACCATTAGAACCTTCTTCGATAACTTTCGTTTCGCCTTCCTTAAGGTCTGGGTTGTGTCTGTATTCAGTGTCGTGACCTAATTCAACTTCTTTTACAACAGGTTTAACACCAACTCTTACAATCCTATCTTCTTTTTCAGTTATAGTCTTAGTAGTTTCTGTTGGATCTCCTACTGGCTTAGAATCCTTAACTTTCTGGGTGATTGTAACTTCTTCTTTGCCTGGTTTTCCTTCTTGTTCGATTTCTTGGAAACCAGCTTCAAGGTTTTCGTCATAGATTACCTTGGTTTCGTAAGGGATTTCTCTTTCGATTGTCTTAGTTACTTCACCTTCACTTGGTTTTCTACCAATTTTTATAATTCTTTCTTCAGGTTCAGTTACAGTTTTAAACTCGCCTTCTTTGACTTGAGTCACCTTGCCATCTTGAATAACAATTGTATTTGTTCTTTCCTCTAGTCCTGGCTTACCTTCTTGAACGACTTTTTCTTCACCTGGTTCTAGAGAATCGTCATATTCATATCTTGTTTCGAAAGGAAGTTCTTTCTTTTCAACTATTTCATGAGTACCGTCATTTGTTCCTTCACCAATTAGGATAACTGCGTTTTTAGCTTTTTTAGTTACTGTTGGCTCAGATATATTTGTTACCTTGGAGTTTTCTATAGTAAGAGTCTTTTCTTGTTCGCCCTTTTCTCCTCTTAATTCATTTCCATTTTCATCAGTAGCATATTTCCATTCGCCTTTCTTAAGTGATGGGTCTTTTCTAACCTCTACTTCAAATGGAATTTCTTCGGTAACTTTTTCAGTTCCATTAGTCTTGCCACCGATTTTGACAACTCTGTTTTGACCAGCTTCTTCTGTTTCAGAAGTTACGACCTTCTTTTGGTCCTTGTCATAAGATGTTGTGATAGTAACCTTGCCATTTTTACCTGGTCTTACTTCCTCAGTCTTACCAGATTCAAGATTTTCGTCATAGATATACTCTGTGTTGAATGGTTTTTCTACAACTTTTGTAACTGGTTTTGTACCAATCTTAACAACTCTATCAGTGGCTTCCTTAGTTGTCTTAAATTCACCTTCTTTAGTTTCAGTAACCTCACCATCTTTGATTACAAGAGTGTTAGTTCTTTCTTGCTCTCCTGGTGAGCCTTCTTTAAAAACTACTTGTTGACCTGCTTCTAGGTTTTCATCGTATTCGATCTTTGTTTCGAAAGGTAATTCTTTCTTTTCAACTATTTCGTGAGTACCGTCGTTTGTTCCCCTACCTACTTGGATAAGAGCATCTTCTGCAGGATCTTCTGTTACAGTTGGAACTCCTACTACTTTAGAATTTTTTATTGTCCAAGTTGTAGTTTTTGTTCCAACCTTACCAGGTTTTGCAATCCTGTATTCACCTTTTTTGAGTGTATCTACTTCTTCAACCTTATATTTAAATGGTAGCTCTTCCTTGTGCTCTACCTTACCCTCTGTGTTTCTACCTACTTTTATAATTCTATTTTGAGGAGCCTTGGTTTGAGTGAACTCACCTGTTTCAGTCTTTGTTACATTGCCATCTTCTATTGTAAGAGTAATATCTCTCTTCTTTTCTCCAGCTTCTCCCTTTTGAACTTCTTCCATTTCGCCTGGAGCTAGGCTATCGTCAAACTGGATTTCAGTTTCAAATGGTACTTCTTCCTTTTCTTCGATTGTGTGGGTACCATCATTTACACCTTCGCCGACGTGGATTTCTCTATCTTCTGGATCTTTTAATCGTTCTTCTTTAGTATCTACTATTTTAGAGTCTTTAATTGTGTAAATTACCTTCTTAGAACCTTTTGCCCCTTCTTTGATAACTTTAATCTCACCTTTTTTAAGATTTGGATCTTTTACAACCTTGGTATCGAAAGGAATATCTTCGGTTTTTTCAACTATTCCATTTGTACCATAAGCCATAAATTGAACTTCTGTTTGTTTTGTTCCAGCTGAAACTAGATTACCCTCATCATCTTTTTCAAAGTAGTGAGCTGTTACTGGCACGTTTAATAGGGCACCGTCTATTGACTTGCCTTCTTCTGCATTTGGTACTGTGGCAGTTACCTGACCTGTAGTTTCATTTATAGAAACATTCCAAACATTTCCCTTATCGTCTGTATAGGTGTTTGATTCTAGGGTGAACTTGCCTGGTCTTCTGTTGTATCTATCTTCTTCGTTTAGGATAACCTCTGAAGAAAGAGTATCTCCTTCTTTACCTGCTTTTGCATTGTAACGAGGAGTCATATTTGCCTTTTCCTCTATTACGAAATAAGCATTAATATTTTCAGTGATGTCTTCCCCTGGTTTTTGTTCGTCTACGTAGTGGGCTATAACTGGTACTGTTAGCTTTTCTCCACCGTCAAAGTCATCTGGGTTTACTGGCTTAGCTGTTACCTCTCCTGATGTTTCATCAACAGTTACAGTCCATTTGTTTCCCTTATCATCCTTAATTAGCTTGTTGCCATCTTCATCAGTTTCTAGCGTGTCTGGAAGAGTATAGCTACTTGGTTTTATCCTCTTGTCATCATCTGCGACCTTAGCCGGTGATGTTTGTTTGTTTACTGGGAAGTTTACTTGGGCGTCATATTCTGGTCTAATGTAGGTTGATTCTTGGACTACAAAGTGGAACCAGTGGACGTCTTTTGACCCGTTGGTATAGGTGTATTCTATAGGTATAGCTATAAAGTCTCCTGCCTTGGCTGATGCAGGAGCAGTAATAGTGAAGTTTGAAATATCTGTAGGATCAACATCTACCTTCCATTGATCTTCTGGAGCTTTTCCTTTATTTTCACGGTCGATAAAGTCCATGATAAGCTTACCAGAAGCTTCTCCCCTATCTTGAGCTCCATTCATGTCAGCTGCTGACTTATCAGTATCCTTTGGGTTATCTGGTTGTACAATACCAACCTTAAATGGAGTTCCTGGTTTTACAGCAGATGATGTAACCTTTGATGTATCATCTCCATTGCCATCTACGAATCTTTGGTCATAGTATCTTGTATCGTCAAGGTTAAGCTTAAAGTCGCCTATTAGGTTGTAGTGGTCGTAGCGGTCGATTCCTTGTTTGTCGATTGTAACATTATTACCCTTGTGGTTAATATCCGCTGTACCTGCACCTGTTTCTACATAAGTTCCTGTGCCACCAAGATCATCTTCTGTTGCTGCTATTTTTCTAAATTCTTCAGCTGTTCTTGGACGAGCAAAGAATTTAACATCTAGGTTTTGGAGGGCCTTGTATTCAGGTGTATTGAAGATTGAATCTTCATTGATAACAGTCTTGCCATTTTCGTCTGTTTTTAGAGCTCCTGCAGGCAACTTAACGTGGATATTTCCATCATCTGCGATATAGGCACTTGCTCCAGGAACAATTTTACCTGTAATAGGATTATAGACTTGGCCTACTAGTCTTTCCTTGGCATTTTCGTCCACATTATCAACCTTAATACCTGTATCAATGTCTTGACCTTGGACAAAGTACTTGGCATTAGGGTCGTAGTTGTTTTTATTAAATTTTAATTCTTCAAGCTTGTCATTTTCATTTGGCCATGGGTTTACTTTGTAACCTAAGAGGAAGTTAACATCAAGAAACTTAACTTGCGGATTGTCTGCTGTATAATTATCATTAAAACCAAAGGAAGTGGAAGGATTATCCTTATTATTAATGTGCCTTAGGGTTTCTTCACTGGCTTCATAGTTTAAGTTTCTTTGTCGTCTAGAAGCCGTTATACTTGTATCTTCTCCTGGCTCATAAGTTACCTCTGGAGATTTAGGTGTTAACTTATCTCCCTTTCCCATCATTGGTTTTGCGCCTGGATCAACTAGTGTAAGGCCAGAGTCTGTAACATAAACCTTAGTATAAGTCCTTTGACCGGTTTTCTTATCTATAGTAATTTGGTAACCATATTCAGTCTTACTTGTAGAAGTTTCAGAGGGATTTAGAAGTTCAAACTTAAAACCGTCTTTTTCTACCTTCTCATCAGTATTGAAGAAACTTTGGTTGGTATCACCCGGTTGTAGGTCAGTTTCCCTATAACGTTCTTTTCCACTATAGTCCTTTATTTCTTTTTCATCTGTAGAATAATTTGGCTCACTAGTTGCTTCATCTGCTAGGGCAATAGGCTCGGCAAAATCAGCTACTTTTACCCTAGACATACTAGCTACTTGTGGATTATCCTCAGTTACCTCAGTAGCTACATCTTCTTTATTTTCCCTATCAGATTCTGTATCTTTGTTTTGGCTTTCTTCAATTTTTTCTTCTTCTATATCAGAATCTTTGCCTTCATCAAGGTTTTCTTGGACCTCTTTTTCGTCTGATTTATCTTCAGCTCCTTCATCGATTTGATTATTATCAATTATCTCAGAAGAAGCGTCAAGGCTATCAGCATAAACATCATTTGTATTTCCTAGTAGTCCAAAACCACCAACAATAATAGAAGCTCCAAGAAGGGTCTTCTTTATTGATTCATTGGACAAAGGAATTAGGAATTTGTTTTTCTTATTATTCATTAATTTCTCCATTCCTTATTGCATAGTTAGTATGTTATTTATTTATACTTAGCATCACTATACTAATATTTTCTACATAATCTATTTATTTAGATAAATTGTTAGGATTCTTTATAAATATTTTTTAATTTAAATATTAGTCAATTATTCTCCTTGATTTACAGCTATTTTTATATGATTTTCTTATAATAATGTATTCTATAATTAAGATAAGACTCTTTAATATATTCTAATAGATATTAAGCACTTTATCCTATTGCTTTTTCTATTAATTTAAGCTATAATCAAATCAACAGGAGGGCTTATGGAGGATAAGAGGAAGCTTAAATTTATTTTTGTCGTATTTGCACTTTTACTAATATTTGGCACCCTTGTCTATATGATTCTTCTTAAGGTAAGTTTGGTGGATGCCTTGTATATGACAGTTATTACCATATCGACTGTGGGCTTCGGAGAGGTCGGAACTACTAGTGACCTATCGGAGTTATTTTCTATAATCATGATTTTTCTGGGAGTTGGTGTTGTAGGATACGCCTTTACTACGGTTGAGGCAATGTTAGTTGAGGGAAGGCTTGTAGATTTATGGAAGGGGAGCAAGATGGATAAGAAGATTTCTGCTCTAGATGAGCATTATATAATATGTGGGTCAGGAGAGCTTGCCGATGTGATTATAGATAAATTTATCAAGGAAGGCCTTGATTTTCTTGTGATTACTGATGAAAGGGCTGACCTGGATGATTACAGTCATCACGATATTTTGGTCATAGAAGGTCAAGCCACAGAAGAAGAAGTCCTCGAAAAGGCAGGCATTTCAAGAGCAAAGGGCCTCATAGCAGCCCTTCCTTCAGAAGTTGATAATATAGTAACAGTCCTAACTGCTAGAAATCTCAACAAGGATATCTATATTATAGCTAACTCGACCTCTAAATCTGGTAGTCAAAAATTAATGAAAGTTGGAGCAAATAAAACCATGTCTGCTGTAGAAATCAGCGGCAAGAGAATAGCCTCTCTTATGATTAAGCCAAATATTATCTCCTTCTTGGATGTAGTAACAAAAGTCGGAGATGTAGAGATGGACTTGGAGGTGGTCATAGTGAAAAAGGGCTCTTATCTAGAAAACAAAGACTTAATAGCCGCCCAAATCCCTAACAAAACAGGTCTAATAGTCCTTGCCATAAAGAGAAATAAAGATAAGAAAATGCTCTTCAATCCACCAGGAAACTACACCTTCGAGATAGGAGATGTGCTTATAGTCCTAGGCAGAGAAGAGCAAGTAGAGAAGTTAAGACACTTAGGAAATGAAAGCAAAGAAGGCTAGCTAATATGCTGCCTTCTCTTTTTGTATAAATTTTCCCTTATGATTGGGAAAGATTATCAAAGCCTATTTATTTTGTAAAGATCAATACTAATGTCTATAAATTCACTAAGGCTTCTAAAAACTTGAAAAATCGCCGAACGAATAGCGAAGTCCTCGTGAGTTTGAGGCAGGTCCATCATACTAAAGTGCCTATTCAAATATTCTATCCTCTCCTTGACCTTGATCATTTCGTTGGGATCTCCGAGCTTTTCCCCAGTATCGATTATTATTTCGGAAATTAGTTTGCCTTCGTCATAGGCCCTTGGAATCTCCTTTAAGTCCTCATACATTTCTTTTAGAATGTCCATCTCTATTTGCCTGTGGCTTAAGTCTCTTAGGATATCCTTGCTATTATGGATTCTGTTATCATTTTCGACAATTGAAAGGTCCATGGCCTTTCCTATATCCGCTTCTAGCTTTCTTATCTTATCTTCATATATTTCTACGTCCAGTTGGTTGACTAGGGTATTTCCGAAAAAGTTTAGGATATCCTTCATATCCCTATCTATATTATAAATCCATTCTTTAAGCTCATCCTGGCTTTCTGGAGCGTAGATGTTAGTTAACATAGCAAAGCCAGTTCCTATAAGGACAAGGATTAGTTCATTTTTAATAATAGAAGGATTAATTTGCCCATAGCTAAGCAAGTGGGTGACGGTTACACTTGATGGGCCAAGTCCTAGTTCGATCTTTAGTAAAAGAGATAAGGGCACGAATAAGAGTAAGTAGATACCAAAAGCCCAAGTTTTGTAAGAAAATATTTCAAAGACTATGGCACCAATAGTAAATGCTAGGATTGCCGAAACCATCCTTTTAAGCCCTCCTTTGACAGTTGCTTTTCTAGTCTCAAATATATCCAGTATGGTGATGATCCCTGCTGAGGATGCGTATTCAAATCCTAAAAAGCTTGCCAGAGACAAGGACAAGGTCGCCGCAATGGCTGTTTTTATACTTGTGCTAATTATAGTTTTATTCATTATTGTCTCCTTTAAAACTTCTATTTATTACCTAAGTATTTTATATAAATCTGGCATGGATTATTATCATCCCACAGACTAGGAAAGCACTCTAGCTCCTTAAAGCCCATGGCTCTATAAAATTCATTGGTCTTATCATAGTCTTCATAAATACCAATTCTAACTGTCTTTACCTGAGCGTAAGTGAAGGATAAATTACTAGCTAAATCCTCGAAAGCTTCGCTTAATTTCCTTCCAAGTCCCAGTCCATGGTATTTTTTCATCACTCCCATTACAAAAATCTCTGCACAATCCTTACTTGTTTCCTTTATTACTAAAAATCCTGCAGGACTATCGTCTATAAAAACAGCTAAGAAAATCTTATCAAGGGATTCATTTATATACATTTGCCTACTTTCTGATATGCCAAACCAATTGGTAAGATCATCAAGGATCAATCTTCCTATCTTTTCTTTTTCTTTTTTGTCTTTTATTTCGATAATTTTACTATCCATATTTATTCCACACATCTTATTTAATATTATAGGTAAAATAAAAGTTATATTTTGACTATAGGAAAATTTCCTTGAAAATAAAGGAAACAATTACATAAATAGTAATTTATCCCAGTCTTATCTAACTTCTAAAGTTTTATATGTATATACTTAAATTATAGCGCAAACTTGCTCTGTTTAATTTAAATCAGCTTTATTTTCTCTTTTATCAATTCTAAATAAGAAATTCAAAGATAATATCTAATAAAAAATTTATTGATTACATTTCAAATTTTTAATCAAGCCTAACAGCTAAATAACAAGTATTTTAGATAAAATCTATAGACAATTGATCATAGCAAAAATAATTAAAGCAGACTCTTAACCATATCTCCGTGTCTTTTCTCATCGTTTTTTACACTTTCAATTTCTGGAAACTTTTCTGCAACTGGAGCATAGTTTTGAGCAGCCTTGTATTCTCCCTCTGCTATTTTAAGATATAATCTCTTTTTACCCATTAGTTTATAAAGAATAGGCATAAAAATTGCTAATTTCTTCTTTGGATTTAAATTTACTTGAGTAAGCTCGTGAAATACAGCAGCGTGATGGCCTTCTTCTGCAGCAAGCTTTTTAAAAGTTTCTCTATCTTCTTTATCTTTAACAACATCTGCAAGTGCCTTATACATTAAGACTACATCCAACTCCCCTTGTTGGGATTTCAACAAAATCTTCATATCTTCTTTATTAATATTCATTCTTTCCTCCTCCTTATTTTAGAAATTAAATATGCTAGATTATTAATCAAATTTTCTTTCTACTTCTTCCTTATAACTAACATATATTTTAATGTATACAAGTCTTACGTATTTAAGCTATAAAAAAAGACCCCGAAGGGTCTAGTATGTCATTTGTTTATGTATCTGATTATTCTTGGTCGATTGCTTCTACAGGACATACTGCTGCACAAGAACCACAGTCTATACAAGCGTCTGCGTCGATTTCGTAAGCTGCGTCTCCTTGAGAGATTGCTCCTACTGGGCATTCGCCTTCACATGAACCACATGAAATACATGTATTTTCATCTATTCTATAAGCCATAATTTTCCTCCTATTTGTTTATTTCTTATGTCTATAATATACAACATACGGAATTAAAAGTCAAGATTTTTTTTATATTTATTCTAATTTTAAATTTAAAATGATAATTTATTCAAATTGATATTAATTATCATTTCTAATATTCCATATCCTTACACGAATAAGTCTCTTCAATTTCTTCATCGGTTCCAGTAAGCTTAACTCTTACTTTGGAACATTCTCTGATGTAGTCATTATTAAGAACCATGCCGTATCCGTCTGCTGTCTTTACCTTCTGGCCTTCTTTAGGCATGATTTTCTTGCTACATTTGTAGCATTCTTCTTCGTAGGATAGACAGCACATGAGCCTTCCACACATACCAGAAATTTTCCCTGGATCTAGGGTAATGTTTTGATCTTTGGCCATTTTGATAGATAGGGGCTTGAAGTCATTAAGAAATCTCCCACAGCAGCATTTTTGTCCACAAGGACCTAGGTGTTCTATCATTTTGGCGTGATCTCTTACTCCAATTTGTCTAAGCTCAATCCTATTTCTATAGATTGAGGCCAAATCTTTCACGAGAGACCTGAAGTCTACCCTATTTTCTGCTTTGAAGTAGAAGGTGATTTTGCTTCTGTCAAAGGTATATTTTGCATCTATTATCTTCATCTTTAGCCCATGGGATGTGGCCTTTTCTTGGCAAAGACTTATCGCCTCTTTGGCATCTTGCTCGTTTTTGGCATAGTAATATAGGTCATCATTGGTGGCTTTTCGAATTACTTCCGAAAGCTTGCCCTTACATTCTGATTCATCAACATCGACTAAGGCAACTTCTGCCATTTCTATTCCGTTTGATGTTTCTACTATTACCTTATCCTTATATTCAAATTCATTTCCATTTGCATCGAAATGATATATTTTACCCGCTGGTCTAAATCTTATTCCTACGACTCTCAATCAGAAATTCCCCTCTCTAAATATATTAAATATGATTTTTTCTATGCTCAAGTCATAATTAATATTTGTTCTTGTTGCATTTTGTATGTCTTCTATCAAAAATATTGCTTTTTCTATTTCATCCATAGATATTTGCGGAAATTTTTTCAGCATATATTTTGTATTGTAATCAAGCTCATCCCTATTATAATTGTAGCTTATTAGGGCCTGGTAGACTTTTAGCATTGCCTTGTAGATAGTTTGCCTATCGTCCTTGTACTTATTAAAGAAGTCCTTGTTCTTATAATATGTTTCTATTTTGCCATTATAGATATCAGACATTATCTCAAAGACCTTATCCATATCTATATCGAGGTCGTTTTCTTCCCCATGTATTGGGATTATCTGACATCTAGACCTAATAGTTGCCAAGAGATTGTATCTATTGGTACAGGTAAAGATGATTTTTACATAATCTCTTAGCTCTTCCAAGCTTTTTAGCATGGCGTTAGACCCTTCTTGCCTTAAGTCCTGGGCGTTGTGGATTATATATATTTTAATCTTCCCGTTGTAGGGTCTAAGATAGATATCCTTTAAGACTTGTCTGATAGTTTCAATATCTATTATTCCACCTTCTTTATCAATCAGATATAGGTCAGGATTATTCTCATCATCTATCCCATAATAGCTAAAGACTTCCCTTGCAAAATCAAGGGCAAAGGCCTTGTTGGCTTCTTCGTTTTTCCCTTCAAAAATATAGGCATTGGACAGATTTTCTACGTCTATTTCCCTATTTTTAAAGCTCATAGTTGGATATATTTGTCAACGTCTATTAGAAAGATTGTAGCTCCTCCTACAGTTATATCTATTGGAACTGTGTTTGTCAAAAGTGAGCTTTCCGCTGTTGGATTAATTATAGTTGTTGTTGTATTTCTCTTCTTGCAGTTTTTCTCTATTATGGATAGGACTTCGTCTAGGTCTTCTTCTTCGACACCTATTAGAAGGGTTGTATTACCTTTTTTGAGAAATCCTCCAGTAGTTGCGAGCTTTGTAATCCTATATCCCTTGTCTGTCAACGCGTCAACCAAAAAGTTCACATCTGCATCTTGAACTATAGCTATAAGTAGTTTCATAGTTTTACCTCCAAAGATTTGTAAATTAAGTCCATTACTTGATCAGTTACTTCCTCGATAGATTTCGTTGCATCTACTCTTTTTATATCGTCCTTGTATCTATCGGCTATATCTAGATAAGCGTCGAAGATTTTCTTGTGGAAGTCGAAATCTTCGCTTTCGAGTCTATCTGCTGAGAAGTTAGCTCTCTTTCTTACTAGGGCTGTCTTGTAGTCTATGTCGAAGAATAAAGTAAGGTCTGCCTTTGTATTTTCTGTGGCAAAGTCGTTGATTTCCTTTACCTTTTCGATACCCAGTCCCCTGCCAACTCCTTGGTAGAGGAGGGAGCTTAGGACAAATCTATCGCATATGACAAGCTTACCTTTTTCAAGTGTTGGTCTTATTTCTTCTTCTATAAGTTGGGCCCTGCTTGCCGCAAATAGGAGACATTCGCACCTAGCTGTCATATTCTCGTTGTCATTATCTATGATAATTTCTCGAATTTTCTCAGAGATTTTGGTTCCACCTGGTTCTCTAAAGTCCAAGAATTCTATCTGATCTTTCTTAAGTCTCTTCTTTACTTCATTTATAACTGTTGTTTTACCAGATCCATCAGGACCTTCAAATACTATTAGTTTTCCTGTCATGTTTTTATTATACCATATTAGGAAAAATTTAGCTTAGAAGATTAGCTTAAAAGATTGTAAAAAAAAAGACCGTCTGGCCTTTTTTAATCTTATTCTTCGTCTTCTGATTCACTTTCTTCAGTTTCATCAACTGTTGGAACGTCGCTTGCATCAGCTGCTTCTTCGCCTTCTTCTGGAATTTCTTCCTCGTTAGGTTCTTGTAGTGAGCAGATTACTTCGTCGTCCTCTGCAAGAATTGTGATATCGTCAACTTTTGCAATGTCAAGATCAGCTATTGTTCTAACATCACCGATTTGTAGATCGCTTACTTCAACGTCTGCTGTTTGTGGGATGTATTTTGGTAGACATTCTACTTCAACAACGTCAATGTTTTGAACTAGTACTGATGGTTCAACTCTGATATCATCTCTACCAACGAGAATAACTGGAACTTGTACTCTGATAGCTTCGTTTTGGTTGATTGCTTGGAAGTCAACGTGTAAAAATTGATTTTTGAATGGGTGATTTTGATATGCTTTGATAAGTACGTCTTTCTTCTCACCATCAAAATCTAATGTTATAATTGTTGATGTTCCAGCTTGTCTAAGTACCTTTTCAAAATCTCTAGCTGTTACTTGAACATTTATATTTTCTTCATCTTTGGCATAAACAACTCCTGGTATTAGTTCAGCTTCTCTGAGCTTGTTAACTTTGTTTTTACCAGTAGCTTCTCTTTTTTCTGCTTGTAAAACTAACTCTGCCATTTTGCCTCCTTATATATTCATACTGCTTAATTATACCTCATAAACATTTCATTTACAATGTTTTAGTTTCAATCATTACAAATCGGGTATATAAATTATGAAGATATTATATAGAAAGGAGTAATAATGTCAAGAAAAGTAAAATTCGGCAGTGTGGAAGTAAGTGTAGACGGTGAAAAACTCAAAGTTGGGGATATAGCACCCGACTTTTTGGCTATTGATAACGAACTAAATGAATATTCATCTAAAGAAGACGATGGTAAGATTAAGCTGATATCTGTTATCCCATCAATAGATACATCAGTTTGTGAGATTCAAACCACAATGTTTACTAAGGCCAGAGAGAACCTATCCGACGAAGTCTCACTTATCACTATATCAAACGATCTTCCTTTTGCACAAGTGAGATTCCTTGAGGAAAAAGAAATCACTAACAATAAATTCGTCTCAGACTACATTCACCATGATTTCTCAAAGAAATATTCAACCTTGATCAATGAACTTCAGCTTCTAAATAGGTCAGTTTTTGTAGTAGACAAGGACAACAAAATAGTCTACGCTGAATATTTAGAGCAAAATACAGATTTACCAGATTATGAAAAAGCAATAGAAGTTGTTAAAAGCTTAGAAAATTAAATTTTGGATAAGAATCTAACCACAAAGATTCTTATCCATTTTATTTTAAATTAAAGATTCTAAAAGCATGAGTGTCGTAAGGGCTCCTATGCCTTTTTTGTTTGTGAGAACTTCTATATCCATATCCTCTAAGCTCTCATAATCGACATCCCCTACTATTTTCCCATCTAGGTAGGTCGTGCCGACATCCACTACAAGCATTCCTTCAGAAAAATAGGACTTATCATAAAAATTGGCCTTGCCGATGGCGGATATAAATATATCAGCATTTTTAATCAAATCTCTTTGATCTGCCGTATGGCGGGTTATCATGGTGACTGTCGCATATTTTGATACTAAATTCATCGCTAGAGGCTTTCCTATTGTCGTAGTCTTATTAGAGATTACTATATTTTTACCGCGAAGACTTGGATATTTTTCTTCTAGAAATCTTACTATTGCCCTTGCTGTTTGGGGAAGACTTCTACTAACCCCTTCCATAGAAAAACCCAGACTCCTATAGGTGAAGGCATCAAGGTCCTTGATTTCTATATTGTTTTTAAGGTAAGTTAAATCTTTCTCATCTCCGAAGGGAGCAAGTATTATATAGCCATCTTCCTTATCAAAGGCATTAATATATGCTAAGATTTCTTCTGGCATCTCTTTAGTAAATTCATGGTCTACATATTTAATACCAAACTCCTCACATCTTCTAATTATTGCCTTCTTATAATATAAGGCCTCATTCGTAGGATTTTTAGATAAGAGCAAAAGCTTACCTGTAAACTTATGATTTGTAAGTTCATCTATCAAGTTTTTTTTGATCTCATCTGTATTTAAAACTCTCATACATCCTCCATATAAAAACCCCAACTAGGCTAAGCCTAATCGGGGTAGATTGATTATTACTAGTATATTCTTCTAGCTCCTACAAATGCATTTTGGAAGCTACCGTTGTATACATTGTCATATCTAACGCCTGTTGCAGGTGTTGATGCGTGAACGAAGGTACCGTCAGAATTTACTACAATTCCTACGTGGTCGATTCCGCCACCTCCATATGAGAAGAATACAAGGTCTCCTGCTTGAAGATTAGATGAATCTACAGCATAGCCGCTTGAGTATTGGGCTGCTGATTGGTGTGGGATAGATATCCCCATTTGACTATATACATAAGATGTAAGACCTGAACAGTCAAATCCTACTCCTGGGTTAGCAGAACCCCAAACATATGGACTACCTACAAACTGTGTTGCAAGGTCTGCCGCACTTAGACCAGATCCACTATATGCTGGTGCTGAAGCTTGTTCTACTTCTTGAACTTCTTCTACTTCTTGGACTTGTTCGTTAGCTTCTGCTACTTCTTCTTTCACTTCTTCCTTAGCTACTTCAGTGTCAGATAAGAAGTCTGCTGATACATAGCCCTTTTGGCCATTGTAGTCAATTTCTAACCAACCGTTAGAAGCTTCGCCTTCTAGCCAGTCACCTTTTCTAACAGATCCAATGATGCTACCGTCTCCTGCACTAGATCTAACATTCAATACTGATGTATTAACCCATCCTGTGTAATAGTATGATTTAGCCTCTTGGGCTTGTCTTTCTTCTTCAGCTTTTCTAGCTTCCTCAGCTTTCCTAGCCTCTTCAGCTTTTCTAGCTTCCTCAGCTTTCCTAGCCTCTTCAGCTTGTCTTGCTTCCTCAGCCTTCTTAGCCTCTTCAGCTTGTCTTGCTTCATCAGCCTTCTTAGCTTCTTCTGCTTGTTTTGCTTCATCAGCCTTCTTAGCTTCTTCTGCTTGTTTTGCTTCCTCAGCCTTTTTAGCTTCTTCTGCTTGTTTTGCTTCTTCAGCCTTTTTAGCCTCTTCTGCTTGTTTTGCTTCCTCAGCTTTTCTAGCCTCTTCTGCTTGTTTTGCTTCCTCAGCCTTTTTAGCTTCTTCTTTCTTATTTAATTCATTTACTAGATCTACTGGGTATACATCTGAAAGGAAGTCTTCATTTATGTATCCTATTTCAGTGTTTAGGAAGCCATCTTCTAGTATGCCTTTTACTTCATCGCCAGCCTTAAGGGAAGATACGATATTATTTTCATCCATATCTTTGGTGCTTCTTACGTTAAGGATTTCTGTATTAACATATTTAACAACAGCAAGATCTTTCTCTTCTTCCTTATCAGCTTCTTCCGTTTTTTCTTCGCTAGCTTCCTCTTTAAGTTCTTCTTTACTTTCTTCCTTAGGCTCAGCTTTTTCTTTCTTATCTTCTGTATCTTTTTCAGCTGGAGCTTCTTCGCTTGCTTCTACTTCTTTAGTTGCAGTTATTTCAACTACAGCATCTCTTGCAGCATTTTCTACTAATTTATCTAAGTTAGATTTTTCATCTATTTTTTCTTCTTTGACAGGTTTTGCCTCTTTGGCAATCTTTGTATTTTTTACATCTTCAGTATATTCAGATTTCACTAGATCATAATCAGAATAGCTTTCTGTATAATTCGCTTCTGTAATTAGCGAATTTGTATGTTGATCTTGGTCTAAATTGTCAATTGTAGTAGCATATGCACTCGCACCTGCTGTAACTGCAGCTATAACTGATAGCATAGCTCCTATATTCTTTTTATTCATCAAGTCCTCCATATCTATGTAATGAATCTTATTTTGATAATGTTTCTGTTTTGAAATCTGTATACATTTTATATCTTTTTAACAAAAGTGTCAAGAATTTGTTACAAAAAAATTACACTTTTCGGATAGTTTTTTAGATTTATTGACCAAAATCCATAAAATAACCAATAAAACTAAAAAATATTTCCGAAAAATGTAATTTCTCCTAACATTTTCTCCATAATTAGTTACAAAATGTTAATATTATGTAGAAGAGCAAATCTATAAGCCGTGTTCTGTCTTGGATAATCATCTGTCTAGGCTCATTGTTGCCAATAAGCTCAAGCGAACAACCATACTGGACCGTGCCGAGCAAGCATCCTACTGTCCCTTCGTTCTTGCACCGGATGGGGTTTACATAGCCTGTCTATCACTAGACAGCTGGTGAGCTCTTACCTCGCCATTCCAACCTTACCAGAAAATCTGGCGGTATACTTTCTGTTGCACTTGCCTGAGGATCACTCCTACTTGACGTTATCAAGCATCCTCGCTCTGTGGTGCACGGACTTTCCTCGTGAATTAACCCGCGATTACCCGATTTACTCCTCCTTAATTATACTTTTTTTCTTATAAAAAACAACTAGTAAAACTTCCTAAAACTGTCTTCTTTTGAGAATGTCATCACTTCTCCATCAAAGATCTCCTCTATGTCTTTTTGAAGTTTATAGATGATATGATTTTCACTTGCAAAATGCCCCACATCACAGATTATAATTCCTTCATTGGCAAGATCCATACCATCATGGTATTTTACATCCCCAGTAATGATCATATCACAAGATATATCTAGGGCATCTCTTATAAGATCACTTCCTGCTCCACCACAGACAGCAATCTTATTTACCTTATTGGACGTATCTCCATATACTACAAGTCCACTAGCCTTTAATTTATCTTTGATTTCTCTTATAAATTCGTCAGCAGATTTTTCTTCTATAAAGCCATAACGACCAAGCCCTATATCTTTCCCTTGCTCGAGAACCCTAGTCTTATCTATTCCCAAAATCCTACATAGATTATCATTTACCCCTCCCTTGGCTATATCGAGGTTGGTATGGAAGGCGTAGACTGTAATATCATTTTTGATACATTCCTTAAGTCTCTGGTAAAACCTCCTACTAAAGTCGATGGATTTCGCTCCATTAAACAAATATGGGTGGTGGGTTATGATAAGATTGCAATCATTGGCTATAGCCTCCTCTATTCCTTCTTCTTCAAGGTCTAGGGAAACTAAAACATTTTTAACTTCATCTTCTGGGTTTCCTATTTGAAGTCCCGAGTTATCCCATTCTTCTTGGAGGGAGAAAGGATATCTCTTTTCTAAATTCTCTATTAGTTCTCTAATTTCCATATGTTTTCTATCTCCTCTATAGCTTTTAGTCTCTCATCAATTCTTCCGAGATTCTTTTTATCCTTTGATTTAGCAAGAATATCTTCCCTAAACTTTTGATTTTTCTTAAGGTCAATAGCAAGTTTATCTTTAAGGATTTGGCTCTTGTTTTCGATATCATCCTTACCGTAGTAGGTTTCTGAAAGACTTAAGGGCTTAGATTTGGCAAATCTAGTCTTTATGATATCGTAGTACTTCTTATTCTCAAAGCTTAGGAAATCATTCATTATCTCGAATCCTTTTTCTACAAGAAATAGTCTAAGCTTTTCTGTGTTGACGTTACTTGCAAGGATCATGTAATCAAGGTTTTTGGCAAAATCCATTGATTCTTCTATAATGTCAATGATTGTATTTGCGCCCATACCTGCGATTATTGCAACTTGACCTTCTTTTTTACTTATACCCTTAAAGCCATCGGTAACCTTGGTTTGGATAAGCTTTCTCGTATCAGAATCCAAGGCGCTTCTTAATTTGTCTAGAGATTTCTCTGATATATCTGTCGCCAAAATTTCTTTACTTATTTCATTTTTTGCTAAATATAAAGGAACTAATCCATGATCAGTTCCTATATCTATAACTTTTTTATTTTTATCTATTAGACTAATAATATCTAATAATCTTTTTTTATCTTCCATTATAAAAAATCTTTCAATAATTCACTCTTGTTTGGAGATTTAAGCTTCCTTAGGGCCTTGGCCTCTATTTGTCTTATCCTCTCCCTAGTTACGTCAAATTCCTTACCTACCTCTTCAAGGGTCCTTGGTGTTCCATCAATTAGACCAAATCTCAATTGAAGGACACGTTTTTCCCTAGCTCCTAGACAAGATAAGACATCATTTAATTGCTCACGAAGCATGGTGTAGTTTGCTGCTTCACCAGGATCGATTGCACTATCATCTTCTATGAAATCTCCTAAGTGGGAATCATCTTCTTCTCCTATCGGAGTTTCCAAGGAAACTGGCTCTTGGGAGATTTTTCTTATCTCTTGAACCTTCTCTACTTCAAGTCCCATTTGTTCAGCGATCTCTTCATTGGAAGGATCCCTACCCAAATCTTGGACTAGTTGTCTTTGGATTCTTACGAGCTTGTTTATTGTTTCAACCATGTGGACAGGTATTCTTATAGTCCTCGCCTGATCTGCTATGGCACGAGTAATGGCTTGTCTTATCCACCAAGTCGCATAGGTTGAGAATTTGAAGCCTCTGTTGTAGTCGTACTTGTCGACTGCCTTCATAAGGCCCATATTTCCCTCTTGGATTAGGTCTAAGAAGCTCATTCCACGACCTACGTATTTTTTGGCAATAGAAACAACTAATCTAAGGTTTGTTTCTGCGAGTTTCTTTTTAGCTCTTTTGGAATTAACTACAGCTCTTCTTAAATCTAGGATATCTTCATCGCTTAATTCTTCGTCATTAATTACCCTGTAGGCGAGATCTCTTAGGGCGATAGTTTCCTCTATCTCCATTAGCTCATCCTTATCTAAGGCTATGTTTTCAGAAATCTTTTTAGCCCTCTCGCTTGTGATTATGAAATCTTCTAGAATCATACTATCGTTTGTCTTGATATGTTCTTTGTTGGCAGCTTTGGATAAGATATCATTGAATGATAGATATATTAGATTAACTATCTCGTCCGACTCTGTAATATTTAGCATATGGTCAAAGGAATCAAAGAGATCGCATAGGGAATTGGCTTCACTTCTATCTAGTACATTATCGCTTACAGCATTTTCTGCTATATTACAAATCAGAACTCTTGCCTTAAGCTCCTCTAGGGCAACCTTGTCCATATCTTTGTCCATGATTTCTCTAAAAAGCTCGCCCATACTGATAAGTCCCCTTATCTCTTCGTAGCTTTTCTTATCAAGACTTCCATTTTCTACGATTTTCTCATTGGAGACTTTGAGTATTTTGGCTAGATCTCCAAAGAAAATATCATTAGCAAGTTTGGTTTTGTTTTGTTTGTTAAACTTGACCCCTTCAAGTTTCTTTCTAGCAATCTCACCCATTTCCATCCTACGTGCGAGAATGATCTCTTCTGTAGCTGTAAGTAGGTCCACCTTGCCAATTTCTTTAAGATACATCTTCACAGGGTCATCAACCTTGACTCCAGCCATAATATCGACAGATTTCTTGATATCTTCTTCTATCTTCTTCTCGTCGATATCGTCATCGTCTTCATCATCTATTTCATCATCCAAATCATCTGCTTCTTCATCTTCTTCAAGGACTGTTTCAGATTTTTCGACGATTTCTATACCTAAACTTATAATCTGATTTATAACAAACTTTTTGCTCTCATCTTCCATTTCCTTGAAATTTTCGAATGTATTTATTTGAGAATAGGTAATCAATCCATCTTGAGACTCGCTCATAGACTGAAATTCTTCTATTATTTCTTTTAGAACATCATCATCGAGCAACTTGTTGTCATCGCTTGTCATCAATACTCCCCTTACTACTAAAGACTATCTCTTCTTTAATTTCCTAAGTTCTCTCTTCCTATTGTAAAGAATTATCTTTCTCTTAAGTTCCTCTGCAAGTATAGGATTGGTATTATCTCTGATATAATTCAAAATATACTTGTAATCCTCATCTGAAAGATCGAACTTACTAACATCCTTTTCTTTTAAAAAAGTCTTAACATTGTTTATCTTCTCGTTTTCTATAGCCTTATCGAAAAACTCTCTGTCCTTCTCGTAATCAGACCTTTGATTGAAAAACAATCTTAAAACTTCCAATTCATTTATTCTAAAGTCCTTGTTGGTACTTTCTACTATAATTTTTTCTTTTTTATTGAACTTACTCTTATTTTTATCTCTTAAGTCAGTATCTTTATTATACCTTGAAACAGCTTGTTTTAAAGTAGTCTTGTCTATGTCAAATAGCTTGCTGACGTTGTTTATAAAGATCTCTTGAGTTAATTCCTGCTTGATAGATGAAAGAAAAGCCACGAACAAATTTAGCTTATCCAACCTCTCAGAAGGCTTGGCAGAACTATATTCGTCTAAGATTTTATTGTATTTATAATTATAAGAATCTTGGGCATTATTTATTTTTTCTTCAAAGGCATCCTTGCCCTTGGCCTTTATGAAATCATCTGGGTCATTGCCATCATCTAAAACAATTACACTAGGATTTACTCCTATCTCATGGAAAATCTCAATAGCCTTCTCGGTAGCCTTGACTCCAGCGTTATCCTGGTCATAGCAAATGTAAATATCGTCAGAATATCTTTTCATAAGCTTGGCCTGATCAATAGTTAAGGCTGTCCCAAGAGATGCTACAGCTATATCTAGGCCGTGGTTATTGAGAGCTATGACATCCATATAGCCTTCCACAAGTATTAGTTCTTTTCTCTTTTGCCTCTTGTAGATATTTAAGCCGTAGAGATTATATCTCTTCTTAAAGATACTAGATTCTGGTGAATTGAGGTACTTTGGCATTTGCCCTGAAACAGCCCTTCCCCCAAAGCCTATGACTTTTCCGAAATGATTTATTATAGGAAAGATAATCCTATCCCTGTACTTATCATAGTAGTTACCCTTAGCGGATTTTTTGATAAGGCCAATTTCCTCCAAGTCCTCCTCCTTATAATTTTTAGACCTAATATAGGAATACAAATCATCCCAAGAGTCTCTTGCATAGCCTAGCATGAAGGTATTTACAATCTTACTAGATAGGCCACGGTTTTTAAGATAGGCTTGGCCCTTCCTATCTGTAAGGAGGTTCTTGTAGAAAAACATCATGATATCTTTATTGATATCGAAAAGCTCCTTGTTCTTCTTATTTACTCCAGGATCTTCGGTGTAATCAATGCTGATACCTGCCTTGTCTGCAAGAAATTTGAGACTTTCTGGATATGAGAGTCCTTCTTTTTGCATTATAAAAGAAACAACATCTCCCCCTGCTCCACAGCCGAAGCAGTGAAAAAGTTGTTTCTTCTCATCTACTGTGAAAGATGGTGTCTTCTCATTATGGAAGGGGCACAGACCCTTGAAGGATGAGCCCGCTATTTTTAGATCAACATACTCACCTATAATATCAACTATATTTGAGCTTTGTAGTATTTGATTTATCTTACCATCAGAAATTAAACTCATATTATCACCTAAAGAGACTATACTTAACTTGTATTATTTTTCAATTTCACAAAATCTTCAAAAATGCAAATTTAATTTAAGCTAGCGTATTTAATCTAAAATTATTAGCTCAAGATTTGTCATAAGACCTAACTTTATGATAAGATATAAAAAAGATTGGCTACTAATGTAAGTAATTAAGTACCAATGACAGGGGATATTATGGAGAATATAAACGAAAATATACTTGAGTCTAGTATCTTTAAGGATGATATAGAAATAAAGATTTTGGATGCTAATGAGAGTTTCTTGACCAATGAAAATAGCTCTAGAATCCAGTTTCATCCCTTTATATACTTCTACTTCATAGTTGAAGGAAGCGGGACCTTCTTTATAGAAAATGATTCAATAAAAATCAACAAAAATGATTTGATTATAATAAATTCAAATATAGGTCACAATATTTATGTAGATGATGACGAGTATGCTGTAAGAGTTCTAGGCTTTGGTCTGGAGAGTATTGGATTAACTTCTCACCTAGAGGAAGTCCAATCAGAGGAAGAATTAGAGATAGATAACTTCTTTCACACAACTTGGAAGGATAAGGAAACTAGGGTTAACGAAATCTTTGCTAGGATCGTCGAAGAATTCCACTCAGAAGATTTGTATGCAAAGACCTTAGCTGATGCTTTGGCCTCTTATTTTCTTATCAATTTCCTAAGATATTTTAGAGAAGAAATAGAAGTTGTCCACGATATAGATATTAATAGACAAATTGATTACATAAAAACCTACATCGACAATAATTACTCGCTTGACCTAAGTCTAGAAGGGCTTTCGAATATGGCCTACATGAATAAGTTCCACTTAATCGGTGAATTCAAGCAGGCCTATAGGGTAACGCCTATCGAATACCTCATACTTAAAAGAATAGAAGTCTCCAAGGGTCTTTTGATTTCTACAAATCATTCTATGGAAACAATAGCAGAAATCGTAGGCTTTAATTCTCAATCTTATTTCAACCAAGTTTTTAGAAAAAAGGTAGGCATAACTCCATCACAATTTAGGAAAAAACACAGACTATAAAACCCAAATCCATTTTAGGATTTGGGTTTTATTAGTTTTCTTCAATTCTTACTCTTGTAACTACACCATCATCTACTGACAATATCCTATAGACATAAGGTCCATATACTATGGTAGTATTCTCATGAATTTCACTGATCTTTTCCTTATCAGCCAACTCATAGATAAGGCCAGCTAATGTATGGGTCATAGTTGGAAGATTAAGACCATATTCTCTGTTCAATTTCTCAATTGACATAGATGAATCGAAAGTATTATCAAGCTTAGCAATGAGGGTCTTATCTGATAGGATAAATTTCATTACAGCAAAAATTATTGCTACAGAAACTGTTCCTATCAAAATATCTGTAAGACCTTGTGAATAAACAAGCATCTTCCTCGCTATCACAAAAAGAATCAAGGTCAGGATAGACTCATGACTTCTAGTAATAATCATAGCTATTAACTCTATTCCAACTATCAGAAGCAAGGCATGCTTTAGGAAATCATTCATAAGTAAATAGGAATTTTGGAGATGCTCTACCCTTAATATCTCAACTATATATCCGATAAGTTTAGGTATACCAGAGCAGACTCCCAAAATTACGATTAAGCATATTACAATTTCAATAGCGGTAGCCGACTTATCTATTAATTCATTTGCTTTTGTATGTTTCATTAGTATTCCACACCTTGAGTATATTCACTGCTCGCATTCCATATCAAAAATTCCTCTTGGCCAGAATCATATATGGCTTGTATTTGAGCTTCAACCTCATCCTTATCGTATTCCATCCAGTTTCCCTCACCAATCCAGCTTGCAGTAAAGTCTTGGATCCAAGGACGTGATAGAGGTGGATGGTCTAGTTTAGATAGGTACTCTTGCTCCGCTTCTAAATATCTTTTGACAAGCTCGTATGGTTCAAGGTCTGGTTTTTCTATATCAAAAGAATTAAAACCCCAGTGAGAAGGATAAATCATAGAAGATATAACATCTGTTTGGTTGCTCATCTCACCGAAGTCTTGGCCTATACCATCTGCTCTTTCAACCTGAAGAGCATAACCGAATACATCAATAGATATAGGTACTCCATCATCCTGAAGCTCTTCTCTAGCTCTTTGAACAAAACCTGTGATTGCAGCGACTCTCTTATCGCCTTCTTCCATATTCTTATCTTCAAATTCGCCCCTAGAATAGTCCAGAGTATCACCAAAGGTCTCAAAGCCTTCCGCAAATCTTACATAGTCAAACTGAATCTCATCAAAGCCAGCTTCGGCTGCAAGCTTCGCAATTTTTATATCATAATCCTGTACATCTCTAAGGAAAGGATTCATAAAGGCCTCGCCATGACCATTCTTCCACAAAGTGCCATCATCTAGAGTAAAGCCCCAGTCAGGATGCTTTTCTGTAATGATCGAATCCTTGAAGGTAGTAACCCTTCCAATCACATAAATTCCCTTATCGTGCATTTCTTTGATAAAATCTTTTGGATTGATAATATCAATACTCGCGTATTCAATATCTGGATCATCTGTTTCAAAATCCATTGTAACATTACCCCAGTCGTCTTTTATATCGACTACGATTGAGTTAAGCCTAGTATTTTCTAACATATCCATTATTTTATCGTAAACTTCTGGATTGTTTATAGAATATGTATTGAAATACAAACCCTTAACCCCATCTTTGGGATAATATTTACTCTTCTTATCCTTAAGAGAGTGTAGTCTAGAAGTGTCGTAGTCCATGTTGTAGTCATCAGGAGTTACTCCTACTTCATAAGGTACTCCAATCTCCTTATCGACAGCTTCATTGACCAAGCCCTTATTATCGGCCTGATCATCTTTATTCTTAGAGTCATCCTCTTTCTCGATTTTTTCCTCGCTTTTTTTATTTTCACCAGGCTCAGTAACTTTACTATCGTTTTTGGAACAAGCAGTAAAAATTAGAGCGAAGGCCATCAAAAAAGAAATGATTAACTTTTTATTCTTCATCTAAGCTCCTTAAAGAATAAGAGCGAACCAAACGGTCCGCTCCTATGAACTTTTACTTTTTAGTTTTGTCTTAAAACAAAATGCTTTCGCATTTTCCACCCTAACATGTTGGGACTACTTAATTACCTTTGTAACAACTCCAGATGCTACTGTTCTACCACCTTCACGTACAGCGAATCTTAGTCCTTCTTCTAGAGCGATTGGTTTTTGGAGGGTGATCTTGAATGTTGCGTTGTCTCCTGGCATTACCATTTCTACGCCTTCTTCTAGTTCGATGTCTCCTGTTACGTCTGTTGTTCTAAAGAAGAATTGTGGTCTGTATCCGCTGAAGAATGGTGTGTGACGTCCACCTTCTTCTTTTGTTAGTACGTATACTTG
>JAQEDR010000064.1:235-577 GCA_027669155.1 Peptoniphilaceae bacterium AM52-5BH | reverse complement strand
TCATCACTATAATTTCTAATTTGATGGTAAGATTTTTTATTGCTTTGATAGGCTTTACCTGTATGAAAAGAAACATTATTAAATAGAATATGGTTATGAATATGCTCCTTATCAACATGGGTAGTTATTACGTATTCATATTTTCCTTGCAGTACCTTCTCACATAATTCAATTCCAATTTTGTGAGCCTCTTCAGGTGTAGTTTCTCCAGGTGCAAAAGCTTGAATTAAATGTCTAGCTAAAACTTTTACCTTAGAATTACATTCTATTTTTGTTTGTTCAAACTCTAAATGAGCAGTTATAGGGTTGCAATTTAGAGATGAGATTAGAATTTTTTCGTCT
>JAQEDR010000064.1:0-225 GCA_027669155.1 Peptoniphilaceae bacterium AM52-5BH | reverse complement strand
CAATTTAGAGATGAAATTAGAATTTTTTCGTCTGTTTTATTGCTATTCATAATATAATCAAGGGCAGCTTTTAAGGTAGATTTAATAGGATGAATTTTAGTAACAGCCATTATTTTTTCTCCTTATTAAAACTATTGGAATAGGTAAGAGAGTATATTTTTTTACGCATGGCTAAAATATCTTTTGCTTGTTTTTCTAATGATTTTTTCAAATCATCTACATCAT
>JAQEDR010000063.1 GCA_027669155.1 Peptoniphilaceae bacterium AM52-5BH | reverse complement strand
GAAGGTGCGGCTGGATCACCTCCTTTCTAAGGAAGCCCGACCTGGTAGGGTGGGAAGTGCATAGGTGTCCGACATCCTGGACAGCACTTTTCATCCTAGACGAAGTTTTGCGAAGCAAAACGACGGATAGGACATCTCTAGCAAAGTATATAAATAAGATATACTCGGCTACAAAGTTCTATATCAAAAGGGCAGGGAAACGATACGTTGTTTCCCATCCAAGGAAAAGAAATAAGATCGTTGATATTATTGATTAAGGTGTTAAAAAATAATAAATATATTGTAGATTATACAATATTATGGGGGTATAGCTCAGCTGGGAGAGCACCTGCCTTGCACGCAGGGGGTCAAGAGTTCGAATCTCTTTATCTCCACCACGATGACCTAATCCAATTCAGCAAAGCTGAATTGATGATAGGTCAGGCTTCGCGGCGTTTCAAAGTTGTGAAACAACTTTGTCAGCAAGCGAAGATTCTGAATAAAGGTCATCCAAAACGAAGCTGATAAAACTTCGATTGAACCAGCCTAAATAAATTAGGCAAAAAACTAAATAGCAAAAAATATTTCCAGTCAAGAAAGAAAGGGCGCAAGGTGG
>JAQEDR010000062.1:347-628 GCA_027669155.1 Peptoniphilaceae bacterium AM52-5BH | reverse complement strand
GAAGGTGCGGCTGGATCACCTCCTTTCTAAGGAAGCCCGACCTGGTAGGGTGGAAAGTGCGAAGCACTTTTCATCCTAGACGAAGTTTTGCGAAGCAAAACAACGGATAGGACGTCTCTAGCAAAGTATGGTTAACATTAATGATAAGCGAAGAGATACCTAATCAGTAAAGGCTTGGGGAATGATACGTTATTCCCCATTAGAACAATATTAAGGTTAGTTATTGTTTGGACCTGTAGCTCAGGTGGTTAGAGCGCACGCCTGATAAGCGTGAGGTCGGT
>JAQEDR010000062.1:0-337 GCA_027669155.1 Peptoniphilaceae bacterium AM52-5BH | reverse complement strand
TCAGGTGGTTAGAGCGCACGCCTGATAAGCGTGAGGTCGGTAGTTCGAGTCTACTCAGGTCCACCATCATGACCTATCCCGATTTCGTAAAGCGAAATTGATGGAAGGTCAGACGTCGCAACGTTTCAAATCTATGATTTGTCAAGTTGCCGACGAGTAAAAGTAAAGTTGATAGTAGCTACTGGATTATTCTGGAAAGCTACTTACTATTACTATTTTCAATTTAAAAAAAGTGTAAAGTTAAAAATGCACTATTAGATGAACCAGCCTAATTAATTAGGCGCAAAACTAAATAGCAAAAAATATTTCCAGTCAAGAAAGAAAGGGCGCAAGGTGG
>JAQEDR010000061.1:516-813 GCA_027669155.1 Peptoniphilaceae bacterium AM52-5BH | reverse complement strand
GCCGATGGTACTCGGAGGGCAACCTCCCGGGAGACTAGGAAGCCGCTAAACAAAAAGCAGTTCATTCTTTCGAGCGAGTAACTTTAAATTTTATGTTTAGAGAAACTCCCGAGAGACTGTTAAAATGCCTAAATGGCATTTTAACCCTGAAACAAAGCTGCGTAAGCAGCGAAGGAGTTTGTGAAACAAACGGGTTTCAGTGGAAGCCGCTAAACAAAATAATTAAAACGCTTATGCGTTTTGCGCTTAGGTAGCTCAATGGTGGAGCACCCGGCTGTTAACCGGTAGGTTGTGGGT
>JAQEDR010000061.1:0-506 GCA_027669155.1 Peptoniphilaceae bacterium AM52-5BH | reverse complement strand
GGTGGAGCACCCGGCTGTTAACCGGTAGGTTGTGGGTTCGAGTCCCACCCTGAGCGCCATTATATTATCGCGGGATGGAGCAGTTTGGTAGCTCGTCGGGCTCATAACCCGAAGGTCGTAGGTTCAAATCCTACTCCCGCAACCATGTGGCGAAGTAGCTCAGCTGGCTAGAGCATTCGGTTCATACCCGGAGTGTCAACGGTTCAAGTCCGTTCTTCGCTACCAAATATAGGATTAGGCATAAGCCTAATCCGAGCTTTTGGCTCCATGGTCAAGTGGTTAAGACACAGCCCTCTCAAGGCTGTATCATGGGTTCAAATCCCATTGGAGTCACCAAACATTTGACCATAAGACTTTTATAGGCTTTCTATTAAGGCCCTATGGTCAAAAATTGTATAAGCTTATTATTAAGGCCCTATGGTCAAGCGGTTAAGACACCACCCTTTCACGGTGGTATCCCGAGTTCGAATCTCGGTAGGGTCACCATGATGACCTATCACAATTTG
>JAQEDR010000006.1:42652-95787 GCA_027669155.1 Peptoniphilaceae bacterium AM52-5BH | reverse complement strand
TATGGTACTAAAAACCCCTCCATCCGTATTCCGGATTTTGGGGTTCAGGTCATTTCGGGGTGGATTTACTTTTATTTATTCAATTCTTCAAGTAGGTAGTCGCAATCCATTCCGTGTACCATGCAAGCTTCTTCGAGGCTTTCATAGAGGGAAGATGGACATGCGATACAACCCATTCCTGCCATCAAAAGTGTGTTGATAGCTTCAGGTTTTATTTGAATTATCTCGCCTATAATCATATCGCGAGTGATTTTCTTTTCACTTGTTTTATCAGTTGTTTTATTTTCTTCTAAAGCCATATAGACCTCCTTCTTGCTAGTATTATTTTACTACAAAAACAAAACGATTCAAAGTGTTTTACTAGGGATTAATTTATTATATAATACATATAGGAGGGAATATGGACGATAAAGAGAAAATTTTACAAGATATAAGCGAAGATAGAAAGAAGCTTTTTAGGATAAATGAAGAGATAGAAGGACTCGATAAGAAGGTTTCCTTTTGGAAGATTTTTCTTTTTCCTTTGGCGATTTCTCTTATTATATTTATACTGGCAGGTCAATTGGGTCTTAGTGATGGACAGAAGATTGGAATTTTCATCATAACTTTTGCCCTAGCCTTGATTCTTCTTACGAGAATATCTAAAAAGATTATCAGCCAAGAGAAGGAAATCTTAATTGAGAAAAGAAAAAATATCCAACATGAGATTTTCGAAAAGACCAAGCTACTAAGAGAAGAAGACTAGGACTTAAGCATATAGATTTCACGAGACTTATTTTCTTATATTAGCTAAGTCCCCTAGACTTTTGGATTGAAAAAGCAAGATAGCTTAGTATAATATTAGCAGTCAGATACATTGAGTGCTAAGGAGGAGAAATGAAGAAAGAATTTAAAGCTGAAGCCAAAAAAGTAATGGATCTTATGATCAACTCCATCTACACAAACAAGGAAATCTTCCTAAGAGAGTTGATATCCAATGCTTCAGACGCACTAGATAAATTATATTACAAGGATTTAAAAAGCGATAATTCTACAGACAAGGCAGATTATTATATAGAACTAATTCCAAACAAGGATGAGAGAAGTCTAACCATCAGAGATACGGGAATTGGAATGAATGAGGATGACCTTACAGAAAATCTCGGAACAATTGCAAAATCTGGAACAGAAGCCTTCAGAAAATCTGTCGAAGATTCTGATATCAAGGACCTCATAGGTCAATTCGGTGTAGGATTTTACTCTGCCTTTATGGTAGCAGATAAGATCGAAGTTCTATCTAAAAAGTACGGCGAGGATAAGGCTTACTTGTGGGAGTCTGTCAATGCAGAATCTTACGAGATCAAGGAAGCTACTAAGGAAGGTCACGGAACTGATATCAAGCTTTTCTTTAAGGAAAATACAGAAGATGATAACTACGACGACTACCTCGACCAATATAGGATCAAGAGTCTTGTAGAGAAATATTCTAACTACATCAGATACCCAATCAAGATGCTTGTAACAAAGACAAGACAAAGCGAGGATTCTACAGAAGATGATCCAAAATATGAAGATTACAAAGACTATGATATTCTAAATTCCAATGAGCCTATCTGGAAAAAGAATAAGAAGGACCTCAAGGATGAGGATTATATTAACTTCTACAGGGAAAGTCACTATGGATTTGATGAGCCACTTTCTTGGATTCACTTTACAGTTGAAGGTTTGGTAAGCTTTAGGGCTCTCTTATATATACCAAAGAAGGCTCCATTTGACTTCTACTCCAAAGATTACAAGAAGGGACTTGAGCTATACTCCCACGGGGTTAAAATTATGGACAGGTCAGAAGACCTCCTAGATGATAGCTTCTCTTTTGTAAAGGGTGTGGTAGACAGTGACGATATTAGCCTAAATATCTCAAGAGAAACCCTCCAACAAGATAGACAAGTTAGACTTATTGCTAAGCAAATCAACAAAAAGATTAAACAAGCTCTAGCCGACTTGATGAAAAACGATAGGGAAAAATACGAGACCTTCTTTAAGGAATTTGGCAATAGCCTAAAGGTAGCAATCTACGAATCATTTGGAGCAAACAAGTCTGACCTTGAAGACCTCTTACTCTTTAATTCAAGAAAAGAAGATAAGCTAATAAGTCTTGCTGAATACAAGGAAAATATGAAGTCTACTGATAGCGAAATCCTTTACGCAGTTGGAGATAGCCTAGAGAAAATCAAGAATTCTCCAGCCCTTGCCCTAGTAGATGAAGATAAAGATGTCCTTCTCCTAGACGAAAAGCTAGATGAATTCTTAATCAAGATGCTAAAAGACTACAAGGACCTTCCTTTCAAATCAATCAACCAAGAAGAAGAAAAGGAAAACGAAGAAAAGGACGAAACACTTACAAAACTAGCAGGCTTTGTCAAAGAAAACACCCCAGAGGATGTCGTAGACGTAAGATTTACTGACAAACTTGCTGACCTACCATCAATGATCAAGCAAAGGGGAGAAGTTTCAATCGAAATGGAAAAGACCTTGAAGGACCAACCACAAGCCATGGGCATCAAGGCAGATAAGGTCCTTGAGATAAATAAGGAGACCAAAGCCTTTGATATCCTAAAGGAAAATATGGACAAGGATGAGGATAAGGCAAAGATGATTGTAAATCTCTTACTAGATCAAGCAAGATTAATGGAAGGCCTAGAAATAGACGACCCAGTAGCCTATACCAAAAATATATGGAAATTAATTTAGGAGAAAAAATGGAATACAAAAGAAAAAATGTTTGGCTAAACATTGACCAAGCTAAAAAAGACGAGCTAGAAAGCCTATCTACCGACTACATGGACTTTATGAATAAGTCCAAGACAGAAAGGCTCGCAGTAAAAGAAATTGTAAGAAGGGCAGAAGAGGCTGGCTTTAGAAATATAGATGAAGTCATAGCAGAAGGAAAGCTTGAAGCAGGGGATAAGGTCTATGCCATAAACAGACAAAAGGCCGTAGCTCTTTTCGTAATCGGAAGTGAGGACTTCGAGGCTGGAATGAGTATTGTAGGAAGTCACCTAGATAGCCCAAGACTTGACCTAAAGCCTGTACCTCTTTACGAATCAAAAAACATAGCCTACCTTAAGACCCATTATTATGGCGGAATCAAAAAATACCACTGGATTAATATTCCTCTAGCCCTTCATGGAGTAGTTTACAATAAGGAAGGCGAGAAAATTGAAGTATCTATAGGAGAATGCGAAGATGAACCAGTATTTTTCATCTCCGAACTTCTAGTTCACTTATCCAAAGACCTCAACCAAAAAAAGGCTGCTGAAGTTATAGAAGGCGAACAATTAAATATAATGGTTGGATCAATCCCATTAGAAGACGAGAAGGATAATCCAGTAAAGAAAAACATCCTAAATATCCTAAAGGAAAAATATAATATAGAAGAAGAGGACTTCCTCACAGCAGAATTTGAAGTAGTTCCTGCAGATAAGGCGAGACTAGTTGGCCTTGATTCATCAATGATTATGGCCTACGGTCACGATGACAAGGTATGTGCTTACACTTCCCTTCGTGCCATTTTGGAAAGTGAAAATCCTAGAAAGACCCTAGTAGGACTATTTGTAGACAAGGAAGAGATAGGTTCAGTTGGGTCTACAGGCATGAGCTCACAATTTTTCGAAAACACTGTAGTTGAGCTTATGAATCTTGCTGGGGGAGTAGACCTAGTAAGCTTTAAAAGAGCTATGAAAAACTCCAAAGTCCTATCAGCAGACGTAACACTTGCAGAAGATCCAAACTTCCTAGAAGCTACAGAAGAAAATAACACCGCCAAGCTCGGCCACGGAGTTTGCCTAACCAAATACACTGGAGCTAGGGGAAAGGGTGGCTCAAACGATGCCGATGCAGAGTTCCTCCAAGAAATAAGACTTGCCTTCGATAAGGGAGAGGCAATCTGGCAAACAGGAGAGCTAGGAAAAATCGACCAAGGTGGCGGCGGAACCATAGCCTATATCCTTGCAGAATACGGCATGCAGGTAGTCGACTGCGGAACACCAGTAATCTCCATGCACGCTCCTCTAGAGCTTGTAAGCAAAGCCGATGTTTACGAGACTTACAGGGCCTACAAATCTTTCTACGAAAATATTTGACAAGGTCATTAAAGAGCGTATAATTATAAATTTGACATTACTTATGATTCATAGTATAATAGTAACCATAACGAATGAGAGGATGATTAAATGGCACATAAATCAGTTCAAGATATTAGAGATGAAGTAAGAAGTAATGTGGGTAAGGAAGTTATTCTCAAAGCAGATATGGGAAGAAAAAGAATCAAAACTAAGACTGGTGTCATAGTTAATGCCTTCCCAAGCGTATTTACAGTTAAGGTTAACAATGATTTCGATGTAGAAAGAACAGTGTCTTACACTTATTCAGATATATTGACATCAACTGTTAAACTTGTAGCTAATTAAAGATTAGACCTTGTTGCATGAGCACGAGGTCTTATTTTTATGATTATAAATAATAAAGGAGATAAAATGAAACAAATTTTTGCAGACCTACACTCTCATACTAACCACTCTGATGGACTCTTGGAAATTGATGAACTTCTTAAGCTTGCACAAGAAGCTAAAATCGAAGTCCTCGCTATAACAGATCACGATACGACAGACCACTACGAAGAAATAAGAGAAAAGGCTAAAGAAATCGGCATAAGGACGGTCAAGGGAGTTGAGATAAGCTGCTATGATTACCAAGTAGACAAAAAAGTTCACATAGTAGCCCTCTTTCTACCTGACAAGACTCCTCATATAGATAAACTTTGTGGGGCCTTCCTAGAAAAGAGAGATGCCAACCATAGAAAACTAATAAAGGACCTTAAGGACAAAGGCTACGACATAGACTATGCGGCATGCAAGAAATTTTCCCCATACTCCATAGTCTTTAAGTCCAATATCCTTGACGCTCTTAATGAAAGATATCCAGAAGAAAACTTCAGCTTCAAGGAAGTTTTCGGCTCTATGAAAGATAAAAAGAAAAACCTAGAAATGGGCTATATTGACGTAGAAGATGGGATAAAGGCAGCCCTTGCCGATGGAGCTATCCCAATCCTTGCCCATCCATTTCAATACGAAAACTACCCAGAAGTAGAAAAATACGTATCCTTCGGCCTAAAGGGAATAGAAATATCCCACAGACTAATGAAAGAAGAGGACTTTGACCTAACAAAAGACCTAGCAGAAAAGTATGATCTCATTGGTTCAGGAGGATCAGACTTCCACGACCCAGCTAAACACCAACTAGGAAAATTTGGCCTAAGCAAGGAAGAATTCGACAAACTTCTTGAAAAGGCTGGAAAGAAATTGTAAATAAAATTATTCACAAAAAAAGGTAATCCAGAAATTTTCCTGAGATTACCTTTTTGTTTATCTATTATTCATTTTCCTTTTCCACTCTTAGGGTTTCGTCTAGGAGGGTTAGATAGTATTTTTTGGCTGTTTCTATTTCAAAGATTGAAGAATCGTTGAAGTAGTCGCCAATTTCTCCTATAAGTTTTGTGATTTTTTCATCTTCGCCGTATTTGTCAGCAAGATTTTCTGATTTTTCTATAAGTTGGTTGATTTTGTATATAAGTCCCATAGTCTTTGCTTCCCTGTCGTTTTCTTTGAGAAGTTCTCTTAGGGTCCATTTTACGTTGTTTTCTGTAATACCTGCCTTGTGTTGGACGCTTGCTTCATTCTCTCTTAGGGTATCTAGAAGGTCGAAGAGCTCTTCGTTTTCGAATCCATTAAATAAGGTGAAGTCAAAGTTTAGATCGTAATCATCATCTCTAACCTCCTTTTTCTCTTCGCTAAAGCCTTCTATTCCAAGAAGGTGTCCTATTGTGTAATCGAGATCATCCTTACCCACTTCGATTATTTCTATGTCATTATCCTTAGCGATTTTTTTAAATCTATCGTATTTATCCATATCTATAGGATTGTAAAATAAAATTTCTGCCATATTTACCTCTCTTTTTGCTATATATCATAAGTATACTAATATGGGAGGAATAAGACAAATTATAGGATTTATAAGTCAGTGTAAATCTTCCTACGCCCTCATTTCGCTAGAATGAAAAATCCCCTTGCCTAGACCTTGCTTATCCTTCACCTCGACATTTCCTTTCCCTTACCTCGAAACAAGCCCGTCCGGCTAATAGAGGACCGGAGAGGTCTCTCTTCTAAGATGACACGTAAATAATAGAGACAATGTAGTTTATGAAATCCAATAGATGTCTCGACTACGCTCGACATAAGGGAGGTGAAAGAAAACAAAATTTTCTCTCCTCTTCCCTTGTTTCGACCGAAGCGGAGAAACCTCACGCCTTATAGTAAAAGAGCAAGTAATTAAAAGCTTTGAAATATAGTAATTCACACAATTATCGCTATCTATCTATCTATCTCGATAGAGCGGAGCGACGAGAGATCTACAGTTTATGATGACGTGTGGATAATAGAGCTAATATAATCTATGAAATCCAAGGAGAGACTTCAACGTGATTATGAACATTGATTTATCATAAATTTAAATATATCCTATGACAAACTTTGACAAATTATATATTTGCCTCCACTTGGGTATAAATAAACTAAGAATCTATACGGAGGAAATTATGATTGAAGAAAAATTAGATGAACTTTACAAAAGACAGGTAGAAGTTGATAAATATATAAAAGATGCTAGGAAAATTTATAATGATATTTTAATATCTTCTAGAAGGGTGGGCAAAAGCTCAGACTTCACAGGAAAGAAATTCCTTAGGGGAAATATAGTAGGAGACTTCCTAAGGGCAAACAAGAACCACAATGCCAACAAGTCCATTGGGAGAATTCAAGAAGAACTCCTAGACTTTCACTCAAATCTTCTTCTCTTTGATGAAAAGCTTGCGAATAAACTCTATCTTCCATCAAAGGTTAGCGAATATTCTAATATCAATGGGAAAATCGCAGATATTGCCTTTAGATCCAAGCTTAGGAAGAAGGAAGTAGATATAAGTAAGTCTGCTAGGTCAGTTCAAAAGGTCCTCATGAGACTTTTATCTGAGAAGAGAAAAATCGCCTACGATATAAGAAAGATCAAGGAATACAAGGATTTATAGAAGATAGGGACTTAGATATTAATAAGGGTGGTGGGATAGGATTTTATCTAAATCTCGCCGCCCTTTTTGTATTATGTCCTATTTATATAAAAAATGGCCTGATGTAATATTTATCTAGAAGATAAAGCTTGACATAAATAATCAATATTTACAAGCTTACGATATATATGTTACTATTAAATAAGTTAGGAGTTGGAAATTAGAAAGGAGTAATAATGATTAAAGTTTCGAATTTTTCAAAGATTTATTCCAACGGCAAGAAGGCCGTTGACGATATTTCTTTTACTGTCAATGATGGAGAGATATTTGGATTCTTAGGTCCGAATGGAGCAGGTAAGTCTACTACTATAAAAAGCATAGTAGGAATCAATTCAAAAACTAGTGGCGATATTAGCATAAATGGCAAAAGTCTCGAAGAAGACGCCAAAGCTTACAAGAGCGAGTTTTCCTATGTGCCTGATAATCCAGATCTTTTCGAGAACTATTCAGGTAATGAATATATTAACTTTGTCTCAGATATCTACGGCATAGATAGTAAGACCAGAAGGGAAAGGCTTGACTATTATCTAGAGTTTTTTGACCTAAAAGATGCCATGGACAGTCAGATTTCAAGCTATTCTCACGGTATGGCCCAAAGGCTTGCCCTAATAGGAGCTTTGATCAATGATCCTCCTGTAATTTTTCTAGATGAGCCTATGGTAGGGCTTGATGCCAAATCCGCCTACAATCTCAAGAAAATCCTAAGAGAAAGGGCAGCGGATGGCAAGATTGTTTTCTTTTCAACCCATGTTATGGAAATTGCCCAAGAGCTTTGCGATAGAATTGCAATTATTAACAAGGGTAAGATCATCACAGTCGGCACATTTGATGAAATAAAACATGCTGCCAATAGAGAAGGCTCACTTGAAGAAATATTCTTGGAGCTTACTGATGAATAATATAAAGACTATTACAAAATACGCCTTCAAGGAACAGTTCTTCCCATATTTTCCTTCAAAGAAAATAGCTGGTATGCCCAAAAACTATCTGGGAAGACTCCTTAGCCTAATTTGGTCCTATCTCTTCTTTGGTTTTATCTTCTACCTTGTCATGGGCTCATCTGTCAAGGTCTTTGTAGAAAGTGGAGATAGTTCCATGTACTTTACGGTCTTTGGAATGCTAATGACTGTAATAGTCCTACTCCTTCATGGGGCGAAGATTTACTCTGACTTCTTTACAGAAAAGTCTATAGGAAACTATCAAACCATGCCCATAAATGAGGGTGAGCTTTTCCTAGGGAAGATATTTGGAGGAGTCTTGTCATTTTTTGACTACTTCCTCTTCTTCCTCTTGGGGCTTTTCCTATACTTCTCTGCTGTAGGATTTGACCTAGGTGCCCTACTTCTTGGAATAATTAACTTTTTTCCAATGATTCTAATCCCTTATAGCATCCTTGCTATAATATTATTAATCATCAAGAAGTTTACTAATGTCAACAGACACAAGAAGCTTTTCAAAAACCTAGGTTATGTGTTGATGTTTGCTATAATCGGCCTAATCTACTACTTTTCCTTCAAGTCCGGACAGTCGGGAGATGGTTTTGACAAGTTTGCAAATGGAATGGTAGATGCCGCTAATAAAAACCAAGCTGTGTCCAACATCTTCTTCCAAGCCAAGCTATTTGGCCTATCCCTAACTGGAGGAATCGGTCAGAGAATACTTTCGACCCTAGTACTTTTCGTCCTAGCAGGCCTAATCACTTTTATAGCCTACAAGTTAGCGAGCAAATTCTACTACGAGTCAGTTTTTGAAAATACTGTAACAGAAGAAACTAGCAAAAAGATCAAGCAAGATAAGAAGAGAAAACCAGTAGGACTAGAACAAAAAGGCCAGGTAAGGGCAATAGCCAAGAGAGATCTAAGGATTATGACAAGCAATCTAATGTTTCTCTATACGCCAATCCTTATGACTATGATCTTTACAATCCTTCCTCTAACCCAGGGAAGGGACCTAATAGGAGAAATTGGCTACGAAAATGTCTATAGCTCTGTGGCGAAGTTTTATATCTTCGCAGTAGCCTTCGGGGCAGGGCTAATGATTTGGATAAATGGGGCGCCAACGTCCAACTCTCTATCAAGAGAAGGAAAGGGCTTCTACCTGATCCAAACTCTACCGGTCGATCCAAAAAGCCACATGAAGGCAAGGCTTGTGTCAGCCATGGCCATAGCCTGTCCGGTTAATCTAATCATGACACTAATAATAGGAATCGTCCTAAAATTAGGTTTTGTAAACTCCCTAATGATTTTCCTAGGTCTAAGCCTATCAGCACTATCAGCGAATATAGTAGGCTTATTACTTTCAACAATAGGAATAAATACGACTTGGCAAAATCCTAAAGAGTTAATGCAAGGAGGAATGAGGTTTTTCATCTTCTATATCATAAGCTTTGTGGTAATAATAGCCCTAGTTATCCTCACCATAGCCTTGATGAGTGTAAGTAGTGGCAAGGTCCTTATAGGAATAGGGGTACCTGTTATAATAGTAATAATACTAACAGCGATATTTTATTCTCTAGCCCTTAGGAGATACAAAAAGGGCTTTATGGATGTTTAAAATTAAATAGATATAATAGCGTTCTATTCACTAGAACGCTATTTTTATACTCAATATACAATAATTATACAATAGAATATATAAAAAATATAGGTAATAAAACAGAAATATTGAAAAAGAATGATAAAAATAAGCTAAAAATATAATATTTAGTAGTAATGATTTAGTGTGCGCAATAGGCGAAATGTTGAAATCTACTTATCTAACTAGGTTTTATATATATTGGGAAAATATTGTTTTTTAGTAAATATAACTAAAAAATTAATTATTAAGCTTGAAATGGAAATAATCGGGTATAGAATAATTATAAGACATTTTGCGAACACGCAGTCTATGATAAATGTAACTAGGACAGACTTACTATATGGGGTTTTGAGCCTGTCGATTATTTTTGGAGGAAAAATGGACAACAAATTTAAAAGAATTATTGAGCTTAAAAAATTAAAAGGCTCAAGTAGAAAGCCAAAGTATGCAACCAGAAAACTATCTGTAGGGTTAGTTTCATGCATGCTAGGTTATGCACTCTTAGTATCTCCATCCTCAGTAGAAGCAGCTGGACTTGATAGCGAAAATCAAGCTGTAGCTGAAGAAACTGCTGAAACAGAGAATACAAGTGGAGAAAATAAAGAAGAAACTCCAGCACCAGCTGAGGGAGAAAAACCAGCAGATACAACAGAAAATACTGAAGCTCTTAAAGAAACAGAAACAACAGAAGAAGCTCCAGAAGGAACACCTGCTGAAGAAACTACTACAGAAGATAAAGAAGCTGTCGTAGAAAACAAAGAAGTATTTTCACTAACAGACGAACAAAGACAAGCTCTAAAAGAAGCAGACTACACTGATAGCGAAATTGCAGGCATTGAAGAAGAAATAGCTAACAAGCTAGACGCAGACGCTAATCTTGACGCACAAACATTAGTTGATGAAAAGATTTCAGAAAAAACACCTGCATTTGAAATGAATGAAGAAACTACACCAGAAGCTGTAGCAGCACCTGCTGATGAAAATAGAGAACCAAAAGACATATCTAACGATGTTCAAAGCAAATATGTTGCCTTAACAGAAGAAGGACACGAAACAAAAGGAACTATAAAGCCAGATAATGGTGAAGCAGTAGGTTGGGAAGTTTCTTTTACATCTCCAAGAGGAACAATTGCAGGAGATTACTTTACAATTGACCTTTCAGACAACCTATCTTTAAAGGGAATCGAACCAGATCACGAAAATGAATATCCAATAGAAATTGATGGAAAAGTTGTTGCTGATGGTATAAGAGTTGACAGAAGCACTATCAAATATACTTTTAACGAAAACATCAACGATCAAAGAAATGTAGTCGTATCTGTAAAGGGTTTTGCTTATATTGATAAGACAAAAGTTCCAAATAATACACCTGAAGAAAAAATCTCTATTAAAGTAGGTGATACAGTAGATGAACATAATATTAATGTTGAATATGGCAAACCATATTACACTGGCGATAACCTTAATGGTATGAGCCAATTTACTGAATTCAATCCTGAAACTGGTGAATATACACAAGTATTTTATATAAACCCTGATTCAAAAACTATAACAACATCTAATAGAAACTGGGCTACCGGTAAAGTTGCAATGTTTATCGATGGATTAACACCTGATGGATCTCCTTCTGATGTAAACTATACAGAAAAAGATACAACTGTTTCAATTCAAAAATTACCAAAAGGTACTGATGTTCCATCTGCAATCATAGAAAACCCAGTAGAAACAGATGAAGAAACAATGGTAAAAACAGTATTTAGAGATGGCGGAATTGAAATCACATTTGCTGATAATGGAGATCAAAAGTTACGTCATAATAATATTGACAGTCCTTATATTGTTACAGTTACATCCACTGCTGCACCAAGCAAAACTGGAAACAATGTATACTCAAGAGCAACTCTTTATGGTGACGGAACTAAATTTCATATTATGGATAACAGTATTGTGACAACAGTGGGAGATACTGAAGCGCAAGGCGATAAAATCGGTTATTTCAAAGAACATCATGTTTACTACACAAAAGTAGATGGAGTTCTTCAAGAAGATAAGACATTCACTCTTCATTCAAATAAAACTGAAGGTTACGACTACGATAATTACTTTACAAGCAAAAACGAAATAGATGACTTCGAATTTGTAAAAGTTGATGCAGATAATTTAGTAGAAAACCCAGAATACAATGAAGATGGTACTATTGCTCGTGGAAAGTACGAACCAGGAAAGACTAAAGAAGTAACTTATATCTATGAAAGAGATGTTAAACATGGATCCTTCCAAGAACACCACATTTATCAAACTCTTGATGAAAATGGCAATGTAATTGCTGAAGAAACTGTTACAAAAGATGTTACAGAAACAACAGGTATTGATGAAGATGAATACTCAACATCTAAAAAAGATCAAGATGGAAATGTTGTAACAGACGAAAAAGATAAAGATGGCTATAAACTTGTTGAAGTAAAAGCTACAAATGAAGATTCTGCTAAATTAGGAGTAAAATTTGATAATCAAGGTGCAGCTACTTGTGGTAACTATGTAAATGGAGAAAAACTAGAAGTAACATATATTTATCAAAAACAAAAACCAGTAGAGAAAAAAGGTTCATTCCAAGAACATCATATTTATCAAACAAAGAAACTAGACGGAACAATCGTAAAAGACGATGAAGTAAATAAAGATGTAAAAGAAGGAACAGAAAAAGAGAACTATAAAACATCAAAAGAAGATAGAGAAGGTTACACACTAATTGAAGTAAAATCTGTAAACGGTGGACAATTCAATAAAGATGGTAGTGAAAAAGAAGCAGCATACATTGCAGATACTAAGCAAGAAGTAACATATATCTATCAAAAAGAAGAACAAAAACCAGTAGAAAAGAAGGGTTCATTCCAAGAACATCACATTTATCAAACAAAGAAACTAGACGGAACAATCGTAAAAGACGATGAAGTAAATAAAGATGTAAAAGAAGGAACAGAAAAAGAGAACTATAAAACATCAAAAGAAGATAGAGAAGGTTACACACTAATTGAAGTAAAATCTGTAAACGGTGGACAATTCAATAAAGATGGTAGTGAAAAAGAAGCAGCTTACATTGCAGATACTAAGCAAGAAGTAACATATATCTATCAAAAAGAAGAACAAAAACCAGTAGAAAAGAAGGGTTCATTCCAAGAACATCACATTTATCAAACAAAGAAACTAGACGGAACAATCGTAAAAGACGATGAAGTAAATAAAGATGTAAAAGAAGGAACAGAAAAAGAGAACTATAAAACATCAAAAGAAGATAGAGAAGGTTACACACTAATTGAAGTAAAATCTGTAAACGGTGGACAATTCAATAAAGATGGTAGTGAAAAAGAAGCAGCATACATTGCAGATACTAAGCAAGAAGTAACATATATCTATCAAAAAGAAGAACAAAAACCAGTAGAAAAGAAGGGTTCATTCCAAGAACATCACATTTATCAAACAAAGAAACTAGACGGAACAATCGTAAAAGACGATGAAGTAAATAAAGATGTAAAAGAAGGAACAGAAAAAGAGAACTATAAAACATCAAAAGAAGATAGAGAAGGTTACACACTAATTGAAGTAAAATCTGTAAACGGTGGACAATTCAATAAAGATGGTAGTGAAAAAGAAGCAGCTTACATTGCAGATACTAAGCAAGAAGTAACATATATCTATCAAAAAGAAGAAGTAGGTCAAACCCCACTAGAAGAAACAGGAAAATTCCAAGAACACCACATCTACATCACAAAAGATAAAGATGGTAAAGAAATTGGGCGTGAAGTAGTAGATGGTAAAGTAAGTGGTGGAACAAAAGACATGACTTACACAACTGGTAAAAAAGATAAAAACGGATTCAAATTCGTTAAAACAGAAAACCCAGTAGAAGAACCAACATTTAATGAAAAAGGTGAAAATACAGAAGGTAACTACAAACCAGGTGTAACTCAAGAAATCACATATGTTTACGAAAAAACAGAAACACCATGGACACCACTAGAACCTTCTGAACCAGTAGAACTAGGTGAAGGAGATTCATCAATTCCATGGACACCACTAGAACCATCTGAGCCAGTTGAACCAGAAACACCAGGTGAAACCCCATGGACACCACTAGAACCATCAGAACCGGTTGAACCAGAAACACCAAGTGAAACCCCATGGACACCACTAGAACCATCTGAGCCAGTTGAGCCAGAAACACCAGGTGAAACTCCTGAGACTCCAGATAAGCCAGAGACTCCTGAGACTCCAGAAAAACCTGTAAAACCAGAAAATCCTGACAAACCTGAAAAACCAGGTAAAGAAAATCCAACAAATCCAGAAGGAGAAAAGGATAATAAGGATAACAAGGTTCAAGTTCCAGTAGTTGAAGCTAAGAAGGAAACTAAGAAAGAAACTCCTGTAAGAAAGAACGGAAATCCTAAGACAGGTGTAGGTTCTATCTCAGGTGCAGCACTAGGACTAATCGCAGCTGCTAGTGGACTCTTTGTCAGCAAGAAAAATAAAGACGAAGAATAAAACTAAATAGACAGATTGTAACCATAAATTAATCCAAAACTCCAAGTTCTCTGATCTTGGAGTTTTCTCTCGCATATTTTCATTAATGTTTACAATTAAATTGTTTTTTATATGTGACTAATTGCAAAATTATTAATATTTATAGCCTTTTTTGTATTTTCATAATAGTTTATAAGAGTATAATAATGATTAATTAATTCTAAGGAGGCTGTATGAGATTTGAGGATATAGTTTATGAAAGACCAGATTTTGATGGGCTTGTGGGAGAGATTTCTAGCTTGCTTGATGGGCTTAGTAGGTCAAAGGATAGGGAGGAGTTTTTTGAGCTTCATAGGGATATTGAAGACTTCTTCCTTAAAATAGATGAACTTTATAATATCGTAAGTATCAGAAATTCTATCAATACCAAGGACGAGTTCTATGATGGTGAGCTAAAGCTTTTCTATGAGCATATGCCACTTTTCGATGAGCTTAAGCATAGGCTTGGTACAATCAGAATAGAAAGTAAGTTTAGAGCTGACTTTGAGGAAAAGTATGGCAAGACTATTACTATGAGAGATAAGCTCCAAGAAGACACCTTCGATCCTTCTATAATGGAAGATAGGGTAAGCGAGTCTAAGCTTGTCAATGAGTATTATAAGCTAACAGGTGGGGCAGAGATTGAATTTAGGGGAGAGATAAAAAATATATCCGGCCTTCTTGCCATAACCCAGGATAGGGATAGAGACACTCGAAGAGAGGCCTTTGAGGCTCTTAATGGTTGGTTTGCGGCTAATATGGAAAGTCTTGATAGGATTTATGATGATTTGGTTAAGATTAGGACCAAGATCGCAAACAAACTTGGCTTTGAGACTTACACTCCTGTTGCTTACAAGCTTATGGGAAGGCTTGATTGGGATAGTAGCGACGCAAAAAAATATAGAGAACAAATCTTAGAGCATATTGTTCCTTTAAGTCAAAAAATCTACGCCGACCAGGCCCAAAGAATCGGGATAGAAAATATGAAATATTTTGACCTTCCCCTAAGCTTTCTTTCAGGAAATCCGAAGCCTATTGGTGATGAAGATCTCTTAGTAGCTAAGGCACTTGAGATGTATAAGGAGTTGTCAGAGGAGACAGGCGAGTTTTTCGAAGCCATGATTGATAAGGGCATGATGGATCTAACTACTAAAGACGGCAAGGCGCCAGGTGGCTATATGACAAGTCTTCCTCTTACACAGATGCCTTTTATCTTCTCAAACTTTAACGGAACCAGCGGAGATGTGGACGTCCTAACTCACGAGGCAGGCCACGCCTTCCAGGGCTATCTTACAAGAGATATGTATCCTAGTGAGAATAACGACCTAACAATGGAAATAGCAGAGACCCATTCTATGAGCATGGAGTTTTTCACTCATCCTTGGATGGAGAAGTTCTTCGGAGAAGATAGCGAAAAATACTACTACGACCATATAGCCTCAGCCATTAAGTTCATCCCTTATGGAGCAAGCATTGACGAATTCCAAGAATATGTCTACGCTAATCCGTCTGCAAGTCCAAAAGAGCGAAGGGCCAAGTACAGAGAAATAGAGAAAAAATACCTCCCTCACCTAGACTATGATGGCAATGAATATTTGGAAAATGGAGGCAGATGGCAAAGACAACTCCACCTTTACACAGATCCCTTCTACTATATCGACTACACCATAGCCCAGATAAACGCCTTCCAATATTTCGTAATGGATATGGAAAATCACGAAAAGGCCTGGGATTCTTATATCAAACTATGTAAGATAAGTGCCAAGCTTCCTACCAAAAAGGCCCTTAAAGAAGTAGGTCTAGAAAGCCCCTTCGATGATGGAACAATAGAGAAAATCCTCCCAAAACTTACCGATTACCTAGAAAGTTTGGATAAGGATAAGATTAAATAAAAATATTCCTAAAAAACTAAGAAAAAATAAGCCCTCCTTGGTGGATAAAGCCAAGGAGGGTTTTGTAGTGTGATGAAAAGTTTCGTTAGGAAAGCTTTATGAGAATGAGATGTCTCGACTACGCTCGACATAAGGGGTGACGAAAGGCTAAGAGAGGACGGGAGAAATATCATTTAAACGAATCCCTTACTTCGACCTTGTGGAGAAGTCTCAGACATTAATTATATTATGGAATAATTGCCTATTCTTTGAGAATAAGCTAAACAACAATAACGCCATCTCGAAGGAGGTACGACTGAGAGATCTACAGTCTGTGATGACGCGTAGATTATAATGGTTAAGTAATCTACGAGAATACATAGAAAACAAAAACTCAAACCAGACACGTCCCAAGGTTCTGTAGACCTCTCGTCGCTTCCACGTGGAAGCTCTGTCGAGGTGGAAAGGAAGATATTTTGCCAGAGATGTCTCGACTCCGCTTCGTTTCGCTCGACATAAGGGGTGCTGTCGCACCAACCGTATCCCTTATCCCGACCGCAGTGGAGGGATCTCACTCGTTATATTTAATTAGCAGATAATTATTTACTTTAAATAAAAGCATATCTACCAATAACGCCATCTCGAATGGAGTTGTCACAGTGAGTTTAACGAACTGATGAAACTCCCTAATCGAGGCTTGGCGAGTATGAGGTCCTCCAATAGCCGGACAGGCTTGTTACCGAATCCGCAAACTACCGTCGAAAGCAAGCCCGTCCGGCTATGAGAGGACAATGTGAGAGATCTACAGTCTGTGATGATATGTGGATTTTTAAGTTTAAGTTATTTGCGAAAATACATAGCTAAGAAAAACTAAGTCCAAGCACGTCCCAAGGTTCTTAAGACCTCTCGTCGCTTCCCCGTGGAAGCTCTGTCGAGGAGGCGGTTATCCTGTACTTTGAGAATAAATCCAAACAAGGCTCCCGCCATCTCGAACGAATGTGAGAGATCTACAGTCTGTGATGACATGTGGATTATTGAGTTTAAGTTATTTACGAAAATACATAGCTAACAAAAACTCAAACTAGACACGTCCCAAGGTTCTTAAGACCTCTCGTCGCTTCCCTGTGGAAGCTCTGTCGAGGTGGTGAGTAAGGGAAATTAAATTTTAATATGAGATCTCTCGACTCTGCTTCGCTTCGCTCGAGATAAGGGCGAGAGAAGGAACATAGATTTTACTATTTAAGATTATCTACGAGATGTCTCGACTCCGCTCGACATAAGGGGTGCTAACACACCCCACCTGTTCCTTTACACCAATTGCAGTGGAAGTCTCTCTATTTCCTAGCAATCCTTATCTTCAAATACCACAACCACAGCCCCGTCATTTACTTTGATTTCAAAATCTTCTTTTTTTGTTTCGTTTGACACTCCTAGGGCGTCGTCGATTTTCATGATGTAGTCTTCTAGTTCGTAGTAGAGTCCCTTAATTGTAAGTCTTGTATTATCATTTAGGGAGAATATTGATACGTAGAAGTCGTGGTTTTTGTAAGTGTATGTGAGTTTATCATCTACTACAAATATTTCCTTAGCTTTCGATTTTAATCTTATATCGATTCCTTGTTTTTGATAATGGTAGATGGTGCGGATGTTTGATATGGTGTGACTTTCCCTTCCTCCAAGTCCTCCATAAATTATGATTTTCTTATAGCCTTTTTCCTTGGCGAATTCTATAGCAGCAACGGTATCTGTATAGTCCTTGATTGGGTTTAGGGCTATTACATTGATATCATCTGGTCTTTGGGATGAGTCGAAGTCTCCTATGATGTAGTCGACCTTGATATTTTCGCTCTTAGCAAGCCTGTAGCCCTTATCAGCTGCAAGGACCAAGTCATCTTTTCCTATTTCGTCGAAGAAGCCATCGAAGCTTCCTCCTCCAATTATATAACAAGTTTTCATATTTCACCTCTTCTCTTAGTTTATTATAAATTGTGCAATTGAGCAATTTTTTATTAATCGCCATATTTCCTACAATTGTGGTAAAATATACTTGTACGATAGTATTGGAGGTAGATATGGAAAAGCTAGATAAGAAATCTAGGGATTTATTAAAAGTAATTTGTTATGGAATTATATTATTTTTTGCTTTCTGGTATTTTCCAGTTATCAAAGATGGCCTCATCAAGGTAGTTGGAGTCTTCCAACCCTTTATCATAGGGGCGATGATTGCTTATCTAGTAAGTATCCCTATGAATTATTTTGAAAGAAAGCTTAGGGCAAATTTCCCAGAGGAGAAGCATAGGAAGAAGATAGGTGCCTTGTCTTTATTTGTGTCATGGGTGCTTATTATATGTTTCTTGATTTTATTTTTAAATATCCTCATTCCAAGGATAGTTACAGTTATATTCTCTTTCTTCAACAGATGGCCTGAGTTTATCAGAGAAACATACGAGACCTTGAATAGTCACGCTATCACCAGACCTTATGCAGACAAGTTCTACGATTATGTGAACTCCTTCGGCTGGTATGAGGTGAGAAATGCTGTAATGAATTTTATCACAGACAAGAAGACTAATCTCTTTAGTTTGACTACAGGAGTCCTTAACTCAGTTAGCTCTTCCTTGATTACAATATTTACAATCATTGTCTTTTCTATCTTTGTCTTAATCTATAAGGATATGCTAAAGACGAATGGAACAAGGATTCTATATGCTTTGATGAGTGAAAAGAAGGCGGATTATATAAACAAGGTCCTATCCTTATCCTACAACACATTCAAGGATTATATTTTCTCAAGGCTTATAGCAGTAGTTACTCTCTCAACCCTAACTTTTGTGGGCATGTTTATTATGGGGATCCCCAACGCAGGGGTCATCTCGCTTTTTGTGGGAGTTTCAGATTTGATTCCAATATTTGGTCCCATAGTTGGAGCGGGTCTATCTGCAGTTATAATTTTTTTGGAAAGTCCAATCAAGGCTTTGATTTTTCTAATATATGATGTGATAATCCAACAAATTCAGGAAAATATCATTTATCCTGCCATAGCTGGCGAAAAGATTGGCCTTCCTGCTGTTTGGGTCCTTGCGGCAATTACAATCGGTGGGTCACTCTTTGGTATTTGGGGCATGCTTATCGGTATTCCTGTAGCTTCTATTATATATACGCTCTTTCATGAGTTTATTGATAATAAGCTTAAGGCTAAGAATGTTACAGACAAGATGATAGAAGAAAAGAAAAATAAGCAGTACACCATGGAGGATATTGATAGCCATGAAGCTAAGTAAATCAACCTTCGGAGAATTCGTCCCAGTTATAGACGGGGATAGGACCTACTATGGAGGCTTCCAGAATTCGCTTGAGAGAAAAAATGTGTCCAAGTTCTACAGGGATAGGTCCTGTGTAGTAACGGCTATGACCAATGTCTATTTCTATCTTTTCCACAAGGAAAGAAAACTAGATATGGCCTTATACAACGAATACCACTACTATTTCTTTAGGAGTCTAAGACCCTGGGCCAATGGAGTTCCTACTGTGAAAAGCCTCGATAGAAGGCTTGATAGGGTGAGGGAGGATTTTGGTATTTCTCTTGAGTCTAAGACTCTTACAGAGACAATGATTAACAAGAGACCCCTAGCAAAGAAAATCGCCTTTATAGAAGAAGCCCTAGAGAAAGATAGCCCACCAATAATTATAAATTGGCTATCGAATGACATAAATGTCATGAAGCATCACGGAGTCTGCATCACCGAGCTTAATAGAGTAGGTGATAAGCATGAAGTAGTTGTTTCTAGCTGGGGGAGGGTCTACAGATTTATCCTAGAAGATTTTGAAAGACAATATAGAACTTATACTGGTTTAATTTATTTTAAGGAGAAATAATGCAAAAACAAGAAAGATTAGCAAGGGGAAATGGAGTTATACTTCCAATTTTCTCCATTCCATCAAATTATGGAATAGGAACTTTCGGCAAGAAGGCCTATGAGGCGGTCGATTTCCTATCAGATGCTGCCATCAAATACTGGCAAATCCTACCCCTAGGCCAGACTTCCTATGGGGACAGCCCCTACCAATCCTTCTCATCCTTTGCCGGCAATCCCTACTTTATCGACTTGGATATGTTGATTGAAGATGGGCTTTTGGAAAGAGAAGAGCTTGATAATCTAAATTTCGGAGACAACGAGAGATATGTCGACTACGGCATCCAATACAATCTCCGCTATAGAATCCTAGAAAAGGCCTTCGATAAGGCAAAAGAACTTGCGGCTGAGGAGATTAAGGAATTTAGGACTAAGGAAAAAGATTGGGTAGAAGACTACGCCCTCTTTATGGCTATCAAGAGAGAAAAGTTTGATGTAAGTTGGCTAGAGTGGGACGATGAACTAAAAAACAGGGACAAGAAGGCCCTAAAGGAATTTAAGAAGAAAAACTCAGAGCTTGTGGATTTCTATGTCTTTATCCAATATGAGTTCTTCAAACAATGGGAAAAGCTTAAGGAATATGCCAACAGGAAGGAAATCCAAATTATAGGAGACCTTCCAATCTATGTGGCGCTTGACTCATGCGATGCCTGGGTCAACTCTGATATCTTAAAGCTTGATCCAGAGACTAAAGAGCCAATCATTGTCGGAGGAGCACCACCAGATGCTTACTCCGAGGACGGACAACTTTGGGGAAACCCTGTCTATGATTGGGATAAGCTTAAGAAAACAGATTATGATTTTTGGCTTAAGAGAATCGGAGCAAATCTAAAGCTTTACGATATCCTAAGACTCGACCACTTCAGAGGCTTTGAGGCCTACTATGCAATACCAGCTACTGATGATAACGCAAGATACGGCAAGTGGGAGGTAGCAAGACCTTACGAGCTTTTCGATAAGATTAGAAAGACCTACCCAGAAGCCCTCTTCATAGCAGAAGACTTGGGCTATATCACCAAGGAAGTCGACGATCTTAAAAACCACTACAACTTCCCTGGTATGAATGTCATCCAATTTGCCTTCGGTGAAAAGTTTGACAGCAATTACCTACCACACAACTACGAGAGAAATTCGGTAGTATATTCCTCAACTCACGACTCCGACACCCTAAAGGGATTTTTGGATGAGGCGGATGAGGAACTTACTGGCCTAATAGATAAATATTTCGGTCTAGATGAAGGAGACGACAAGCTTTCAAAGATTATAAGAGCTCTTATGGCATCAGTTTCTGATATAGCCATGTTTGAAATTCAAGACTTCTTCGGCTATGGTAATGAAAGCAAGATCAACTCTCCATCAACCATTGGCAACAACTGGAAGTGGAGAAGTATAGACAGTGATTATGATGAAAAATTAGCTAAAGAGATAAAAGAAATGTCAAAAATATATGGGAGATATGATTATGGACAAACTGAAAAAGAATAAGTTTATTGAAAATTATGTAGAAAACTTACAGAGAATTACCCTCAAATCCTTCGATGAGACAAGCGATAAGGACAGATACGATGCCCTTTGCGATTCAATCATAGAATTAATTAACGAAGAATGGAGAGAATGTAAGAGAAATACAAGAAACGAGAGAAAGGCCTACTATCTTTCTGCAGAATTCCTAATAGGAAGATCACTCGGAAATAACCTCATTAACTTAGGAATCTATGATGAAGTAAAGGAGCTTCTAGATGAGATTGGAATCGACTTTGAAGCTATAGAAAACTACGAAGACGATGCAGCCCTAGGTAACGGTGGACTTGGAAGACTTGCAGCATGCTTTATGGACTCCGCAGCAACCCAAGGGATTAACCTAGTAGGCTACGGTGTAAGATATAGAGAAGGAATCTTCAAACAAAAAATCGAAGAAGGCTTCCAAGTAGAAAGCGGAGATAGCTGGATCAAGGATGGAGATGGCTGGTCAATCAGAGTAGATTCCGATGCCAAAATAGTAAGATTTAGAGACCAACAAGTAAAGGCTGTTCCATTCGACATGCCTGTAGTAGGTTTTGAAAATGGCAGGGTAAACACCCTAAGACTCTGGCAATCTGAGCCATTTGAGGAGTTTGACTTTGCTAAGTTTAACAACTACGAATACGACGATGCAGTTAGCGAGAAAAACCGTGCGGAAGATATTACAAGAGTACTCTATCCAAACGACATGCAAAGAGCCGGCAAGGTCCTAAGACTTAAACAACAATACTTCTTCTGTTCAGCTTCTATCCAAGATATGGTAGAAAAATACAAGAGAGACTACCCAGAAGACCTTAAGTTTAAAAACTTCGCCAAATACCACGTTATCCAACTTAACGACACCCACCCAATTATGGCCATCCCTGAACTAATAAGAGTCTTGGTAGATGAAAATGGAATCTTCTTTGAAGATGCTCTAAAGATTTGTAACAAGGTCTTTGCCTTCACTAACCACACAGTCCTCCAAGAAGCCCTAGAAAGATGGGATAAGGACATAGTTCTTGAAGTAAGCCCAAGATGCCTTGAAATAATTGAAAAAATTAATGATAAATTAGTAAAAGAATTTAAGGAAAAAGGATATTCAGAAGAGCAAATCGACCCATACAGAATCGAGAGATTCGAGCAAATCCACATGGCAAATCTTGCAATCTATGTAGGATTTTCCGTAAACGGTGTAGCAGCCCTCCACACAGAGATCCTAAAGGCAGACACCTTCAAGCACTGGTATAAATTAAGGCCAGAAATGTTTAATAACAAGACCAACGGTATCACCCCAAGAAGATGGCTAGTATACGCTAACAGAGAGCTTTCAAGCTTTATTACAGATAAGCTTGGCACGGACGAGTGGAAGTATAAGCTAGACCTACTTAAGGGACTAGAAAAATACAAGGATGACGAAAAGGTCCTAGAAGAACTTTGGGATATCAAACAAACAAAGAAAAAAGAGCTTGCCAAATACATTCTGGACACAGAAGGAGTAAAGATCGATCCAGAATCAATCTTCGATATCCAAATCAAGAGAATCCACGAATACAAGAGACAACACCTTAACGTCCTTCACATAATCTATCTCTACCACAAGCTTAAGAAAAATCCTGACATGGAATTTACTCCAACAACCTTTATCTTTGGAGGAAAGGCAGCCCCAGGATACTTCAGAGCTAAGGGAATGATCAAGCTTGCCAACGAAGTAGCAAGAGTAGTAAACGCAGATCCTGACGTAAATGACAAGATAAAGGTAGTATTTGTAGAAAACTACAGGGTAAGCTACGCAGAAAAACTCTTCCCAGCAGCAGATATCTCAGAGCAAATTTCAACAGCAGGTAAGGAAGCAAGTGGTACAGGAAACATGAAGTTCATGCTAAACGGAGCCCTCACACTTGGTACACTCGATGGGGCAAATATAGAAATCTTCGACCACGCTGGAGAAGAAAACAACTTCAGATTCGGTGCTACAGTTGAAGAACTTAACGAGATAATGGATAGCTACAACCCAGTAGAATATTACTCCAAAGACCCGGACATCAAAGATGTAGTAGATAGTCTCGTAAGCGGAGAATTCAAAGACAATGAATCTTACATGTTCCTAGATATCTACAACGAACTAATCAAGCCACAAAATGGCCAAAGAGGAGATAGCTACTTCCTCCTAAAAGACTTCAAGTCTTACGCTGAGGCTCACGAGAGAGTAAATGAAGCCTACAAGGATAAGATAGACTGGTCAAGAAAGTGCTTGATAAATATCGCAAATGCAGGATTCTTCTCCTCAGACAGAACAATCCTAGACTACGCAGCTGATATTTGGAAAATAGATCAAGAGTAGAAAAATGGACGCACAAGCAATATTAGGATTAATGATCCCATTTATAGGCACGAGCTTGGGAGCGGCTTGTGTCTATATAATGCGTGATGAATTAAATATAAGAGTACAAAAGGGCCTATCAGGTTTTGCGGCGGGAGTAATGGTTGCAGCAAGTATCTGGTCCCTCCTAATGCCTGCCATGGACATGGTGGAAGATAAAATGGGAAGGATGGCCTGGATCCCAGCTGCTGTAGGATTTATAGTAGGAATCATATTCCTACTCTTCCTCGACTCAGCAATCCCCCACCAACACATCGACTCAGACACACCAGAAGGACCTAAAAGCGAAAATCTAAGAAAAACAACCATGATGGTTCTAGCCGTAGTAATCCACAACATACCAGAAGGAATGGCAGTTGGAGTAAGCTTTGCTGGAGCAATCTACGGCCACGGCACAGTAACTATGGCAGGAGCTATGGTCCTCGCCCTAGGAATCGCTATCCAAAACTTCCCAGAAGGAGCAATCATATCCATGCCCCTAAAGGCGGTTGGAGTAAACAAGCACAAGTCCTTCATCTACGGCATATTGTCAGGAGCAGTAGAGCCAGTAGCTGCAGTACTAACCATCCTCCTATCAGGAATAATGGTACCAATCCTACCATATCTTCTAAGCTTCGCAGCAGGGGCAATGTTCTACGTAGTAGTAGAAGAACTAATCCCAGAAGCCACAGGAGAAGGAGAAGACCACACCAACATAGGAACAATAGGCTTTGCAGCAGGATTTGTCGTGATGATGGTTCTTGATGTGATGCTTGGATAGGTTAAGTTAATAAGAAAAATTATATAGAATTTAAAAAGCCTCAGACTATAATTTGCTTAAGAGTTTGAGGCTTTACTTTTGCCTATTAATGAGTAAATTCGATTATCCCTTATGTCTAATGGTTCTGATCACAATGAATAAAGTGAATAAGATAAAGTTTAGATAGACATTCCTTTATGTCGAATGTAGTCGAGACATCTCAACTTCTCCACCTCTCCACCTCGACAGAGCTTCCACGGGGAAGCAACGAGAGGTCTTAAGAACCATGGGACGTGCTTGGACTTAGTTTTTCTTAGCTATGTATTTTCGCAAATAACTTAAACTTAATAATCCACATGTCATCACAGACTGTAGATCTCTCAGTCGTACCTCCATCGATATGGCGTAAGTGTTGTTTAGCTTGTTCTTAAAGTTTAGGCAATTATTCTACGTTCTAGTTAATGTATGAGACTTCTCCACTCACTACGTTCGGTCGAAGCAAGGGAAAAAGAGAGAAAACTTCGTTTTCTTACCTCCCTTATGTCGAGCGTAGTCGAGACATCTCTTGGGCAAATTCCTAACTCACCAGCTCGAACTTTACGTGAGAGGTCTACAGAACTTCGGGACATCTTTGGTTTGAGTATTTGTTACATATGTAATTTCGTAAATAGCTTAAACATAATAATCTACATGTCATCATAGACTGTAGATCTCTCACATTCGTTCGAGATGGTGAAGTTGTTGCCGAGTTTTATCTCAAAGTAAATAATTATCTGCTTCTTAAGTATAATGCATGAGACCTCTCCGCTTCGGTCGAGGTAAGGGAAGGAGAGAAAACTTCGTTTTCTTACCTCCCTTATGTCGAGCGTAGTCGAGAGATCTCATAGATAAATTCCTATCTTCTCCACCTCGAACTTTGCGTGAGAGGTCTACAGAACCATGGGACGTGTTTGGTTTGAGCTTTTGTAATCTATTTATTCTCGTAAATAAGTTAATCCTTCTGATCTACATGTCATCACAGACTGTAGATCTCTCACATTCGTTCGAGATGGAGTAGTTGATGTTTAGCATATTCTCAAAGTATAGTCAATTATTCTTTGATATAGTTAATGTATGAGGCTTCTCCACTCACTTCGTTCGGTCGAAGTAAGGGAACTGTGAAAATAGATTTCTCAAGTCCTATCCGAGTCGTTCAATTTAACGTACTACTTATCTTTAATGGTACTGGCCATAATGAACATTATTGAATGCGATAAAGTTAAGATACGCATTCCCCTTTTCTCTAATGGTTCTGGACATAATGAACACTAATAGTCACGATATAGACTTGGTGTATATTTCCCTTATCTTGAGCGGAGCGAAGCGTAGTCGAGAGATCTCATAGCTTATATCCATTTTCATAATCTTTTAAGACCATTTTGGGTATAAATTTACTAACTTGCATAAAATTTTTATGAATAGAAAGGAAAAGTTATGGCTGATGCTTTATTGCTTACATTAGATGAGAATTATATACCACAAATGAAAGTCCTTATGACTTCTATTTACATAAACAATCCAGGAAGAAAGTTTGATGTCTATCTTATCCACTCTAGAATATCAGAGGATAAGCTTAAAGACTTAGGAGAAGACCTAAAGAGGTTCTCTTACACTCTTTATCCCATAAGGGCGACGGACGATCTATTCTCTACTGCGAGAGTCACCGACCGCTATCCAAAGGAGATGTATTATAGGCTTCTCGCGGGTAAGTTTCTGCCGGAAGATTTGGATAAGATTTTATATCTCGACCCCGATATGTTAGTTATCAATCCCTTGGACGATCTTCTTAGGACTGATATCTCAGATAACATTTATGCTGCGGCAAGTCATACAGGAAAGACCGATATGGCCAACAATGTCAACAGGATTCGCCTGGGAACTGACACCGACTATTACAATTCGGGTCTGCTTCTAATTAATCTCAAAAGGGCGAGAGAGGAGATTGACCCAGATGAGATCTTCTCCTTTGTCGAGGAAAATTACATGAACCTTCTTCTCCCAGACCAAGACATACTTAATGCCATGTACGGGGATAGGATCTATCCTTTAGATGATTTGATTTATAATTACGACGCGAGAAACTATTCGTCATATCTTCTTCGCACGAAAAAGCAAGCCGACCTAGCTTGGCTAATGGATCATACAGTAGTTCTTCACTTCTGCGGTAGGGATAAGCCTTGGAAGAAAAACCACAGGAACAAGTTCACCAGCCTTTACAAGCATTATATGAGTCTAGAAAGGCGATACCTAGGCTAAATATTAACTTAAAAAGGAGATGTTGCAGAATGAATAGGTCGTTTCATCATCATTAGAATAGTCTCTATAGAGAATTCTACAAGCGATGGAGGAACGATTATTAATCATTTGCAACAGCCCCTTCATTTTATTTTCTTTCAAACTGAGCTTGGTAGAGGTCTCTGTAGAAGCCGCCTTTTTCTAGCAGCTCATCGTGTTTACCTTTTTCTACTATATCGCCGTCTTTCATAACGAGTATTAGGTCGGCGTTTTTGATTGTTGAAAGTCTGTGGGCTATGACAAAGGAGGTCCTTCCCTTGGCGAGCTTGTCCATGGCGTCTTGTACAATAATTTCTGTCCTCGTATCGACAGAGCTTGTCGCCTCATCAAGTATTAGGATAGGGGCCTTGCTTATCATAGCACGGGCTATGGTTAATAGCTGAAGCTGACCTTGAGAAAGGGTCTGTTTGTCGTTAAGGATTGTATCGTAGCCATCTTCTAGGGTTCTTATGAAGTGGTCGAGATTTACTTTCTTACAGACTTCTATGACTTCGCTATCATCGATATCTTCTTGGCCGAAAGTAATATTTTCCTTGATACTTCCTTCAAAGACCCAGGAGTCTTGGAGGACCATGCAGAATTGGTCTCTGAGATTTTCTCTTGTTATATCTTTGGTATCCACTCCATCTAGGAGGATCTTTCCGCTATTTATCTCATAAAATCTCATCAAGAGGTTGACTATGGTAGTCTTTCCTGCTCCAGTAGGGCCTACTATGGCAATTTTCTCTCCTGGATTTACCTTAACACTGAAGTCCTTGATTATGGTTTGACCTTCCTTGTAGCCAAACTTAACATTTTGAAATTCAACTTGGCCCTTGGCCTTGTCAAGGTAGATTTTGCCTTCTTCTTTTTCCTCTTCCTTTTCATTGAGGAATTCGAAAACTCTTTCTCCAGCAGCAGCAGCCCTTTGGAGGGTATTGAAGCCTTGGGCGATTTGGGAGAGAGGTTGGGTGAAAAGTCTTACATAAATCATAAAGGCAACTATGACACCGAAAGAAATCTTACCGTCTATGGCAAGGGCTCCTCCTACTATACAAACCATCACATAAGAGAAGTTTCCAGAAAACTGCATGATTGGCATCATAAGGCCTGATAGGAACTGACTCTTCCAGGCACTTGTATAAAGCTTTTCGTTGGTTACTTCAAACTCTTCTATAACCCTAGAGCCCGCATTGTAGGCCTTTACTACGTCGTGTCCTGTGTAGACTTCTTCGATTTGTCCGTTGATTGCTCCTAGGTTTTTTTGTTGGTCCTTAAAGTAGGTCTGGGACTTTTTCATAATTATTGCCATCAAGATGAAGCCTAGGACAGAGCTTAGGATTGTGGTAAGGGTAAGGGCAGGGGAGTTTATTAGCATCATTATAAGAGAGCCTACTAGCATGATGATACTCGTAAGAAGATTTCCAACGGCCTGGTTTAAGCTTTGGCTTATGGTATCTACGTCGTTGGTAACTCTTGAGAGGATATCTCCAATGCTTGTCGTATCGAAGTAGGAAAAGGGAAGTTTGTTTATCTTTTGTGAGATTTTCTCCCTAAAGCTCTTCGATATATTCTGTGTAACATCTGCCATAATAAAGGATTGGACCATATTTAGAATAAGGGAGGCTAGGTAGAAGATTAGAAGAGTTAGGGAGATGCTCTTTACTGCTTCCATATCAATCGCCTTAACTATGGGCTTGCCTTCTACCATTTGAGGAAGCCCCGCACTTATCTCATTTGTGATAAGCTTAAGCTTATCAGGACCTATGATTTGTAGGATGGTCGCTACAATTGATGCAATAAGAGAGATTACTATCAAAGGCAGATATGGCTTGATATAGACCATCAGCTCTTTCATTGTTTTTTTGAAATTTTTATTTTTTTGTAAATCTTTCTTAGCCATCTAATTCCTCCTTGCTAAGTTGCGAACTAGCTATTTCCTTGTAGACCTCACAAGCTTGAAGAAGGTCCTTGTGCTTGCCGAGCCCTACTATTTCTCCATTATCAAGAACTATTATCTGATCAGAATCCATAATTGAACCGACTCTCTGGGCAACAACTAGGGTCGTAGCTTCTGGATAAGCTTCTTTTAACCTATGTCTTAAGTCACGATCAGTCTTAAAGTCTAGGGCAGAGAAGGAGTCATCGAAAAGATATATGTCAGGGTTCTTGTAGATGGCCCTTGCTATGGCAAGTCTTTGCTTTTGTCCTCCTGATACGTTTTTACCAAGTTGGGCTATCTCGTGATCGAATTTATCATCATATTTTTCTATAAACTCGCTCGCTTGGGCAATATCTGCTGCTTTCTTGATTTTGTCCAAATCGAAAGACTCATCTGTGAAGGAAATATTTGACTTGATATCGCCCTTAAAGAGGAAGGATTTCTGCAAGACTGGACCAAGTTTATCGTAGAGGTCAGAAAGCTTAAAGTCTCTAATATCCATGCCATCTATCTTGATAGATCCTTCGCTCGGATCGTAAAACCTCATCAAGAGATTTAGGATTGTACTCTTACCTGATCCAGTAGAGCCGATTATGGCGACCTTCTCGCCCTTTTTTATCTTAAAGTTTAAATCTTTGAGTATATATTGTTCAGAGTCTTGGTATTTGAAGGATACATTATCAAATTCTATGATATAAGGACTTTTCTCTACTATCTTTTCTTTAGATCCATCTGCTATTGAGATTTCTGTATCTAGGACTTCATTGATACGACTAGCAGACACTTCCGCCCTTGGCAGCATTATAAAAATCATACTCATCATCATAAAGGACATGATAACCTGCATGGCGTAGGAAGAAAATACGACCATATCGGAAAAGAGGGTGTACTTATCCATAAGGCCGGCCTCGCTTATTAGACCTGCTCCTATAAAATAAATCACAAGGGTAAGAATAGACATGGCAAGGTTAATTGTAGGAAAGAGTGTCGCCATTATCTTACTTGTAAAAAGCTGAGTCTGGGTCAATTCTTCGTTGGCCTCGGCAAATTTATCTTCCCTATAGCTTTCGGAATTGTAGGCCCTTATTACAGAAAGTCCTGTCAAGTTCTCCCTTAGGACTCTGTTGATATTATCAGTTAAACTCTGCATTATCTTAAACTTAGGCATAACCAAAATCATTACGATAGCTACAAAAACTATAAGGATAAGAAGGGTGATGGCTGTGGCGACAGTCCACTCAAAGCCCTTGTTATAGATTTTTGTAATGGCCCAAACAGCCATGATTGGAGCCTTGATTAGGATTTGTAGGCCCATTATAATCGCCATTTGGATTTGGGTGATGTCGTTTGTTGATCTTGTTATAAGACTTGCAGTCGAAAACTCGTTAATTTCCTTTTGGGAGAAAGACTCTACCTTGGCAAAAAGTCTCGATCTTAGATCTTTGGCAAAGGACGAAGAGATTACACTAGATAGGTAACCGACTAAGACTGCAGATAAGAGAGAAGCCAAGGCAGCAAGGATCATCCATTTACCTTCTCCCATGATTTCACTTACACTGTGGCCAGGGGTTTGGACATACATGGTAATCTTTGCCATATAGTCAGGAATCTTTAGGTCCAAATACACAGAAGCTACTATCAAAAGTAGGCTTACAAATATTTGAAGGCCTTGTTTTTTATTTAAATATTTCAAAATCTTTATCATAAGCTGAATCTCCAAATTTTTCTTCACACATATTTCTTATCTGAGGCATAGACTTTTCGATTTTTTCTATTATTCTTACAAAATCAGCCCCATCTTCTTCTCCTAAAAGCTCTAGCATTGAAGTAAGAGTAAAATTAATCTTCTCTTTCCTGAGATTTTCAAACTTCTTTCCGCGATTGGTTAGGATAACAAGAGTTTTTCTTTTATCTTCCTTGTCGGGATTTCTTATAACGAGTTTTTTCTCTTCGAGTCCCTTGATAATCTTAGAAACTCTAGCACTAGAAATCCCCATCTTTTTCTCTATATCCTTAGGGTAGATAGAACCTTTATTCTTGCTAATTAAAGCTAGGGCCATATTCTCGCCCCTAACCGAATTGTTTAACTTCTTACTAGAATTACCGTGGCCTATTTTATATAAACTTCTAATCAATCTTTCAACTAAATTATCATCCATAAAAACTCCTTTAGCTAACACTGTTAGTAATTTTACTAAGGTATATATTTCTTGTCAATATTTTGAAGAGATATTTTTTAAAATCTAGATATTATTTGGCAGATTAGTAGTGAAATATTAGCTTGTTTAGGCTGAAAGATGAACTGAATAAAAGAAATCTGTAATATCTGTTATATAGAGAATTGGAGTTTTTTAAAAATAGTAAAGAAATTTAAGATATAAATTGAATAACACGTAATGATACGTATAATATAAGTGTAAGGAGGAAATCATATGCCGAAGACGTCAAAGCAGATGATTAAGCTCTTAAAGAAAAATGGATTTACTTATATACCATCTGGGGATGGTTCACATAAGAAGTTCAAAAACTTTAAGAATGGCAGGATTACAATAGTTCCCAATCATGGAGGCAAGGACCTACCTAAAGGAACTGAGCATGTAATCTTGAAACAAGCGGGGCTTAAATAGCCCCTCCTTACCATAAAATACTTACTAGGAGTGATTGTATGTTTGTAAATTACCCAGCTTTATTTTTAAAAGAAAAAGATAGCGAAGCTTATACAGTAATTTTTCCAGATTTAGAAGGATGTATATCATGTGGTGATAGTATTGATGATGCCTTCAAAATGGCTCAAGATGCTCTAGGGACATACTTGTTTGAATACTACACTAAATCTAAAGATATTCCTAAAGCCTCTAATATAAATGACATTGGGGTAAAGCTAGATCAGGACGATGAAGAATACTTTTCATATGAGGGTAGCTTCAAAAATTATGTATCCCTAGATTTAACTGATTATGTAAAAAAATCTAGCAGAAAAACGGTCAAAAAAACATTATCAATTCCAAGTTATCTTAATGAAGCTGGAATTGAGAATAACATCAATTTTTCAATGTTATTACAGGATGCTTTGAGAAAAGAATTAAATATAATCTAAATAATCAAGAAGATTTAGGAGACTGCAGTGTTACAGTCGCTTTTTGTGTTCTCTAATTATGTACATTAGGGGAATAAATTAGCAATTTAAAAAGCCATACCAAAGATGGCCTATAGGTCGAATAAATCTGAGTGACTACCTGTATCAACTAGGGTAAGAGTTAGGATATCGTCTTCTATTAGATATATCAATAACCGGTCAGGTTTTATATGACATTCATTAAATCATTGATACTTACCCCTAAGCTCATGGTTTTTGTATTTAGCCTCTAGTGTATGGCCCTTAGATAATTTCTCGATAACCTTATCTAAAAGAGAGATATCTAAGCCACGTTTTACGGCACGCTTATAGGACTTCTTGAATGTATTAGTAAATTTTATCCTATACATTAGTCAGAGAGAAGTGCTTTCTTTAAATCATCAATTGATGAATAGGAAAGCGTTTCTTCGCTAGAAGATATTATCTTAGCCACTGCCATAGCCTTAAGAGTTTTTTCGCTATATTGAGGTAATTCTACACTAAAGGGTAGACCTTCTCTTAGTATACATTGCCGCAAGCAAGCTAATAGCCCAGGTCAGATTACAAAGGCAAAGGCAGCTATATAAAGACTTTAATAGAGCTGGAAAGCTTCGCCCTATTAGTGTAAATGCTAACGTTTACGGGTATAGTAAGAGTAAAGCAAGTAAGGAAGTTTGGGCTATATTTTGCCATTAAAAAAATGACCTCCTTAAGTTAGTTTTTAGATCTAACTTTTGGGGGTCAGTTCAGTCACCGCCGAGGTCATTTTTTTCTTTATTTATATTCTCTTTTGTTCAATGAACAACAATCTAATCTTTCATTTCCAAAAGATTTTTTATTTTCTTTTGCTAGATTTTTCAAGAATTTTTCCCATCTATTTTTTATTGATTCAAAGATTTTCATATTTTACCTCCTCGGGTAATTATTTGTAAATTTTCTACAATAATACTTATACCGGAAAAAATTATTTTTTTCAATTTTTTATATCCCTTTTTCCTATCCCATAATTAAAGACAGGATATCTTTTCCAAAAGTAGAAAGATAAACTTACATTTCATTATCTTTTAAAAATTCATCGATTGTTCTTTTTGCTACGGCTAAGAAAGATAAAAAAACTCCAAAACTTGTAAAACTTTTGGGACTTGGAGCAATTTTATATGCAGTAATGCCTGCCGATTTGATAAATGATATGATTCCTTTTTTAGGAATTTTGGATGATGCAATCGTCCTTCCATTTCTAATTTATATAACAAGCAAAATGATCCCAGATTCAGTTATGGATAAGGAAAAAATTGAATATGTAGAAGAAAATAAATAAAAGACCCAAATCCTCTTATTTTTCATGATAACTAATTCAGTTCTTGTTACGTTAATTTGATTTTTCTTGCTTCTCGAGAGGTTTGAACCTCTACAAAACAGTGATTTGAATCCTTTTGATTTCTCTTGATTCTTTTGGTGGAGCATAAGGGACTTGAACCCTTGGCCTCTTGACTGCCAGTCAAGCGCTCTCCCAACTGAGCTAATGCCCCAAGATGTATCTATTCTAGCATATTTTGTTACAAAAGACAAGGGGATTTGCTAGCTATTTATATTTGAGAATGAGTTAAGAAAAAGGAGAGTGCTCCCATTAGGAAGGCTCTCCTTTGTGTTATATTTTCTTGTTGACCCAGTTTCCTTGGTGGAATCTCTGTCTTAGGCAAATAAATCTTGATGCCTGATCTGATAGGATTCCTAGCCAGATTCCCATGATGCCGAGGCTTAGGACATTTACCGCAATTAGGGTTACGGCACTTCTGATAAAGGTTACAGATAAGAGGGCTACAAAGAGGGTATATTTGACATCTCCTGCCGCTCTGAGGCAGCCTCCGTAGATTGTTTGGGAGATTTGTAGGAGGACTATTACTGTTAAAAATCTAGTAATTATTACACCATATTCGATTATATCTGGATCTTTGAAGAAGAGGCCAAAGATATTTCTTCCGAAGAATATCAGTATGATTGAGACTATTACCGATAGGGCAAAGCCGATCTCTTGGCAGACCTTGCCGTAGGTCTTGGCTCCTTCTTTATCTTCTGCTCCTAGGGCGTTACCTGATAGGGCAATGGCTGCTACTTGCATTCCATTACCTAGGGAGAAGGTGAGGGATAGGAGGTTCATTCCTACGTTGTGGGCAGCAAATATTTCTGTTCCAAGACTTGCCGCAGTAATGGCTGTCACGAGAAATCCGATTCTTGCTGAGACGTTTTCAACAAAGATATTTGAGCCGAGACTTGCAATGGATTTGGCGATTTTCTTGCTGTATGCAAACTTCGCTTTCACAAATTGTTTGAAGTTTAGGTAGGAAGATTTCCTCGTTAGAGAAATGATGCACATTATACTTGCCACCACTGTTCCTAGAACAGTCGCAATGGCAGCTCCTCTTATGCCTAGAGCAGGAAAGCCAAAGTTTCCGTAGATTAAAAGGTAGTTAAATGTAATATTAACAAGTGAGCTAACTAGGTTTGATACGAAGGCAATTTGTGTATTACCACAACCCCTGTGCCCAGCGTTAATTACCATAGCTAGGGCGTTAAAGATAAGCCCACCCATTATTATTTGAAAGTAAGCTATGGAAAGCTCGTGAGTTTCAGGATTGGACCCAGCAAACTTAAGGATTGGGGAGAGGAAGGGCATCATCACAAGGTCTACTAGGATTACAAAGGCTATTACTATATAGATAGCTGTTAGAAGAGTCCTGTTAGCTTCTTTCCTATCTCCTTCCCCCTGTCTTCTCGCAACCAAGGCCGATACGGCTGCATTTATGGAGAAGAATATGGTAAGAGCTATAAATTTAGGCTGGGTAGTAAGGCCAATGGCTGCGACAGCACTAGGTCCCATACCAGATACCATGAAGGTATCGATTATATCTGCAATTGATATAAAGAAGAATTCCAAAAGGGCAGGCCAGGCAATTGCTAGTGATTTTTTCCAATAATCTTTTCTTTGCACGAATCCCCCTCAGTCTATTAGGTCCAGATATCTTTCGATATTTATATTTTCATTTGTAGAGTATTTGATAACATCACTATAGATTTTGTATATTATATCGACTGTCTTTTGGCAAGATTTTTCGATTGAGTAGCCATCTAGGAAGTAGGCTATGAAGAGCCCATCGAAGAGGTCTCCCGTTCCTGTAAGTCTTTTGGGAAGTTTGTCGAAAGGAACTTTAAATTCACCCTCATCGTATCCTTTTACGAAATATTTCCCGTCTTCTTCTATAGAAGTTATAAGATATTTTTTTCCTTTGCTTACAAAATCCTCGTAGTCTATATCAAGAAACTTAGCCTCTGTGGCATTTGGACTTATGATATCTGAAATATCGAGTAAGGATTTGTAGTTATCAAGCATTGTCTCATCAAGAGTTGGGTAAAGGGACCCCTCATCTCCCATGATTGGGTCAAAGAGGACAGTCGCCTTGTAGTCTAAGTTTTTTACATAATCATAGATTATATCTCTTTGCTCAGTGTTGTGGATATATCCGATAGAGATAAGGTCAAACTCAAAGCCTATCTCTTCCCAGTTTCTTAGGGTGTCTCTTAAGTAGTCAGTTGTATCTAATATGGCATTTTTCCCGTAGGAGAAGTTGTTTGCAATAAGGGCAGTTGGAAGAAAGAAAGTATTGTGTCCCTTGTAGGATAGGACAGTTTCCATCATCTTTCCGGCAATTTTTCCTAGGGAAACGAAATCATTTATTATTAATATATTTTTCATCTCATTTCACCTCACCTTATATCTTATGAATTTAAAGACTTATGTCAAGCTATGATATTGCAAGTGGGAGGGATAAAGTGATATAATAAGGCTATGTATAAATTCAATAAAAATATCATTAAGAAAATCAATGAAAACAAATACGTTAAGCAAACCAAGAAGGGTTTGGGTAGTTTGATATTTTCACGAGCGGGATTATTTGCCTTTTTGGTAATCCTCCAGCTTATTTTGATGATTTATTTCTATTATAATTCTAAGATAGATTTTACTTACATAATGGGAGGAGACACCCTATCTAAGTTTATAATGATGCTTATAATCCTCAATATGAAAAAGGTATCAAACGCCAACAAATTGTCTTGGTTTATGCTCATTGCTATCGTTCCAACCTTTGGCATCATCGCCTTTCTTGTAAGCCATTATTCGATTGGTTATAAGAGAGAGCAGAGGAAGGTAATAAGCCTTGATAAGGATTCTAGAAAATATATCCAAAAGGATAAGGATCTTTACGAAAAAATTGAGGATAGGGAAAGGAGATTTTATCCAATAGCCAAATACTTGGACGACGTGGGGGGCTTTCCAACCTACAAGGACACATCTTCTACTTACTTTAAGGTGGGAGATGACATGTTCGAGGCCATGCTAAGCGACGTGAAAAGTGCGGAAGAGTTTATCTTTATGGAGTTTTTCATAATCGATTATGGCTATATGTGGGGGACAATCCTAGAAGAGCTTGTAAAAAAGGCCAAGGAAGGAGTTAAAGTAAGGCTACTTATAGATGGATCCAATCTCATAACGAGAGTAAGGTCGGACTTTGTCCAAGAGATGGAAAGCTTGGGCATAGAATGTAGGGTCTTTTCTAAGATGTATCCTATAGTATCGACCTATCAGAACAACAGAGATCACAGGAAGGTCATGGTGGTAGATGGAAAAGTCGCCTACACTGGAGGAATCAACCTATCTGACGAGTACATAAATGTGTTCGAGAGATTTGGTCATTGGAAGGATTGCGGTGTAAGAATTAAGGGCAGTGCTGTCAAAAGTTTTACCATAATGTTTCTAAATATGTGGTTCTCCCTTGATAATAAGCCAGAAGACTATAGCCCTTACCTTAAGAAATATCCGGACACAGAGGCTAGTGGCTTTTATATTCCTTTCGCCGACAATCCTCTTGACGATGAAACCATATCCAAAAACGTCCTCCTTGATACTATAAACAAGGCCAAAAAATACGTCTATCTCATGAGTCCTTATTTAATAGTAGATGAAGAGATTAGAAATGCGATAAAGCTTGCCTCAAAGTCGGGCCTTGATGTAAGGATCTGCCTGCCACATATACCAGACAAGAAGGTAGCCTTCGCCCTAGCTAAGGACCACTACAAGGAATTTATAGAAGCAGGAGTGAGGATTTTCGAATATACTCCAGGCTTCGTCCACTCCAAGACCTGGCTTGCTGATGGCAAGGTTGGCTTTGTAGGAACGGTCAACCTAGACTACAGAGCCCTCTACCAAAACTTTGAGTGCGGCCTATACATGTATAAGTCAAACAGCCTAGTTGAGATTAAAAATGACTTCGATATATTTTTTGAAATAGGTCAAGAAGTAAATATGGAAGATGTTGAAAATATCAAACTAAGCTCTAAGATATTCTCTAAATTGATAAAGCCTTTCGCTGTCTTGATGTAGGCGGATTAAAGAAAGTATATTATTTCATTTGGAAAAGTAGTAGAAATAGGAGCTTGAATTTCTATCTTAAATCGCAAGTTTTCCTGTAAATTTAAGAGATAAAACTTATATAAATATTAAAACTTCCTTCGGGAAGTTTTTTTGCTGGAAATTTTTAATTGCTCTTGCAAAAATCAAAGTCCCTGATATAATATTATTAACAGTGTATGGTATATGGCATAACACCAGAAGGGAGGTTTTATGTTTAATTTAAATTTTAAGTCGGAAGTCCCTTTGTATATGCAAATCGTTGATGAGACCAAGCTTTATATTGCGACAGGCTTACTTAAGGATGGGGATAAGTTCCCTTCTGTAAGAGAGCTATCGAAGAGTCTGTCCATCAATCAGACGACCGTCTCCAAGGCCTTCAAGGAACTTGACAGACTAGGACTTATAGAAACAAGGCCTGGCATAGGGACTTTTATCCGAATCGATCAGAGTAAGATTGATACTAACAAAGACGAATTTACGAAAAATCTCAAAGATGATTTCACCAAGGCTATATTTTTAGGCTTTGCTAGGGAAGAAATACTCGAGATTTTCGACGAGACAGAAAGGAGTTTGTATGAGGATAAGGGCAGAGAAAATAAGTAAGGCCTTTGATGAAAAGAAAGTCTTAGATAATATTTCCTTTGACTTAAAGGAAGGAATGATTACAGGACTTGTCGGCCGCAATGGTTCGGGTAAGACCACCCTTCTTAAGTCTTTGTGTGGGATTTATGACATGGATGGTGGAAGCTTTAGCCTTGATGATAAGGATCTTAGGGAAAATCCAAGTCTTATTAAGAACATCGCCTTCTTGCCTGATAGCTTTGACTATTTTAACTACTACAAGGTAAAGCATGTTCCGGGCTTTTTCAAAGTTATTTATGAAGACTTCGACGAAACTTTCTTCTTTGAGGAAATCAAAAGACAAAAGATTGACCCAGACAAAAACGTAAGGAATTTCTCCAAGGGGCAGAAGAATATCCTAGGTCTTATTACAATTCTTGCAAGTGGGGCGAAAATTCTTCTAATCGATGAAATCCTTGATGGGATGGATGTTCTAAACAAAAAGGAAATCCTATCATATCTAATAGACGCCAAGGATTCCGGCAAGGCAGTATTTGCCTCAAGCCACGAGCTCGACCAGCTTTCTGGAATATCAGATTATATCTTCTATCTAACCAAAGATGGCAAACTCATAGATACCTCTGATGAAAGGATCAATCAATTAAGGAAAATCCAACTTGTCTTTAAGGATCAGGTGCCTAGTAATCTCGATAGGAGGATGATTCTCGTTAATAAAATTGGAAGAGTTGCGACAATTCTTGTAAATGCAAGTGAAAAGGAAGTAGAAGAAATCTTAAATAGGGAGGATATAGCCCAATATGATATCCTAACTCCTAAGATTGAGGATTATTTCTACCTAGAAAGGGGCCGAGAAGATGCGTAATTTTAAGAATTTAATTAAATTTACCTGGAAGAGATTCTCTATTTGGCTTATCTTGGTTACGGTATTTTGTACCATGGCAGTTGGGATATCTAATCAAAATACTATCAGAAATGCCTATGATAATTTTACTTATAATGTTTTAAGCATGAGAGAAGATTTATATGGAAAGGGGCAGGATAAAGATATAAATATCAATGAAGAAAGCTTAGACCAGATAGAAATTGAACTTCTAAAGTATAAGGAAAAGTATAAGCTCCGAGACTTTGATGAAGTGTATAGCCTAGATGTCCCTGGCGAGGTTCAGGATGATTACTTTGAAAGGCTAAGTAAAAATGGGGGATATGATGCCCATTACATCTACAACAGCATCAAGACTTATCTTGAGCAATTTGATGAAGGGAAATTTGATGGATCTAGTTATTATCAGGCCTTGATCTTTCCTATAGTGATCTTTATGGGGTTTTTCGGCCTAAGTCTTACAAGTCTTGAGCAGTCTTCTGCGATTTATGATTTTACTAGACTTATGCCTTGGAAGAAGAAAGATGAATTACTAATGAAAATAGGGATTGTATTTCTCTTTGGCCTGGTAATTTTTGCTATAAATGCCATCGTTCTTGCCTTTATCTTAAAGACTTCAGCCTTTGGACAAGTTTTAAGTTTTCCTCTTATAGGAAGGCAGATTTGCAGAAATATCCTGATTTTCCTTGGGACGAGTATAATCTCTACTTCCTTAGGTTTTATAGCAGGTAATTTCCTCGGTCATATGGGTCTTTTCATAATGACTCTTGCAGGCTTTGAGCTCTATAGGGAGAATTTGAATATGACCTTGCAAGTATTTTCTACAAATATGGCAGATAAGTTTTATAGTGCGATGGCAAGTTTTGAAGAAGGACTTCATCCTTTCATAAAAACTCTCCTATCTATTGTCTATATTGATGTAGAAGATATAAGGACCATCCTTGCCTTTGTCCTTGTGGCAGCTCTGATATTTTGCCTCGCCCTATATCTGAGCAAGAATCAAACTAGCGAAAGAAGTGGCTATATGATAGTAAACAAAAAAGTAAGCGTATTTTGTAAGCTTATTGCGACCCTTACCCTAGCCAATCTCATGACCTCACTTCTTGCTAGTGTGTTTGTAGATACAAGTTTCCTTGTGATGATAATATTTGTCCTTGCCTTATTGCTAAGTTACAAATTCTTTGATATGCTATTTGAGATAAGACTTAAATTTTAAGGAGAAAATATGGCAAAAGATAGACTTAGTTGGGAAGAATATTTTATGAAACTTGCAAAGACTGTCGCAAGACGTGGAACTTGTGATAGGGCCTATGTGGGTTGCGTTTTGGTAAATGAAGAAAATAGGATAGTTTCTACGGGCTACAACGGATCAATCAAGGGAAACCCCCATTGCGATGAGGTGGGCCACACCATGAGAGATGGGCATTGTATAGCCACAATCCATGCCGAGATGAACGCCATACTATATTGTGCAAAGGAAGGCATAGCTACCAAAAACACCATTTGCTATGTGACTCATTTTCCTTGCCTTAACTGCACCAAGTCCCTAATCCAAGCAGGAATTAAGAAAATCTATTACGAAACAGCTTATAGGATGGACGACTATGCTGTCGAGCTTCTCGAAAGAAACAATATTAGCTTTGAGCAGATAGAAATAAGTGAAGACAAATGAAGTTAATAGCATCTGACTTTGACGGGACGATTTTCATAGATGAGAAAATCAAAACAGAAGATATAAAGGCCATAAGAGATTTCCAAGATAAGGGGAATCTCTTTGGCATTGTAACAGGTAGGACCTACCATTCTCTCTTTGTCTTAATAGAAGGAAAGATAGATCCAGATTTTGTCATAGCCAACAACGGGGCCCATATTTTTGTAAAAAACGGCAAGGGTATGACGGAAATTTTAAAATATTCACTAGACAAGGATAAAATTAGGGATGTAATAGACTTTTACGGAAGAAAATTCCCGAGTAGGATTTTTACAGATAAGGACAGGGCAGTAGAAAAGATAGCCGACTTAAGAGAAGGCGAAGAAATCCTATCTCTTGCAATATACTCAGATAATATGCTAGAAAACCCCTTCCAAGAAGACCTCTCCTTCCACAAGTCAATTGGAGTTACAGATGTCATAAACTCAGCTGTCAGCAAGCAAACCGGCATAGAATTTATCAAGGACTTCTATGGATTTCATAAGGAAATAATAGCAATAGGAGATGACTTCAACGACATATCATTTCTAGAGCAAACAAGACTATCCTTTAGCCTAAACTATGTGGAGGAAAAAGAAGTGCTTGATGCTGTGAACTTTACAGTCGAAGGGATAAGAGAATTGATAGAGAATATAGATGAATTTCAAAAAAAGCTTAATTAGGAGAGGATTTCCTCTCAACTAATTAGGCTTTTGTTTTTTTATCCAATTTTTTCAACATTGACAAGAGGAAGCATTGTCATGATTTCTTCTCTTGAAGGGAGGTCTAGGACTCTTGCTGTGGCAGAGGCACTGGCAACTGAGACCTTGTATGATTCTACTGGGTCGCCATCACGAACCATAGTTCCTACGAAGCCTCCTATCATGGCATCCCTACAGGCAACAGTGTTTATTATTTCATTATCATCTTTTACTGGAGTTGATTCGTAGACATCATCTCCCACAAAGAACATTGATCCACTCGCACCATAGGAGATTATTACGTATTTGGCTCCCATATTTACGAGCTTTTTGCCGTAAGGGATGAAGTCTTTTTTATCTTCAATTCTTACATTGAATATTTCTTCTATATCTTCACCGTTTGGCTTAACGAGGATTGGTTTTTCCTTGACCATGTCGAGTAGGTATCTTGCAGGTACGTCTGCTACGAAGTCTGCTCCGTTGGCCGTGGCTACTGATACGAGTCTGGTGTAGATGTCGTTATCGAGTCCATCTTCCATTGGAGGAACTGATCCACCGAAGATTATGGTATCTCCTTCTCTTACTCTTGATAGATAATAAACTAATTCGTCTACTTCCTCGCTTTTGATGGTTGGTCCTGGGAAGTTGATCATAGTTTCTTGATTGTTTTCGAAAAGTTTGATATTAGTTCTGTTGTGATTATCCATCTTTACGAAGTTAGTACTAATATTTTCGTTTGTTAGCCAATCTTTGATAAATTCTCCTTGAAAGCCTCCGACAAAACCTGTAGCTATGGTTGGGATTCTTAGAGAAGAGAGAATCCTTGATACGTTTAGGGCCTTTCCCCCTGGGATGGATCTTTCTTGGACGATGTTGTTTTGTCCACCGAGATTGAGATTTTTGAGCTCAACAAATAAATCAATTGATGGATTTAGGGTTACGGTATAAATCATTATTCTTCCTTTTCCTTTCTTTTCTAATTCTTTTCTAATTTTTTCCTATAATTTTAACTTGCTTATACTTTCTATAATTTCTTCCATGTGCATGCCATGGCTTCCTTTGACAAAAACAAGAGAAGACTTAGTGATGAGGGATTTTAGTTTGTCTATGAGATCATTTTTGCTGGTAAAGTGGTAGATCCTATCCTTTGAGAAGTTCTCTAAGGCTCCCTCATACATATGCTTAGAAAGACTTCCAAAGAAAAGACAATAGTCGATATCCTTTGGGTCGATTTCTCTACCTACTTGGTAGTGAAGGTCATTTTCAGTTTCTCCAAGCTCTAACATATCGCCGAGCACGAGGATTTTACTGTCGTAGCCTCCTAGAAGCTTAGTTGTCTCAAGTCCACTTCTTAGGGATTGAGGATTTGACTTATAGCAGTCATCCAAGACATCAAAGCCTTCGAATTCTATCATCCTTGACCTATTATTGGCAGGAGTTACTTCAGAAAGTCCCTTTTTGATCTGATCATTGCTTAGACCAAGAAGGCTAGAGACTAGAACTGTCACTCCACCGTTGTAGATATTGTGGCTACCAAGTAGGGGAATGGTATAAGTTTCTCCATCATGAGAAAAGCTTACCTTACCTTTATTATCACCAGAAGCTTTTACTACAAAGTCATTTTCATCCTCTTCTCCAAAAGATATGATTTTTTGTTTTACTTCATAGGTGGAGATTTCCTTTTTCATAGTAGGATCGTCACCATTGTAGATGAAATATCCTTCTGGGCTTAGGCCTTCTACGATTTCCATCTTAGCCTTTAGGATTCCTTCCTTAGTCTTGAGATTTTCTAGGTGACTATCTCCGATATTGGTAATAATTGCTATATCTGGTTTTGAAATGCTAGTGGTAAGAGATATATCTCCGAAGCTATCTGTTCCCATCTCTACTATAGCGATATCTGTATCTTCTTCAAGGCTTAGGATAGTTTTAGGAACTCCTATTTCATTATTGAGATTTCCTATGGTTTTCTGGACCTTGTACTTTTCCTTGAGGACTTCATAGAGGAGGTCCTTGGTAGTTGTCTTTCCATTTGATCCTGTTATGCCAATGACTTTGGTATCTTTTAGCTCAGCCCTATAGGCTCTTGCCAAATCTTGGAGGGCTTTTAAGGTATCTTCAACCCTTATATAAGGGATGGATATGTTATTTTTTATCTTACAATCATGATCTGCGAGAAAGGCAATGGCTCCCTTATCCTCACATTCTTTGATAAAAAGTCTTCCATCAAAGACTTCTCCGATTAGGGGAATGTAGAGATTTCCTTCTTGGATTGTTCTAGAATCAGAAGATACTCCCTTAATCAAAAGATCTGAATATTTTTCATCTGAGATTTCTCCGCCGATCATTTTGGCGATGTCGCCAAGACTTCTTTCTATCATCTTTGCCACCTTTCAAATCCATCTTCTATTAATCTATCCAAAACCTCTGCAAAGCTTTCATCATACATAAGCTCACATAGTCTTGCGAAAAATGATGAAGGAGTAAATCCTGGGAAGGTATTGATTTCGTTGACATAGAAATTATTATCCTTCCCTAGGAAAATATCTACTCTGGCAAAGCCTTCACAGCCACAAGCTTCGTAGGCTCTTCTTACAAATTCTTGGGCTTCTTCTAGCTTTTCTTTTTCTAGTATATAAGGAAGAGTCTCCTTGGTAGATTTGGAAAAATACTTGGCATCGTAGTCGAGGAAGGTGTGATCTGAAATGTAGGCTGCAGGCTCTGATACATCTGGATTCATGTAGCCTACTACAGCAAACTCGATCTCTTGGCCTTCGATTAGCTCTTCTACAAGGACTTTTTTGTCATATTTTAAGGCTTCATCTCCAGCAGCTAGAAGCTCCTTCTTGTTGGTAACCTTGCTTACACCAACAGAAGACCCATTAGCAGAAGGCTTTACTATAAGAGGAAGACCAATTTCTTCTATACATCTATCGGCGAAGTCACTATCGAAACCATCCTTATTAGTGTAGAGATACTTGGCCTGGCTTAATTTATTCTTCTCGAAAATATCATTGCTTGTAACCTTGTCCATACAGATTGCAGAAGATAGAAGGCCATTTCCTATGTAGGCTACTCCTATAACATCTAGGAGGGCCTGGATGGTTCCGTCTTCTCCATATGTTCCGTGGACTGCAGGAATTACTATAGTTTTTGAATAATCTTCTTTAGATAGACAGTCGAGGAAATTTGCTATAGACTTTGTCCTATTTTCCTTAACTTCCCTAACTAGGTCGAATTCATTATCAGTATCTATCTTATCGAAGGATTCTGAGTAAGCTCCTTCCTTATTAATATATACTAGCTTTATCTTATATTTTTCTTCATTTAAATTTTTGCTTATGTTAAGGGCGCTTCTTAAAGAGATATCATGCTCGCTTGAAGGGCCACCACATAAAATGTAGACATTAATCATTGCTTGCTCTCTTTCATATAAATTCTATGAAGATTATACTACTTTAGGAAATTTTGGGCTAATAATTAGGAGATAGAGGCTAAGCTTAAAGAAAAAATCACAAGAGATTACATTTGTTACAATTTAATGAGCTAAAAGAAAGATAAAAACGGTCGAAATTTGTTTGAATTATAGAAAAATTATGAAAAAAATCTAGAAATTTAATAAAATATTTGATGAAATTAGCTAAAAAATTTCTAGGAAAACCTTGTATATCAATATTTCCTAGAAAATATCAAAAAAAATCATAATCTACATAATTTTCACACAATTAAAAGGTACAATAGGGCTTGTAAAAAAGAGTTGTTAATATTTTGTAACTATTATTACAAGTAAAATTAAATTAGAAAATTAGGAAGAGGATATATATGAACAAATTCACAAAATACGCACTAGCAGCAGCGCTAGTACTACCATCAGTATTTACTTTCGGATCAAAGGAAGCTAAGGCTGATAGAATCGAACTTAACACAGAAAAGGCAAAAGCAGTAAATGTAAGAAGCACTGCTGAAGAAAAGAACAATGTTATTGGAACAATCAATGACGAAAACAAATCTTACGAAATTCTTGGAAAAGCTAATGGTTGGTACAGAATTGACTTCGAAGGAAGAGAAGCATTCGTAGGAACACCATGGTTTAATGTAAAAGCTGAAACAGAAGTTGTAGCTCCAGCAAACTTTAGAGATGAAGCTCAACTTTCATCAAATGTAATAAGCGTTCTACAAGAAGGCGATATAGTTGAAGTTATCGAAGAAGCAGCTAACGGATACGTTAAGGTTAAATTCGATGGACAAGAAGGATATGTATACAACAACCTTCTAAAATCATTCAAAGAAAGAAACGAGAAAGCTCAAAATAAAGCTAAAGAAGTAGCTCAAACAACAAATAATACTCAACAAACTTCATACCAAACATATGAAGAGCCAACATACACATACACAGAAGATGTATACTACGAAGAACCTTCAAGTGATTACTACTACGAAGATTCTTACGAAGAAGACTACTCTTCTTACCAAGGAGATTCAAACTGGGCAAAAGAATGGATAGCTCAAAGAGAATCAGGCGGATCATACACAGCATATAACCCAGCTGGTGGCTACTACGGAAGATACCAACTAAACCCATCCCTAGTAGGCTACGGAGCAAGCCCAGAAGAACAAGAAGCAGCAGCAGACTCATACGTATACGGAAGATACGGTTCATGGGAAAACGCTCAAGCATTTTGGGCTAATAATGGTTGGTATTAAAAAACAAGCCTGTACGAAAATGCGTTAAGCTTCGCTTAACTTTAAGCTTGCTACCGCAAGCGGTTTTCGTGTTAAAAATTGCCCAAGCGGCATAGAGCGCCCAAATCAAGGGTCGTTTAACTGGCTAGTTGAGGACCCTCCACGGAGTGGTCGCAGGGCGAGCAGAAATAAAATCTAAGACTAAGACCTTGATGGTTTTAGTCTTTTTTTCTTGCACTAAAGTCCCTAGGGGCTATTTTTCTTTGCACTAATTAATAAAAGGGTAAAATTATTAGTAGGAAAAAGCTCATTAGGAGGAAAGAATGAAAGCTATACTAACAGTCATAGGAAATGATCAAGAAGGAATTATCTATAAGATTTCTAAAGTCTTATACGAATACAATATCAACATCCTTGATCTAAGCCAAACTATAATGGAAGATCAATTTGTAGGAATGTTTAATATCGACTTTACAAAGTCAAAGGCAGACTTTGCTGATATCAAGAAGGCCTTTGATGATTTGGCTGAAGAGAACAAGCTCGAAATAAGAATCCAAAACGAAAAGCTCTTCGACGCTATGCACAGGATTTAATATGGATAAGAATAATATTATTGAAACAATCAAAATGCTAGATGAGGAAAATCTCGACATCAGGACCCTTACTATGGGGATTTCTCTTTTTGATTGTATAGACAAGGATTATAAAAAAGCATGTGATAAAATTTATGACAAAATCCTAAGAGAAAGCAAGGACTTTATCAAGACTTCTAAGGAAGTCTCTGCAATCTACGGAGTGCCAATTATTAATAACAGAATTTCTGTCACACCAATTTCTCTTATTGCGGCAGCAACAGACCTTGACGATTACACTCCCTTTGCCGAATGCCTCGACAGGGCGGCTAAGGATGTTGGAGTTGACTTTATAGGTGGGTTTTCAGCACTCGTTCAAAAGGGTATGACCAAGGCTGATGAGATTTTGATTAAATCAATCCCAAAAGCCCTATCGACTACCGACCTAGTATGTTCAAGTGTAAATGTAGGCTCAACCAAGGCAGGAATCAACATGGATGCAGTAGCTATGTGCGGGGAGGTCGTAAAAGATTTGGCAGAAAGAACCAAGGATACAGATGCCCTAGGATGTGCCAAGCTTGTAATATTTTCAAATGCAGTAGAGGATAATCCCTTTATGGCGGGAGCCTTCCATGGAGTAAGTGAAGCAGATACAGTAATTAATGTAGGAGTTTCAGGTCCTGGTGTAGTGAAGGCAGCAATTTCAGGTAAGGATGACCTTCCGATTAATGAAATCTGTGAGATTATCAAAAAAACCGCCTTCAAAATTACTAGGATGGGCGAGCTTGTAGCAAGAGATGTCTGCGATAGACTTGGTAAAAACTTTGGAATCCTTGATCTATCCCTAGCCCCAACACCAGCCATTGGAGATTCTGTAGGAAGAATCTTAGAAGAGATTGGAATAGATAATGTAGGAGGACACGGGACAGTAGCAGCTCTAGCCCTACTCAATGACGCTGTGAAAAAGGGCGGTCTTATGGCAAGTGCTTCTGTCGGAGGACTTTCCGGTGCCTTTATACCAGTAAGCGAAGATGAAGCGATGATTAAAGCAGTAGATGGAGGACATTTGACCTTTGACAAGCTAGAAGCTATGACCTCTGTTTGCTCTGTTGGTCTTGATATGATTGCAATCCCTGGCTCTACAAACTCAGCTACAATTTCTGCCATGATTGCAGACGAAGCTGCAATAGGAATGATAAATGCAAAAACAACTGCAGTTAGAATAATCCCTGTCCCAGGAAAGGAAGTTGGAGATTATGCCGAGTTCGGTGGACTTTTAGGCTATGCACCAATTATAGACATAGGAAATTCAAATTCAGATAAAATGATCAAAAGAGGCGGTCACATACCAGCCCCTGTTCACTCATTCAAAAACTAAGGAGGAAATATGGAAAACAAGAACCCAATAGTAACATTTGAAATGGCTAACGGAGACATTTTCAAGGCCGAACTCTACCCAGAAGTTGCTCCAAACACAGTAAGAAACTTTATATCACTTATAGGTCACAATTTCTACGACGGAGTAATCTTTCATAGGGTAATAAAGGGCTTTATGATCCAAGGAGGAGACCCAGAAGGAGTAGGAATAGGTGGCCCTGGCTATGCTATCAAGGGAGAATTTGCTGCAAATGGCTTTGAGAATAACCTAAAACACGACAGGGGAGTTCTCTCCATGGCAAGATCTATGATGCCAGATAGTGCAGGCAGCCAATTTTTCGTAATGCACAAAGACAGCCCTCACCTAGATGGCCAATATGCAGCCTTCGGTAGAGTAATCGAGGGAATGGATACTGTAGATAAGATAGCAGAAACAAAAACTGACTTCCAAGATAAACCAAAAGAAGACCAAGTGATGAAGACAGTAACAGTTGAAACTTTCGGCGTAGACTACGACGAGCCAGAAACAATTTAGCAATAATTAAAGATAGCAGGCAAAAAGTCTGTTATTTTTTAACATAAGATATATATAATATGTTCTACTAATTATTAGATTTGTGGTATAATATTATTGTAATGAATTGTCAGAACTAGGGGGACTGACGATAGGGAATAAATTATTTTAGAATCACAGTTAAAGGAGGAAACATGAAAGGCAAAAAGAAATTTACGCTGTTATTATCAGCAAGTGCCCTATCAATGGCGCTAATGCTACCAGGAGCAGATACATCTTATGCCGTATCTGGTAACGATTTTAATGTTAATACTGGTTGGACTATGTCAGATGATATAACAACTGAGTTTACAGTCAAAAATGGTAATAGAGCTTTTTCAACAGGGAAAGCTTCAATAGATGATATAGGCGTAACAGCAACATTTGTTAAATAAGCTGATAGAAATAAGGGAGCATCCTACTTATCTGCTAACGGAAATAACCAAGCAGCTTATGGAGCAACAGATGATATGTTTTATGGAAATCCAGATCCAGGATCAATTCCAGCTTTGGGGATGAATACCCAACCAAGCAATGGCGTTGGTGGTCCTTTAGGATCTTGGCAAAAATATAACTCTGATGGAGAATATGAAGTAGGTAGTGTAACTTTTAAATTTGATAGAAAAGTTACAGACCCAATATTAGACTTATCAGGGTTAGGTGGCTATGTAAGTAGAGTTGGTTCCTATGTTTACAATGGACGAATGATTCTTGTAGGCTTGGGGTCATTTAACAGTACAAATCTACATCTAGCTACTGAAGGAATTACTTTAGAAAAAGAAGCATCAAACTCAAATCTAACTGTGGATAATAACATTATTCAAGTAATAGACAGAAATACTCACACAAGAGCAGTAGTGGATGATGCTAGTAGATACAATTGGATTCAATTCAAAGATGGGTATGGAAAGCAGTATAATGTAAACAGTCCTTCTCTTGTACCTGCAGGAACAGGAAGTGTTAAATTAAAGGGAACATTTGATGAAGTTACTTTTAAGTTATACCATCAAGCAACACCATATTCATATTTCTCACGAGAAGAGTATGGTACGCACTCTTCATATTTTGCAAATTCTATCGATGGAGATCCAGCTAACGGAGATGGAATCAATGGTATGAACGTAATAAACACTGAAAGTGTTCATATTGGTGGACAATGGTTTAATGGAGATCAAAACTGGGATCTATTTAGAGCTTCCCTAAGACTACAAAAACCATCATCAATAGGTGATAAGGTATGGTTAGATAAGAACAAAGACGGTATCCAAGGAGCTACTGAAAAACCAGCAGCAGGTGTAACTGTAAGATTATTAGACAACGAAGGAAAACCTGTAACAGATTTCAACGGAAATCCTGTAGAAGACCAAGTAACAGATAAAAACGGAAACTATAAATTTGAAAACTTGGCAGCTGGAGAATATATAGTAGAAATAGTACCAAATAAAGGACAAAAATTAACCACTAAAGGTGATGGAACAAATGTTGAAGTTGACTCAGACTTTGATAGCAAGACAAATAAAACAGCACCAATCACCCTTGAACCAAATAAAAATTTAACTGACATCGATGCAGGTTTGGTAGAAGAAGACACCTATAAATTAGACTACGAATTCAAACCATCAGACGCAAAAGGAACACCAGACAAACTTCCACAAGAAGTATTAGATCAACTTCCTAAAGCACAAGAAAAACTAGCAGATGGAACAAAAGTAGACTCACCAAAAGACTTCACTCCAGTAAAAGACGAAGTGAACGGTGGAACCTGGACATTTGAAGCGTGGGATAAAGAAACTGCAACAATCAACGGAGCAAACGAACACGTAACAGGAACATGGGTATTCACAAAAGATCCAGTAAAAGAATACAAATTAGACTACGAATTTAAACCATCAGACGCAAAAGGAACACCAGACAAACTTCCAGAAGGAGTATTAAAACAACTTCCAGAAGAAAAAGGAAAATTAGCAGATGGTACAGAAGTTCCATCACCAAAAGAATTCACAGCAGTGAAAGATGAAGTGAATAAAGGAACATGGACATTTGAAAAGTGGGATAAAGACACTGCAACAATAGATGGTAAAGACGAACACGTAACAGGAACATGGGTATTCACAAAAGATGAAGAACCAGAAAAAGAATACAAAGTAACTCACGAATTCAAATCAGGAACACCTGGAAAAGAATTACCAAACGAGGTTAAAATACTAAAACCAACTGATCAAGAAGGTAAAAAAGACGGAGACAAAGTAACTCCAACTCAACCATCAAAAACAGAAGTATCTGTAGAAGGTGGAAAATGGGTATTCAAAGACTACGATAAAACAGATGCAACAATAGATAAAGCAGATGAAAACTTCGTAGGAACATGGGTATTTGAAGAAAACAAACCAGACCCATCAAAAGAATACAAAGTAACTCACGAATTCAAATCAGGAACACCTGGAAAAGAATTACCAAACGAGGTTAAAATACTAAAACCAACTGATCAAGAAGGTAAAAAAGACGGAGACAAAGTAACTCCAACTCAAAAGAATACAAAGTAACTCACGAATTCAAATCAGGAACACCTGGAAAAGACTTACCAGAAGAAGTTACAAAGCTAAAACCAACTGATCAAGAAGGTAAAAAAGACGGAGACAAAGTAACTCCAACTCAACCAGAAAAAACAGAAGTACCTGTAGAAGGTGGAAAATGGGTATTCAAAGGCTACGACGAAAAAGATGCAACAATAGATAAAGCAGATAAAAACTTCGTAGGAAAATGGGTATTCGAAGAAGATACAACTCCAGACCCAGCAAAAGAATACAAAGTAACTCACGAATTCAAATCAGGAACACCTGGAAAAGACTTACCAGAAGAAGTTACAAAGCTAAAACCAACTGATCAAGAAGGTAAAAAAGACGGAGACAAAGTAACTCCAACTCAACCAGAAAAAACAGAAGTACCTGTAGAAGGTGGAAAATGGGTATTCAAAGGCTACGACGAAAAAGATGCAACAATAGATAAAGCAGATAAAAACTTCGTAGGAAAATGGGTATTCGAAGAAGATACAACTCCAGACCCAGCAAAAGAATACAAAGTAACTCACGAATTCAAATCAGGAACACCTGGAAAAGACTTACCAGAAGAAGTTACAAAGCTAAAACCAACTGATCAAGAAGGTAAAAAAGACGGAGACAAAGTAACTCCAACTCAACCAGAAAAAACAGAAGTACCTGTAGAAGGTGGAAAATGGGTATTCAAAGGCTACGACGAAAAAGATGCAACAATAGATAAAGCAGATAAAAACTTCGTAGGAAAATGGGTATTCGAAGAAAATAAAACTCCAGACCCAGAAACTGATAAAGGTAATGTTTATGTTGAGTATGTTGCAGAAGACGGAACTGTTTTAGATCCTAAATCAGTAGTTAAAGAAGAAGCTCCAGTAGGAGAAGGATACAATACTGAACTAAAAACATTTGACGGCTATGTATTTGCAAGAATGGCAGATGGTTCTGCACCAGCAAATGGTGATGTTATAAAAGGTGATCAGACAGTTACTTACGTATACAAGAGGATAGATAATCCTGTAGAGGAAAAGGGAAATGTCTATGTAAGATATATAACTGAAGATGGAACTGTTCTTGAAGATTACACTGCTGTAAAGGAAGATGCTCCTGTAGGAGAGAACTACACAACAGAACAAAAAACATTTGAAGGATATATATTTGCGAAAATAGCAGATGATTCTGCAAATGCTAATGGTAATGTAGTTAATGGTGACTTGTATGTAACCTATGTATACAAACCAGTTAAGACTCCTGAAGTTGACCCAGAAGGTGAGAAGGGTAATGTATACGTTAACTATATAACAGTTGATGGAGAACCTTTAGCAAATGACGTAGTTAAAGAAAATGCTCCAGTTGGAGAAGCTTATACAACAGAACAAAAAGCATTTGACGGCTACGAATTTGTAAGAATGGGCGATGGATCTGCTGACGCTAATGGAAATGTTCAAGAAGGCGATCAATACGTAACTTATGTTTATAAGCCAATAGAAATTCCTCAAGAAAAGACTGGTAATGTCTATGTAAAATATGTGGACGAAGATGGAAATGTTATCGAAGAAGAAACAGCAGTTAAGACAGATGCTAAAGTTGGCGAAATTTACAATACTATACAAAAAGATTTCGAAGACTATGAATTTGTAAGAATGGCTGATGGCTCTGCTGATGCTAATGGTAATGTAGTTGAGGGAGACCTTCACGTAGTTTATGTCTACAGAAAGAAATCAACTCCTACTCCAGAAGTAGTAACAGAATTTGTCGATGAAGAAGGAAATACTATTTCTCCTAAGGAAGATGGTAAACAACCTAAGAAAGATATTAAAGGATATGAATTTGTAAGAACCGAAAAAGATGAAAAAGGTAATACAAAACATATTTACAAGAAGAAAACTACTACACCTACTAAAGATGTAGTAACAGAATACGTCGATGAAAAAGGAAATACTATTTCTCCTAAGGAAGATGGTAAACAACCTAAGAAAGATATTAAAGGATATGAATTTGTAAGAACCGAAAC
>JAQEDR010000006.1:0-42515 GCA_027669155.1 Peptoniphilaceae bacterium AM52-5BH | reverse complement strand
AAGGAAATACTATTTCTCCTAAGGAAGATGGTAAACAACCTAAGAAAGATATTAAAGGATATGAATTTGTAAGAACCGAAACTGATGAAAAAGGTAATACAAAACACATCTACAAGAAGAAAACTACTACACCTACTAAAGATGTAGTAACAGAATACGTCGATGAAAAAGGAAATACTATTTCTCCTAAGGAAAATGGTAAACAACCTAAAAAAGACATCGAAGGATATGAATTTGTAGAAACAAAAACAGATGAAAAAGGTAATACAAAACATATCTACAAGAAGAAAGAAAGTACTAAGAAAGCAGGCGTTTCTATAGATGATACAACAACAAGTACTGGCACAGATTCATCAGGAAAGACTACTGTAGTTACAGGATCAAAATCTACTAACCAAGCTAATAAGAAAGGTAGAGGCAAAGTAAGAACAGGCGTAGGTTCTTCATTAGGTGCACTTGTTACTTTAGCTGGTTCAGTACTCGCTTTATTTAAAAGCAAGAAAAGAAAATAGTAGATAATTTGTCGAAAATTAAATATCTAGATTAGATTAAAAATCCCCCCCTTTGCAAGATGTTCTGTAAAGGGGGCATTTTTTATATGGCACTTTGTCAAATCTTGTTGGTAAATAAAAATCAACCAAATTTTTAATAAGTGATAGAAATTTCTATCTCTAAAATTCTAACTAGCTAACAATTTCCTAGTAATAAATATTCTAGTTCAAAATTAGCGAAATTCCTGTAGACAAAAACTATCCTCTTTAAAACCTTAATAAATTTATTAACTCCTTCAATTGGCACATTAAAAAAATAACAGATTAATATGTTCTAGATAATAAAAAACAAGATTCTATTGATGTTTTCATTCTATTACTAACTTTATCTTTAAAATACTTTAAATGAAATGTAAACAATTCAAATCCATTGTTTCAATATCTTCCCTCAAAAATTGATACCATTCATATGTTTTTTTTAAGTCTTATCAACATCAAGACTAATATCAATAATATCATCATCATATAATAGACTAGCTTTAAAATGAATGCGTTTAAAAAAATGAATATAATCAAGTGGCTTGTATGGTTGAAATAATTTGTAAATAGATTTACAATATGAAACCAATCAATAATATTTTTTGCATTAACAAATAGTTTTTTAATTAGTGAAACACAAGGGCTATACATAGCGATAAATACATTCTTAACCTTGTCTCCAATATACATATGGTAGCATAAGAAATTTTTTTGCAATTTATCTGTCTATTCTCAACGATATCAAGTACCTTATGATTACCAGAATTTAGATAAACGAAATTCATAGCTCCCTTAGCATCCTTGGTTAACTTAAACTCATCAAAGGATAGGTGTTCTGGCATATAATAAGAGTCTACATTGAATTCATTATCAAACTTAGTCATTAGCCTAGAAGCAGTAGTAGATACATAATTATCATTACAAATATCTTTCATTGATAATTTCTTGGTTAAACTAGCAAGAAGATGTCTTTTTTTACGAAAAAATCGTGCTGAAAGAAGTATCATTTACTTCTACGAACACGATTTATTATCTATACATTTGATATCTAATCATATATTTCTAAAAACTTCTCTAAGACATTAATTTTTTATCTTATATCCTACCCTCGTCTGTATCCTTTTTGAGCATTCTAGGAAGCAAGATTTCTACTTCTTTTATATTTGGGGTGTAGCTAGATACTTTGTCTGTGATTGATTCGTAGCTTTTGTGCTCTGCTAGGGCTACGTGGTGGGAGTTAAACATTAGGGTGTAGCCTGCTATTCCTGTTTTGGCTTGGTAAGGTTTGGATATTTCTCCATCTATTACGTAGAGCTTGCTGCCTCCCTTAAAGATAAACCAGGCAGTTATCATATAAAGAAACTCTATATAAATCTATACTTAAATATCTACAAAACTGAAATATTAAACTATGAAATATCGAAAAACCAACAATAGGATCAATACTAAAAGCTTTAGATTAAACAATAGAAGTAACAAGTGCTAGCAAGAATAAGAGAATATTTCATTCAGACCAAGGATGGGCCTATCAAATAAAACAATACACATCAAGACTAGAAGATGAAGTAATTAACCAATCAATGTTAAGAAAAGGAAACTAGCTAGATAAATCACCAATGGAAAACTTCTTTGGTATATTAAAACAGGAAATATACTATTGAAGAAAATTCCACTCATATGAACGCTTAAAACAAACAATAGAAGAATATATAAAATATTACAACGGAGAAAGAATAAAAGAAAAATTAGGATATTTAAGTTCAGTGGAATATAGAAAGAAGGATGTAGTATAAAAAATCCTACACTTATGGGTAAGAAATAACAAGGAAATAGCAGAGTAAGCTTTAACACTAACTCTGCTATTAGGTCCAACTTTATGGGGTCACCTTAAATTATGATTTGGAGGTACAAAATAAAAGTGGAAGGCTAGTAATATTAGCCTTTTACTTTTATATGTCTTCTTTATTTACTTAATAGGGAAAATAAAACTTTATTTTTCTTTTTTCTTAAAGAGAGCAAGGACACTTGCGCCAAGTAGACCTATATAGCCAATGCTTGAAGAAACGCCTGTTTTTGGACTTTCATTTGCTTTTGTGTTTCTGGCAGGTTTTTGATCTAGTATTATATCGTCGATTTTTATAGAACCATAATTTTCATCAGATTTACTTTTTTGATCTTTATTAGCTTCTGTATTTTCATCAGCTTTTTTATCTTCAGTTCTTTTGCCGTCTGGCTTTTCATAGATTTTATTATGTTCGATTTTTTCGCCTTCTGGTTTTACATCAGTTATATTTTCTTCAGTTTTTTCAGTTTCAGGCTTATCTTCTTTAGATCCTTCTTCGGTTTTGCCAGTATCAGGTAATTTCTTGTTATCATCTATTATATCAAGACCAGGCTTGTTGCCGTTATTATCTTTAGAATCTACTTTTTTATGTTCTAGTTCGTAGATGTAGTAGTCCTTGGCGTGGTTTGGTTTCTTGATAGTTTGGCCATCTTTAACTGCTACTAGGTCTTCGCCTGTGTGGGTCTTTGATGGATCGAAGTAGGAAATTATATACTTATCTCCATCTTTCTTAATTGTGTAAAGTCCCTTTTTATCAAGGCTAAGCTCATCGTTTATCTTAAATTCCTCATCATTAAAGAGTGAGATTCCCCAAATATTATTTGTTTGGTCGAAAACTGCTTGGACCTTGTTGGTGTTTGATAAGACCTTGATATCATCTATAGGAGCCTTGTCAAATTCATCCTTGCTTGTTGCTGGCATCATGACATAGGCATAACCAGTATTATCCTTGTGGTCTTGGCTAATTTTGATAAAGTCGTTTTCTTTTTTATCCTTGCTGCCGTCTTTGTTAACCTCAGACCAGCTTCCTTCTCTGTGTTCTTTTTCTACTGTCAGATTTTTATTATTTAGGAAATAATATCCAATATTTTCATTAGGTCCGTTTTTGCTTTCTAGGAAGACTTTGGAAATACCGTCTTCTGTAGTTTTTTTATCATTTAGCACCTTGTCATTTACATAAATCTTATATTGATCAGTCTCTTTTAATTTTCTATTTTCAATGTTTGTGTAAACTTCTTTATCATTTGGATTTTCTATATCGCTGCCTAGAAATACAACTCTGTCACCGAGGATAAACCAGGATTTTTTAAGTCTTATATCATCATTCCAGTTATTAAAGTCCATGGCAAGACTAGCGTTTTTCTCATCTAGCTTAGTTGCACCAACAAAACTACTCTTAAGAAGACTTTCAGTTTTGTCATTTTTCTTGTCAGTAGATGAATCCCTTACTTCCTTAATTTCAGTTGCTGATGGAAGGTGGCTATGGTCTACAGTTGCCCAATAGTTGTCACTGTAGTGGGATAGTTCCTGGTTGTAGAGATAAACTACGCCATCTGAAGTGTACCAACCTTTTGAGTTTTCTCCGTTCATGTATTCAAAGTTCTTGATCCTAGATGAGTGCATTGAGAAGCCTAGGGAATAATCCTTGTCGGCGTTATTATAAACTAGCTTATCCATATTGTTAAAGATATGGATTTTATTTTCTTTCTTTATTTGTTCTACTTGCTGTTCTTTTATCTTGTTGTAAAGGAAAATATCCCTAAAGTTGTTTAAGTTATTAGAAAAATCAAAGTAGTTATTATCTGTTGTGATATCTTTGATAAAAGAATTGTATTTAGTTTTTCTTGTTTCATCAGAAGCGTCTGCTATCCTCATGATAGAGCGGATAACTTCTGCACCAGAATTATGTGGTTGTAATTTTTCCCTAGATATAGATCTACCTCTGACCATATCCATCATTTGAGTTCTGTGTAGGAATGGGAGGAAGGATTTATCGATTATATCGTGGATTTTATTTACTTCTTCTCTGTCAAAACTTGTATTGTTAGTTAGTGCTGGAAGAAGTTGGGAGAAACCATCGAGCATAACATTTCCGTAGGCACCATTGTAGGCTACATTTGTATGGTCAACATAAGAACCATCTACATAGAAACCATCGTTTTCGCCCTCTTCAGTGCTACCCATATTTTCATCTCTGATTTCGTAAACTTGCTTAAGGGCCTTGATTGTCCCATCTACCATTTCAGAATCATTTTGTAAAAATCCGGCAATAATTCTTACACGACCCATGTCTATGAGGTTGCCGCCTTTGGCCTTAAAAGGCTTGCCAGTTGTAACTCTAAATTGGTATGGATCTGGAACAAAGTGGTTAATTGGCTTGGTGTATTTATTTATTGTTTCCTGGTCAAGATCGTCATAGATTAAGGAGAGGATATTGTTGATAGCCCTTGGAGTACCAATTTCATAATCCCACCAGTTTCCTTTACCAATAGATGAATTTTCATTGTAGTTTTTATTATATTCCCATTCAAGGGCATCCATGATTACTTTTTTGACATTTTCATTTTTATAATATTTTGAGCCGGGATTGGCGTATTGTTTGGCAACAGATTCAATCTTTCTGTAAGATTGGGTAATAAACTTGGATTGATCGTAGCTTTCTATATCTGTCCAAAAATTATTTTCATTATTTTCCGCTACTAATTTCAAAGTATTTTCGACATTGTTATCCATCTTTTCATTTAGATTGGCCATCTTTTCGTCGTCCTTGTCGTAGTAGGAGTTTCCAGCAAAGGAATTTGCCCAAGCTTTTATGTTTTCTTTATATTTTTGTTCTAATTTTTCTTCATCTTTGCCTTCTTCTTGCGGGTCTAAGGAGACTTTTTCCATTTTTTTCGGAGTATTTTCTTTTTCTTCAAGATCTGTCTTAGAATCTTTTTCTAGAATTTCGTCAGTATATGTATCTTCTTTTTCTGCATCGTTTTTTAATTCTGAATCTACAATTTTTGTGTCCTTTGCTAAAATATCGTTTTCATCATTTGCATAAGCTGTTTGAGAAATTAGGATTGTGTTAATTAAGATTGATCCTATAACTAGCTTTTTATAGGTGTTGTTTTTAAAAATCATATATACTTCCATAATCTAATTTACCTATAATATAACACAGTTATAAAATAAAAACGATATCATAACTTGATAAATAATTTACATTTTTTGTGTGAATTTCATTCTTTACTATAAATATTTTTTAGAAAAAAGGATTTTTCAGTGGTTTTTGTAGGCTCTTCTGTACCCGGTTGGGGTTGTATTTTCATATTTTTTGAACATCCTTACAAAAAGACTTTCTGAATTATAGCCTGTTTCAGCAGATATTTCTGCAACAGTTAAGTTTGAATTCACAAGTAGGTCCTTGGCTCTAGATATCCTTACTAAAATGAGATAGGTCTTAAAATTATAACCTGTTATTTTTTTGAAATGTCTACTTACTTCATATTTATTTATATAAAATTTTCTCTCTATCATTTCTAAACTTATATCTTCCATATAATACTCATTTATGTAGTCTTGGATCTTGTATATTATTTCTTCAAATTCATCTCTTTCTCGCTTAAAAAAGTATTCGTTAGATCTAAATATTATGATCATTACTTGGTTGAAAAGAAGTTTGGAATAATGCGAAGATAATATAAGTTTAGGATCTTCTCTAATTAAAATATCGAATATGTTTACCACTTCTTTTGCTTCGGTACTAGTCAAATTAAATACATATGGAAAGTCTATAGGTCTGCTTTGAAAGATTTTAATGTATATTTCAGATGGCAATAGATTTATTTTTAATATATTATCAATACTTACAACATATCTTTTGTAGGGGTAAGTATTGATAATCATAGAGTGCTTTTCAAGATTAGATATAACAACTAAAGAGTTTTTATTCGCTGTTATTTTCTTATTCTCTATCAAAAAAGTACTACTACCACTCGTTATAAAAATAAGTTCTACATTGTTATGATAATGGGTATTTTCAATGTTGTTCTTATTTTCAGTGTAATAAATTTTAATATTCTCTTCCAATCTATCCTCCTAAATACAAGAAATGTAAATAGAATTACAAAAATTACTATCTTTATATTTACTTTACTATGTTATAATCGTAATTAAAGAGGAGGATGTATGGAGTTTAATAAAAGAAGGTTTAGCTTCGAGACATTAAATGATTTAAATAAAGAGATAAATAAATTTGATTTAAACGCTTCAGAAAACGTTGTAGAGTTAACTTCTCCAATAAAACTTGGTGACTTTACATTAGCTAATAGGATAGTTGCTTTACCGATGGAAGGTGTAGATGCAGTTGATGGAGCGCCTACAGAACTTACTAGGGATAAATACATAAATGTTGCTCGTGGTGGCTACGGACTTATATGGCTTGAGGCTACATCTGTGAATCGAGAAGGGATGAGTAATGATAATCAATTATTCATCAATGAAGATAATTTTAACGAATTTAAGAGATTAAATGAAGATATAAAAAAGGCATCTAAAGAATCTTCGTATAAAAAAGAAGCCTATACTGTTCTTCAACTAAATCATTCTGGACGCTATTCAAATCATAATAAAAAAGAAAATGCACAAATAGCTACTCACAGAAGACTTCTGGATGAGAAAAGAGGAATTGAGCATGATAGGAAATTAGTAACTGATACTTATCTTGACAAATTGAAAAACGATTACCTAAATGCAGCTAAGCTTGCGAAAAAATGTGGATTTAATGCGGTTGATATAAAATCCTGTCATGGTTATTTATTATCTGAACTTCTTTCCGCTTCTGATAGGCCGGGGAATTATGGCGGTAGTTTTACTAATAGGACTAGGTTCCTGCTGGAAACTATTGAAATGATAAAATCTAATTCAGAATGCCAAGATTTAGATATCGCTGTAAGGCTTAACATGGCAGATATGACTGAAAATGGATTTTCTACCACAGAAAATCTTGAATATAACTTAGAAGAAACTGAAAAACTTATTAATCTATTAAGAGATCGTGGAGTTAAACTTATATCTTTGACTTTAGGAAATCCTTACTATATTCCTTATGTTAATAAGCCTTCTGATTTGAAAAAAGATGAAGATATTGAAGATCCTTTTACCTCTTCTTACAGAATATTTGAAATGAGTAGAAAATTACAGAGAAAGTTTCCGGATATATTTTTTGTAGGAGTTGGTTATACTTTCTTTAGACAATTTGCGGCAAATATTGCTGAAAGTGAAATAATAAACAATAATATTAAACTTGCGGGTTTTGGACGAGAGGTCTTAGCATATCCAGATCTTGCTAATGATCTTTTGAAAGATGCTTGTCTTGATAAGAATAAAGTTTGTATTACTTGTGGTATATGCTCAAGACTTAAGGCTAATTTCTTACCTGCAGGATGTGTTGTAAGAAATAAAGAGACATATGGCAAATATTTAAAGGAGCTAGATAAATGAGTGAAAAAGTAGCGATTGTTACTGGTGCAACTAGGGGTATTGGCTTAGGAATTACAAAACAACTCTTAGCCGATGGCTACAAAATATGTGCTTTTGGAACGAGGGATATAAAAGATTACGAAGAATTTAGAGATATTTATGATCCTGAAAACATTTTTTACTTCAAAGGAGATATTTCAAATTTCAATGATAGGGAAGAATTTGTATCTAAGGCATACGAGAAATTTAAGTCAATAAATATATTAGTAAACAATGCGGGAGTTGCTCCAAAGGTAAGAGAGGATATACTGGAAGTTTCTGAGGAAAGTATTGACAGATTATTTGAGATTAATACCAAGGCCATGTTCTTCCTAACTCAAGATGTAGCTAAAAGAATGATTAAGGATAAAAATAAAGACAAATGCATAATCAATATTTCGTCAATATCATCATCAGTAGTAAGTGTCGATAGAGCTGATTATTGTATATCTAAGGCTGCAATATCAATGATTACAAAGCTTTTTGCTTCAAGACTTGGAGAATATGGTATCAATGTTTATGAAATCCAACCAGGCATAATAAAGACAGATATGACCAAGGTTACTGAATCAAAATATGACAAGCTTTTTGCAGAAGGAATCACTCCTATCAAAAGATGGGGTTATCCTGAAGATATAGCATTAGCGGTTAGCGCTCTAGCTGAATTTAAATTTAAATATACAACAGGGCAGGTGATAAAAGTTGACGGCGGATACACTTTACAAACTTTATAAAGAAAAATACGATGCAATAGTAGTTGGATCTGGAGCTGCAGGCTTTAATGCTGCTAATAGGTTATTTGAAAACGATATTAAGAATATAGCCATTATTACAGAAGACCTTAATTTAGGTACAAGTAGAAATGCTGGTTCAGATAAGCAGACATATTATAAATTAGCCCTAGAATCATCTGATTTAGACTCAGTAGACAAAATGGCAAAGGTATATGTTGACGGTCTACAAATGCATGGGGACATAGCAAAAGTAGAAGCAAGCGAATCGGTTAGAGCATTTATGAATCTTGTTGAATTAGGAGTTGAGTTTCCTTTTAATGATTATGGAGAATATATAGGTTACAAAACTGACCATGATCCAAATAAAAGAGCTACTTCTGCAGGACCATATACATCAAAGCAGATGACTGAAAAATTAGAAAAAAGAGCCTCGGAATACGGGATAAAGATTTTAAATCATTATAAAGTAGTTAGGGTTTTTACATCTAATAATACTTTTGATGCTATATTGTGCTTACATAAAGATAGTTTCTATTTAATAGAAGCGAATAATATCATATATGCTACAGGCGGGCCTGCGAATATCTATGCTAACAAGGTCTATCCTAATGGTCAAAAGGGAGCTAGTGGCTTTGCTTTCGAAGCTGGCATCAAGGGAATGAATTTAACTCATTTTCAATATGGGATGTCATCTCTAAATCCCAAGTGGAATGTATCAGGTACCTACATGCAAGCGATGCCGAGATTTTATTCTATAGATCAAGAAGGCAAAGAACATGATTTCTTAGCAGAGCATTATGAAGATTTCAATGAACTTTTGAAAAATATCTTTTTAAAGGGATATCAGTGGCCTTTTGATGTTAGAAAGATAAAGGGATCATCTTTAATTGACTATTTGGTATATAAAGAAGAAATATTTAAGAAAAGGAGAGTCTTCATAGATTTTAGAGAAAATCCTTCATTTGAAGGGATTGAATTTAACCAATTAGATGATGAGGCTAGAGAATATATATTAAAAAATAAGGCGGACCTTCCTAAACCTATTGATAGATTAATAAAAATGAATAAAAAAGCCTATGATTTTTACTTAGATCATGGAGTGGATTTAAAGAAACAGTCTTTAGAAATATCAATTTGTGCACAGCATAATAATGGAGGTCTTTATATTGACAAGGACTATGAAACAAACATAAAAGGCTTCTATACAGTAGGTGAGGCCGCAGGAAGTCATGGTATTTATAGACCGGGCGGATCTGCCTTAAATGCTGGTCAAGTTGGATCAAAAAGGGCAAGTGAGAAGATAAGCCTTACCAGAAGAACAACACCTATAAAAGATCATTATAAAGAAGCAAGTGACTTTATAGATAAATTTTACAAGTTAATCTCTAATGAGAGCAACATACATGAGCTTATAAGAGAAGCACAAGCTGAAATGACAGCTAGTGCAGCAGCCTTTAGAAACATAAAAGAGATTAAAGAACTTATATTAAAGCGTAGAAATGCTTATAATAATTTTTATAAGATAGTTAAGATAAATAAAAACGAGCTTATTAAAGCATTCGAGTATTACGAGATAATAATTTCTCAATTAGTTTACTTGGAAGCTATGCTAGATTATTATAAAAAAATAGATGCAAAAATAGGAGGTAGTACATATTTTGAAGACAATATAGATTTTGATTCAGAAGGTAAATTTGTAAATGAAATTCAAACAGTAGAGTTTGATGGAGATAAATGTAAATTTGATTGGGAAAAAACAAGGGAAATCCCATCTAATAATAATCCATTTGAAGTTCAATGGAATGATTATTTAGACAAGAGGAGAGTTTTATAAGATGAAGGCAGTTTTTTTGCTAAGCGAAGATAATTATAAACGTATATATTCTGATGAATGCTTAGAAAAAATAAGAAAAGAAGTTGAAGTAATAGGTAGATTTGATTCGATTGCAGAAGCTGTTGATTTAAGTGATGTTGATTTAGTATTTTCAGGTTGGGGAGCAGTACCCATAGATAAAGAAGCTTTGGATGCTATGCCGAAACTTAAGTTAGTTTTATACGGGGCAGGTTCAATCAAAAAAGTGCAAACTGATCATATGTGGAAGAGAGGTGTAGAAATTACATCTGCAAGTTCAGCAAATGCTATTCCAGTTGCTCAGTACACTACAAGCTTGATTCAATTGCTGCTCAAAGACTTTTTTAAGTTAACATCTATTAGTAAGAGCGAAAGAAAAAACAAATTAGATGTTTATAATTTGTCGAAAGGTTTTTATAAAAGAAACATAGGAATAATATCTTATAGTAAGATTGGTCAAGCTGTTATAAATAATTTAAAATGTCTATCTGACAACAACATTTATGTATACGACCCATTTTATGATGAAGATTACTTCAGAAAGGAAGGTGTTATCAAGGCAGAACTCAATGAAATATTTGAGAAGTGCGATGTTGTTAGTCTTCACACGCCATTACTTGAAGAAACAAAAAATATGATAACTATAGAGCAGTTTTCAAGAATGAAAAAAAATGCTTCATTTATAAATACTGCTAGGGGAAAGATCATTAACACTGAAGATCTAATAAAAGTTTTTAGTAACAGAAGTGATCTTACGGCAATATTAGATGTTACGGATCCAGAACCTTTAAGTAAAGATTCTTCATTATATGATATGGATAATATTATCTTATCCCCACATATAGCAGGTTCTCTCGGCAATGAAACGTATCTTATGGGAGAGATGATGTATGATGAGCTAATAAGATATATAAATGGTAGTGAGTTAAAATATCAAATTACACACGAAGACTTTATGAGGATGGCATAATGAAATTAATAGGCTTATGTTCAGTTACATTTAGAGATAAAAGTGTAGATGAAATTGTAGATATAGCTGTTGAAAATGGTCTAAACTTTATCGAATGGGGGGCGGATATTCACTTACCTCCTGGAGATTTTGGGAAAGCAGAAAGAGTAAAAAAAATATGTAATAAAAACAATATCTTATGTTCATATGGATCCTATTTTAAATATAAAGAGGATGATGATATAAATTTAATCTTAGAAACTGCAGAAGTTTTAGGTGCTAAGGATATCAGGATTTGGGCTAAAAGGATTAGTTCAAAAGACATATCAACTTTAGAGTATGAGAAATTTATCAGAATTAGCAAAGAAATCTGCGATAAAGCGAAGAAGAAAAATATTAATATAAACTTTGAAAATCATAGAAAAACTCTTACAGACACTACTAAATCAGCTGAAAAATTATTAAAGGATATAGATAAAGAAAATCTTTATATGTATTGGCAGCCTCAGGCAGGAGATGATAGAAATGAAAGAATCGAAGCCATAGAGCTATTGAAAGATAAAATCTCAAATGTCCATGTTTTTAATTGGGATGACGAATTTAATAGATACCCTCTCAAAGAAGCAAGAGATGAGTGGAAGAGTTATGTAGAAAAACTTGGAGATGATAGAGCTTATTTATTGGAATTTGTTAAAGATGACAGTATTGAACAATTTAGAGAAGATGCAAAAGTATTAAAAGAAATAATAGGAGGTTAATATGGGAGCGGAAATTTTATTATTTAGGATAGACGAAAGGTTACTTCATGGGCAAGGTCAAATCTGGATAAGACATTGCGGTGCAAACTCAGTTATATGTGTAAATGATAAGGCAGCAAATGATCCAGTTCAACAAAATTTAATGAAAGCTATGATAGATAAGTCTATTGCAGTTAGTTTTTATGGTGTTGATAAATTTATTAGTATTTTTGATAAAGCAAGTCCAAGACAAAAGTTTTTTATTGTAGTTGGAAATACACAAGATGCAATAAAAATTATTGAATCAGGAATTCCAATAAAAGAAGTTAACATTGGAAATATTCATGATGGTGAAGGTAAGGAAAGAATTACTAGAGCTATCTACTTAAGCGAAAATGATAAAGATAACTTAAGAAAAATGAGAGATGATTACAATATTTCATTTAATACAAGGTCCACACCATCAGGTTCTGACGGATCTAAAGAAGTAGATATTTACAATTATTTATAATAGGAGTAAAAAATGGAAATTACATTAGTACAAGCATTATTGATTGCCTTATGGACCGGATTAGCATTAGCGGGTTCTTTGCTAGGAATTTATAGTAACAGATCACTTGTCCTTTCTTTTGGTATAGGTTTAATTTTAGGTGATGTACCTAAAGCATTAACAGTAGGAGCAATAGGTGAACTTGCATTCATGGGATTTGGTGTATCACCAGGTGGAACAATACCACCATCTCCTTTAGGACCAGGAATCTTTGGGGCGCTACTTGCCATTACCAATCCAAACATAGATGGACAAACAGCATTTTCTCTATCAATACCATTTGCAATAGCTATACAATTTGCAATTACAGCAATAAACACATTAATGAGTTTTTCACCAGCTTTAGCTAAAAAAGCAATAGTAGAAGATAATGATAAGAAATTCACATTATATGCTAATCTATCGTTTTTATTACAATTATTAATTGGAGCAATAATTGGTTTTGTAGCAGCAATATCAACATCCTCAATCAACCAGATGGTAAATATGATTCCAGAGTTCATAACAAATGGTCTATCAATGGCTGGAGCAATGATACCAGCAGTCGGTTTTGCCATGATTTTATCTAATATGATTAGGAAAGAAAATGTAGCATTTGTACTACTGGGTTATATACTAGCAGCATATCTTGAAATGCCATTGATGGGAGTTGCGGCATTTGCAACATTTTTTGCGATTTATGAGTATCAAAGAAAATCTGATAAAAAAACTTTAGAAATTACAGAAGAAAATGATGAAAGAATGGAGTTTACAGATGGAATCTAGACAAAAAAACAAAAGATTAACAAGTTCAGACTATACAAAAGCTTCCCTTAGGGCATATATTTTACAAAATGGGTTTAACTACTCAAACTATCAAGGGACTGGATATGCAAATGTATTAAGACCAGCATTAAAAAAGATTCATGCGGATGACAAGGATGCATACAAAAAATCAATGTTATCAAACCTTGAATTTTATAACACAAATCCTCAATTAGTTCCTTTTGTATCCAGTGTACAATTAGCAATGGAAGAAGGAGGGGTAGAGCAAGATCAAATACAAGATATGAAGATGGCCCTAATGGGACCTCTGGCGGGGATAGGAGATTCAATATCTCAGTTTCTATTGGCTCCTTTACTATCAACAATATTTGCTTCAATGGCTGCAGCAGGAAATAATTTAGCGCCAGTATTCTTCTTTATAACTATCAATGTAATACTTCTCGTTCTTAAACTTAGTATGGGAAAGGCAGGTTATAAGGTAGGAATATCTGTAGTAAGTGATTTCTCCGAAAAAATGGAAAAAATAACTAGCGCAGCAAGTATTGTAGGTGTTGCAGTAATTTCAGCACTAGTTACTCAATTTGTTAAAATAAGTATTCCTATCACATATGTAAAAGAGATAGGTGAGCAAACACAAAATGTTGCTATTCAGTCAATGATTGATGGAATGGCACCAAAACTTTTGCCAGTATTATGGACTGGATTTGTATACTGGCTAGTTAAGAAAAAAGGTTGGACAACTTATAAGGTAATTATCCTAACCGTAATAGTTGCAATTATTGGATCAACGTTAGGATTGATTTCCCCTAAGGCTCCTGTAATCGAATAATATGACTAAAAAAGATTGGTTCATAATTTTAGTAATGTATTTTAGCTTTTGGATTTATTTAGCAATTGATAAATACCAGGCTAAAAAAAGGTTTGAAGAATCGATAAAAATTGATGAAAAAACCATAGATGTATCATGTGGAGATAAAATAATCACAGTTGCAGGTATTTACGGTGAAATTTCAGATATTCAAGGAGAAACTGTAATAATAAAATTAGAAGATGAATCTACTATGAAAATAAGCAGAAATTCTATATTAAACAAGGTAATGTAATGGATGATTTATACAAGGCTAATTTAATATTAAATGATATATTTGTATTTGATGAAGATGGAGATATGGAAAAATGTAAGCTAGAGGTAAAAAATTCTCCTCTAGCTTGGGATTTTTCGCCAAATGGTGATGATGAGTGGACTTATATGCTCAATCGATTTTCTTATCTAGATCTTTTAGATAGAGCATATAAGGAAACTAGCGATGAAGTATATATTAATAAGGGATTATACCTTATTAATAATTGGATAGATAATGTCAAACTCGAACCATCTAAAATGACAAGAACACTAGACACTGGAATGAGGATATATCATTTTATAAATTTTATTTCCCATAGAAAAATAGATAATGAAAAATTTATGCAGAAATTCCGAAAAAGTCTGATGGAACAAATTTATTTCTTGAAAAATCATTACATTGAAAAATATGACTTGAGTAATTGGGGGTTAGTACAAGTTATCGCTATAGCAGTAGCAGGAATATATTTTAATAATAAAACGATGTATGATAAGGCCATAGATAAATTAAAAGACATGCTTAGTATTCAATATATCGATGAATCTTCTATCCATTGGGAAAAATGTATAGGATATCACAATTTCATGCTCTTATGGCTATTGAGATTAAGTGATTTTGAAAAAAAGCATGGATATGAAATAAGTTTTAAAGATAATATCAAAAGCATTGCAAAAACAACAAAATTAACAAGTGATTTATCATTCAGGCAAATAAATAATGGAGATTCAGATCTCACTGATATAAGATTTTTACTTAGTCGATATGAGGATATATTTGAAGAAAAAATAATTTGTGAAAATCACAAATTTTTTGAAAATTACGGACTTTATGTAGAAAAAAATAGCGATTCATATTTGTCTTGCTATAATCAATCAATGAGCTCAAATCATACTCATGCAGATTTTACTCATTTTAATTATCAGAATAAAAAATTAAAAATAATAGATGGTGGAAGATATACATATAAGGAAGGTGATGATAGAAAATATTTCAAACTATTTTCTCATAACAATTTAGTCATTGACGGCATTTCATCAATGGGATATGTTTCCTCCTGGCAAACAGATTATTACCCTATTATTAATCCAATATATGTAAAAAGAGACAAAAACACATTCGTAGAAATGAGCTACTTTGATGATAATAGAAATATTTTTGTAAAAAGAAGAATATTCTATATAGAAGAGGGAGACTTAATTGTGTTTGACCAGGTAAAGTGTAGTAGAGATCATGAAGTCAAGATGGAAATGTTGGCTGAAAACATTGATAGAGAAAATTTCTTAACTAATAAGAAATACAGGTTAGAAGAAAGTGGATATTTCTCTTCAGAATATAATAAATTAGATAGTTGTCTAAAGGTGAAAATTTCTGAGGATTTTACTGATACTTATACTCAATGTATGGTATTTGGAAATGTTGGAGATTACGAATTTGTGAAGGTAAAAAGAAATAAACAATTTTTAAGTGATAAACAAGCTTTAGCTGTTAGGAATAAAAATAAAATAATTGCAAATATTTTTGAAGAAATCACTGATTCCCCAAGAGTATTTAATGTAGAGGGAATCAAATTTCAAGCTAGAGCGATTGTTTTAAATGGACAGCAAGATTTAGAAATATATAGATAGGAGATTGAATGATTGGATTGATTTTAACAGGGCATGGACAGTATGCTTCTGGGCTTAAAAGTGGTTTAAATCTAGTGGTTGGAGACCTTGATAATGTAAAAGCCATAGATTTTGAGGGAGATAGGGTGGATGCATATGAAGTTAAATTAAAAGAAATTATTTCAGAAATGCTGGAAAAATATGAGTCATTAGCTATTGCAACCGATATTGCAGGGGGAACTCCTTATAATACTGCAGTTACATTAACTAATGAAGATCAAAGAGTCATGGTATTTTCAGGGCTTAACTTTCAACTAGCTTATGAGCTTGCCAATATAGAAAATGATGTAAAATCATGCGCTGATGAAGCTATAAGAGTTGCAAAAGATGGGGTTTCATATTTTGTTATGAATTATGATAACGAAGATACAAGCTTTGAAGGTGGAATTTAGAATTGATTAAAGGATGCGAATTGATTTTTCGCATCCTTTTTGCACGTCTAATCATATTTTTCCAAAAGCTTCTCCAAAACTTTTATTTTTTCTCTTATATCACGCCCTTCGTCTGTGTCTTTTTTTAGCATTCTTGGAAGAAGGATTTCTACTTCTTTTATATTTGGGGTGTAGCTAGATACTTTGTCTGTGATTGATTCGTAGCTTTTGTGCTCTGCTAGGGCTACGTGGTGGGAGTTAAACATCAAGGTGTAGCCTGCTATTCCTGTCTTTGCTTGATAAGGTTTGGAGATTCCTCCGTCTATTACGTAGAGCTTGCCGCCTCCCTTTATTGGGCTATCTCCCTTTTTGACTTTTACTGGAACGTGGCCATTTATTATCCTTCTTCTTTCGCTTGTAATCTCGAATTCATCTAGGATCATATCTACGACTTTTTCATTCTCAGAAAGCTTGTAGTAAGGGTTGTAGACTTCCTTTCTTAAGTCCTTATCGTCTACGAAGAGATTTTCGAAGTAGGAGTATTGGCTCTTGCCGAAAATTGGTGAGTACCTACCGTTTATCAGATACCACATGACATCTTTGGCAAAGATTGAATTTGTAAAGTAAGCATCACGGGCAACCTTATCAAAAGCATCCATAAGATTTCTTCCAGAATATTTCTTACCCTTTATTTCTATTTCTTGGAATTTACCGTCTTCAGTTAGGGGGATGCAGCCATGAAATAGGAGAGAGCCGTTTTCCGTCTTATACATTGATCCATTTTTGTAGAGAAATCTCATATGGCGGTTGAGCCTGTTGCCCTTGATGAAGTCACTTTTTAGGATGTCTATGATAAATCTTTCGGCATCTGTTAGTTTGAGTGGGTCTTTTGGGTCTATGGTAGGGAAGTTGGTATCTTTAAGTGGGACGTTTTTGTAGGTCATCTTATCAAAATCGACGAATTTGAGGAAGTTTCTATCGTCTACGTTAAACTCAGGATTTCTAGCTATGAGAGCTCCGTCGAGTTTGAATCTTATGATAGAGATTGCCTTATACATCTTGGCTGCAACTTCGCCACTTACGTTGTCGTAGATATTTCTATCGAAGACCCTAGGCATGAAAAGCTCGCATGGGTCGTCCTTGTAGGTGTGAATGGCAAACTCATAGAGAGGCCTTAGGTTTATACCGTAGCCGTCTTCTAACATGTCGAAGTTGTTGTAGGAAATGGCATTGGCAACGCAGGCAGCTATCAGAGCTTCGTTTCCGCTAGCAGCTCCCATCCAGGCTATGTCGTGATTGCCCCATTGGATGTCGACATTAGGGAAGGTTAAGAGCTCGTCCATGATAATGTGTGGGGAAGGGCCCCTGTCGTATATATCACCAACTATATGGAGCTTATCTACAGAGACTCTTTGGATAAGTTTTGCAAGAGCTATGATAAATTCTCTAGCAGAGTCGTATTTTACGATATTTGCAATAAGGGATTCGTAGTATTCTTTCTTGTTAAACTCAGAATCATTGGTATAGAGTAGCTCATCAATGATATTTGTGTAAGATCCTGTGAATTTACTTTTGACATAGGCCTTTGGGTATTTGGTAGATACAAATCTAAAGAGATTGATCAGCCTATGGATGGTTATGGTGAGATAGTCTTCTGTTAATAAATCGTTTTCAGATAGGTCCTTAAGAACATGGACCGGATCGTAAATCAGCTCTGCCAAGTCGTCTTGGTCTTCTTTGATTAAGGTATCTCCAAATAGCTTGGCAATCTTATCTCTGATGTTTCCTGATGCAGACCTTAATAAATGTAGGAAGGCCTCGCTTTCTCCATGGATGTCGGAGAAAAAATATTCCGTACCCTTTGGTAGGTAGAGCTTGGAGTTGAGAGAAATCAACTCGTCTTTGATGTCGGATTTTTTGGGATAGATATCTTTTAATAGTTTTAAATAATTTTTGTCCATAATACTCCTCATTTCTTCTTATATCCTATATACCCTAAAGCAAGAAATTTACAAAAGAAAAATGGCTAAGCTTAGTCTAGGAGGCTTCTTTATATATTCAACAGATTATGTCCTAGCTTAAGCTTGCCATTTATTTTATTCTTGAGTATTCTTATCTATTTTATATTCATTATCGGACTCAGCTTGATCGAGTTTTTCTTCTGCCTCTTTATCCTCTAAGTTCTACGAATTTTCCTTATTTTCCTCTGTATGGGAAGTCTCAGTCTCATCTTCTACTGGCTCTTCTTTTGTTGCCTCATCTTCTTTCTTACTAGCGAAGTCAAGTGAGTAGACTTTGTTACTTGTCCTAGTATTTTCCTTCTCTAAATTTTCATTTGATATTTCTTCTGGGTCCTCTTCCTTGATTACGCCCTTATCTTTTTTTCCGATCTTTTTAGAGTTTACTCTTTTGTCTTCTATATTATAATATCCTTTCCCCTTAGCAGCCATGGCCATAATTTGTGAAAGGATTATTAGCACGTTTAGTCCAAGAGGGATTAGTATGAGCCTCTCTCTTACAAAAAATAGTATGAGTAAGTCTATTATTATAAAAAGACCAGCGAAAAATATATTTGATATTATCTTTACTCCGTACTTGCCAGAATTAAAAATATTTCTCGTAATCTGTAAGTTTAATAAAAATAAAGATATGAGCACAAGTAGGGCAAAGGGTTTGGCAAAGCCTAGTGAAATATTGGATAGGCCAATTATATCAAGTAAGCTTGCCAAAAGCTTCTTGTCAACAAAGCCTGCAAAAATAGCCGCAAAAGCAAATAGTATTGTAATTATTGATCTAAATATTCCACCTATGGTAGTTAAAAATCTTGTAGTTTTTTTCATAATGCCTCCGTTTATACTATTATAGCATAAATAATCGATTTGTTTCTAGCTTTTATTGGAGTATAATAAACCCAAAGATTTGTTTAAGTCAAGGAGGTCTATATGTTATTTGATGAAGTAATAGATAAAAGATATTCTGAAAGAAAATATTCTTCCAAAGAGCCCTGCGATGAATCAATCGAAAAGCTCCTAGAAGCTGCTAGGAAGGCTCCGATTGCAAATGGCGAGTACGATAAGTGTAGGCTAACTGTCGTTAAGGATAAAAATCTTATGAAAGAATTCGTAAAGGAATACCAGGAAAAGACTGGTAAGAGCAAGGATCCGCTCTATCAAGCTCCAGTATTTATTATCTTTTCATCAAGTAAGGACACATCGGCCCGTTTTGAAGATGCAGGTTGCGTAATTGAAAATATATGTCTAAAGGCGACAGAGATGGGACTAGGCTCTTGCTATATAAGAGGAAGCGTAAATGCCCTAGGCAAGGATGCAGCTTACATCAAAAACCTTAACTTAGACGAAGGATTCTTCCCTGTAAGCGGGGTTATAATTGGTTATCCAGGTGGAGAAAGTAGCGTGAAAGAGCACGATATCAAGACCAATTATATTAATTGAGAAGCTATATAGACAAAGAAAATAATTTTTGAGAAAAGAAAGGAAATCTCGACAAAAGACTTGTATGGTTGATTATTTTATGGTATAATTAACAATTGCTAGAAATCTATAAATCGAGATTTTTTTATTTTTTTAACGAGTTTTTGAAGATGCTTTTTAGATAGAGAAAAGCCCATGAAACAGACAAGGAGTAATGATTAATGGCCCAATTCCATGAACAAATGTATGGAAGAACTAAGAGAAAGAGTTTTTCCAAATTTCCTCAAGTATTAGATTTACCAAATTTATTGAAAGTTCAAAAAGATTCTTACGAATGGTTCCTTAAGGAAGGTTTGGGAGAAATCCTAGAAGATATTTCTCCAATCGAAGACTATAATGGTAACCTAATTCTAGAATTTATCGGTTATGAATTTGATGAAGAAACAAAATATTCAGTAAAAGAATCCAAATACAAGGATGCGACCTACGCAAGAGACCTAAAGGTTAAGGCAAGACTTATCAACAAAGAAACAGAAGAAGTTAAGGAGCAAGAAGTCTTTATGGGAGACTTCCCAATGATGACAGACTCTGCTACCTTTGTTATAAATGGTGCCGAAAGAGTTATAGTAAGCCAGTTAGTTAGATCTCCTGGTGTTTATTATGCGGAAGAGACTGACAAGAGCGGGGATAAGATGTATTCTTCAACTGTCATCCCTAACCGTGGTGCTTGGATAGAGTTTGATACAGATGCAAGCCATACAGTAAATGTTAGACTTGATAGAACCAGAAAGCTACCTGCAACAACTCTTGTTCGTGCGCTTTTATTTGAAACAGACGAAGAAATCATCAATGCTATCGGAGATACCAAGCATTTGAGAAATACTCTAGAGAAGGAAAACTCAGAGACTGCTGATGAAGCTTTGATAGAAATCTATAGGAAGCTCAAACCAGGGGACCCTGCAAGCGTTGAGTCAGCAACAAACTTAATCAACAATCTCCTATTTGATGATAGAAGATACGACCTTGCTAAGGTTGGTAGATATAAATACAACCTCAAGCTTGCCCTAGCTGATAGAATCGAAGGACTAGTATCTAAGGATGATGTTATAGATCCAGAAACTGGAGAAGTTTTCGTATCAGCAGGAGAAATTATTGACGAAGAAACTGCCAAGGCTATCGAAAACGCTGGTATTGTTACAGTTGATGTAATCAAAAAGGACGAATACGAAGAAGATAAGACTCTTAGGGTAGTTGGAAATAACTTCGTAGACTTTAACTCATTTGAAGAGCTAAAAGATGTCGATGTTACAGTTGATGACTTCAGTGAAAAAGTATATTTCCCAGTGATGAAAGAGATAATCGATGAGGCAAATAGCCCAGAAGAGATCAAATCTCTAATGGAGAGAAGAAAGAAAGAGCTTTGCCCAAAACACATCACCAAGGCTGATATACTCGCTATAGTAAACTACCAATTCAACCTCTTTGAAGGAATTGGATATGTAGATGATATCGACCACTTAGGTAACAGACGTGTTAGAGGAGTTGGAGAGCTTTTACAAAATCAATTTAGGGTAGGACTTGCTAGAATGGAAAGAGTTGTTCGTGAAAGAATGACAACTCAAGACCCTGACCTTGCAACTCCACAAGGCCTAATCAACATCAAGCCAGTAACAGCTGTAATCAAAGAATTCTTTGGTTCATCCCAACTTTCCCAATTCATGGACCAAACCAACCCAATGAGTGAGCTAACTCACAAGAGAAGATTATCTGCTCTTGGACCAGGTGGTTTGTCAAGAGATAGAGCAGGAGTTGAAGTCCGTGACGTACACGATTCCCACTACGGAAGAATCTGTCCAATAGAGACTCCAGAAGGACCAAATATCGGACTAATTACTTCCCTTACAACCTATGCTAGAGTAAACAAATATGGATTTATAGAAACACCTTACAGACTTGTTAAAGAAGGCGGTTATGTAACTGATGAGATCGACTACCTAACAGCAGACGTAGAAGATAACTTCATAATAGCCCAAGCAAACGAGCCACTTGATGAAAATGATAGATTCGTAAACGAGAGAGTATCAGGACGTGGTCTTAAGGGTGAGAATGATATCTACCCAAGAGAGAAAATCCAATACATGGACGTTTCTCCTCAACAGATAGTATCTGTCGGAGCAAGTTTAATTCCATTCCTTGAAAACGACGACTCAACCCGTGCCCTCATGGGTGCCAACATGCAACGTCAGGCAGTTCCACTAATAAAGACAGAAGCACCAATCGTTGCAACAGGTATTGAGCACAGAGCAGCCAAGGACTCAGGTGTTTGTGTAGTATCTAAGTCAAAGGGTGAAGTTGTTTATGTCGGAGATGAGCACATCAAAGTAAAAAGAGCGAGCGACGGAGAAATCGAAGACTACGAGCTACTCAAGTTTGAAAGAGCCAACCAAGGAACAACCATAAACCAAAGACCAATTGTCAAAAGAGGAGATAAGGTTGAGGCTAACGAAATCCTTGCAGATGGACCATCTACAGACAATGGAGAGCTAGCCCTAGGTAAAAACATCCTCATAGCCTTTACAACATGGGAAGGATACAACTTCGAGGATGCTATGCTTCTTAACGAAGAGCTTGTAATGGACGATGTACTTACATCAGTTCACATTGAAGAGCATGAGTGTGAAGCAAGAGAAACTAAGCTTGGAGCAGAAGAGATCACCAAGGATATTCCAAATGTCGGCGAAGATATGAAAAAAGATCTAGACGAGAATGGTATTATCAGAATCGGTGCAGAAGTTAAAAGCGGAGATATCCTTGTAGGTAAGGTATCGCCAAAGGGGGAGACTGAACTATCTCCAGAAGAAAGACTACTACGTGCAATCTTCGGTGAAAAAGCAAGAGAAGTACGTGATACATCCCTCAAGGTTCCACACGGAGAAAGCGGAATAGTAGTAGATGTTAAAGAATACAACAAGAAGGACGGAGATGAACTAGCTCCAGGAGTAAATAAGGTAATCAGAGTCTATGTCGCTGCCAAGAGAAAAATAATGGTAGGAGATAAGATGTGTGGTCGTCACGGTAACAAGGGTGTCGTTTCAAGAATTCTTCCAAGAGAAGATATGCCATTCTTGCCAGACGGAACACCACTTCAAATCTGCCTAAACCCACTTGGTATCCCAAGCCGTATGAACCTTGGACAAGTACTAGAAGTTCACATGGGTCTTGCAGCAAGAACAATGGGCTGGAAGATTGCTACACCAGTATTTGATGGTGCACTCGATACAGAAATCGAAGAAGTCCTTGAAGAAGCTAAAAAGACAGCTCCATATGTAAACAAGACAGGAAAAATCACTCTTCGTGATGGTAGAACTGGACTACCTTTCCAAAACCCAGTAACAGTTGGAGTAATGTATATGCTTAAGCTCCACCACATGGTAGAAGAGAAGATCCACGCAAGATCTATTGGACCTTACTCATTAGTAACCCAACAACCTCTAGGTGGTAAGGCACAATTCGGTGGACAAAGATTTGGAGAGATGGAAGTTTGGGCCCTAGAAGCCTACGGTGCAAGCCACACCCTCCAAGAAATCCTTACTGTTAAGTCAGACGATGTTACAGGAAGAGTTAAGACATATGAATCAATTGTTAAGGGAGAAAATATTCCTGAACCAGGTACACCAGAATCCTTCAAGGTTCTTGTAAAAGAACTTCAATCCCTAGCCCTCGATGTAGAGCTACTTGATGAAGAAGGCGAAGTAATCGAACTTAAGGAAAATATCGACGAACAAGATAGATTTTCTCAAGTAGATAAGATCGATGCTTCTAAGGTTAAAAGTCTAACTAGAGCCCTAAACAAGGACCCAGAGACTAAGGCTAAGGTTACAAGCAAGGCAAATAGCGAAGATACAGACGATGATAATATAGAAGAATAGGGGAGTAAATGAGCGAACTAAACCAATTTGATGGGATGAGGATGAAAATCGCATCCGCTGAAAAAATCAGATCATGGTCTCACGGCGAAGTCAAAAAGCCAGAGACAATCAACTATAGAACCCTAAAACCAGAAAAGGACGGACTTTTCTGTGAGAAAATATTTGGACCAACCAAAGACTACGAATGTTCTTGTGGTAAATACAAAAGAATCAGATACAAGGGCGTAGTTTGTGAAAAATGTGGGGTAGAAGTAACAAAGTCCAAGGTACGTCGTGAAAGAATGGGCCATATCGAGCTTGCAGCTCCTGTAAGCCACATTTGGTACTTCAAGGGAATTCCATCCAAGATGGGACTTCTCCTTGACATGAGCCCAAGAGTACTAGAGAAAATCCTATACTTTGCTTCATATGTTGTAATCAACCCTGGTTCAACAGACCTTATGGAAAAGCAAGAAATCTCTGAAAATGAATACCAAGACGTCCTAGAAGCTTACCCAGACGATACAGAATTTAAGGCTGCTATGGGTGCTGAAGCTGTAAAAGAGCTTCTAGCTAACGTAGATCTTAAGAGAGAATATGAGCTTCTCCTAAAGGAACTTGATGAGTCAACTGGCCAAAAGAAGGTAAGAGTTTCTAGAAGACTAGAAGTAGTAGATGCCTTCCTTACAAGCGGCAACAAGCCAGAATGGATGATTCTAGATGTTCTTCCAGTAATGCCACCAGAATTAAGACCAATGGTTCAGCTTGAAGGTGGAAGATTTGCAACAAGTGACTTAAACGACCTTTACAGACGTGTTATCAATAGAAACAACAGACTAAAAAGACTTCTAGATATAGGCGCTCCTGAAATCATCGTTCGTAACGAGAAGAGAATGCTTCAAGAAGCAGTCGATGCCCTAATCGATAACGGTAGGAGGGGACGAGCTGTAACTGGAGCATCTAACAGAAACATGAAGTCCCTATCTGACCTACTTAAAGGAAAGAGCGGTAGATTTAGACAAAACCTACTAGGTAAGAGAGTTGATTACTCAGGCCGTTCCGTAATCGTAGTAGGACCTGACCTTAAGTTTAACCAATGTGGACTTCCACAAGAGATGGCCCTTGAGCTTTTCAAACCATTTATCATGAACAAGGTAGTAGATTGTGGTATGGCCCACAACCTAAAATCTGCCAAGAAAATGGTAGAGAAAAAGGACCCAAGAGTCTACGAAATCCTTGAAGAAGTAATCAAAGACCACCCAGTTCTACTTAACCGTGCCCCTACACTTCACAGACTTGGTATCCAAGCCTTTGAACCAAAACTTGTAGCAGGCAAGGCAATGAAGCTTCACCCACTAGCATGTAATGCCTTCAACGCCGACTTCGACGGTGACCAAATGGCTATCCACTTGCCACTATCTAACGAGGCTCAAATTGAAGCAAGACTACTAATGATGTCTACTAACAACATCCTAGGTCTTAAAGATGGTAAGCCAATTACCACTCCTTCCCAAGATATGGTATTAGGTGCTTATTACCTAACTACTATCAAGAAGGACGCTAAGGGTGAGAATATGACCTTCGAATCATACGATGAGATGATGAAGGCCCTAGAAGCAGGCTATGTAGAATACCAAGCTAAAGTTAAGGTAAGAGTTAAGAAGGGCGCAGATGATCCAGGTAAGATCGTAGAATCTTCTGTAGGTAGATTTATCTACAACTCAGGTATTCCACAAGACTTGGGATATGTAAATAGAAAAGAAGATCCATACTCACTAGAGATAGACACAATAGTAGATTCTGGAACTCTAAAAGATATAGTAGATAAGTGCTTTAGAAAGCACGGAAACATAAAGACTGCAGAAGTACTAGACTACATCAAACAAACAGGATATAAATACTCAACCCTATCAGGACTTACAGTATCCATGTCAGACGTAAACATTCCAAAAGAAAAATGGGATCTTATAGCACATGCTGATGCTGAAGTTGATAGATACGACAAGCTCTACAGAAGAGGTCTTATAACAGATCAAGAAAGATACGAAAAAGTTATAGACATTTGGGGTAAGACTACAAACGATGTAACAGATGCCCTACTTACAGAGCTTAAATCAGACAACAACATCAAGATCTTCGCAGACTCCGGTGCCCGTGGTTCTACTAACCAAATCAGACAGCTAGGCGGAATGCGTGGACTTATGAGTCAGGCCGATGGAAAGATCATAGAAATTCCTATCAAGGCGAACTTTAGGGAAGGACTTTCAGTACAAGAGTACTTTATCTCAACCCACGGTTCACGTAAGGGTCTAACAGATACCGCCTTAAGAACAGCCGACTCAGGATATCTAACTAGAAGAATGGTTGACATCTCTCAAGACGTTATAGTTACAGAAGATGATTGTCATACAGATGGATATGTCGTAGCTCACGAGTTTAAGGACGGAAACGAACTTATAGAAAACCTACAAACAAGAATTATCGGTAGAACATCTTTCGAAGAAATTAAAGATGAAAGTGGCGAAGTCATAGTTCACAAGGATGAGCTAATTGACGAAGACATGGCTGATAAGATAATTGATGCTGGTATCAAGGAAGTTAAGCTTCGTTCAGTTCTCGAATGTAAGGCAAAACACGGTGTATGTGCAGCATGCTACGGTAGAAACCTTGCTACTGGTAAACACGTAAATGCTGGTGAAGCTGTAGGAATCATAGCTGCCCAATCAATCGGAGAGCCTGGTACACAGCTAACCATGAGAACCTTCCACTCCGGTGGTATCGCAGGCGTTGGAATTACCCAAGGTCTTCCAAGAGTTGAGGAGTTATTCGAAGCGAGAAAGCCAAAAGGACTTGCCTACATCGCAGAAAACTCCGGTACAGTAACTCTTATCCAAAACGAAAAGAAGACAGACGTAGAAATCCTATCAGACGATGGATTTGCCAAGAAATACAACATCCCATTCGGATCTAGAATTCTCGTAAGAGATGGCGATGTGGTAAGAAAGGGTGACCAACTAACAGAAGGTTCCCTTGATCCACACGATGTATTAAAGGTTCTAGGAAAAGTCGGAGTCCAAGACTACATCACAAAGGAAGTTCAAAAAGTATACAGACTTCAAGGTGTAGAGATCGACGATAGACACATAGAAGTAATCGCTCGTCAAATGCTTAAGAAAGTTAAGATTGAAGAAGCTGGAGATACCCAATTCCTACCAGGGTCCCTTCAAGATAGACGTGAAGTCGATATAGAAAACGAAAAGATGATAGAAGAAGGAAAAGAAGCAGCAACATACAGTCAAGAGCTCCTTGGAATCACTAAGGCTTCCCTTGCTACAGAAAGCTGGCTATCAGCGGCATCCTTCCAAGAAACAACCAGAGTCCTAACAGATGCCTCAATCAAGGGCAAGGTCGATGACCTCAAGGGACTAAAGGAAAATATCATCATAGGTAAACTAATCCCAGCAGGTACGGGACTTAAGACCTACAATGACGTAGAAATCGACTACGAAACTAAAGAAGCAGAAGATGCACAAATAGCAATGAATATTGAAGCTATAGAAAAAGAAGCTGAAAGCGAAGAAGCTACACAAAAATAAAACTAAGGCCCGAGCAATCGGGCTTTTCTTGTGAGAAAATTTAAAATACCTTCTTTGTATTGGTAAAAAGATGAATCTATTTAATTAGATTAAATCCAATATATCAATGAATTGAGTATCCTAGCTTTAATTAGAAGAAAATCAATTTGAAATTAGAAAATAAAAATTAATGATGAAAATGTAAATGTCAACCGAAAAATGGACCACAGTTATTATTGAAAAGTGGTCCACATATGATAGAAAATTATTTTGTAAAGCTTGCAGATGGATTTAGTCACATTTAAAAGACTAAAATTTATACAGATTAGATAAGATCAAATAAAAAACTAAGCCAAACTCTTAAGTCTAGCTTAGTTTTATTTTATGCCAAATACTCGTCAGCCTTTTTGAGACCTTCGATTATTTCTAGGTTTTGTGGGCAGATTCCTTCGCATTTACCACATTCAATACATTCTGTTGGGCTTACGCCTTCTTTTAAGTAGTCTTGGTATTCTTTTTTTGATTTTTCTTCTTCGTCATAGAGATAGGCTTTATTCCATAGGCCGAAGACCTTTGGTATGTTGATATCAACTGTGCATGGAAGGCAGTATTCACAATCTGTACATCCTATACGCTCACGGCTCTTGTATATAGCCCTTGCCTTTTCGTAGAAGTTTTCGTCATCTTCTGTTAGAGAATTGTATTCGGTAGTGCTAGCCATCTCTAGGTTTTCCCTTACTTGATCTATATCATTCATGCCTGATAGGACAGTCATTACATTATCAAGGCTTAGGGGGAACTTCAAGGCTTCTTGGGCAGGGGATAGGTCGGTAAAGTCCTTAAGCAAGTCTCTAACCTCTTTTGGAGGATTGGCAAGCCTTCCGCCCTTAACTGGTTCCATTATAACAACAGGTATTCCCATTTCCTTGGCAAGCTCATAGCCCTTTAGTCCTGCTTGGTAGTCTACATCGAGGTAGTTTAATTGGATTTGACAGAAGTCCCAGTCGTAGGTCTTGATGATTTCTTCAAAGGCAGGGTATTCGTCATGGAAGGAGAAGCCAACATGTTTAACCAATCCCTTCTCCTTGATTTCTGTAAGAAAATCTAGGACGCCAAGCTCCACTACTTGTCTAAATCTTTTGACATCGAGAGAGTGGAGGAGGTAGAAGTCCAAGTGATCTGTCCTTAAGTTATCCAATTGTTCATTTAATAATTTGTAGAAGTCGTCTCTTTCCTTAACAAGCCAACATGGAAGTTTGGTAGTAAGCTTAATCTTGTCACGAAGCTTGTTTTCTTCTAGAAACTCTCCTATAAATTTCTCGCTTTTTCCATCATGATAAGGATAAGCCGTGTCAATATATGTAAGTCCCTTATCGATTGCTTCTAGTATGTCTTTGGACGAAGCTTCCTTATCAATTTTTCCATTATCGCCATCAATTGTCTTAAATCTCATACAACCAAAACCAAGTCGTGAGATTTGTTCACCATTTAAGTCGAAATATTTCATAAACACTCCTTTTCTTTCTTTATTACATTGTATCACAAAAACATTTTAAGACCTAGAAAGATTTTAATAGATGGCCAATTTTGATATAATAGAAAGTAAGGAGGAATTTAATGAGAAAATCAAAATTAAGATATTCCTATAAATCAAAGGAAATGACCTCTATTCTCTCATTCGTTTTGACTGGGATTATAGTTGGCCTTGCTATAGGATTTTTTAAAAAAGCCATAGGCTTTGTATCTAGTAGGATGATAGAGTTAATATCAGAAGTTAAAGACAGACCAATATATGCCCTTGGGATTATCATTTTATTTATAATTATTGGAACATTTATTTATTTCTTATCTAAAAGGGATCCGAATATCAATGGATCGGGAATCCCAATCATATATGGCATGCTCGATGATGAGTTTATCGTAGATAGCCCTAGGACCCTAATTAGAAAATTTATCGCTAGTACCCTTGCTATAGGATCTGGACTAACCTTAGGTAGGGAAGGCCCATCAGTGCAAATAGGAGGGCTTATAGGAGACATAGTCCACAAGGCAAGTAAGTCGAAGGAAGACAAGAGATACTTCATAGGATCAGCTGCAGGAGCAGGAATCGCTGTAGCCTTCAACGCTCCAATGGCAGGAATGCTTTTTACGGTAGAAGAAATATTCAAAAAAACTGATAGGAAGGTCTTTCTATCGACAGCAATTACTATTTTTACTGCAATAATAACTGCAGATATTGCCTTCGGTAACCATCCAGCCCTACTTGATGTTCCGAACTTCGAAGTCATGAACTTATCTATGATTGGAATCTTGATAGTTCTGGGAATTTTTGTAGGCCTATCAGGAGTATTCTTTAATTTTTGCGTAATAGGCTCTAAGGCTGTCTATAAGAAGATAAATATTAATACCTACATAAAATACCTAATCCCTTTTGTAGTAACAGCAATTGTCTTGATGATAGATTTAGACCTATTTGCTTCAAGTGAAGAATTTATCTTCCTTGCAACTATGGGTGAGACTAGCTTACTTAGACTAATCTTATTTTATTTCGTTAAGATATTTCTCCTATGCCTAGCCTTTGGAGCAGGAGTATCAGGAGGAAGCCTAGTTCCTCTTCTAGTAATAGGTTCTCTTGTAGGAAATATAGTAGCAACAAGCCTTGTAATGGCAGGGCTCCTTGATCCATCATTCATTTTCGTCTTTAGCATCTTAGGCATGTGCGGTCACTTCTCAGCTATAGTAAGAGCTCCAATCACAGCTATTATCCTAGTCCTAGAAATGACCGGAGGAGCCTTCGAATATTTACTAGGAATAGCAATAGTAAGCCTAGTAGCCTACAGCATAGCAGAAATATGCAAATCCAAGCCATTCTATGAACATTTGTATGAGTTGATGTTAAAATAGATAAGTAAAAAGTCTAACTACATTTCGGTGAAGCTAGACTTTTTACTTTTTTGATTAAGATTAATATTTATAGTATGAATTCAGAAATAGTTTTAGAGATTTCTATTATATCAACGCCTTTTTTGAAGTCGAATGATAGTTTGTTTCCGTCGTTGAAGGCGATTATTAGTTCGCTATCTATATCGAGCATTCCTGCAGTTTCTATTCCGAAATATTGGATTTTGGAGTAGGGGTAGGAGATGTAGGCTATTTTTTTGCCAGTGATGCCTTGGACATTTATTACGAATATTCTTTTTGAAGTAAAGACGACTTGGTCTCTTATTGTTTCGAAGGCCTGGATGATTTCTTCGTCTCTTAGGAGAAAGTTCATTACTTCTTTTCTTACTTTTTCTATATTTATTTCTTTGAGATTAAAGGTGTTAGAGTCACCTATGATTCCACTTCCTATTGTTGACATATGTCCTCCTTTTACTTTGTTTATCTAATGATATCACTTTTTATTAAATTTTTAAATTATTATTAATTTTAGTAGATTTTTTCTAAGCTTATCATATATTGATAGAAGTTAGAAATTATTGAGGTGGTATATGGATCATTATTTAACTAACGACTCTCCATCAAAGGCCATTAGCAAGTTTGCACTTCCTATGGTGGTTGGTTCTTTATTTCAACAAATTTATACCTTGGTTGACTCGGCTGTGGTTGGTAAATACGTAGGCGAGGCTGCCCTTGCTTCTATAGGAGCAAGTTTCGCCCTTACTACTATTTTTATCTGTATTGGCATTGGCGGAGGGGCTGGCGCTTCGGTTTTGATTGCGAGATACTTTGGATCACGTGATTACAAGAGGATGAAGACAGCGATTTTTACTTCTATAATAGGATTTTTAGCACTTGCCCTTGCTCTTTCTGCCTTTGGTTTGATTTTTTCTAAAAATCTTATGGCCCTCCTTCAAACTCCTCGTGAAATATTGGATATGGCAGTCTTGTATCTTAATATTTATTTTTATGGCTTGCCATTTTTGTTTATGTACAATATCATATCGGCTCTTTACCAGGCCCTTGGAGAATCTAAGATTCCCCTTTATTTTTTGATTTTCTCTTCGGTTTTAAATGTAATCTTAGATGTATACTTTGTAAGAGATTTAGGATTGGGACTTGCTGGAGCAGCCTATGCTACCCTTCTTGCCCAGGGACTTTCGGCTATCTTATCATTTTTAGTTTTTATTAAGAGAATTGGGAAAATTAAAACAGAGGCTACTAAGATTTTCGATAAGAATGAATTAGGGCTTATTTCAAGGCTTGCTATACCTTCAATTGTCCAACAATCTACGATTACCATTGGTCAGCTTTTGGTTCAGTCGGTTGTAAATTCCTTTGGGGTAGAGATTTTGGCGGGTTTTTCTGCTGCTATGAGGGTGGAAAGTCTTATAATTGTGCCTATAACAAGTCTTGGCAATTCTATATCTTCCTATACTTCACAAAATGTGGGCGCAGGGAAGCTTAACAGATTAAGTCAAGGGCTAAGGGCATCACTGATTATGGTAGGCATATATTCCGTCTTTGTTTTTCTTGTCCTAAAAATCAGGTCAGATGATATAATTGCCTTTTTTATGAATGAAAATTCGTCAGACCTTGCTATAAAAACTGGCGAGTCCTATCTTAATTTTATTGGATTTTTCTTTGTCCTTGTAGGTTCTAAACATTGTGTAGATGGGATTTTGAGAGGTTTAGGAGATGTGAGAGTTTTTACCCTTGCTAATATTATAAATTTATTTATAAGGGTGAACCTTTCTATGACCCTTGCCCACAAGATTGGCGTCGGTATGGTCTGGTATGCGGTGCCTCTTGGTTGGATGGCGAATCTTATCATCTCTACCTTTTATTATTTTTATATTAAAAATAGAGATTATGACCTTAAGCTTAAATAAAAATACGCCTTAGCAGGTCCTATCACTTGCTAAGGCGTTTATATTATTTATTAAAATCAAATAGGTTGATTCCTATATCTTTATCTTCGCTTCTTTCTACAGAGCCATCGATTATATCTATTACCATCTCGCAGGTAACGCTGATATTTGCTTTGATGAGGTGGCCGCCAAAACCAGCTCCCTTATCATCAGCAACTGATATATGAAGGTGAGGATAGTATTCGTCATCCTTAGTGGTGATGGTGCCATTTATAGCAAGGATTTCAAAAATACCCTTGAAGTTTTTTTCTGTATAGGACTTATCATCTACCTTGTAAACACCAATAGTAAAGTCATCTGTTGCGCCGAGGGCTGATATAGATGCGAGTTTTATGTCTTCTTTTAGAGCAATTTTCTTAAGGGATTCGTGAACTTCTTCGCCTCTATCGAATCTTGCGACTATTTTTTATCAAATCTTTTATAATCCATAAAAATCCTTCCTATTGGCTATTTATTCTAAACTAATTTTTTAACTGCTTCTAATGCTTTTTCGAAGTTTACTTCGTGAGTTACTTCTGGAACGTATTCAACATATTGGATTACTCCTTCTTTGTCTACTACTACGATTCCTCTTGTAAGGAGCTTAAGTTCGTCGATTAGGAAGCCGTATTTTTCTCCAAATTCTCTTTCCTTGTAGTCAGATACCATTTCTAGGTTTTTGATGTCTTCGTTTGAGCAGAATCTTGCTTGAGCGAATGGTAAATCTTCTGTGATTGTAACTATAGTTACGTCATCAGAAAGTTCTAGGGCATCTTTGTTGAATTTCTTAGCTTGAAGAGCGCATACGTCTGTATCCAGTGATGGTGCCACTGAGTAAACTACAACTTTTCCTTTAAGATCTTCTGAGTTAAATTCTGATAGATCGTTTTTTGTTGCCTTAAATGCTGGCGCCTTGTCGCCTTCTTTTACTTGGTTTCCTAAAAGAGTAACTTTATCTCCTGCAAATGTAATTGTCATGTTTTCCTCCTAAAGTTATTATAAATTTTGTCATCTTATAACTTTTAACATATATATTATACCCAAATTTTATTAAAAAATTATGTAATCTATCATTGGTTAAAAGATAATAATTATCTTTAGCAGGGTAGATAGGGATTTTAGGCGGATGTGAAATTTCACAAAGCGCGCAAAAATTATCACTCCATGGCACAAATCCCTAAAGATAGCGCTTTGTTGACAATTTTTCTATGATGCAATATTATATAGACATAAGATAATACGTTTTCAATAGGAGGAGAACCATGAAAGAAAAAATTCAAAGATTTGGTGGAGCGATGTTCACACCTGTAATGCTTTTTGCAGTCTCAGCTCTACTAATTGGTTTTGGTACTTTGTTTACAACAGAAGTAATCATGGGAACTATGGCCAGCGAAGGAACAATCTGGTTTGGATTTTGGGACATGGTCTTGTCAGGAGCATGGGTAGTATTCAATCAATTGCCATTATTATTTGCAATCGCCCTACCGATAGGACTTGCCAAAAAGCAAAACGCCAGAGCAAGTATGGAAGCATTTGTTATCTACATTGTCTTCCTTAATTATGTTTCAACAATTCTTAAACATTGGGGAGCGTCATTTGGTGTAGACTTCTCACAAGAGGTTGGTGGAGCAAGCGGTCTTGCAATGATTGCAAATGTTAAAACCCTTGATATGGGTATGATGGGAGCTTTGTTAATATCTGGTATTGCAATTTATCTACACAACAGATTCTTCGATACTAGACTACCAGAAGCTTTGGGAGTTTTCAAAGGTTCTGCCTTTGTTTTAGGTATTGGATTTATTGTAATGATACCTGTTGCTTTCCTAGCAGTTTTGATTTGGCCTAAGATTCAAGCAGGAATGAATGTATTTAGAGATTTCATTGTAAATTCAGGAACTATTGGAGTTTCAGTTTTTGTACTATTGGAAAAACTATTAATACCTTTTGGACTTCACCATTTATTGTATGCTCCAATGTATTATGATAGCTTGATAGTATCTGGTGGTATTTATTCTACCTGGGCTCAGAGCCTGCCAGAAATTGCGGCTAGTGCAGCGCCACTTAAAGAATTAGCACCTTATGCTCAACTTACAGCTACAGGTTGGTCTAAGATTTTTGGATGTGTTGGTGTAGGTCTTGCATTTTACAAGACTGCTCTTCCTGAAAATAAGAAAAAGATTGCAGGTCTTATGATTCCAGTTGTTCTAACAGCTGTATTAAGTGGAGTTACAGAACCAATCGAGTTTACTTTCCTATTTATAGCACCACAACTATTCGTAGTTCACGCAATACTTTCTTCCTTGCTTGCAACTGCAATGAATATCTTCGGTGTAGTAGGAATATTCTCTGGAGGAGCTATAGAGATGGCTTCCTTAAACTGGATACCTCTTGCGGCTAACCATTGGAAAACTTATCTCATAATGCTTGTGATTGGACTTGTTGCAATAGTAGTATGGTATTTAGTATTTACCTTCCTAATAACAAAGTTTGACTTCAAGACACCAGGTAGGACAACTGCAGAGGATTCAACAAAACTCTACACAAAGAAGGACTACAAGGCTAAGAAGAAGGAAGAAGGAACTGAAGGAAAAATTGTAAAATCTGCTGATAAGTTTGAAGTTATGGCTGATGAAATCCTTGCTGGATTAGGTGGAGCCGAAAACATAAAGGACTTTACCAACTGTGTAACAAGACTTAGGGTAAATGTCAATGATCCTTCAAAGGTTGCAGATGATTCATACTTTAGGGAAATTGGAACTTATGGTACTGCCAAGAGCGGAAATTCAGTTCACGTTATAGTAGGAATGGATATCCAATATGTAGCAGACGCCTTTGGCGAATTATTAGATTAGAAAAGTTAATCAATTAAGAAAAGAATTAATATAAAAGGAGTTAATTATGACACAAAAATATTCAATTGTTGTAGCTGGTGGTGGTTCAACATTTACACCAGGAATTATCGGAATGCTTCTAGATAACCTTGATAGATTCCCAATTAGATCTATCAAACTTTACGATAATGATGCAGACAGACAAGGCGTTATCGGTAAGGCACTAGAAATCTTACTAAAAGAAAGACACCCAGAAATCAACTTTGTCTACACTACAGATCCTGAAGAAGGATTTACAGATGTTGACTTTGTTCTAGCACAACTAAGAGTTGGTAAATATGAGATGCGTGATAGGGACGAGAAAGTTCCATTAAAACATGGATGTATCGGACAAGAAACATGTGGACCAGGTGGAATGAGCTATGGTATGCGTTCAATCGGTGGAGTACTTGAAATCCTAGATTACATGGAAAAATACTCTCCAGAAGCTTGGATGCTAAACTACTCAAACCCAGCAGCAATCGTAGCAGAAGCTACTAGAAGACTAAGACCAAACTCTAAGATTATAAACATCTGTGACATGCCAATTGACCTAATGTACAAGATGGCAGACATGGTTGGACTAAAAGAATGGCAAGAGCTTGACTTCTCTTATTACGGTCTAAACCACTTCGGTTGGTTTACAGCTATCTCTGATAAGGAAGGAAATGACCTAATGCCACAAATCAAAGAACACGTTTCAGTTAACGGCTTTGCAGATGGTATAGGAACAGCCCAACACTTAGATCCATCATGGGTTGAAACATTCACAAAGGCAAAAGATGTTTATGCCCTAGACCCAGATACAATTCCAAACACTTACCTAAAATACTACTTCTACCCAGACTTCGTAATGGAACATACTGATCCAAAGCACACAAGAGTTGACGAAGTTCGTGAAGGAAGAGAAAAAGAAGTATTTGGATTCTGCCAAAATATCATTGATAAGGGAACAGCAGAAGGAGTTGAAATCGAACTTGATGCACACGCAACCTACATCGTAGACCTTGCTATTGCGCTTGCAGAAAATACAAAGGAAAGATTCCTTCTTATAGTTGAAAACAATGGAGCAATTTCAAACTTTGACCCAACAGCAATGGTAGAAATCCCATGTCTAGTAGGTAAAAACGGAATCGAAAGAATCAACCAAGGTGCAATTCCACAATTCCAAAAAGGACTTATGGAACAACAAGTATCTGTAGAAAAACTTGTGGTTGAAGCCTGGATTGAAGGAAGCTACCTAAAGATGTGGCAAGCACTAACACTTTCAGCTACAGTACCAAGTGCGAAAGTTGCTAAAGAACTTCTTGATGATCTAATCGAAGCAAACAAGGACTTCTGGCCAGAACTTAACTAATAAAAGAAAAACCTAGTTATATAAGAAAAATCTCTACTTAGCGTATAATATGCTTAGTAGAGATTTTTTTAGTGAGGTGATACTATCAGTTTAGAAAAACTTATCAGAGAAAATGAAAACAAATTTACACAGACAGACTATGTGATTGCAAATGAAATTATAAAAAATGGCCTTAATTACAACCTTACAATCAACGAATTTGCAAGTATCTGCTACACATCGAGGACCTCTGTCCTAAGATTTGCCAAAAAGCTTGGTTTTAATGGTTACAACGACCTCAAATACTATATCTTAAATGATAAGGTAGATATTGTGACAAGTTCCGCAACAAGTTTCGATGCGAAAAAGGATCTGATTTATAAGAAGCTTGCAAAAGTTAAACGTGCCTTTATCTACGGCAATGGAGCCTACGAAGATATAATAAAGGATTCGATCAAGAGACTCCTCTTTGATGTGGGTATCTTATCGGAAACATATGCTGGGGCTAAGGAGATTGTGGCCTTCGACAGGGAAATGCTAGAAGATAGCCTGGTAGTGATTGTGGATTTCTCCGAAGATGCACGAAGCGAAGAGTTAATGTTTCAAATAGCGTCCATCCCTTGCACCAAACTAATAGTAGGAAGCGAATACAAATCGATGACAAAGAGTGATTACAACATCTTCCTTGCAGAAGAAGAAAGAGAAGTTAGACTTATAAGCCCCTATATAATAGAACTAGAGAAGTTTTTTATAGAATTTCTAGAAAGGGAAAGCAATGATATTGATGAACTTGGTTAGGGAAAATTATTCTAAACTCAATAATAATGATCTTAGAATATATTCCTATATCATTCAAAATAAAAGTGAAGCTAACGAATTAAATATAAATCAAATGGCAGATCAGTTAGGTCTTAGCACTAGTTCCATAATGACTTTTACTAAAAAGCTTGGCCTAGATGGTTATAGTGAGCTAAAATATCTTATCAAATGGAGCGAAGAAGATAAGAATTCCAGCTTTGATGATAATGAAATAGAATATACTAAAAACGACATAAACCTAACTATGACCATGATGACTTCCCTAAATCTAGATGGACTATTTAAGAAATTAAATGAAGCAAAAGATGTATTTGTCATTGGAAATGGCTACACTCAGCTAAATGTAGCAGAGGAGCTTAAGAGAAATTTCTTAAATGTTGGTAAGATCGTAAATATCCTAGACCAGGAATCTGACTATGATAGATATAAAAACCTTATAAAAGAAGGGGATGTCCTCTTTGTTATTTCTTTCAGTGGGGAAAATGAAAAGTTGATTAATTTTGTAAATTCTCTCAAGGAAGGTGTAACTATAGCTTCTATCACCAAACTATCCAACAATACCATATCCCACTTATCTGACTACAATGTTTCCTTTGTAACTCACGAGGTATATGACTTCAATCAAAGGATGAAAATATCGCCAATTTCACAATTTTATGTAGTGATTGACTTCATAATTCTAAAATACTTATCTTTTCTATCTTAATAGGAGAAAGCACTTAAAGCCTTAGACATGTTCTAAGCAAGGCTTTCTCTATTATTTTTCATTAAATATAAACGAAAGTTCAATTTCTAAATATTATAAGAGGTAAATTATACTGACCATTCATTATTTCCTGTTCGATAGAGAAGAGTTAAAATTTTATATATAACTATTTCTAATATTAAAATGATCGTGAAAGTCAAGAAAAACAAGGATTTTACTTGACAAAAAAGGATTAGACGTGTAGAATATTGAAGGATTGGCATAGATTGCCAATTATTTAAATTATAAAAGAAAAGGAGGTGCATTATGCCTACAATTAATCAACTTGTTAGAAAAGGTAGAAAGAGCGAAAAATCTAAATCAGATACACCAGCTCTAGGTTACAACTACAACACACTTAAAAGTAGAATTACACCAAACCAATCACCACAAAAACGTGGGGTTTGTACATCTGTAAGAACTGTAACACCTAAAAAGCCAAACTCAGCGCTAAGAAAGATCGCCAGAGTTAGACTTACAAACGGAGCTGAAGTACTATCTTACATTCCAGGAATTGGACACAATCTTCAAGAACACAGTGTTGTATTGATCAGAGGTGGAAGAGTAAAAGACCTTCCAGGTGTTAGATACCACATCATTAGAGGTACTCTAGATACAGCAGGAGTAGACGGAAGAAAACAAGGAAGATCTAAATACGGAGCTAAAAAAGCTTAATATTTAGCAAAATAAGTGCATAATGTACCTATTTATATACAAGGTATATGTGCACACTGACGGCAAGAATTTGTCGAGTACTCAAGATATTACACGTAATTGGTAAAGGAGGGAAGAAAAGTGTCAAGAAAAGGACATATACCAAAAAGAGAGGTAATGCCTGACGCTAAGTACAACGATAGAGTTGTAACTAAGCTAATCAATAACGTAATGTTAGATGGTAAGAAAGGCCTTGCTACAAAAATAGTTTATGATGCTTTTGACATCATTGCAGAACAAACTGGCAACGATGCACTAGAAGTATTCTATCAAGCTATGGAAAATATAATGCCAACACTAGAAGTAAAAGCCAGAAGAATTGGTGGTGCCAACTACCAAGTACCAATGGAAGTTAGACCAGAAAGAAGACAAACACTAGCTCTTAGATGGCTCGTAGACTTCTCAAGAGCTCGTGGTGAAAAAACTATGGTGGAAAGACTATCTAAGGAAATCCTAGATGCTTCAAACAACGCTGGTGCAGCTGTAAGAAGAAAAGAAGAAATGCACAGAGCAGCTGAAGCAAACAAAGCTTTCGCACACTATAGATACTAGAAATAGGGGGACAAATGAAAAGAGACGTCTCATTAAAGGACACCAGAAACATAGGTATCATGGCCCACATAGATGCTGGTAAGACAACTGTAACAGAAAGAATGTTATACTATACCGGTAAGATCTATAAAATCGGTGATACACATGATGGTACTGCAGTAATGGACTCCATGGAGCAAGAAAAGGAACGTGGAATTACAATAGGATCTGCAGCTACAACATGTTATTGGAATGATCACAGAATCAACATCATAGATACCCCAGGCCACGTGGACTTTACTGTAGAAGTAGAAAGATCACTAAGGGTACTAGATGGTGCTGTTGCACTATTCGATGCTAAAAGCGGTGTAGAACCACAATCAGAAACAGTTTGGAGACAAGCTGATAAGTACGACATCCCAAGATTTTGTTTCATTAACAAGATGGATGCTACAGGTGCTGACTTCTTCATGGCTGTTGATACAATCAAAGATAAACTTAAAGCAAACGCAGTTCCAATAGAAATTCCAATAGGTGCAGAACAACAATTCGAAGGAGTAGTTGATCTTGTAACAATGGAATCTGTAACATACAACACAGAAGACTTAGGAGCTCACCCAATCAAGGGTGAAATCCCAGCTGAACTTGTTGACCAAGCTGAAGAATACAGAGCTAATCTTCTTGAAGAACTTTCAGAAATTGATGATAACATCATGATGAAATACCTTGAAGGAGAAGAAGTTACTGAAGAAGAGATCAATGCTGCAATAAGAAAGGGAACAATCGATAAGAAGATATTCCCATGTCTATGCGGATCAGCTTACAAAAACAAGGGTGTACAAGCGCTCCTTGATGCAATCGTAGCTTACATGCCAAGTCCAGAAGACGTTCCAGCAATCGATGGTACAGATCCTAAAGATGATTCTATCGTACTAGAAAGAAAACCTGGAGATAACGAACCATTATCTGCACTTGCATTTAAGGTTGTAACAGACCCATACGTAGGTAAGCTAATCTATGTAAGAATCTACTCAGGTACAATCGAATCAGGTTCTTATGTATATAATGCTACAAAAGGCAAGAGAGAAAGAGTTGGACGTATCATGCAAATGCACTCCAACAAGCAAGAAGAAATTGAAACAGGATTTTCTGGAGATATCGTAGCCCTACTAGGACTAAAAGATACAACAACAGGAGATTCCCTATGTGACCAAGATAACCCAATTATTCTTGAAAACATGGAATTCCCAGACCCAGTAATCTCAGTTGCTATCGAGCCAAAAACTAGAGCAAGTCAAGATAAGATGATCGTAGGACTTCAAAAACTTGCTGAAGAAGATCCAACCTTCCAAACAAGATCTGATGAAGAAACAGGTCAAACAATCATCTCCGGAATGGGTGAGCTTCACCTTGAAGTAATCGTAGACAGACTCTTAAGAGAATTCAAAGTAGAAGCTAATATCGGTAACCCACAAGTAGCATACAGAGAATCAATCACTAAAGAAGCAGAAGCACAAGGTAAGTTCGTTAGACAATCCGGTGGTTCAGGACAATACGGTGATGTTATTCTTCAAGTTATGCCAGGAGAAGAAGGTGCTGGAATTACATTCGAATCTAAGATTGTCGGTGGTGCAGTACCAAAAGAATACATCAAGCCAGTTGAGGCAGGTGTAAGAGAAGCTGCAGCAAGCGGAATCCTCGGTGGATACCCAATGGTAGATATCCATGTAATCCTAGTAGATGGTTCTTACCACGAAGTCGACTCATCAGAAGTTGCCTTCCACGTTGCAGGAAGCATGGGCTTCAAGAACGCTGTTCAAAAAGCAGGTCCAATTCTACTAGAACCACTTGAAAAAGTTGAAATTACAACACCAGATGAATATCTTGGAGATGTAATGGGAGATGTTTCATCAAGAAGAGGTAAGATTGATGGAATGAATCCAAAAGATGGAATTCACGTACTTGATGCATTTATTCCACTATCAGAAATGTTTGGATATGCGACAGACCTAAGAAGTAAAACTCAAGGTAGAGCGACATATTCAATGCAATTCGACCACTATGCACAAGTTCCAGAATCAGTTAAAGAACAAGTATTAGATAAATAATTAATATAGGAGAATATAATGAGCAAACAAACATTTGAAAGAAGCAAACCACATATTAATATTGGTACAATCGGCCACGTAGACCACGGTAAAACAACAACAACAGCAGCAATCACTCAAGCCCTAAACAAAAAATACGGTACAGGTGAATACGTAGACTACGAACACATCGATAAAGCTCCAGAAGAAAGAGAACGTGGAATCACAATCAACACTTCTGTAGTAGAATACGAAACAGAAAACAGACACTACGCTCACATCGACGCTCCAGGCCACGCTGACTACGTTAAAAACATGATCACAGGTGCAGCACAAATGGATGGTGCAATCATCGTAGTATCTGCAGCAGACGGTCCAATGCCACAAACAAGAGAACACATCCTACTAGCAAGACAAGTAGGCGTTCCAAAAATCGCAGTATTCCTAAACAAAGAAGACCAAGTAGACGATCCAGAACTAATCGAATTAGTAGAAATGGAAATCAGAGACCTACTTTCAGAATACGACTTCGACGGAGACAACGCTCCAGTAGTAGTTGGATCTGCTCTTAAATCACTAGAAGAAGGTGGAGAAGGCCCATGGTCAGACAAAATCCTTGACCTAATGGCACAAGTAGACGAATACTTCGACATCCCAGAAAGAGACAACGACCAACCATTCCTAATGCCAGTAGAAGACGTAATGACAATCTCAGGACGTGGAACAGTAGCAACAGGAAGAGTTGAAAGAGGAACACTAAAAGTTGGTGATACAGTAGAAATCGTAGGACTAACAGAAGCTACAAAAGAAACAGTAGTAACTGGAGTAGAAATGTTCCACAAATCACTAGACCAAGCAGAATCTGGAGATAACGTAGGACTTCTACTAAGAGGAATAACAAGAGATCAAATCTCAAGAGGACAAGTACTAGCAAAACCAGGTTCTGTAAACCCACACACAGAATTCGAAGGCCAAGTATACGTACTAACAAAAGAAGAAGGTGGACGTCACACACCATTCTTCAG
>JAQEDR010000059.1 GCA_027669155.1 Peptoniphilaceae bacterium AM52-5BH | reverse complement strand
AACTTAGTTTGCTTTAGGTGTCGCGATATTATTTGCAATTCATCAAATAAAAAACAACCATCTATTAAATGTAATAGTCTAGTTGAAATCATGAGAAATGGTTTATACAATTTTTTAATTATCCTCCAATTATAAATCTATATATTAAGTCTATTCCACCTTAGTTTTTTCTTCTTCTTTTTTTATCTATAAACCATGAGATTTAAGATTCATGACTTTATCTTTCCAATTAATTTGCTTGATATTATAATTTTTCCTAAGAAACTAGAAAGTTCTACATTTAAATGATATTTTTAAAGCCGTATCATTAAATTTATAAATTAAATAATATAGAATCTTTTAACATGGTCATATCTTTTTATCTCTAGTAGACCATTTTATTATAATTAATCGATTACTACTTTGACTTTTTGATTCGGTTCAAATCAAGATATATTTTAATATAGGATTACAGATTATTTAAATAATAGATCTCTCTAAAAAAATAAAAGTTAGTAATATGATATTAATACTTTGATAGTATATGAAAAAACTCCACAAAAAAAGACAAGCCCGAAAGCTTGCCTCTTAATTTATTTTTTCAAAGATATTTTAATCCTATTTCGTTGATTATTTAATAACCTTTGTAACAACTCCAGATGCTACTGTTCTTCCACCTTCACGTACAGCGAATCTTAGTCCTTCTTCTAGAGCGATTGGTTTTTGGAGGGTGATCTTGAATGTTGCGTTGTCTCCTGGCATTACCATTTCTACGCCTTCTTCTAGTTCGATATCTCCTGTTACGTCTGTTGTTCTAAAGAAGAATTGTGGTCTATATCCACTGAAGAATGGTGTGTGACGTCCACCTTCTTCTTTTGTTAGTACGTATACTTG
>JAQEDR010000058.1 GCA_027669155.1 Peptoniphilaceae bacterium AM52-5BH | reverse complement strand
TTTGCGCCTTATAGGCGCTGTGCAAACTACCAGCTAAGCTGGTAGTTTTGGTTATTGACTATAATATCTAAGCTAAATTTTATCTAACAATGCTTATTATTCTTATTATTATATAATCTTTACAAAGAAATTATTTTGTTGACAATATGGTATATATAACATAAAATAAAATTAAGGAGATATGATGGATAATTTCGAAGTTTTATTTTATGAGACTGAAAATGGAAGAATACCAGTAGAAGAATTTTTAAATAGCTTACCAAAGAAGTCTAGGGCTAAGCTCGTGGGTATAATTTCTTTACTCCAAGATTATGGAAATGAACTTAGATCGCCCTATAGCAAACATATTGACGATGGGATTTTTGAACTAAGAGGCAAAGTTGGAAGTGATATAACAAGAGTACTATATTTTTTCTATTATGATAAGAAGATAATCTTAACTAATGGATTTGTAAAAAAGACCCAAAAAACTCCGAAAAATCAAATAGAAAAAGCAAAGAAGTATAGGAAAAGATTTATTGAGAGGGAACAATATGAAAACATTTGATAAATACTTGGAAGAACAATTAAAAGATGAGGAATTCAAAGAAGAATATAAAAAGATAAGCCCAGAGCTTGATATAATTAAGGCTATGCTAGATGCTAGAAAATTACAAAATTTGACTCAAGAAGAATTAGCGAAAAAAACAGGAATAGATCAAGCTGATATTAGTAAATTGGAAAATGGCACTAGGAATCCTACCATTAACCTACTCAAAAGATTAGCCGAAGGTCTAGGGATGGATTTAAAAATAGAATTTGTTCCGAAAATGCAATAAAGCTAATCCCGATAATTAGAAAATTATTCTATTATGTAAGTGTTAGAATATTACTAATTATACACAAATCCAATACTATCACAAAGCAAACCAAAACTACCAGCTAAGCTGGTAGTTTGCACAGCGCCTATAAGGCGCAAATACCGGCACGCCCCTATT
>JAQEDR010000057.1 GCA_027669155.1 Peptoniphilaceae bacterium AM52-5BH | reverse complement strand
CTCTATCAATCCGAAGCTTCGGTACTGGATTTTAGCCCCGTTCATTTTCGGCGCAAACCCACTTGACCAGTGAGCTATTACGCATTCTTTAAATGCATGGCTGCTTCTAAGCCAACGTCCTGGTTGTCTTAGTAGGTTCACATCCTTTTCCACTTAATCCAGATTTTGGGACCTTAGCTGTCGGTCTGGGCTGTTTCCCTTTCGACTTAGAAGCTTATCCCTCTAAGTCTGACTCCTTGATCTGATTTTTTGGCATTCGGAGTTTGATAGGTTTTGGTACGGTAAGCCGCCCTAGACCATTCAGTGCTCTACCTCCTTAAATCTTAATCAAAGGCTAGCCCTAAAGCTATTTCGAGGAGAACCAGCTATATCCGAGTTCGTTTGGTTTTTCGCCCCTATCCACAGTTCATCCGATACGTTTTAAACCGTACCCGGTTCGAGCCTCCAGTGAATTTTACTTCACCTTCACTCTGACCATGGATAGATCACCCGGTTTCGGGTCTATTGCAACAAACTTTTCGCCCTATTAAGACTCGCTTTCGCTTTGGCTTCATCTCTTAAAGATTTAACCTTGCTTATTACAATAACTCGCTGGCCCATTCTACAAAAGGTACGACATCAGGCTGTTGCCCTCTGTCTGCTTGTAGGCACTAGGTTTCAGGTTCTGTTTCACTCCCCTTTCGGGGTTCTTTTCACCTTTCCCTCACGGTACTTGTTCGCTATCGGTCACATGTTAGTATTTAGCCTTAGGGGATGGTCCCCCTATCTTCACAACGGATTCCTCGTGTCCGGTGCTACTTTCCTCCCTGGTTTATTTAGTTTTCGTCTACAAGACTTTCACTTTCTTTGGTTCATCTTCCCAGATGATTCGACTAACTAGATATTCCTCAATGGATTAGGCTCTTTTCTTTTCGCTCGCCGCTACTTGGAAAATCGAGTTTTCTTTCTTTTCCTCCTGTTACTTAGATGTTTCAGTTCACAGGGTCTTGCTTTACTAAGCTATGTATTCACTTAGTAATGACTGTGTCTTCCACAGCCGGGTTTCCCCATTCGGAGACCTAGGGGTCAATGCTTTTTGTGAGCTTGCCCTAGTTTTCGTTCACTTACGTCCTTCTTCGCCTTCATGTGCCAAGGCATCCACCTTGCGCCCTTTCTTTCTTGACTGGAAATATTTTTTGCTATTTAGTTTT
>JAQEDR010000056.1 GCA_027669155.1 Peptoniphilaceae bacterium AM52-5BH | reverse complement strand
ATCAAAGATTTATCGGTGTAAGATGGACTCGCGTCTGATTAGCTAGTTGGTGGGGTAACAGCCTACCAAGGCAACGATCAGTAGCCGGCTTGAGAGAGTGTACGGCCACATTGGGACTGAGACACGGCCCAGACTCCTACGGGAGGCAGCAGTGGGGAATTTTGCACAATGGGGGAAACCCTGATGCAGCGACGCCGCGTGATTTAGAAGGCCTTCGGGTTGTAAAAATCTTTTGTATGGGAAGAAAATGACAGTACCATACGAATAAGGACCGGCTAATTACGTGCCAGCAGCCGCGGTAATACGTAAGGTCCGAGCGTTGTCCGGAATCATTGGGCGTAAAGGGTACGTAGGCGGATAAGCAAGTTAGAAGTGAAATCCTATAGCTCAACTATAGTAAGCTTTTAAAACTGCTCATCTTGAGGTATGGAAGGGAAAGTGGAATTCCTAGTGTAGCGGTGAAATGCGCAGATATTAGGAGGAATACCGGTGGCGAAGGCGACTTTCTGGCCATAAACTGACGCTGAGGTACGAAAGCGTGGGTAGCAAACAGGATTAGATACCCTGGTAGTCCACGCCGTAAACGATGAGTGTTAGGTGTCTGGAATAATCTGGGTGCCGCAGCTAACGCAATAAACACTCCGCCTGGGGAGTACGCACGCAAGTGTGAAACTCAAAGGAATTGACGGGGACCCGCACAAGCAGCGGAGCATGTGGTTTAATTCGACGCAACGCGAAGAACCTTACCAAGTCTTGACATATTACGGAGGTATGTAGAGATACGTACTTACTTCTTCGGAAGACTGTAATACAGGTGGTGCATGGTTGTCGTCAGCTCGTGTCGTGAGATGTTGGGTTAAGTCCCATAACGAGCGCAACCCCTATTGTTAGTTACCATCATTAAGTTGGGGACTCTAGCAATACTGCCGGTGACAAACCGGAGGAAGGTGGGGATGACGTCAAATCATCATGCCCTTTATGACTTGGGCTACACACGTGCTACAATGGCAGGTACAGAGGGAAGCGAGACTGCGAAGTTAAGCAAAACTCAAAAAGCCTGTCCCAGTTCGGATTGCACTCTGCAACTCGAGTGCATGAAGTTGGAGTTGCTAGTAATCGCAGATCAGAATGCTGCGGTGAATGCGTTCCCGGGTCTTGTACACACCGCCCGTCACACCATGGAAGTTGGCAATACCCGAAGCCTGTGAGCTAACCATTAGGGAGCAGCAGTCGAAGGTAGGGTCAGTAACTGGGGTGAAGTCGTAACAAGGTAGCCGTATCGGAAGGTGCGGCTGGATCACCTCCTTTCTAAGGA
>JAQEDR010000055.1 GCA_027669155.1 Peptoniphilaceae bacterium AM52-5BH | reverse complement strand
TTCCAAAGAATCCAAAAAGAACTCCCAGCTGACACCCTACTCGGAGCAGGAACAGTACTAGACCCAACAACAGCAAGACTTGCCATAATGAACGGAGCCAAATTCATAGTAAGCCCATCATTTGACAAAGAAGTAGCTAAAATGTGTAACATCTACAACATCCCATACATGCCAGGCTGCGTAACACCAGCCGAAATGCTAGAAGCCTACAAATACGGAGTAGACATCATAAAACTATTCCCAGGCTCCCTAACAGGCCCATCCTACGTAAAAGCAATCCACGGTCCATACCCACACTTCCAAATCATGCCAACAGGTGGCGTAAGCCTAGACAACCTAGAAGACTGGTTTAAAGCAGGCGTAGTAGCAGTAGGAGCAGGCTCAAACCTAGTAAAAGGCAGCAAAGAAGAAATAACCCAAAAAGCAAAAGAATACCTAGAAAAAATAGCGGAGGTAAGAAAATAATGACAAAAAAAGTAGTAACCCTAGGCGAAATAATGCTAAGACTATCCACACCAGGATACGAAAGATTCGTTCAAGCAGAAACATTTGACGCAATCTACGGAGGAGGAGAAGCAAACGTAGCAGTATCTTTAGCAAACTACGGCTTCGACGCCCACTACGTAACCAAACTACCAAAACACGAAATCGGCCAAGCCGCAGTAAACGCCCTAAGAAGATACGGAGTAAACACAGACTACATCGTAAGAGGCGGAGACAGAGTAGGAATCTACTACTCAGAAACAGGCGCATCAGCCAGACCATCCAAAGTAATCTACGACAGAAGTAACTCAGCCATAGCAGAAGCAAAAGCAGACGAATTCGACTTCGACGAAATCTTCAAAAACGCAGCATGGTTCCACACATCAGGCATAACCCCAGCAATATCAAAAGAAGGTGCAGAAATCACCAAAAAAGCCATGCAAGCAGCCAAAAAAGCAGGAGCCAAAATATCAATCGACCTAAACTACAGAGCCAAACTCTGGAGCCCAGAAGAAGCCCAAAAAGTAATGAAAGATCTAATGCAATACGTAGACGTCTGCATAGGAAACGAAGAAGACGCATCCCTATGCCTAGGCTTCACTCCAAAAGGCCTAGACGTAACAAGCGGCAAACTAGACGTAGAAGGCTACCATGAGATCTTCAAACAAATGAAAGAAGAATTCGGCTTTGAAATGATCGCATCATCTTTAAGAGAATCATACTCAGCATCTGATAACGGCTGGTCAGCCTTAATCTATGACGGTAAAGACTTCCACCAAGCCCCACAATACGACGTAAGAATCGTAGACAGAGTAGGAGGCGGAGACAGCTTCGCAGCAGGTCTAATCACAGGACTCCTAGACGGAAAAAG
>JAQEDR010000054.1:285-1462 GCA_027669155.1 Peptoniphilaceae bacterium AM52-5BH | reverse complement strand
TTTAATTTTGTTTTAATCCTATCTTCATTGTACCATTTAATATATTTTTCAATTTCACTTATCAAATGGTCGTAATTTTTAAAATCTTCTCCATAAAACATTTCTTGTTTTAGTATCCCAAAGAAATTCTCCATTGGAGAATTGTCTAGACAATTCCCTTTTCTTGACATACTTTGCCTAATATTCATTTTTTCTAGTTTTTTAGTCCAAGTACCATGTTGGTAATGGAATCCTTGATCCGAATGTATTATTAGTTCGCTTGTATTTTCTGTTTTTCTTAAAGCTTTATCTAGCATAGCATTGGTTAAGTTTATTGTTGGGTGATTACTTAGTGTATAACTGATTATTTCGCTATTGTAAATGTCTAATATTGGTGATAAGTATAGTTTCTTTTCTTGACCTTTAATTCTAAATTCTGTTACATCTGTTAGCCATAATTGATTTAGTTTATCTGCTTTAAATTGTCTGTTTACTACATTGTCTGCTACTTTACCTATTTGTCCCTTGTATGAAGAGTATTTTCTTGATCTAGTTTTGAATTTAGAGCATAGCCAGGATTCTTCTCTCATTATTCTTAAAACTTTTTTATGGTTGATATTGAATCCTTTATTTTTTAATACCATGGTTACTCTTCTATATCCGTATCTACCTCTTGATGCTTCTACTATGGTTTTAATTTCATCTTTAACTTTTTTGTCTTTATCTACTGGATTAGATAATTTGCTCTTCCACTCATAGTATGATGATTTTGGTAATTTAGCTATATTTAACCATTCACTTATCTTGCTTTTAGAATATTCTTTTAGAAGTATGAGGATTATCTTTGTTTTTTCCTTGCTTCTGCTTCCTCTTCCAGAAGCAAGGCTTGTAGCTTTTTTTCGTATATTATCTTCATTTTGAGAAGCCTATTTTCTTCTCTTAGTCTTATTAATTCTTCTCTCTCACTTTCGTTTATTGGAGTATTAATTTTAGACTTTTCATTTGCTTTGGTCATATCTTTTCTATGCCTTCCTCTATTATCTTCTAGCCCAGATAGACCGCGTTGTTGATAAGCTTTCTCCCATCTACATACCATAGATTCATTTACAAGATTGAAGTGCTTTGCAGTCTCTCTAAGCGAAGTATTATTGATTTGCCTATATTGTATTACAGATAGTTTAAATTCACTAGTGTATTT
>JAQEDR010000054.1:0-275 GCA_027669155.1 Peptoniphilaceae bacterium AM52-5BH | reverse complement strand
CCTATATTGTATTACAGATAGTTTAAATTCACTAGTGTATTTATTGTATTTTAACTTTTTAGATAAGTTCTTAAAGCCTCCTGAATTATATTTATTTATCCAATTTCTCAAAGTTCCATCTGGAATATCATATTTTTTAGCTACCATTTCTCGACCACCCGATTCACCTGATAAGTATTCCATTACTAGTTTAATTTTAAATTCTTTTGTGTATTTTGGCATAGAAACCTGCTAACAAAAGTCAAGGAGAAAAGTAAAATTAATTTTGCTTTTCT
>JAQEDR010000053.1 GCA_027669155.1 Peptoniphilaceae bacterium AM52-5BH | reverse complement strand
TGATGTGTACCCATAAAACTGGACACAATATTTAATTAATTAGTTGTAGTGGATGCTAACCTATACTTTGTAGGTGGCATCCATTTTGTTTTCTTCTGAATTCTTTCGTTATTGTAATAATAGATGTATTTTTCTATTGCTTTCGAGAATTCTTCAAAAGAGTTATAGCTCTTTTCGTAACCATAATAAACTTCATTTTTTAATCTTCCAAAAAATGTTTCCATAATTGAATTATCATAACAATTACCTTTTCTTGACATTGATTGGATAATACCATGCTTCTTGAGCTCACTTATATAATATTTATGTTGGTATTGCCAACCTTGATCTGAATGCAATATTAAGTTATTTAGTATTGGAAATTTGTTAAATGCTTTCATTAGCATATTAGATATTTGCTCTAAATTAGGACTTAAGGATAAGTCATAAGAGATTATTTCATTTGTATACATATCAAGTATTGGAGAAATGTAGCATTTACCCCATGAAAAGTTAAATTGAGATACATCAGTACTCCATTTTTGTAATGGCTTATTAGCTTTAAAATTTCTGTCTATTATATTATCAGCAATCTTTCCTACTTTCCCTTTGTATGAATGATATTTTTCTCTAGGTCTTTTACCAAATAGTTTTAATTCATGCATTATTCTCTGTACTTTTTTATGATTTATTGTATATCCTTGATTCAATAATTCCCTATATACTCTTCTTACACCATATCTTCCTTTATGATTGTTAAATATATCAGATATTTTATTTTCTATATTTTTATTTCTAATCTTAACAGCATCAACTTTATTAATTTCAAAGTAGTATGTTGATTTTGGCAAATCGATAGCTATTAAAAGATATTTTAGTCTGTAGCCTTTTTCTTTGAGTTTTTTGACAATCGCTGCTTTTTCGCCTTGAGTTGCGCAGCGTAATTCTTTTCTCTCAAGGCGATTTCTTTTTTTATTATTTCATTTTCTGCCTTTATATATTCATTTTCTGCTCTCAATCTTATGAGTTCTTCTCTTTCGGATTCATTAAGTTTTTTTGCTTCATGGATATTCGTTTTTTTCATGGTTGTATTCTTAGGTTTACGACCTTTCTTTTTATTTACAAGACCATTATATCCATAAATTTTATACTTGTTAACCCATGAATAAAGTTGTCCACGATTAATTCCTATTTCAATTGCTACAGAACCTATTGTGTTTCCAGCTAATACTTTGCTTACCACTTCTAGCTTTTCATCAGTTGTCCACTCGATATTATTTCTATGTTTTAAAATTTCTGGACCATGCTTTTCTTCTAACTTAAACCATTCTTTAATTGTGTCATGAAATCTCTTTTCTTTAACTCCTTCAGGTGTATCCGCCCATCTTCCTTCTCTGTACAACTGTACGCATTCTTTTTTAAATTCATAACTATATTTCATAAAAATACCCTCCTTACTGGTTTGTCCAGTAAAGAGGGTACATATCA
>JAQEDR010000052.1 GCA_027669155.1 Peptoniphilaceae bacterium AM52-5BH | reverse complement strand
TACTAAACTTTACATCTTGACTGGAAATATTTATTGCTATTTAGAAGGTTCAAAAAATGTAGTGGCGATAGCGCTAGGGATACACCTGTTCCCATACCGAACACAGAAGTTAAGCCTAACAACGCCGATGGTACTCGGAGGGCAACCTCCCGGGAGACTAGGAAGCCGCTAAACAATATAGTTACGATAGCATGAGGGATACACCTGTTCCCATACCGAACACAGAAGTTAAGCCTCATAACGCCGATGGTACTCGGAGGGCAACCTCCCGGGAGACTAGGAAGTAGCTAAACAAATATCTAAGCAAGTTAGATAAAAAAACATTGACAGTGATTTAGATTGATGTTATAATTAAATCACTGCGATGCTTAGGTAGCTCAATGGTGGAGCACCCGGCTGTTAACCGGTAGGTTGTGGGTTCGAGTCCCACCCTGAGCGCCAATTATTGATGCGCCGGGGTGGCGGAACTGGCAGACGCACAGGACTTAAAATCCTGCGGTGGTTAAACACCGTATCGGTTCGATTCCGATTCTCGGCACCATATACCACTACTCTATAATTAACGCGGGATGGAGCAGTTTGGTAGCTCGTCGGGCTCATAACCCGAAGGTCGTAGGTTCAAATCCTACTCCCGCAACCATTTAAACTATATATTATATTATTACATAATTTGTAACAATTATGGCCCTATGGTCAAGCGGTTCTTGATCCTAACCCGATTTGTGAAACAAATCGATGGTAGGTCAAATGTCGCGAAGTCCAAATCTTTGATTTGGCTAACGGAGCCGACAAAGACACTTGAAGCGAAGCTTCAATAATATAAGATAAATTTAATATAACTATTATTATATATAAGGCCCTATGGTCAAGCGGTTAAGACACCACCCTTTCACGGTGGTATCCCGAGTTCGAATCTCGGTAGGGTCACCATGATGACCTATCACAATTTGCGCAGCAAATTGATTGAAGGTCAGACATCGCGGCGTTTCAAAGTTACTATGTAACTTTGTCAGCAAGCCGATGAGTAAATAGAATTAATTGACGATTAATTCTACTTTTGGAAGTATAGCTCAGTTGGGAGAGCATCTGCCTTACAAGCAGGGGGTCACAGGTTCGAGCCCTGTTACTTCCACCAAAATATTTAATAAATATTAGATATTACTATAAATTACTTATCAATAAGTAGTTTGTTTATGGCCTGGTAGTTCAGCTGGTTAGAATGCCGCCCTGTCACGGCGGAGGTCGTGAGTTCGAATCTCATCCAGGTCGCCATTTGGATTGCAATAGTGATCCAATATGCTGATGTAGCTCAATTGGTAGAGCAATTGATTTGTAATCAATAGGTTGTAGGTTCAAGTCCTATCATCAGCTCCAATAAGAATTTGGATAATTTAATATGTGGGGATGTTCCAGAGTTGGCCAAATGGGACGGACTGTAAATCCGTTAGCTTTGCTTTCAGTGGTTCGAATCCGCTCATCCCCACCAACCTTTTACATCTTTGCGGGTGTAGCTCAGTGGTAGAGCCCCAGCCTTCCAAGCTGGTTGCGAGG
>JAQEDR010000051.1 GCA_027669155.1 Peptoniphilaceae bacterium AM52-5BH | reverse complement strand
AAACCTGCTAACAAAAGTCAAGGAGAAAAGTAAAATTAATTTTGCTTTTCTCCTTTTTAATTAGAGTTTAAATTTAAGCACAACAAACAAACCGGTTACTATCGGCTTGTTTTTTACTATTATATTCTTGATTCTAGGCTACTTTTAAACACTTATTTTCTTGTTTTGACATCATAACTTTTGCATAGTATGTTCTTAAGAATTTATTTAGTCCTGCAAATTTACATATTTTTTTAGCTTTTCCATCTTTTTCTTTTTTTACCATATACAGATATATTTCATTTTCTGGATTTTTAGCACTCATCATGCATTTCATAGCTTGGTAGCCTACTTTTCTTAGTATTGTATTGCCTCTTTTTGTTATTTTTCTTTGATCTGCTTTAAAGTTCCCTGATTCATATGGTGGCGAATCTATTCCTACAAAGGATATTAAACTTTTTTTATTTTTAAATTTTGATAAGTCGCCAAATTCTGCTGTGATTTGTACCGCTAATTTATCTGATATTCCTGAAAATTTCTTTGCTTCTTGATATTCTTCTAAGGGCTCGGCAATTTCTATCATTTGTGATAAAATAGTATGTAGAATTTGATTTATATGTTTGATCAATTCTATTCCTTCTTGTATGTTAATCTTTATATATGAGCTACTAGAAGGTTGAGTTGAGATACTTTCCTCTGCGAGCTTGTATATGGATTTAGCTTTATCAGCATTAGGATGGTATCTCTTTTCTTTTGCCCAATTTTTAAAATCTTCTATGAATTTTTCTTCTGGTTTTTCTAATACTAGGTTTTTATGCCACCATATTTCTAAGAAATCTAATAATTTGTCTTTTGAAAAGTCTCCTGAAGCGTGTGGAATTAGTTTTTTTATTCCTGGAAATGTTTGGCTTATTGTTTGATCTATGAAGTTGATTTGATTGATTCTTAAGTCCATGTAATGCTGATAGGATCTGTTTAATTCTTTTAGGACTCTGAAACTTTCTGCATCTACTTTGTATTCTTGTAATTCTTTCCAGTACATCAAGCCATATTCTGCTATTTGTATGGCATCTATATTATCATTTTTTGATTTTCTAAAGTTTAGTACTCGACAAAACTGTTTCATTTTTAAAGGATTTACTACTGTTACAAAGTATCCTTTGTCTTTTAATTCATAGAGGATTGGAAGATGGTATTTCCCTGTTGCTTCCATAACTATCTTGACTTCTTCATTTAATGAATCTAGTTTTTTTAGAAATTCCTCTATCTTTGTTTTGTTAAGATGAATATCAAAAGGTTTCCATATGATTTTGCTGCCTTGTTCTAGTGCACAGGCTGTAAACTTTTCTTTTGCTATATCTATTCCTATAGATATCATTTTATTACCTTCTTTCTTTTAATTTGTAGTTTCTACCTGCACCATTACACTCATTTTAGCTCGTGACACGGACGTTTTGCCCAACCTGCTTAACCGAATATGAATAATGAAGAGGTAGTTGACAGTTTTTGTGACGGATATTCTAACCCTAAAACCCCCTCGTCATACTACATCTTCATTATACAAAAATAGTGCAAGATAGAAATTACTTTCTTTCTTACACTATTTATGGTACTAAAA
>JAQEDR010000050.1 GCA_027669155.1 Peptoniphilaceae bacterium AM52-5BH | reverse complement strand
TTAGTATCCATTAGCTTAATACATTACTGCACTTACACCTTGGACCTATCAAAGGTATTTTCTTTACCTACTCTGAGAAATCTTATCTTGAGGCCTGCTTCGTACTTAGATGCTTTCAGTACTTATCAATTCCACACGTAGCTACCCAGCTATGCTCCTGGCGGAACAACTGGTACACCAGAGGTGTGTCCATCCCGGTCCTCTCGTACTAGGGACAGATCCTCTCAAATTTCTTACGCCCACGCTGGATAGGGACCGAACTGTCTCACGACGTTCTGAACCCAGCTCGCGTGCCTCTTTAATGGGCGAACAGCCCAACCCTTGGGACCTACTTCAGCCCCAGGATGAGACGAGCCGACATCGAGGTGCCAAACCTCCCCGTCGATGTGGACTCTTGGGGGAGATAAGCCTGTTATCCCCGGGGTAGCTTTTATCCGTTGAGCGATGGCCCTTCCATGCGGTGCCACCGGATCACTAAGTCCGTATTTCTACTCTGCGCAACTTGTAGGTTTTGCAGTTAAGCTCGCTTCTGCCTTTGTACTCTGCGAATGGTTTCCGTCCATTCTGAGCGAACCTTTGAACGCCTCCGTTACTTTTTGGGAGGCGACCGCCCCAGTCAAACTGCCCAACTGACAATGTCCGATGCCCTGATTCAAGGGTCATCGTTAGAACTTTAATATTAGAGGGTTGGTATCCCAAGGGTGACTCCACATACACTGGCGTGCGTGTTTCTTAGTCTCCCAACTATCCTGTACGTCTAATCTCAAAGTCCAATATCAGCCTACAGTAAAGCTCCACGGGGTCTTTCCGTCCTAGCGTGGGTAAGTCGCATCTTCACGACTACTACAATTTCACCGGATCCTTTGTTGAGACAGTGCCCAAATCGTTACACCTTTCGTGCGGGTCGGAACTTACCCGACAAGGAATTTCGCTACCTTAGGACCGTTATAGTTACGGCCGCCGTTTACTGGGGCTTAAGTTCTAGCCTTCGCGTTAGCTAAGCCTTCCCCTTAACCTTCCAGCACCGGGCAGGTGTCAGCTCCTATACTTCATCTTTCGATTTTGCAGAAACTTGTGTTTTTGGTAAACAGTCGCTTGGGCCTGGTTTCTGTGGCCAGATCGCTCTGGCTCCCCTTCTCCCGAAGTTACGGGGACATTTTGCCGAGTTCCTTAACAAAGGTTCTTCCGCGCGTCTTGGTATTCTCTACCTCCCTACCTGTGTCGGTTTTGGTACGGGCGCTTTGGTCTTGATAGTGACTTTTCTTGGCAATTTGAAATCAGCTACTTCTCTACTTGTGTTTTCGATACCTATCAAAGCTCAGCCTTATATCATGCGGATTTGCCTACATGAAAGCCTTACTTTTTAGACTAGCATCCATCAGCTAGCTTAGCTTATCCTCTTGCGTCATCACTTCTCTATAGCGACTTTAAGCGGTACAGGAATTTAAACCTGTTATCCATCGGCTACGCCTTTCGGCCTCGCCTTAGGTCCCGACTTACCCTGAGGGGACGAGCCTTGCTCAGGAATCCTTAGGGTTTCGACGGGGATGATTCTCACATCCCTTCTCGCTACTCATGCCAGCATTCTCTCTTGTATGCGCTCCACACGTGCTTTCGCTTATGCTTCTTCGCCCATACAATGCTCCTCTACCACTGATAGAG
>JAQEDR010000005.1 GCA_027669155.1 Peptoniphilaceae bacterium AM52-5BH | reverse complement strand
TTTCATAAAAATACCCTCCTTACTGGTTTGTCCAGTAAAGAGGGTACATATCATGTGGACTTGACTGCTTTATTTTTTATTTAATAATATCATTCATTTTTAAAGTTTATTATTAATTCAAAATCAGAGATAGAAAACCCTATCCCTGATAAATAAATTGTTTGATTTTTATCTACATACTCGACTTAACAAAGAACCTATTTCATGAAGGCTCTATCAATTTATAAATATCTTTCAATACATTCCTACACTTAACAGCCAACCTATTAGTACCGATAATACTCCAGTGATTAATCTAGAATATAGTATAGATGGGACTCCTACTTCAACAGTTTCGGATTCAGCTTCTCCTAAGGACAATCCAACTGGTATGAAATCCATACCTGCTTGAGCATTTATGGCGAATAAAGCTGGTAATGCATATGCAACCGGCAATGCACCACTCGCTATTTGCGAACCAATTAGTACACCAACAACCTGAGCTATAACAGCACCAGGACCTAAAATAGGAGATAAGAATGGTAAACTTGCAATTAAAGCTATTATAACAAACCCTAAAATAGAATTAGATAACGGAGCGATAAGATGTGCAATAATATCACCCAAACCTGAAAAATTAATTATACCTATCAACATAGATATAAAAGCCATGAATGGAAGGATGTTTTTGATAACCGTTTCTATAGTATCTCTACCAGCTTGATAGAATACTCCCATAACTTTGCCTATACCCTTAGAAAATCTAAGTATAATTGAATCCTTACTAGGTTCTGCAGCACTGACATCTATCTTCTCTTCATTATTCTTTGGTTCATTTTTATCATTTAATTCCTTGCTACTGTTTAATATATTATCTTCATCTTTTCTAAATCTTTCATCATCGTCATCAATTAATTCAACATCTTTAGGTCTTACCCCTGACACGAAATTATTTTCGTTGATGTGTTTAGACAAAGGTCCGGATGGTGCTGATGCTAAAATATCTACGGTTAGAATATTCTTCATAGGGTAGACTCCTATCCTTGCAGTTCCACCGCAGTCAATAATTACACAAGCTATTTCCTCATCCGGTACAGACTCTCTAAAACCATCACGAGCTTCTGCTCCTGTAAGTTCAGCTATCCTCGCTGCTGTAGGATGGATTCCCCCACCTGTGACTGAAACAATTTTATTTTTTTTATCTGTTGGGGCAACTACAAATCCACTTCCCCATCCACCTTGTCCTTTATTAATAAATACAGATTTATACTTGCTCATACTATGCACTCCTTGTAGCTGATGTTTGTTTCTTAGAAGTTAATATTTTTGTTATTTTTTCAGTAACAAATCCTCTTATAAAAATCACAATAATTCCAGCTATAAAATATCTTACAGCCAAAGAACCTTGATTATAACCGGCTTTTGTCACTCCATCTGCAATCCCTAAAAAAACAAATAATTCACCAGCATTGGCATATGGAAATAGTCCTGTAACTGGATGAACAAAGCTGACAGTTGCATCGTAAAAAGCTGGCTTATACTCTTCTTTTAAAAACCTTCCCATAGTATAGCACATTGGATTAGTTAGCATTAAAACAGCAAGCATAGGCATTAAAGTATATCTAAAGAAAATATTATTAGATCTTTTAACCACCCATTTTTCAACCTTATCAGCACCAATCAGTGCTATAACAGCATTTGTAAATGTTAATAACACTATTAACAAAGGAATTATTCCAGTCATAAAACTCATGAACACATCTGCACCAGCTTGGAATAGACCTATAAAGTTAGTCCCAAACATTTCTATATATTTCATACATCCTCCATACAAAATAACGTTTTCTTATATGCTCTAAAAGTAATCCTAGTCCCCTATTACTACTACTTTGCACTTTCTATCTCTAGATCTAGTTGAATCGAAATCTACAAAATATATATACCCAGTTTTGCCTACTCCTAATTCTCCTGATTCTACAACAAATGTTTCACTCGATCCTAATATAGTTGATTTTAGGTGCGCATCTCCATTCCATAAGGCCGTTCTATCACCGTTAGGTAAATAATCATTCGCATTAGGCCAAGATTCAACAGCTTTATAGTGCTCTTCACCAGGGTATATATAAGAGTCTGCACTAGTGTGATCTGGAATAATTTTCTTTAGGACATTATTCAAATCTTCTTGAAGTGATTCTACTCCAATTTCGTTTTTATCATGGGCATATTCTTCAAAAAACACTGAGCATGTGGTATGAGGGCTTACTACAACGCATATTCCATTACAGATTCCACTTTCTCCTATGGCTTTTTTAACTTCTTCAGTTATATTTATAAAAGTAGGTTCGCTACCTCTAGATTTTAATTTTAGAGTTTTTAAAAATGTCATTTTCTCTCCTCGTATGCTTTTAAGCAAGATTCCACCATCTCTCTTAACATTTCACGTGGATTAACAGCTTTTACTATTCCACTTGTACATCCAGTTCCATCAGCTCCTAATTTTATTGTTCTATATACGTCATCAGCTGTGCTAATACCAGCTGCTTGCATTACTAGGATATTTGAATTAACTTCTCTAATTGCTTCATTTGTTTTTTCTATATAAGAATCATCACTTACCTTTCCTGTACCTATAAGTTCGGTAGGCTCGCATAAAATAACATCTGGATTAAGCTTAGCTATAGCCTTGGCTTCTTCGATACTATCAGCACAAACTATAGTTTCAATACAATTTTCTCTAGCTCTATTTATAGCCTTTGATAGCTCAGCCAATGACATAGGATGCTCCGCATGATTCAAGAAACATGCTTTAACTCCTATATTTCTTAATGATTCCGCTGTTATGAAGCCCATTCCCCTACCTAACTCTAAAGGATCCATATGCTGAGCTGATATAATAGCATTATTTGTCAATTTAACCATATTTGCCAAATCTGCAAATGGACCGGTTACAAGTATTGAGATTTTATCTTTATAAATGTCCGCTAAATCTTCGGCGGTAACTACAAGGTCATAAAGTTCTTGGCCGTACAAATAAGATTTTGGATTAAATATAAAAAACGGTCTACTAATTGTTTTGCTCATTTTTTCTCCCTTAAGTTAAATTGTTTTAGTTTCAAAGACATTAAAATAATGTATCAATACGTCTCTCATAGCTGAATCAGCTGCTTCTTTCATCTGAATATAATTATCAAATTTTCCGTTTTCTATCGCTTTATAAGCAGCATTTATAAAGTCTGTATAAATATTTATTTTTGAAATACCATTTTTAGCACATTTCTTCAAATTTTCATCCCCAGATGACGAACCTCCATGTAGAACCAAAGGTATATCTACTAGAGCATCGATATCTTTCAATCTTTCAAAATTAATTTTAGGAACCCCTTTATATAAACCGTGTGCAGTTCCTATAGATATAGCTAGTGAATCCACATTAGTTCTTTCTACAAATTCAATTACATCATCAACCTCGGTATACACAGAATCTGTTATACTATCAGCTTCTGATTTATCATTAGCCCCTACATGTCCTAATTCTGCCTCGACGGTAACGCCATTTTTATGTGCCTTTTCGACTACTTCTTTAGTTATTCTAATATTATTCTCAAACGTTTCGCTAGATGCATCTATCATTACGGAACTGAATCCTAATTCTATAGCTTTTAAAACCGTATCCATATCTTGTCCATGGTCTAAATGTAAAATAACTGGAGATTTAGATTTTTCCGCAAGATATTTACCAAACGATGCCGCTTCTTCTATAGATAATATATCCGCATGTGACTGCGCATACGATAATATTATTGGAAGATTATTATCCTCTGCTGTCTTAACAAATACCCTAGCAGAATTATTATCTATAAAATTAGCTGAAATTATAGCAAACTTTTCTGATTTAGCTTTTAACAAAGCTTCTTTTGAATTTATTAACAAATTCCCCTCCTAAATATTGGCGTAATCTTCTTTAATTTTTCTAAAACAAGTTTCGAGATTTTTGCTATAAGGTCTAATTTTTTTTATATCTAATGTTGATATATTCTCATTAAATAGATCAACCACAGGATTAAAACCCGAAAATATAAATTTACCTTTATAAATGTATGCTTCCTTAATTATATCTTCATCGTTTATTACAATAATTAAGATAAGGTTTGAGAAGATACTACCCGCTTTATTTATAAGCAGATAGTATCCTTCTCTACCCAAATATTTATCTTTTAGCTTCTTAATAAAACTGTCGTATTTTCTAAATTGATATATAGCAAAAATTCTCTGTATTAAAACTATAAATATTAGTAAAGTGACGACATTTCTTAACATGCTTAACCTATAAATTCATCTTGTAATTTTCTTAATTTATAAACTGTTGTAGATGTATCCAATTCAGTATTATCTAGTGTCAAAAATGAATCTGCAGGTATATCTTCTTTTGCTATGGTTTCCCCTGCGATTAATCCTATAGGTATATGTCTTTCTTCTATACATGTATCGTGAGTTTCTAGTAACCCTCTAACACAGTAACCGCCAATTCCATCAATTCTTTCACCTTTTTTAATTTCTTTCTTAGTGAAAGCTACAGTATCAGAAACTGGTTTTCCAAAAGGAACAATTGATGTATCATTATTTAATGCTACTTTAGCAACTGTTGTAGGTGTTTCAAGTGAAGCTAAATGGAAAGGTCTATATAGTATATGTCTATCCCTATCACCTTTTTTCATTAAATAATTTAATTCTTCTTTTACTCCTTCATTCTGTCCTTTAACAATAACAAATACTCCTGGAGCTAATCCATCTACATACTCAACAACTCCATAGTTATCGAGTACACCGCCTTCACCCTTAAGCTTCAATTGATCAACTGTAGAATCTAAATCCCCAGAAATTCCGTGCATTCCTGCAACATCTGGCTTAAATCCAATTGCATTTGATAACAAATTCATTTCTGCCATAGTTTTTGTGCCGTCTTGGAATGCTGCAAGCATATGAGCGTTCATGTTTTTTGAATCAGCTTCTTCTTTTGCGGTATCAGGATTGGCATGAACTTTTAGCTTGTTATTCTTACCTTTACCAGCCACTAGTACTTCCATTCCCATTGACTTCGCAAATTCATATAGGGCCACAACTTCTGCAGGTTCATCACCAGCTGAGCCAGTATATACTAGGCCTGCAGACTTAAATAATTTATGCATCAATGATCCAATTGTTATATCTATTTCAACATTTAATAAGACAACGTTTTTGTGTGCTAATAAACACTCCAGACAAACCTTTGCTCCAACTTCAGGAACTCCTGTCGCTTCAACTACAATTTCTACTTCATCACTATTAATAACTTCCTTAAAATCCTTAGTTGTAAGTATATCTACTTTCTCTTTGGATGATTTATTAAAAGCTTCTTTAGCCTTTTGTGCTGCCTCGATATTTAGATCACTTATTCCTGTTACAATCATGCCTGGGATAGTTGAAATTTGAGCAACCATACCTCTGCCCATCTGACCTGCTCCAATAACACCAACCTTTATTGGATTACCTTCTTTTTCTCTTTCTAATAGTTGACCATATAATGTCATGTCTACCTCCTAAATATAGATATCTTTCTTTAGATTTACTATATGATACTGTTTTACATTTGTCAAGTATTTTTACTTTTGTAATATAGGGTGCTTTAATTTAATATTATTGCAACCCCATATAGTGATTACACTTGCTTAAAGAACACAAAACTTCACTTTAACTATCATTGTTACAGCATTTACATAAAATATCTTCCCTGCAAGAAACTTAATTTATAAGTTTCCCTAATCAAATATTATAGATTTTGAATGTTTATTGAAATTTATTAAAGAGTAAAAACTATTTGATATATGATGATAGAACAAACATGTGATTCGCCAGATACAATTACAAAATTTATAGGTTATAGTTACACAAAAATTTGACAATCCCTAGACAATATTTAATCTCCTTAATTTTTGGAATCAATATTAATGTTAGGTAAATGATTAAATACTTCTTATTTTTTACTAAAAAATCGTGTTAGTAAAAGTATCATTTACTTCTACTAACACGATTCATACACCCAGATAAAATCAACGAAAAACTCAAAGGTCTAAATTTTACAGGGGAAGTTCATACTAAATTACTCTTTTTTATATTTTTTCAATTGTCAATTTAACCTAGACAGAATACACTAAATTCATAAATTCTTCTAACGGTGTTTTGTAGTTCAAAGACTTTCATGGGATATAGTTTCTGTAACTAGCTACAGAAACTATATCCTATTCACTTTTTAGCCTAAAGTCAGTTTGATTTGCCAATCCATCTTTTCTTAATAACCCATTTGAATTTTCATTTAACCCCTTTGACTTGGGCATCCTGGATCGGCAAAGAATATTGATATGTCGTATTTATTACATAGATTTTTCCAATTTGAAAATTCTTTACCACAGTCAAATGTTATTGTTTTTACAAATTTTATTGGCAGTTGTGCTAACCATTCATCTAATCTTTCTTCGATACTTTTAGCTGTCCTATTTTTTGGCTTTAGGGTTACTATTGCCTTGGTTTCTTTCTCAACTATTGTATCCCCTTCAAAGTGGCCAAATTCAGTAGCAAAGTTTGGATAGTATTTTTTTCTATCATAGATGCTTCTTTTAAAGGCTTGTTTTCCTCCTTTTTTAACACTACCATTCTTTTTTCTTTTCCTTCATTGGTAGAAGTTTTGCTTCCAAAGTTCCATCTTTGAACCTTCTGTAGAGTGTTCTTGAACTCATAGATAGTTTTATTTCTCCTCTGCCCACTATTACATCAGGAGTCCATCCTTTATTTACTTTATCAAGAACATAATCATATCCTTTGCCGATTAATTGTTTGGTTTTGGATCCACGTTTAGACTTATTTTTCCTGTAGTTAAAATGGTAGTCTTGTATACTTAAATCTTTTTTTAGCCAATTTATGACATTATATATGGTTTGTCTTGCTCTTGATAAGTATTTTTCTATATTTGTAACTTTTTCTCCAGATTTATAGTATTGCTCTATCCAAATTAACTCTTTTATGGTAAGATGATTGTAAGCCATTTTGATACTCCTTAATGTTTTTTCTCGTAATTTAAATGTATCATAAATGGATTTTTATTTCATTTAAAAGTGTCTAGCTTAATTTTACTATCCAAGAAATATAAAAGGCCTTTATGGAAAAGGCTTCCAATTATTATGAAAACTTACACAAGACCAATGACCTATCTATTTTCAAAGGCCTCCCAATCTTTCTTGAAGGCTTCGATTCCCGCCGTGGTAAGTGGGTGGATCCAGAGTTTGTCGAAAAGCTTGCCTGGAATGGTAGCAATATGAGCCCCTGCTAGAGCTGCTTCTTCTAGGTGCTTGTTATGTCTTATGCTTGCTGCAATTATTTCTGAGTCATAACCGTAGATGTCAATGACTTTCCTTAAATTTTCTATTAGCTTTTTACCTGATTCGCCCATATCATCTACTCTTCCCATAAATGGAGAGATATAGGTCGCTCCTGCCTTCATAGCCATGATTCCTTGGGATAGAGAAAATATGAGGGTACAGTTAGTTTTTATACCTTCTTTGCTTAGGGTCTTGATTGCCTTAAGGCCTTCTTCTGTCATTGGAATTTTGACAATGATGTTATCAGCCCATTTGGCAAGCTTTCTTGCTTCTTCAACCATTTGTTCGTATTCATAACTTGTAACTTCAGCAGAAACAGGCCCATCTACGATTTGGCAGATTTCTTTTACAACTTCCTCAAAGTCTCTTCCTTCTTTGTTGATAATTGATGGATTAGTGGTTACACCATCGCAAAGGCCTAGATCGTTTATTCTTTTTATTTCGTCTACATTTGCAGTGTCTAAGAAAAATTTCATTTATACTCCTTTAAAAATGGAGCTTAAAAATTTATTTTTTCATTTTTAAGCTCCTTGTTTTGTCCAATATATTCTTTATTAGGGGTTTTATTCTATTTCTTGATTAATTCTAGTGGTGAGTCTACTGTTTCTTCTACCTTTTCGCCTTTTAGATATTTGATTGCTGTTTCGATTGCGAGTCTACCCATTTCTTTTGGTTTTTGGGCTACTGTTGCTGATAGATTCCCTTCTTCTACAGCCTTAATCGCATCTTCATTTCCATCAAATCCTACAATAGTTACATCTTTGCCGCTTGCTTTTATAGCTTCGCTTGCTCCAAGTGCCATTTCATCGTTTTGGCAGAATACTGCTTTTACATCTGGGTGAGCTTGGAGGAGGTTTTCCATTACTGTCATTCCTTCTGCCCTATCAAAGTTTGCTGTTTGGCTAGCTAGTAGGTTGATTTTGCCATTTGTAGCTTCTTCGAATCCTTCTCCTCTTTCACGAGTTGAGCTTGCTCCTGGAATTCCTTCAAGTTGGATAACTTCAGCGTTTTCTCCTACTTTCTCTAGTATATATTCTCCAGCAAGCTTTCCACCTTCTACGTTGTTACTTGCTATGAAGCTTACAAGTTCACCTTGATCTGAGCCTCTATCGACACAGATTACTGGAATCTTTGCTTCATTTGCCTTCTCAACTGACGTAGCTATGGCTGTTGAATCAACTGGGTTAATAACTATTAGGTCAACTCCTTGAGTGATGAGGTCTTCGACTTGGTTGCTCTGGGTTGATGAATCGTTTTGAGCATCTGTTATTACAGTCTCTACTCCCTCTTTACCTGCAGCTTCCTCTACACCTTCTCTGATTGATACGAAAAATGGATTGTTTAGGGTTGATAGGGAAACTCCTATTTTCATATCTCCATCAGTTTTAGTCTCAGTGGCTTTTTCTTCTACTCCACTTTCTTTGTTTTCTTCTTTGTTGTTTTGACCTTCTACGCTACATCCTGTAATCATGAACATAGCAATTAATAAAACTGATAATAGTCTTTTTGCCTTTTGCATATTCTCCTCCTATTTGTTTCTCTTTCTGTCGATTAAGACTGCTATTAGTATTACTACACCTTTTACGATTTGTTGGTAGAAACTTGATACCCCTAATAAATTAAGTCCGTTGTTTAATACTCCCAAGATTAGAATTCCTATAAGGGTTCCTGTAAGAGAACCACTTCCTCCAGTCATACTTACTCCTCCAAGTACAACCGCTGCTATGGCATCCATCTCGTAGGCAGATCCAGCTGTCGGTTGGGCTGAGTTTAGCCTTGATGTAAGAACCAGACCTGATAGGACTGCCATTAGTGCTGATATTACATATACTAAAATTTTGACCTTGTCAATTTTTATTCCTGATATAAAACTTGCCTTCTCATTGCCACCTACAGCGTAAATCTTTCTTCCGTAGCTTGTTTTAGTAAGAAGAATCCATAAGATTAGATAGGCTATGATAAAGAGGATTGCTTGGAAAGGTATACCAAAGAATTGTCCCTTGCCAAGAAATTGGAAGGCGAAGTCATCCTTTGGTCCTGCTATTGGCCTACCGTCCATATAGACTAGGGTAAGTCCTCTAAAAATTGTCATAGTAGCAAGGGTCACTATAAATGGCGCAAGTTTTCCCTTGGTGATAAGTATTCCATTTACTAGACCTAAGATTAGTCCAAGTCCTAGGGCTATAAGTATTGCAAGAATTGTTGGCATGCCGCCTTGTAGAAGACCTGCAAATATGGCCGATGTAAGGGCGAGTGTTGATCCAACTGATAGGTCGATTCCCCCTGTTAGGATTACAAAGGTCATACCAAGGGCAATAAAGCCGTTTATGATTAGCTGGCGCATCAAGTTTAGTAAGTTGTTTACTTGCAAGAATGCAGGATTTAGGACACTTACAAAAACTATGAGGATAATCAAGGCAACTATGGTGCCCAGATTTTGATTTTCTTTAAATTGTTTTTTTATACTGTTCATAATCTTCCTCCTGTTGCAAGGGTCATCACCTTTTCTTGATCTGCATCCCTCGCTAGTATTTCTCCCTGTACTTTTCCTTCGTGGATTACATATATCCTGTTTGATATGCTCAAAAGCTCTGGTAAGTCACTGGAGATAAGTATTACAGAAACTCCCTTTTCGGTCATAGTCTTTATCAAATCGTAGATTTCTCTCTTAGCTCCTACATCTACTCCCTTGGTAGGTTCATCCAAGATTAAGATTTCTGGATCGATTGCATACCATTTGGCAAACACTACCTTTTGTTGGTTCCCTCCGGATAAATCTCTTAGCTTACTCTCACTCGACTGAGCTTTTACCTTAAAACTATCTACTAAACTGTCTGATAATCCTTTTTCTTTGGCTCTATCGATAAAGGTCTTATTTGAAAACTTATCGAAGTTTAGTAAAGATATATTTTCTCTGATTGATTCATCAAGGATAAGACCTTCTTCTTGTCTGTTTTCTGTTACAAAACCAATTTTGTTATTGATGGCATCGGTAGGGCTATTTATATCTACCTTTTTTCCATCGATATAGACTTCTCCGCTATCTTTAGGATCAAGACCGAAAAGCGATCTCATAATCTCGCTTCTTCCTGCTCCCATAAGGCCAGAGATACCAAGAACTTCTCCCTTTTTGGCCATTATATTTATATCCTTATAGAATCCTTCTCTAGTGAAGTTTTTAAGTTCGATTTTCATATCAGATATTTCAGAATCCATATCAGGATAGAAGTCACCTATATCTCTTCCTACCATATGGGATACGACTTCCTTCTCGCTACTGTCATTAGTATTCATGACAGCGACAGACTTTCCGTCTCTCATAACTGTAATCTTATTAGTTAAGGCAAATATCTCCTCCATCCTATGAGATATGTAAATCATTGATACATTCTCGTCTCGAAGCTTCTTAATTAGCTTAAATAACTTATCAATCTCGTTATTAGTAAGTGCACTGGTTGGCTCATCCAGGATTAATAGATTAACCTTATTGAGATTAGCCTTGGCTATTTCCATCATTTGTCTTTGGCCAACAGAAAGTTTTGAAACAGGAGTGTCTGGGTCTATATCTAAATCGAAGTTTGAAAGAAGCTTCTTGGTTTTTTCTCTCATCTTAGTCTTGTCTAGAAACATCCCCTTTCTTAGCTCGTTGTTCATAAAGATATTATCCATAACGCTAAGTTCTGGCCAGTCAGAAAGCTCCTGGTGGATAAAGCTTATACCATAGTCTTTAGCTTTATTAGTATCTGTTATGTCGACTTTCTTCCCGTCTATTAATATATCACCCTTATCTTTTTCAAGGACTCCTGATAAGATATTCATAAGAGTTGACTTACCGGCTCCGTTTTCTCCTACTAGGGCGTGGATTTCGCCAGGGCCTACAGTAAAGTCAACCCCCTTCAAAACATCGTTTTTACCGAAGGACTTGTATATATTTTTCATTTCAATTTTCATAAGAGGCTCCTAAAAGATATTTTTACTTCGAAGAATAATATTGGAATAGGGGGTGTTTTCTCCTGTCCTTATTACAAATTTAGTCTCCCTAAGCTTCTTCTTGAAGTCTTCATGGCTTATATATTCCTTATCTACCCCAGGGAGAAGTTCGGCTATAGCCCTTTCTTGGTCTGGGTTTTCTGATTTTATCTCTTCTGCCAAGTAATAATACTCCACAGAAAAATCTTCCAATAAGACTTCAAGTACATCTATAAACTTAGGCTCCCCAAGCTTTAGGGCAAGGTCGATCTTCTTGTCATTATCTATAGGAAGACCACAATCTCCCACAGCTATAAGGTCCATATGACCCAAATCAGCAAGGCCCTTTGCTATATCGCTATTTAAAATTCCTTTTAGTTTCATAGTGACTCCTTCATAAATTCCTCTACTTCTGAAAGACTTGGGATAGAAACGCTTGCTCCCTTTTTGGTAACAGATAGAGCTGATGCTGAAGTTGCAATCTCAAGACAATCCTTAACTTTCTTTCCTTGGTAGAAATTCGCCACAAAATATCCTGTGAAGGTATCTCCTGCCCCTGTAGAATCAACAGCCTTAACCTTTTTGGCCTCTTGTCTTATAGTATCTTCCTCTGATATATAAATTGACCCTTCCTTGCCCAAGGTTATTACTAGCTTAAGCTTTGGATAAGTTTCTTTGAAATATCTTATATTATCGCAGGCTCCTTCCCTACCACTTATGGCTTTAGCCTCATGTTCATTTAAAACCACCATATCGATCTTGTTATAATCAAATTTCTTGACCTCTTCTGTGATTGGTGAAGGGTTTAAGACTATCTTTAGGCCCTTCTCGTAGGCCTTATCGATAATATAGTCCATCATATTTATCTCATTTTGTAAGACCAATATATCGTTTTCATCAAAATGGTCAAATACCCTCTCTACAAAATCCTTGTCGTTGTCGAAATTTGCTCCCTTGTATAAAACTATGGAATTTTCTCCCTTATCATCAACTTGAATTAAGGCGTTTCCTGTAAGACTTTTACTTTCTCTCACAAACTCAGTATTTATCTTCTCATTTTCCAAATACTCTGCCAAAAACTTGCCATCGATGCCGATATTTCCTACATGATATACAGAATCAGAGTTTTTAGCCAGAGCTATCGATTGATTTAGCCCCTTACCTCCTGCTCTTTTTTCTATAGATCTTGCACTAATAGTCTCACCTGGTCTAACTATGTGATCTACCGCAAAGAATATATCAATATTGATAGATCCGAAATTAATTATTTTCATAAATCCTCCCCACGCTTTCTCCTTCAAAAAGTATCGGCTCAACCTCTATCCTACTGTCTGTCTTTCTCTTATTTATCAAATCATCAGCCAAATCTATGGCCTCTTTGGCAATACGCTCAAGATTTTGGTCAATCGATGTAAGCCTTGGACTTACAATTTTATTTAAAAATAAATTATCATAACTTACTAGGGATATATCCCTCGGAACCTTTATTTTGTTTTCTCTAAAATAATTTAAGAGTCCATAAGAGCTCATATCCGAGAAAGAAAATATTGCATCTACTTGCCTATCTTGGAAAAACTTTCCTGCTGCATATCCTCCTTCATATGAATAATCTCCATGGATAATATTTTTAGGGTCGATATAAATATCACGGTTCATGCTAGCCTTTATAGCACCAGAAAGTCTCCTAGAAGAGTTAGCAGTAGACCTTGGCCCTATAAGCATGCCAATTTTCCTAAAGCCTCTGTCCAAGAGATAGTTCATGGCAAGCATGCCACCAAGCTCATTGTTGCCTGTGACTATATTTTTCTTAGAATTTGAGAAATCAACCTCATCTAGGAAGACCACATTGTACTTTTCTATTATCTCATCGTCCAAGCCCTTAACATTTCTATCCACAAGAAGGCAGGCCGCTATGTAATTATTTTCCAGAAGAGCTTTGAAGTCCTTCTTGGATATGGACTTGTTATTTGAATTGTGAATATACAAAAAATAATTGTATTCTAGACAATAATTTGTCAGAAACTTGACCAAAACCGAAAAGAAGGGATTGGAAATATCAGGAATAACCGCCATAATTACATTGCTCTTCTTACTAGCAAGAGCTCTCGCAATCTTATTGGCATTGTAACCTAACTCATCCGCAGCAAGAAAAACCTTCTCCTTAGTCTTAGCAGAAATCTTGTCATCAGTCCTATTAAGCACCATAGAAACAGTAGTAATAGAAACTCCAGCCAAAGCTGCAACATCTTTTATAGTAGCCATAAGCAACTCCTCATCACAATTAAAACGTTTTAACTAATTTTAATATATAACTTTCCCCTACTCTTGTCAAGTTATTTTTGAAATTTATAATTTAAAGCAAAACAAGAACAGAGTTATGTCCTAGAGAAATAACAACTCTTATAACTTAACTCTGTTTAGTCTTATTTTAATTCAAAATTATAAGCTAAAAAATCACATATTCCTTAAGCCTTGCGAAGGCCTCTTTAACTTTGGCGAGTGGGAGAGCTAGGTTCATTCTTATAGCGTATTTTCCATTAAAGGCTCTGCCATCTTGCCAGGCTACTCCGCAGTCCCATCCTCTTTTTAGGATTTCTCCTATGTCTACTCCCTTATCCTTACAATATTTACTGAAGTCAACAAAGAGCATGTAGGTTCCTTCAGGCTTGTTTACAGTTATTCCCTTGAAGTTTTCTTCTATGAAATCACAAGCGTAGTTTACATTTTGAGTAAGAGTTTGATTTAATTCATCTGTCCACTCACGACCCGTTTTAGAATAAGCCCCTATTAGACCGTGCATAGATAGGACGTTCATGCTGTTGTAGTGGGAGAGGGAGGATTCCTTGTTTATCCTATTTCTCAGATACCCGTTGTAAATGATGTGATAGGATCCTACAAGACCTGCTAGATTGAAGGTCTTACTTGGAGCATATAGGGCAACTGTGTTTTCGTGGGCGTAGTCGCTTACGCTTTGGGTTGGTGTCTGTCTATTTCCGTCAAGGATTATATCAGACCAGATTTCATCTGAAATTATCTTTACATCATGTTTTTCGAATATATGGCAGGCCTTTTTTAGCTCCTCACTGCTCCAAACCCTGCCTGTTGGATTGTGAGGGTTACACATGATTGTCGCAGATATTTTCTCCCTAACTATTAGCTCTTCCATATTCTGATAGTCCATGACCCATCTTCCATCTTTGTCCTTGATTAGGTCAGAGTGAATTATCTCATAGCCATTATTGGTAAGCGAATTGGTAAAGCCTATATAGGTTGGTGAATGAACTAGGACCTTGTCTCCTCTTGAGCAAAATACATTAAGAGCAGAAATTACTCCGCCCAAGACTCCATTTTCGTATCCTATATGCTCTTTCTTAATATCGCCTATCCCTTTCCTGTCCCTATGCCAGTCAATTATAGCCTGATAATACTCATCTGTTGGAGCAAAGTAGCCAAAGGCTGGGTGCTTGGCCCTTTTTATTATAGCTTCTTGGATTGAGGGAGCTGTCGCAAAGTTCATATCAGCCACCCACATAGGAATTACATCAAATCCCTCCTTAGGCTTATCTGGACTCATCCCAGGCACAGTCCCAAGGCCGTCGACTGCTATAGCATCCTTGCCATGTCTTTCAAGCATCTTGTCAAATTCAAATTTCATAAATCTCTCCTTGTATTCTCGAAGTCCTTATTTATATAATCTTACTTTTTATAAGATAAAACAAAAGACACCAATCGCTTGATGCCAGAAGGTAGAGAAAGTAACTTTAATTAAAATTTTTTATAGTTAACCTAGCCTTATCTCGAATAGTTAAATGTGCCAAAACTTGCTCATTTAACACTAGAACCAAAATCTAGATATATATCTAATAATTTGTGATATGTTTAGTGTGAGCGAAACAAATGTAGTAAGAGATTTCTCCGCTCACTCCGTTCGGTCGAAATAAGGGTGATTTTGATTTTTTCTACAGTCTAACATCAATTGCTTGATGCCTTTAATCTTATTTGCTATAAGCCTTTGCCAAAATCAAAGCTCCTTCGGAAGGGTCCGTGTATGGTTTTTCTATTTTTATTTTGTTTTTAGACTTTTCTTCTATTTTCTTAATGAGCCTATCTCCTAGGTTGAAGACTCCTCCAGAGTAGGACACCTTTACTTCTTCCTTGAAGTTTAGCCCCTTTATTATTGAATCTATGACAGCTGCGGCCTCCTTAGATATTTCATCCAGAAGCTCCTTGCAATATGGGTCTTCTTTATCCAAGGCTTCGGTAAATATTCTAGATAAGGAAGCTATCTCATCTCTTTTCATCTTCTCTGCCTTATCAATTATTTCCATATCATCCTTAAGGTCCAGTTTTTCTCTTATGATATCATAGAGGATAGTCTTATCGCTTCTTCCGTCGCTCATTTTGGTAAAGTGGTTGAGTAGCTTTAGGCCTATATAATATCCGCTCGCCTCATCTCCCAAAAGTGGTCCCCAGCCACCAGATCTCATAGACTTACCCTCTTCATCTACACCGTAGCCGATCTGTCCTGTACCGAGGACTAGATTTATACCTGGCTTTGCATTAAGGCTTCCTGCCCAGCCATTTACGCAGTCGTTAGCCACCGTAAATCTATCTGATCCAATAGCCTCTCTTATTCCTTCATCTATGTAGGCTTCAGTATCAGGGTACTGGCCGTAACCTGGAGCTGCAACGAAAGTGTAGAGGATTTCTTCTGGATCTATACCAGCTTTCCTACACACATCTCCTACTCCTAGCTTCATTATTTCAAAGAATTGTTGTTTTGTAACTTGTTTGGGGTGGATAGTGATTTGCTTGGACTCAAAACGCTTCCCATCTACATCCAAGAGAAAGGCAGTCTTGGTCCCTCCTCCATCTACTCCTAGATAAATTTCTCTTGCCATAATATCTCCTCACTTTTCTCTTCATCTTTTAATTCAAATATATCTGAAAAAAGAAAGTTTGTCAACACTTTCTTACAAAATCAAACATTTCCAAGACCTAATTTCTAATACTTAGTCAAATTTAAAGATAATGTTTGCCTATATTTTTTTGTCTAAGATGATATAATAAGACTAAGGAGTTAATATGAAAATTATTTTGGCAGTTGATAAGAATTGGGGCATCGGCAAGGATGGAAAAATGCTTTTTCATATAAGAAGGGACCTTAAGCATTTTAAGTCCTATACTTTAGGAAATATCTGTATCATGGGCAGAAAGACCTATGAGTCCATGGGAGGCGCCCTTCCTCATAGGGAAAATATAGTCCTTTCTAGAAATAGGGATTATAAGGCAAAAGATGCGAGGGTATTTACCGACTACAAGGATGTCTTAGCCTATGTTAGGGAAAGGTCTGAGGAAGTTTTTGTTATAGGCGGGGAGAAGATAGTAGAAATCTTCCTAGAGTATTGCGATGAGGCCTTCATTACTAAGATTTATGAGAAGAAAGATGCCGACACCTTCCTTCATAATTTTGACCAAGATGAGGACTGGTCCCTGAGCGGAGAATCTGATATTATGGAAGAAAATGGGGTATCTTTTAGATATGTGAGATATAGGAGGAATAATTATGGGAAAGATTGAAATTTTTGTAAGTGATAAGTGTCCGGATTGTACTTTAATAATGGCAGATTATGACAAAAATCCAGATAAGTACAAGGGAGTTAGCTTTTACAATATTACAGCTTCTATGGCTAACCTTAAGAGATTTCTCTACTTTAGAGATAGACTCGAAGGATTTGGTGAAGTGAAAGAAGCAGCTAGAGTTGGAGTTCCTTGTAAGGTTGTTGATGAAAAGGAAGTAGAATTTTTATAAAATCTATAGAAATTTAATAAAGAAAAATAATCGTCTCAATTATTAGCTAGGTCAAAGTCTAATAATGGGACGATTTTTATTTTAAGTCTATCCTATAAATTCATTGATAAACTTAAGCTAAATAAGGATATCTAAAGGCTAATTTATCTAGCCTAAAATATCTTCCATTTTCTCCTTAAGCTTTTTCGTATCCTCATAGACATTTGGGCTATCCATTATGGCCCTTACTACGCATATACCATCTGCCCCAGAAGATTTTAGGACGTCGATATTTTCGGTATTGAGTCCTCCTATGGCGTAGACATCTATGCCTACCTTGTTTTTTATTTCCTTAAATGTTTCTACACTGGTCCTTTTGGTCTTGACGTGGGTTTTGGTATCAAAGATTGCCCCAACTCCAAGATAGTCCGCTCCGTCCTCTTCCGCCTTTTGAGCAGCTTCGACAGACTTTGCAGTAGCTCCGATTAGGGCGTCTTTTCCTAGAAGCTTTCTTGCAAGATCTACCGGCATGTCTTCTTGACCTAGATGGACTCCTACTCCCAGAGCCCAGGCCAGGTGGGCCTTATCGTCAATTAGTATTGGGACTTTGTATTTATCACAAAGAGCCTTAACCTTTTTCCCTAGTTCTAAAATTTCCCTATCAGGTCTATCTTTTTCCCTAAGCTGTAGGATGTCTACTCCGCCCCTTAGGGCCTCTTCTACTCTTCTTAGGAATTCTTCTTCGTCATATTTATCTGAATTTGTTACTAAATAAAGTTTTGTCAAAATTCTACCTCTCTTATATCAGCTCTCCCACTTATAACTTCATCTTCTATCGTAGAAATTTCATCCATGAGATTTACAAGAAATGTTCCTAGCCTATCGGTATTTGCCATCTCAGAAGAAACTTCAAGAAGGATAAGGCCCATAAGGGATGCCTCCACGGAATCTGTAACAGCCATAAAGCTTGAAATTATTCCTGTAAGCATACAGCCTGTAGCAGTGATTTTGGAAAGATTCTCTACTCCATTATTTACTACAAAATACCTATCCCTAGTTACTAAAAGGTCGGACTTACCAGTAATTAGGATAGTCGAATTATATTTTTCACTTAGCCTTCTTCCTATTTGGGCGAGACTTTCTATATTTCCTTCTCTTATCTCATCCTTCTTTCCTACATCTATGCCCAAAGCCTCGCTTTTTTCTCCAGCAAGGGCCTTAATCTCAGAGCTATTTCCCTTTATCAAATCGAAATGATATTTTTCTAAAAGGTCTCTGGCATAGGTTAAACGAAGGGTGGAAGCTCCAACTCCTACAGCATCCAAGGCTAAGGGGATATTTTTCTTGCTAGCACATTGGCTAGCCTTTCTCATAGCGACCATTCTCTCACTTGTTATATTACCCAAATTAAGGCTTAAGGCCTCGGACATATTTACAATTTCTGAAACTTCATCAGGATGGGCTGCACAAATCGCCTTAGCACCAGTTGCAAGAATCCCATTTGCCACCATGGTTATGGCTATGGGATTGGTTATGGCATGGATTAGGGGTGAAGTATCTCTTAACTTCTTCCTATTTAGCAAAATCTGATTTAGATTTTTCATAGACATTAACTCCTAATTTCTTTTGGATTGGGTAGAGGGCCTTAGCTCTTTGTAGGGTTTTTAGGAAGATAAAGGCAACCGTACCTCCTATAAGTGTAGCTATCAAAAAGCTTGGAAGGTAGAAGTACCAGGTTATATCTCCCTTGCCCCAAAGAAGGGCCATGACTGGGTAGGAGGCTATTGATCCAATAATTCCTGTTCCTATAATCTCCCCAATTACACAGGCAAGGATTGAGCCCTTGCTCTTTCTGTAAAGAAAGCCTGACAAGAAGGCACCAAAGACTTGTCCTGTTATAGCAAGAGGAGGGATTCCCATAAGACTCATGCGGATAGCAGCTGTAATAATTCCGTTTAGCAAGCTATACCAGGGTCCTAGAAAGACTGAGCAAACTATATTCACAAAGTGAGCTGTAGGAGCGAAGCCCTCAAACCTTAGGATAGGAGAGATAACAACTCCGATTGCTACAAACATGGACATGGTTACTAGTATTAGAATTTTTCTTTTATTTTCCATACTTCTCCTATAAATTTATATAATCGGTAAAGACTGGTGTCATGCCGATTTTCTTGAGGTCCTCAAAGGCTTGTTCGGTAGAACGGCTATCGTCAATCTCAAACTGCTCATCTCCCTCATCAGCACTTTTCTTTGACCTGTGTCCTATAGAAGTATCTACTGATGCAGAGATTTTAGTCGCAGCATATTTCACAGCCAAGTCCCTAAAGTCCTTTGACTCACGTGTTGAAAGGGTAATAGATGCAAAAGGCAGAAATATTCTAATTGCAAGCATGATTTGGAAGAACTTCTTATCATCTACGATATTAAAGTCTAGAGTATCATCCGCCCCGTGGGTTGGCCTAATCCTTGGAAGAGAGATTGCAATTTCTGCCTGAGGATATTTTCTTTGAACTTCCTTGGCATGGATGGCAAGCTTAAAGGCATCTTCTATAGGATCAGAAAGTCCAAAGAGAGCCCCAAAGCCCACTCCCCTAAAGCCTGCCATAAGGGCGCGCTCTTGGGTGTCGATTCTATAGTTAAAGCTTCTCTTATGCCCTGCGGGATGATAGTAGTCGAAGGCTTCTTTGTTGTAGGATTCCTGAAATACAGTAACAAAATCTGCTCCTGCCTTTCTTAATTTCTCATAGGAAGAAACATTGGCAGGGTAGACCTCGATTCCTACAACCTTAAAATATTTGCTGGCAATCCTACAAGCATCTGCTATATAATCCACCGAAGAAAATCTCTCGCTTTCTCCAGTTAGGATTAGGACATCTTCGATTCCAGTATCTGCCAAGGCTTTCATCTCTTCTTCAATTTCTTCTAGGTTAAGTTTTGCTCTTTTGATATCACTTTTTGACCTAAAGCCACAATACCTGCAAGAATTTTCACAGTAATTAGCTATATAGATTGGAGAAAATAGGCATACATTGTTACCAAAATACCTAATTCTAGAATCTCGGGCAAGTTCTGCCATCTCTTCTAAGTGATCTTCAGCCCTTTCGCTTATGAGATTGTAGAAGTCTCTTTCTGTGAGATTGGTCTTGTTGAGACTCGCAAGGACATCAGCCTCACTTACTTCAGTATCTCTTACCCTCTCGTAAGCTTCTTCGATTCTTTCTTTAATATCTGAGTCGATTATATCCATTTCTGGGAAATAATCATTTACGCTTTTAATATTCATATCAGTCGAAAAAGTCCCTTAGTGGTGATGATGGATCAGCGCCCTTATCTAAAACTCTACCTGGTCTTGCAAGGTAGGCATATCTTCCTGCTTCGATTCCAAGTTTGAAGGCCTTTGCCATCATAGTTATATCAGATGCACTAGCAATTCCAGTGTTTGCCATAATAGCAGCAGCTCCCATCTCCATCGCCTCTGCAGCATGGCTTGGAACTCCGATTCCTGCATCGACAATTACAGGAAGATCGATCTCATCTATTATGATTTTGATAAAGTCCTTGGTAGCAAGACCCCTATTTGATCCTATTGGGCTTGCTAGAGGCATGATTGAGGCAGCTCCCGCATCTCTTAGGTCCCTTGCAAAGTTTAGGTCAGGATACATATAAGGAAGAACTACGAAGCCTTCCTTGGCAAGAACTTCAGTCGCCTTTAGGGTTTCGGCATTGTCTGGCAAAAGATACTTGGTATCTCTCATGATTTCGATTTTTACGAAATTACCGCAACCCATTTCTCTAGCTAGTCTTGCTATCCTAATCGCCTCATCCGCATTTCTTGCACCAGATGTGTTAGGAATAATCGTAACTTCCTTAGGTATATAGTTTAAGATATTAGCAACATCCTTGGTATTAGCTCGTCTTAGGGCAACCGTAATCATTTCGGTTCCTGCAGATTCTACCGCAGCATCGATTAATTCTGGTGAGTATTTGCCAGAGCCTAAGATAAATCTTGACTCAAATTTCTTATCTCCCAAAACTAGGTAATCTTTATTTTCCATTTGCTTCTCCTGTAATAATCTTAATCGCATACAAGGCCTCAAGACTTGCTATCACTCCCACATAAGGAAGATAAATCCCCTGCTCAGGACTTGTCCTAAAGTCTCCTATCATAGTTACATTGTCAATTTTCTTTATCCTTATATCTTCTAGGTCTCCAAGACCAGATAGACCGGATCCTATTATTAGCTTCTTATCCTTCTTTCCTAGAAAAAAGTCAAAGACAAGGCTCTTCATCTCCTTCTTATCGAAGGCCTCTATGAAAATATCGGTCTTCTTACTTATTTCTTCTAGATTTTCCTTATTTATCTTAATCTCTCTTGGGTAGACTTTGGCATAGGGAATTGTCTCTTCGATTTTTTTCTTAGTCTCTCTAACCTTAGACTTGCCAAGATCTGCCATATCGTAGTTTTGTCTATTGAGATTGGAGTATTCCACCTTGTCATAATCATAAATATAGATATGACCAATCCCGCATCTTGCAAGAGACATGGCTATATTTGACCCAAGACCACCACAACCAAGGATAGAAACAGAAGAATTTTCTAAAATTTTATTTATATAAGGATCTTGTCTTTTAAGAATTTCTTCTCTTAAGTCCATATCAACCCCCTCCTACAAAGGAAAAAACTTCTACCTTTGATCCATCTTCAACTATGAAATCTTCAAAATCTACTTTCCTTACAAGCTTACAATCTACCTCGCAAGCAAGAAAGTCTGGGTCGTAATTGTTTCTCAGAAGAAAGTCCCTAAGATTTTCTCCATCGATGTAAGAAACTTCCTTATCATTTAACTTAATCACAAAATCACCCCCTCAAAAAAAGGCACAGAAAGGACAACCATACCCGAGGTGGTATGCCCCTTTGTGCCAATTACATCACTTCGCTATTGAGCTTAAAGTCTATTTTGAATATAAAAATAGACCCCTTCTAGGGGTCTTTAAACTTTTGCTTTATAATAACTTAGCTTTCTTACGCAGGTTTTAACCTAACAAGTTTAAAGGGTTAATGGATAATTCCATCTCTCAGCCATTGCACCCCTAGCTACTTACATTATAAGATATTATTATTTATTTTTCAAATTTTTCTTCTATCCTTATACTTTTTATACTTAAGATAGGCATTCGCACTCATTAATATAGCTGCTATCAAGACTAGATAAAAGTATGGTTTAGATTTAATATATTGATAGATTGTTAGAACGTATAAGAGAATAGCAGATACTAAACTCGTTACAAATTCCATCAATTCAAATTTTTTCAAATTCATCTTAGATAGTTTGGTCGAGTGTCTTCCATGATAGGAGGGCACACTTTACTCTTTGTGGCATGTTTTGAATGTTCTTGAAAGCTACCGCATCTTCTAGAAGCTCTAGCTCACTATCTTCTACATCTTCTCTTTTGATCATCCTTACGTAGATATCAGCAAGCTTCTTGGCTTCTTCCTTAGTTTTTCCAACTATAATATCACACATAACGCTAGTTGCAGCTTGACTTATTGCACAACCATCTCCCGTGAAGGCTGCCTCTTTTATGATATCTCCATCCATCTTTAATTGGAGGACGATCTCGTCCCCGCAGGATGGATTGTGGCCTGGCTCTGTGATATCCGCATCTTCTAAGTCGTGTTTGTTGGCTTGATTTCTTGAATGATCTAGTATTATTTGACTGTAAATTTCTTCCATATTCATTATAGGCCCATCACCTTTCTTACATTTTTTAACTCTTTGGCAAAAATCTCAGCTTCTTCCTTGGTATTGTATATAGAAAATGATGCTCTAGCTGTTGCAGATATACCTAGATATCCGTGAAGTGGCATAGCACAATGGTGGCCACTTCTTACAGCTATCCCCTTGCTATCAAGGATTGTAGCTATATCGTGTGGATGGATGTCTGTAAAGGTAAATGATATTACAGATCCTGCCTTTCCATTTGTCGGATAGAAGATTTTGATATTTGGGATGTCCTTTATCAAATCATAGGCATAGGAAGTTAATTCATGCTCATAGGCAAATATCTCATCCATGCCTATTTTTTCTACATACTCAATCGCAGCTTTTAATCCAAGAACTCCTCCTACATTTGGAGTTCCAGCCTCAAATTTGATAGGTGGCTCTTGGAAAGTAGATTCTTGTTCATAGACATATTCTATCATATCTCCACCGTAGTTGAAAGGCTCAAGCTTATCTAAAAGCTCGTATTTGCCGTAAAGAACCCCAATTCCCATAGGCGAGAACATCTTATGTCCTGAAAATGCTAGGAAGTCACAATCTATATCTTTCACGTCTGTTTTTACATGAGGTATAAGTTGGGCTCCGTCTACTATTGATATAGCTCCTACTTCGTGGGCCCATTTTGTAATAAGCTTTGAATCGATAAGCTCTCCTGTAACATTGCTTGCTCCAGTTACAGAAACTATCTTAGTCTTCTCGTTGATTTTATTTTTCAAATCGTCGTAGTCTAGGCTGTAGTCCTCATTTAGGTAGGCATAGACTAGCTTTGCCCCAGTCTTTTTCGCTACCATTTGCCATGGAACTAGATTTGCATGATGGTCTAGGATTGTAATTAGAATCTCATCATCTTTTTTGAGATTGTTTAGCCCATAAGAGTAGGCCAAGAGGTTTAGGGCCTCTGTAGTTGATCTTGTAAATACAATCTCAGAAGATTTTCTAGCTCCTATGAAGTCTTTGACAACTTCTCTAGTTTCCTCGTAAGCTTCTGTCGCCTTCCAGCTTAGAAAGTGGGCTCCCCTGTGAGGGTTGGCATTAGAATATCTGTAGTATTCGTCAACTGCATCTATCACACAGGCTGGCTTCTGGCTTGTCGCTCCTGTATCTAAGTAAATAACTTCCTTTCCCACCTTTTCGCTATCAAGGTAGGGAAAGTCAGCTCTAATTTTTTCTACATCAATCATAAATCATACCCCAGATTCATTTGGTGAACTTTTTCTCTAATCTTATCTCTTAAAGCTTCTTCTTCAATATTATCAATAGCTGGAGCGAAGTTTGCTTCAAGCATCATAGCTTCGGCTTGTTTCTTGCTAAAGCCACGGCTCATAATGTAAAATAACATTTCCTTATTTAGTCTACCTACGCTTGCTGCGTGATTTCCAGCAACTTCCCTTTCCTCGTTTAGAAGGATTGGGGCAGATTTGTTGATTACATCATCTGAAAGCATCATAGAATAGTCGCCTATTTTGCCGTCCGCCTTGTGGCAGCCTCTTCTTAGATCAACTACTCCCTTGAAGTTTTTCTCAGCCCTATCTTTTAGGGCGCCGTTGAACATACATTCTGAGTCAGTATCAGTTCCAAAATGCTCGTTAGTAGCTAGTAGGTCTAGGAAGTCATCTCCTTCTTTGAAGTAAACTCCCTTTTGGATAACCCTAGACCTATCTCCCTTAAGGATATTGTCGATATTTACAAGACTCTTGCCAGCTCCAACTTCTATATAAGTGATATCTAATATAGCGTCTTCGGCAAGGTATGTTCCAATAGAGTTTAAGTTTGTAGCATCCTTACAAAGATTTGTTACTACTACAATTTTGACATAGGAATTCTTATCAAGTTTCGCCCTAATTCTTGAGTTAAGGAAGATTTTTTTTGAACCATCATCGAATATATTTATCAAAAATGATGACTTGCTAGCTTCACTCGCCTTGATATCGATGTTTGACACTAGGATATTATCGTCATTATTTAGGTCAAATTCGATAAATTCTGTTTCTCTTTCTCCCTTAACATCAAAGTTATAGGATCTGTTTCTAAAATCTTTATTTTCTTTTTCGATTTTTTCGGAAATTCCAACCTTGTGGTCTGCGAAGGCTTCTTCAACTTCGCTTATGCCAGATACATCTTCCGTTTTGGAGATTTCTTCTATATTTTCTATCTTAACCTTTTCTTCTTTTAAATAATTTAGTCCGAGACTTGCCCAAGTTGGCATTCTCATTTCGTTAATTCTTGCCATCAGCCGTTTGCTCCTTCCAATTCCATATCGATAAGACGATTCATCTCGACAGCATATTCTAGTGGAAGCTCTCTAGAAATTGGTTCAGCAAAACCTCTTACAATCATTGATTTAGCTTCTTCTTCAGGGATTCCCCTGCTCATTAGATAAAAGATTTGTCCTTGGTCGATTGAGCCGATTTTGGCTTCGTGGCCACAGTCTACATCATCATTTCTTATATCTAATACAGGTATGGTATCTGATTGGGACTCTTCTGAAATCATGAGGTTCTCACAATCTACTGTAGATCTAGAACCAGCTGAGTTTTTCTTCATCTGAACGAGAGACCTTGTCATACTCTTACCAGAACCTGCTGTAATTGATTTTGTAAGAGCAGTTGAATAAGTGTTTGGAGCAAGGTGAATCATAGAACAACCATTATCGATATATTGGCCGTTGGATGCAAAAGTAATTCCTGTATATTCTGCACTAGCCCCTTCTCCTGCAAGAACGCTTGTTGGATAAAGCATAGAAACCTTAGATCCGAAAGAACCTGATACCCAAATCACCTTGCCGCCTTCTTGAACGATAGCTCTTTTGGTATTTAGGTTATACATATTCCTTGACCAGTTTTCTATAGTTGAAAATCTAACTTCAGCGTTTTTTCCGACAAAGATTTCTACAGAACCTGCGTGAAGGTTAACTACATTATATCTTGGAGCAGAACAGCCCTCGATAAAGTGAACCTTGGCATTATCTTCTGCTATAATCATTGTATGCTCGAATTGACCTGCTCCAGGAGCGTTTAGCCTGTAGTAGGATTGGAGAGGAATATCTACCTCAACTCCTTCTGGAACATAGATTAGTGAACCACCACTCCATACAGCACCGTGAAGGGCTGCGTATTTGTGTAGAGTTGGAGGAATAGCCTTTTGGAAGTAGGCCTTTACTATATCTTCATGTTCTCTAAGAGCTGATGAGAAGTCCATAAAGATTACCCCTTGATCAGAGAGGTGTTTTTGGATTGAGTGATAAACTTCCTCACTATCGTATTGAGCACCAACACCTGCAAGAGACTCTTGCTCAGCTTGAGGGATTCCAAGTCTATCGAAGGTATCTCTAATCTCTTCTGGAAGGGCTTCCCAGTTAGATTTCTTATCAGACTTTGGCTTAACATAGGTTGTAATGTCATCCATATTTAGCTCAGAAAGGTCCGGTCCCCAAGAAGGGTTGTCGATCTTTTCAAAAAGAGCAAGAGACTTTAGTCTCCTTCTTCTCATCCGGTCTGGCTCATTTTTCTTCTTAGAAATCTCATTTACTATATCAGCATTAAGACCCTTTTCGGTTATATCTGCATATTCAAATTCATTAAAGAAGTCGTAATATCCTCGATCGAGCTCCTTTAATTGATCTTCAATATTAATTTCTTTCATCTTACACCCACTCGTATCCTTCTTTTTCAATCTTATCCATTAGGCTATCGTCGCCTGTTTCTTGGATCTTGCCGTCTTTTAGGATGTGTACATAGTCAGCCTTGATATTTGAAAGTAACTCTCTGTGGTGAGTTATGATAACTACTGCATTATCTTCGCTTAAGAAGTCCTTGATTCCTTCGCTTACAATTCTTACAGCATCCACGTCAAGACCTGAATCTGTCTCATCTAGGAGGGCAAGTTTTGGATTAAGCATCTTCATTTGAAGAATCTCTGATTTCTTTCTTTCACCACCAGAAAATCCTACGTTTACATATCTTGTAGCATAATCATCAGAAAGCTTTAAGTCTTTCATCTCTTTTGATAATTCCTTGTTAAAGGCAAGGATTGAAGGCTTCTTTCCTTCTCTTTGCTCTTTGGAAATTCTTAGAAAATCATTAAGCTTAACTCCTGGAATCTCATCAGGATGTTGGAAGCTCATGAAAATCCCGCGTCTAGCTCTCTTATCTACAGATTCTTCTGTGATATCTTCTCCCTCAAAGAATATCTTTCCTCCAGTTACTTCATAGACAGGGTTAGCCATAATTGTATTCATTAGGGTTGATTTACCGGAACCATTTGATCCCATTACAACGTGAACTTCGCCCTTGTTTATCTCTAAATCTATACCATCTAAAATCTTCTTATCTCCAACTGATACGTGAAGATCTTCTATCTTTAATAATTTAGTCATCTGCACCTCTTTTTATTTTTTAAAAATCTATTTAAAGTATACTCTTTTACTAGGGATTATACAACATCCCTTTAATCAATTTACCCTAAAAAAAGGTAAAAATAAACATCTGCTAAGAATCTTTGCAGGCTTAGATAATATTTTAAATCTCAAAGGGAAATAATCCTTGTAAAAGATAAATTTAAGCACAAAAAAACGAGCTAAGCTAATAGTTCGTTTTATGTAAAAGTATTATTATTTAATAATCTGTAAGCTTATTCTCTACTAAGTCAATGAGCGCACTTACAGCTTCGTTTTCTGATTCGCCGTCTGCTCTAATAATTATCTCATCGCCTTTAGAAGCACTCATGCTAAGAACTGACATGATAGACTTTGCATTGTAACTTCTACCAGCTTTCTCTACTGTGATGTCACATGGGAACTTAACGGCTTGTCTGATAAAAATAGATGCTGGTCTAGCATGTAAACCTATTTCATTAGAAAGTGTTACTTTTTGTTCGTACATAGGTACCTCCTTTTCTTTAATAATCTACTTATATGTTACTAGATAATTATTAAAAATGCAAACGTTTTTTATACATTAAGTTAAATCGTTTAGATTTGAACGAAGAATAGGCATATTTTACATAATTATTTAAAAAGTTCTCAAATTTATTAAGTTTGAGGAAGAGTGGCCGACATATGTCTCAGCCACTTATTTTATTCTTCTCTTTCAGAAAATTCTTTTAGTTTGCCCAAGGCTTGATTTTCAATCTGTCTAATTCTCTCTCTAGATAAGTCGTAGATTTTACCTATTTCTTCAAGTGTCTTAGGTTTTTCGTTATCTAGTCCGTATCTAAAGATTATGATTTGTTTCTCCCTATCTGTTAGTTGGTCTAAGGCCTTAAGGAGGAAGTTTTCCATATCTTTTTCTAGTATTAGCATATCGACTGGAGTTGATTCATCTCCTACCATATCCATCAGCTCATCACCTGTCGAATCCTCACTGTCTAGGTTGATGTTAAGAGATGTGGAGTTTACTTGGTTTCTGTTGATTAAAAAAAGGTCGTCTGCTTGCTTCTTATCGATTCCTTCCTTTTCCAAGATCCTGTAAAGTTCCTCATCGCTTGCTTCTGGATTTGCCTTAAGAATCTGCTTAAGCTTGTTAAGCTTTAGGTATTTTCCGGCAGGTATTCTTATAGTGTGACCTTCCTTGTTGATGGCCTTTCTTATGGCCTTATCAATCCACTTGTAGGCATAAGTTGTAAACTTATAGCCTAGGGATAGGTCAAACTTTTCTGCCGCACGAATCATACCTAGCATACCTGATTGGACTAGGTCCTCAAGATCTAAGTCGTTTCCGTGAGATCTAAAGAAGTATGAGGCCCTGCTCCTAACAAGTCCTTGGTTTTTTTCCACAAGGGCTGCTAGGGCATTTTGATTTCCTATTTGGAATTGTTCTACTATTTGCTCATTAGTAAGATCTGATAGCTCTATCATATCACGACGGCTTATAGGCATGATGGAAGTTTTTGACACGTTTTTATTTCTTCCTTCGAAATCATCATCGTCTTCGTCATCATCCACTTCGTCTGATATAATATCCATTATCTCGTCTTTTTCTTCTTCTGTTAAACCTTCAAGAATTGAGATAATCTCCTCTTCGGTCAAGTCCTCTGAGTTGAGATACTCTTGTAATTTCTCTAGGGTTTTTTTGTCTTTTAAATTTATTTTATCCATTTTATCACCCATTTGAATTTATTTACCTAAATTAATTTTCCAAATCTTCCTTAATTTTATCAATCACATCAGAAAGCTCGTCTGATATAGGGAAAGTTTTGAAGTTTTGGTTGAAGTCTTCTTTCCTTTTTCTTTTAATTTTTCCTCTCATAGTCACAAGGTCTTGTCTTAACTCAAGAGCCGTAACCCTGCTTGCTCCCTTGCTTGTTACCTGAGTTTGGATAGCTCCATCATCAGTTACTACCTTGATATTATGGTGCCTATTAGCTCTCGCAAGCTCTCTTTCTATGTAGGTATCAGCAGTCTGAAACCTTTTGGTAAAGACAATCTTCATCCCATATTTTTCTATGACAGTTTCTTTTACCCTATCGAGATTGTAAGCATCAAAGGCTATTACAAGCTCCTCTCCAGATAGGGACTTATACTCTGCCATCTCTTCTATGAGTTTATCTCTTGCATCCGCCAGGTCAATCCTACTGATTTCTTTAAGTTCACTCCATTTGTTTATGACATTGTAGCCATCAATAAAGGTGATGTTTTTCTTAGTTAAAGCCATTTTGTCTTAATAGTTCATACATAGAAATCGCCGCCGCTACAGAGGCATTTAAGCTATTAACTCTCCCAAGCATTGGTATATTTATAAGCATATCACAATTCTCCCTCACAAGTCTAGAGATTCCTTCACCCTCATTGCCTACAACAAGGCCTACCTTACCTGTAAGGTCTGTTTGACTTATGTCAGAGTCCGCTTCCCCAGCAAGACCATAAATCCAAAATCCCTTATCCTTAAGGTCTTTTATGGTCCTTGTTAGGTTAGTAACCCTTACCACCTTGATATTGTTAATAGCTCCAGCGCTAGTCTTATAGACTGTAGAAGTTACAGAAGCTGATCTTCTCTCTGGAATTATAACTCCATCGAAGCCAAAGCTTTCCGCACTCCTGATAATAGCACCTAGGTTGTGGGGGTCTTCGATTTTATCTAGTATTATAAGCCTTGAAGAATCCGATAGATCTTCTAGGCTAGCATACTTAAAAGATTCGACCTCAAGCATAACGCCCTGGTGGTTCATATCTATCTTATCAAAAAATCTCTTATCTACGAAGGATATTTCTATATTTTTTTGATTTAGTTTATCTATAATCTTATCTACTAGCTTGGAATTTTGCTTTAGGATATAGGCCTTGTAGACTTTGATGTCTGTATCTAGGGTATCTAGAACAGGCTTTCTTCCGTATATCTTATCCATTAGCTAATCTCCCACTTGACACCTTCTCTGGTATCTTTAATAGTAATGCCCATAGCAGAAAGCTCATCTCTTATTTTATCTGCTGTGGCAAAGTCCTTGGCCTTTTTGGCTTCAGTTCTTTTTGCTATTAGCTCTTCGATTTTTTCTACATCTACATCTGCTTCTTTCTTCTTGGCAAGAAGACCCAAGCTTTCGAAAAGCTCCTTGTAGAGTGTGTAAGTTTTATCTACAAGATCTTTACTTGATGATGAATCGAGCTTTGTGTTTACAAATTTTGCTATGTCAAATAAAACTGTAATAGCATCGGCTGTGTTTAGATCATCATCCATCACTTCGATAAACTTATCTTTAAAGTCCTTAAGGTCGTTTTTAAGACTTTTTTCTTCTTCTGATAAATCCTTACCCTCAGCCTTATCTAGTAGTTCTTCTAGTCTAAAGTAGGCATTGGTTAGTCTTTGAAGGGAGGCCTTGGCTTGCTCGATTATTTCTCTTGTGAAGTTGATTGGTTGTCTGTAATTTGTTGTAAGTAGCCAAAATCTAATAATAGATAGGTCATATTCTTTCTTTATATCATGAAGGGTAAAGAAGTTTCCCAAAGATTTGCTCATCTTTGTTCCGTCAACTTGGATCATCCCATTGTGCATCCAGTAATTAGCAAAGGTCTTTTTATTAAGGCCTTCTGATTGGGCGATTTCGTTTTCGTGATGAGGAAATTCCAAGTCTTCCCCACCAGCATGGATATCTATAGTCTCTCCTAGGATTTTCTTACTCATGGTAGAGCATTCTATATGCCAGCCAGGTCTACCCTCTCCCCATGGAGATTTCCAGCTTACTTCGCCTTCTTTTTTGGTTTTCTTCCACAAAGCGAAATCTACTGGAGATTTTTTCTTAGATCTATCAGCAGTATCTAGTCTATTACTTGCTCCGTGGATTAGATCTTCTATGTTTTTTCCTGAAAGCTTACCGTAATCGTCTGCCTTTGATACGTCGAAGTAGACATCTCCTTCTGATTCGTAGGCCATACCCTTATCGACTAGGCCTTTGACGAAGGCTATGATATCATCCATAACCTCGGTTGCCCTAGGATGGATGGTATCTTCTTCATCTATATTTAAGTCTTTGGCATCTTCCATGTAGGCAGCTATATATTTGTCTGTAACTTCCTTGGTGGTGATTCCTTCGTCGATAGATTTGTTGATTATTTTATCGTCTACGTCTGTGAAGTTTACCACGTATTTTACTTCAAAGCCCTTAAACTGCATGTAGCGTCTGAAAGTATCAAATACAACTAGTGGCCTAGCATTTCCAATGTGCATATAATCATAAACAGTTGGCCCACAGACATACATCCTTATTTTGTTTTCTTCTATCGGGATAAATTCTTCTTTTTGTCTTGTAAGCGTGTTATGAATTTTCATTAAAAGTTTTCCTTTACGTAATTTAATCTTTCTTTGATTTTTTCCTTGCCCATGATTACGAAGGCATTAGATAGTTCTGGTCCGTGAACTGAGCCTGTTATGGCAGCTCTTACTGGGAACCATAGGTTCTTGCCCTTGATTCCTGTTTCTTTTTGGATTTTCTTCATTATAGTAGATGCGAATTCTTCATCAATTTCGTTGATTTCTTCAAGATGATTTAGGAATGAGTCGATTAGTTTTTTGGCATCATCTGTCTTTATTGCCTCAACAGCTTCCTCATCCCAAGTCATATCCTTATCAGCTATGAAGTAATTCTTTGAAAGCTCTGGCGCATCTGAGAACTTATCGATTGCTGATTGCCAAGTTGCTGCTAAAAGTTTTAGTTTATCCTCTGGGTATGATTCGTCTATTAGGCCAGATTTTACCATGTATGGTTTTATTTTTTCTGTAAGCTCATCTACTGATAGGTCTCTTACATAGTGGCCGTTGACCCAGTCAAGTTTTCTCTTATCAAAGACTGCCCCAGTCTTGTTTACTCTGTCGAAGTCGAATTGTTCAGCCAATTGTTTCATAGTAAATATTTCTTCTTCGCTATCTGGTGACCAACCGAGTAGGGCTAGGAAGTTGATAAGTCCTTCTGGCATGTAGCCTTCTTCGATGAAGTCTTCTACCATACCATCTCCATTTCTCTTTGAATATTTCTTGTGGTCCTTGTTAAGAACGGTTGGTAGGTGGATGTATTCTGGTGCCTTCCATCCAAAGGCTTCGTAAAGGTAAACGTGTTTTGGAGTTGAAGAAACCCACTCATCTCCACGAACTACGTGGGTAATTCCCATCAAGTGATCATCTACTACTACTGCGAAATGATAGGTTGGGAAGCCATCTCTTTTGATAAGGACTTGGTCGTCTTGATCGTCTGTATTGAAGGTAATCTTTCCTTTTATCTTATCGTTAAATGTAATATCTCTATTCACTGGAAGTTTTAGTCTAACTGTGTGAGGTTCCCCTGCTGCAACTCTCTTTTTGGCTTCTTCTAGAGGAATTGACCTACAGAGTCCGTCATATTTTGGTGTAAGTCCGTCAGCTCTTTGTTGGTCACGTACCTTGTCGATTCTTTCTTGTGAACAGAAGCAATAATAGGCCTTGCCTTCTTCTATGAGTTGGTCGATGTATTTATCATAGATTCCTTCTTCAACTCTTTCAGATTGGATATATGGACCGCAGTCACCCTTTTGGGTAACTTTGCCATTTTCATCTAGCATTACTCCTTCGTCGATTTCAATGCCAGACCACTTAAGAGCCTTTAGGAGGTTTTCCAAAGCTCCTTCTACAAATCTAGTCCTATCTGTATCTTCAATTCTTAAAAGCATATCCCCACCAGTATGTCTTGCGTATAGGTAGTTGAACAAAGCAGTTCTAAGACCTCCTATATGCAAATATCCTGTTGGTGATGGTGCAAATCTTACACGTACGTTTTCCATTTAATTCTCCTTCATTTTAATTAATTACAAAATATATATTCTTTTACTATTATATAATAAATCTTAAAAATTTTTAAGTAAAAATAATAAAATAGATTAAGGAAGGGAGTGAAAATCCACCCCCTTCGAACTAATATATTTTATTATATCAAGATATACTATATAAAGCAAGAATGTCAAGCAAAATTACTTGATTTTTCTAAAAATTTCTCCAAGTTAAACTTATCCCTTAAGCCTAAAGTTCTCATCGTAGAAAAGAGCTACTGTAGGTATTATTAGCCCTCCAACAATATTTCCCAAAAGCACTATCAAAAACACAGTTATAAGTCGAGGATTTATCTTTCCTACCAAGAAAAAGTAAAAGCTATCTGCTATTGAATGCTCAAATCCTGATAGAACAAAGGTCATAATAGATATAAATATAGCCAAATACTTGCCTACTTGGTAGGAATTGTACTTAAATTGATGAGTTGCGTTTGTTACAAACATATTACAAAAAATCGCTAGGATAAATAAACTCAATAAATTATCTGATGTTTTTATTGCAACTGACCTTTCTGCAAGATGGATTAAATTCTCGCCATACCTTGTTAGGCTAATCATTTTAGCTACTGTAAAAGTCCCCAAGAGATTGCCCAAGAGTACTTTTATAAGCTTTATTCTGTAGGTTCTTCTTTCCTTATAAAAATAATATCCTACCATACCAGTAAAGAGATAATACTCTAGACTTAAGATAATAAAAAGCGCTCCGGCAAAGAGGAAAGAGCCTAGGGCCTTTGAAGGAATACTTAGTTTTACTATTCCTCCAAGGCCAACTATAACCCCTGCCATAAAGCCATATACATAGTCTTTGTACCTCATAATTGACTTTCTATTTATACATATCAAGCTTTGCTAGAAGCTTATCGATTTGATCTATTATAGATCCTATAAATTCTATAGCTTCCTCAAGAGGTCTTGTAGTAGTCATATCTACTCCGGCTTCCTTGGCAAGCTCGATAGGTCCTTTTGATCCACCCATCTTCAAAACATCTACCCATCTTTTTCTATCTTCGTCTGTACCATTTACAATCTTATCTGAAATTATTGTTCCGATAGTAAGACCCGCTGAATAGGTGTAAGGGTAAAGTCCCATATAATAGTGAGGTTGTCTCATCCAAGTTAGCTCACTTCCCTCATCTAGTTTTACAGAATCTCCCCAGAATTTCTCTAGATTTTCCTTAAAGATTCTATTAAAGTCAGAAGATGAAAGGCTTTCTCCTTTTTCTACTGCACGATAAACATCCCTTTGGAAACTTGCTTCTAGGAAGTGGGTAACGAAATTGTGATAATAAGTCTTTCCAATCATTGTAGAAAGTACCCACAATTTCTCCCTATCGTCCTCTGCCTTGTTTAGGAGATATCTTTCCATAGTTATCTCGTTAGCCGTTGATGGAGATTCTACAAAATACATGCTCATACCAGAAAGAAGGGCCTCTTGATTATCGTTTGAGTAAATCCCCTGGCAGGCATGGCCTAACTCGTGGGCTAGGGTCATGACTTGGCTCATGGAATTGTTGTAGGTTGTCATTATAAATGGATGAGACTTGTAAGGACTTGCACAGAAGGCTCCTGTTCTCTTGCCTGTGTTTTGGGCGTAGTCAATCCACCTATCGGAAAAGGCCTTATCAAGATATGATACATATTCCTCTCCTAGGGGAGAAAGTCCATCTAGGATGTATTCACGGGCCTTGTCTATATCAACTTCAAGCTCATAGTCTGGATCTATCGCAAGCTTTAAGTCTGCGTAGGTCATCTCATCTAGGCCGTAGTGTTTCTTGATGATTTCTGCGTACTTTCTCATGTGTGGAGCAAGTTTTTCCATAATTGTGTCCAGTTGGTTTTCATAAATATCGAAATCAACGTCTTGACGAGCCAAGAGATAATGGAAAACTGATTCGTAACCACGAATATCAGCTAGTCTCTTCTCATTTGTCACTTGAGTATTGTAAACTGAGGCATCTGCATTTTCATATTTTCTTAAAACATCGTGATATCTCTTGAAGGCTTCACGTCTAAGGTCGGTCCTTGGATCAGTTTCAAGAAACTCCTCGAATGTATTGTGGTTAAGGATGATCTCTTCTCCTTCATACTCGAAGTTTTCAAAGTCCATATCCCCATAACGCATGTCGTTGTAGTTAGTATATGGAGCATCGAAAGTAGGCTCGAGGCTTGCAAGGACTGCTTCTGTCTCATCTGATAGCATGTGGGCTTGTTTATCTTCTATTCTTTCTATAAAGTAGGCAAAGTCTTTATTCTTTTCGATAACTTCCGCTAGGATTTTCTTATCAAGCCTAGAAAGAGCTGGCTCGTAGAAAGATAGGTCAGAAAAGACCTTAGAAAGCTCATTTCCAAGTCTTGCATATCTTTTGGCCATATGATCATCTGTAGTATCAACTTCCATAGAAATACCCGCAAAGGTCCCTAGCTTATCTACTATAGCTATAATTTCTGAATACTCTCTTAAGGATTTTGATACTTCTTCTACTGTTTCTATATCCTTAAATTCCTCAGAAAATTCTCCTGCCTTAGACTTTAGCTTTTCTATTTCTTCATAGAAGGCATCATCATCGGCATACATATCCTCGATCTTCCAAGTTTCTTTTACATCAACTTCACTTCTTTTTTTCATCTATATCTCCTTTTTACTTCATTATCATTATTCTACCCAAAATGATAGTATCTATCATCTACAATATTATTTAATTACAATAGAAGTATAATAGAAGAAAAAAGGAGAAGCAATGAATAAGAGAATAGAAAACTTCGCTAAACTTGCCGTAGAATTCGGCGTAAATGTACAAAAAGGAGAAGACGTCCTAATCACATCTCCTGTCGAAAGCCCTGAGCTTTGCCGCCTTATAACAAAGGCCGCCTACGAAAAGGGAGCAAGAAATGTGGCAATCGACTGGAAAGATGACACAATCACAAGACTAACTTACGAATACCAAGACCAAGAGACTCTAAACGAAGTTCCTGATTGGAAAATCTCAAAGCTTGATTATCAAATAGCTCAAAAGAAGTCAAACAGGATTTCGATCTATGCAGAAGACCCAGACCTACTAAAGGGGCTTGATAGCGAGAAAATCTCTGAAGCTATCAGAGAAAACAGCAAGAAGACCAAGGAATATGTCAAATACACCATGAACGACATCCTATCTTGGCTGGTAATCTCTGTCCCAACCAAAAAATGGGCCAAGAAAGTCTTCCCAGACCTTTCTGAAAAAGATGCCTACGACAAATTATGGGAGACAATACTTGATGTATCAAGAGTGTCCGATTCCTGGGATGAGACAAAGGATAACTGGACAAATCACATCAACACCCTAGATGAGAAGGCCAAATTCCTAAACGACCATCAATTCGACAAGGTCCACTACAAATCAAGTAACGGAACAGATCTTTGGGTTAAACTTCCTAAAAATCATATTTGGATGTCTGCTGGATCAAAAAACGAGAAAAACGATAGATTTATCCCAAATATGCCAACAGAAGAAGTCTTTACCTCACCTCAATACGATGGAGTAGATGGTAAACTTGTAGCTAGCAAGCCCCTAGTCTATAACGGAGTTGTAATTAACGATTTCGAATTTGAATTTAAAGATGGAAAGGTAGTATCTTTTTCTGCCAAAGAAGGAGAGGATACCCTAAGGAAGATGTTAGATAGTGATGAAGGAAGCAAGTATCTAGGAGAAATCGCCCTAGTCCCTTACGATTCCCCAATATCAAATTCCAACATCCTCTTCTACAACACCCTCTTTGACGAAAACGCCTCCTGCCACTTCGCCCTAGGCAAGGCATATCCAACAACAGTCGAAGGAGGAAGCGATCTTGATGATAGCAAGGTAAAAGAAATCGGCCTAAACGATTCACTAATCCACGAAGACTTTATGGTAGGAACAGATGATTTAGAAATTTACGGCTATAAGGACGAAAAGGAATTTAAAATATTTGAAAATGGCAACTGGGCCTTCTAGAAAAAATATAATATATTTTGCCTGTCGATTGTATCGATAGGCTTTTTTTGTCCACTTATCTTAGGAAAGCAACCTTTTATCAGAAAACAAGTGAATCCTTAAAGCAGATAATCTATAATAGTCTTAGGAGGTAGGAATGAAGGTTGAAATAATTATAGATGAATCGATAGAAGAAACCAATGTCAAGATTTATTCCAATAAGTATTCTAAAGAAGTCGAAAATATAAGGGATGCCCTAACTGAAACTTTGCTTGATAAGATAGTGGCTTTTCAGTCTAAGGAAGTCTTCATCCTATCCTTTGATGAAATAATAAGAATATATGCCCAGGATAAAAGTGTATATATTAAAACGAAAGATAATACCTACACTACAAGGCTTACTATCTATGAATTTGAATCAAAGGCGGACAGAAGAAATTTCATCAGGATATCTAGATCCGAAATCGTAAACCTCGACTATGTAAAAAGACTTGACCTCTCTTTTACAGGAACTATTGCGGTTGAACTTGCTAATGGAGATGTTAGCTATGTTTCTAGGAGAAAACTTAAAGAATTTAAGAAGGCCTTGGGCCTTTAGGGGGAGAATATGAAAAATATCAAAAATTTACTAATACAGTTTCTCGTAGGCGTTGGAATCGGAGGAATAATAGAAGCTATAGTTTCCCTATATCTAGGACTTGAGTTTGTAGGATATCCCGAATTTTTAGCTAGAGTAAATCCAGGTACCGGAAGAATAATCCAAGTGTTAATCTATGGCGGCTTTGGCCTAATCCCAGAACTTAGTTCAATTATATTAAAGTTAAGAGAAGAATATAGCAGCAGGAAACAAATAATTCACTTCTTAATCCTAATTTCCTACTTTGTATTTGCAGGAATCTATTTAAGATGGTTTGAAGCATCCAAAATCCTCATATATCCAATAGGTATTTTTGTAATAATCTATATTATAATAGGGATAATCTACTACTTCCATGACAAAAAAACTATTGATGCGGTAAATAAGAAACTATCCAAATAAAGACTAGCTCGGGCAACCGAGCTTGTTTTAAAATTAGAATAAAGTATCTTGTCCATATAAACTTACGAAGAATAATAAGCTCCTTTAATAGATAAAGTTTAGAATTTATCTCAGGTAATTTAAATTAGACTTTTGATGAAAAAGGAAGGATAATAAGATGAAAAATAATAAATTGAAAATCTTGACAGTTATAATCCTGGGATTTTTAGCTGTATTTTCCATATTCCATATAAATTCACAGAAAAATAAATCTTATCAGGCAAAAGGAATATACAAATCTCAGAGGGCTTTTGGTGATGATTATTTTGATATCTATGAAATTATAATTAATGACAAGAATATAATTAAAGGCAAGCCCATAGATAATGACTACTACAAAAAATCAAAAGGCCTTAAACAAATTATGAAAGCTAATAAGGAAGAAATAGATGACTATGACGTTATTTTAAATTCAATAGAGCTTCTTGAGAAAAACCCCGCTACTATATATAAATATCAGGAAGATATCGACAAAGAAGGTCATAAGAGCCTCTTTATTATAAATTACGACTTAAATAAGGGCTATATACTCGATCTTCAAATTTGAAATTTTAATCTAGGAATACTAGCCTTCTTATCTTTGTAAGACTTATCGGACTTTCTACATATAATATAAAAAGATAAAAGTAACATTATCAGAAGATGAAAGGATAAATTATGAAGAAAAAGCACTATCTTGTATTAATAGGCCTAATAGTCATAGCTATTTTATTAAAGATAAGACCTAATAATAAAGGAGTTAGCCTTCCTAAGGCAGATGATGTGATAGGCTTTAGCCTGATCAATATCGTAGATGGTAGGGGTATTGAGAAATGGACGATTAGTGAAAAGGATGATATAGAAAGATTTCTACAAATATTAGAACATTCTAAAAAAACAAATAAAGAGAGCGTCTCAGATTTTCCTAATAAAAATAACTTTATCCTAGTAAGCTTTGGGATGTCAGATGGCGGCTATATAAGAAATTCTATCTATGAAGAAGACGATAGTCTTTACTTTGAACAAGCCTATGTGGGAATTTATGAGCTTTCTTATAAGGATATTTCTTCCTTCCTGGAATCTTCCGTAAAAGAAGAGGATAAGGAAAATATTTCAGAAGACTTAGAAGATATCTTGGATGATAATTTCTAGGATTAATAGATTTAAAATTCTAATAAAAATATCATATTCCTATATCTTAAGTCCTAATATAAGCTAAAGGCTCCTGATCTCGATTCGACAGGAGCCTTCTTTTTTTATTTATTTTGCTGCTATAATTCCTATGATAGAAGAAATAGCTAGAAAGATGGGTGCTAGTATTCCTACATCTGTGTAAAAGGCGAGGCCTGATAGAACTACTAGCATTATAAAGTTGGTAAGAACTATAGCCATATATCCCTTGTAACCTTTTTTGTAATAACGGGCTTTGGTCCTCTCGTCAGATTCTTCTATAAACTTCTTATTAAATCTAAAATCAAGAGTGTCAGCCTTCCTATTCGGTTCTACTTTCTTGATAAGCTCGTAGTTTTTTTGAAAAATCACTGAAATAAGAATTATATAGGCTACTAAGGCCCCTATCAAAATCACAGACTCTCTTAGATTAATCCAAGCTTCATTGGAATACACTCCCATGGACATAGCCCACATAGAAGCAAGTGCAAAGATTAGAAAAATACTTATATCCCTAACCATGAGGCTATAGTTAGTGTATTTTGTTTGAATCGGATCTTCGCCTTGAAGACCTTTTTCGATTTCTACCTTAGATTTCTTATAAAGATCAAATGCTGTTAAAATACTCATTATTATTACTATAAGAGCTATCTTAAATACATTTTTTAATAAGAAGAACTTAATCATCTCTCCCAAATCACTTAGTGCAATATTTTCAAATATCCATCCAGACAAGGCTCCAACTATAAGTCCTCCTATAATTAACATTACAAATTTTTTCTTATTCATATTCTTCCTCCAAGCTAAATATATCCTCGACATTTACTTCAAACACCCTGGCAAGGCTTAGGGCAACCACAACAGACGGATTATAATCTCCCCTTTCTATTAGGGAGATAGTCTGTCTAGAAACCCCAACCTTCTCGCCAAGCTCTGTCTGATTCATTCCTTTTTCCTTCCTCAAACTAGAAAGATTATTAACTAGTTTCAATAGAGCCTCCTTTCTCTTGACAACTATTATTGTCATTATTATATCTTTGACAAGTATATTTGTCAATAGATGGCATAAAAAAACCAGAGCGATAGCCCTGGCCCATTATTTTTAACCCCTGTAAGCTTCCTCATCTACATAGATATAAACATTTGGATGAAGAGATAGGAAACTTGCTGGAAGATCTGTTGATATCTTCTCATCTTCTAAAAGTCTTTTAACTGCTTCGTGTTTTTTCTTGCCATTTGCAAGAAGGATTATGGTCTTGGCGTTAAATATATCTGCCATTCCCATTGATATAGCGTATCTTGGAACGTCAGCTTCGTTTTCAAAAAATCTAGAGTTTGCTTCGATTGTGGAATCTGTAAGCTTTATAATAGATGTTCTCTTGCTTAGCTTATCCGCTGGTTCATTGAAGGCTATGTGGCCATTTTCTCCAATTCCTAAGATTTGTATATCTCTTTGGCCAAAGTCATCTAGGATTTTGTCGTATTCTTTAGCGTATTTTTCATCTACCTCACTTGCCTTTGGGATTATATTTGCTCCCTTGTTGAAAGATACATGGTCAAAGAAATTCTTTCTCATGAAGTAATTATAGGATTGTTCATTTTCTGGATCAATTCCAATATACTCGTCTAGATTTACTGATTTGGCATATCTGAAACTAATTTCACCCTCGTCATTCGCCTTAATTAGGTTTTTGTAAAGTCCTATTGGTGAAGACCCTGTCGCAAGTCCTAGTTTTATTTGTGGCTTTTCCTTGATGTTGTTTATAACAAGGTCAGCAGCTTTTTTGCTCATATCATCATAATCTTTGCATACTATAACTTTCATTTTTTCTCCTTATCTTCTAATATCTTCTGCTTTCTTAAATTATACATTTTCTTAGCATAAGTCGCTATTTTAGACAGAAAAAAACCAGGAGCTTGGCCCCTGGCTTTGATATGTTATTAATAGTTGAAGCTTGCGATTTCGAACCATTCTTGTTTGTGTGCACATGCTGGACAAATCTTTGGTGCTACTTTTCCTTCATAAAGGAATCCGCAGTTACCGCATTTCCAGATGACTTTTTCGTCTTTTTCGAATACTTTTCCGTTTTCTACATTGTCGTGTAGTTTTTGATATCTATCTCTGTGAGCTCCTTCAGCTTTAGCAACATTTCTGAATGCTCTTGCGATTTCGTCGAATCCTTCTTCTTCTGCAACGTCTGCGAATGATGGATACATGTGTTCACATTCTTCGTTTTCTCCGTCGATTGCACCTTGTAGGTTTGTTAGTGTATCGTGGAATACTACTGGGAATGCTGTGTATTCTGGATTAAGTTCGATTGCGTCAAGTTTGAATTCTTCTTTTAGGAATTTGTAGAATCTTGCTGCGTGTTCTACTTCGTTTCTTGCTGTTTCTTCAAATATAGCAGATATTTGTTTGTAACCTTCTTTGTCAGCTACTTTAGCTGCATATCTATATCTCATTGTTGCTTGGCTTTCACCTGCAAATGATGTGATAAGGTTAGATGCTGTTTTTGTTCCTTTTAATGTCATATGTAATCTCCTTTTTGTTTTTCTCTTCAACTTCTATTCATATTATAATCTTTATTTTTCCACTTGTCAAGAATCATTCTAAAGTTTTTCTCATTCTAAATATGATATACATAATCATTATCAACTACATAATTAATCCTTATTTTTCCCCTTATTTAAGCCATCTTTTATAAATCTCATATTCATAACTACTTCTGAGGAAAACTTTATCTTTTTTATACTTACTATTTAGATATTTTTTTAGCAATGCATAATTATTTGCTAATGGAAAATAGCATTATCGGGTATAATACTCATAGAAAGACAGGAGGAGAATATGAAATTAGACTTTAATAATGTAAACTTAGAAAAGATTAATAGCTATGAAGAAAAAGCCATGACCGCCTTCGACACTCTTATGGAAAAAACTGGCGAGGGCAATGACTTCTTGGGCTGGATTGATAGACCAGTCGATTACGACAAGGAAGAATTCGAAAGAATCAAGAAGGCTGCTGAAAGAATTAGAGAAAACTCTGATATCTTGGTATCTATTGGTATCGGTGGATCTTATCTTGGAATCAAGGCAGTAGATGTCGCTTGTGATTCTTATTTCGGATCTGATAGAAAAGTTAAGCTAATCTATGCTGGAAATCAAATCTCAGGCCAATATTTAAATGAACTTCTAGCCTACTTAAAGGATAAGGATTACTGCCTAAATGTAATCTCAAAATCAGGTACAACAACAGAGCCTGCTATTGCTTTTAGATTCTTAAGAGAAGCAATCGAGGAAAAATACGGCAAGGAAGAAGCAAGAAAGAGAATATTTGCAACAACTGACAGCAAAAAGGGAGCCTTAAAAGAGCTTGCTGATACAGAAGGTTATGAAACATTTGTAGTTCCTGATGACATAGGCGGAAGATTTTCTGTAATATCTGCTGTAGGTCTCCTACCACTTGCTGCATGTGGCATCGATATAGATAAATTTATGGAAGGTTTCGCTGAGGGCAAGGACTTATATACAGAAAAATCCTTCGACAATCCTGCTATAAAGTACGCAGCTATTAGAAATATGCTCCACGAAGACAGCAAGGACCTAGAAGTTCTTGTAAACTACGAAGCAAAACTTAAATATATAGCTGAATGGTGGAAGCAACTTTTCGCAGAAAGTGAAGGAAAAGACGGTAAAGGAATCTTCCCAGTATCTGTTAACAACACAACAGACCTTCACTCAGTTGGACAAATGATCCAAGATGGTAAGAGAAACTTATTCGAAACTGTAATAGAAGTTAAAAATCCTGTAAGCGACCTTACAATCAAGGAAGATAAAGACAATCTTGACGGATTAAACTATCTCGCTGGTAAGACAATGAGCTTTGTAAACAAACAAGCCATGGAAGGAACAACAATCGCCCACGTTAAGGGAGATGTTCCAAATATCAGAATTGAAATGGATGAAGTTAATGAAAAAGAAATCGCAAAACTCTTCTACTTCTTCGAAATAGCTGTAGGAGTTTCAGGCTACATGCTAGGAGTAAATCCATTCAACCAACCAGGAGTTGAAGAATACAAGGCACAAATGTTCAAACTTCTTGGAAAACCAGGATACGAAAATAAATAAAACTAGAATTTAAAAGGCCAGGGCATAGACCCTGGTTTTTCTATCTTATCAAATCAATTTTTCTCGCCTTCTTATATAGTAAATACAAGGCAAGTATCTCAACAATTGTAACTACAAGGCTTGCTTCTATGCCAAACCCTCCCCCACTTATGAGTTTATTTCCCACAGATTCGCTTAAAAAAATCGTGTTTTTGCTTGTAATTATCCCGCTTACATTGATTCCAAAAAAGTTTCCTTGGAGGAAATTCCACACGCTGTGGGCGGCGGCCGAAATATAGATACTATCTCTTATATAAAAAAGCATAGAAAATACTAGGCCCATCAAAAATATATTGAAAAAGGCTATGAGATTAAAGTAAGAGTTACCCAAATGAAGGATCGCAAAGATCAAACTATTGGCGATAATACCAGTTCTAGGATTTTTAAGAGCTCCTAGATAATTCATTAGCACAGACCTTGTGATAAATTCTTCTTCAAAACCTTGGAAGATCCAGCCTATTACAAATAAAATAAAAATCTTAAGGTCTACATTTTGGATATTTAGTCGAATTTTAAATCCAGATAATAGATAGGAAAGAAGGAAAGATATCCCAAGCATCCCACTTCCTATTAGAAGACCTAAGAGATAAGATTTTCCCTTCCTCTTATCTACAAGTCCAAGCGAAGCTGGATTTCGCTTTTGGTAATATTTCACAAATAAATACACGATAAGGCTCACCAATAAAGTAGACCAAAGATTAAAAATCATCGAATACTCAGGGTTTCTCCCTAACTTTATTATTAGAAAATCACCATTTCCCATAATATCAGATACCAATCTAATTAGGATATGAGAAAAAGATATAGCCAAAATCATTACAGAAAAGAGAAGAAGGGTAAATATCAGAGGATTTCTTTCCTTCATCACCCTTTTACTTTCTTTGATGGACTCGTTTGCGTAAAACATATCTCCTCCTATTTTGCGTAGTCTAGGGCCCCTCCCAATATTGCATTTACAAAGGGTCTTGACTCATAAATCTTCTTTGAAAACATCTTATTTCTTACAAAAATACTAACTCTGGCCTTCTTTTTAGGATAATCTTCCCTTGACAGGGCCTTAATATAATCCTCGTGGCTTGCCCCAGCTTCCAAGCTATTGTAGACATCTATATAGTTGACATTTTCTATCTCAAGGCTTAATTCTTTCCCGCCTTCTACCTTCTTTTCTTCTATATAAGATATGGATAAGTTCTTAAAGGCTGCCTCATAGAATTCCTTTTCTTCCTTCTCATCCTTGGAGTAGGATTTCTTTAGGGCATCCATAATTACATCCATCCTATCCATATTTTTGTCAAAATATCCCTCATCATAGCTTTTGATAGCAGTTTCTATATTGCTTGCTATTTTCTTGTTCGAAGATGTAAGCTTTCTTACTGCAAATACTAGGGCGAGTAGAATTACAAGGATAAGTCCTGTACGGAGGATTCTTTCCCTTCTACGTTTCTTGATTCGCCTTTTTCGCCTTAATTCTTCTCTTCTTATATTTCTCGATTCTCTACCATCCACAGATGGCCTTCTTTGTCTATTCATATCTGCTCCTATATTGAGTATTATATCATTTTATTAGTAATTTTTCTTATTTGTGATATGATTTAAGTATGAAAAAAATAAATTTAGCCAGCCTTTTGGGGCTTATACTACTCATTATTAGTTTTTTTACCCCAATTGTAGCTCCTTCAATAAAATTAAATACAGAAATCATCTATAGGATAGTAAATACCTATCTCATAGCCTATATCGCCTATATGATTTCCTTTATGGATACTGGAAGGGTCGGGCTCTTGTTTCTGCCTTTAGTCTTTCATCTTTTGATTAATTTCTTTCTCATAAAGGGTTTTAATCTAAACCTAAATAAATCCATCTTAGACGACTTCTATCAAATTCTAAGAAGACTTTACGACCTTATTAGCCTTGTGGGAATATTTTTCTTGGTAGAATTTATAATAAACAGGATTTTCGGCAATACTTTTACAAGTATAGTCGGTATCATTAGTCTTGCTTTATTCTATTACTATGATTATAGCAAAATTCTAATAGGCTTTCCAAATTTTAAGGACCTTTTCTTATATTTTGCTGTCTTTGTAATGGGACTTAGGATTAGAAAGGCGGATAAAATAAATCCCTTCCTCTATATCCTTTCTCTAGGGATTTTAGCTTTGGAAATCTTCCTTAGCTATAAATATAAGCTAAGCTACGGATATTTTATATCCTTCTTGCTAATAATCTATCTCATGCTAAAAGGCTTTGGTGAGGCAAGCGAAACCTCTTTTGAGAAATTTATGATCTTTGTCTATATTTATATCTATCCTACGATATTTATAGGTCTAAGGATTGTTTTGGGAGAAAGTATTCTTGTCACAAGTCTCTTATCTACCCTCATCAGTCTTTTCATAGGTCAAGTCCTCTTTAGATTAAAAATAAGGCCGATAAATATCTTATTGGTGGGCATATAAAAACCAGCCTCTCTGAGTAAGAGAAGCTGGTCTTTTTATAATACGTCTATTTTGTTTTTGATATCTCTTTTCAAGAAATATACGCACATGATTGTATTAAGCCCTTCAGATATGAGGAAGGACCACCATACTAGGTCTATATTTCCTGTTAAGGAAAATAGGTAGAAGGTCGGTAGGAGGATAAAGAATTGTCTTAGGAAGGATTGGAGGATAGCTGATTGCCAATTGCCCAAGGCCTGGAAGACTCCTACAGATATTATGGAAACTGAGGCAACTATATATGATAGGGAGACTATCCTAATCATAGGGACTCCGATTTGTCTCATGGTATCTGTCGCATTAAATAGGTCAAAGATTTGGTTTGGCAAGATCCACAGAAATACAGTAGCAATTCCAACAAGGACCACCCCTGATATTAAGGCAAGTTTGATCGACCTACGAATCCTTGCCACATGCCTTGCTCCGTAGTTAAAGGAGATGATTGAAACCATAGCATTTGATATTCCAATTATTGGAAGAAAGGCAAAGGATTGAAGCTTAAACATTACCCCATAGGCAGCGATTGCTGATTGGCCAAAGGCTCTAAGCATTGCATTTAGGATAAAGATAATCACAGAAGATATGGCACTCATCACAATAGAAGGAAGTCCTATCCAAAATATTTGTTTTAATATATCTCCATGGAGCCTAAAGTGCTTGAAGTCTACTTCTATATCTGTGTTTTTTGTTTTATTTATAATAAGACCTATAATAGATCCTCCGATTTGTCCTAACACTGTCGCAAGTGCCGCTCCCTTCACTTCCATTCTCGGAAAACCAAATAGGCCAAAGATAAAGATTGGATCTAGAATCAGGTTAATCACGGCTCCTGATACTTGGACAATCATTGTATAAAAGGTAAGGGAAGTCGCTTGGAGGAGCTTTTCACAGAGGACTTGGAAGAATAAACCAAAGCCAAATATAGTAACAATCCACAAATAATCCCTGGTATAGGCTACGATTTCAGGAGTTGCTGCTTGTGAATTGGCAAAAAAATCAGTGAAAAATATACCGAATAAGGCAAAGGCAATAGCCCCAACTACAGATAGGACCACCCCGTGCATGGCGACAGCACCTACTCTTTTCTTATCATCCATACCCAAATACCTACTCAAAAGCGCACTTGCTCCAACGGATATTCCTATAGCAAAGGCAAGCATGATGTTTTGTACCGGGAAAGCTAGGGATACTGCCGTAAGAGCCTCTTCCGAAATTCTTGCAACAAATATCGAATCCACTACATTGTAGATTGATTGGACAAGCATAGAAATTACCATAGGTATGCTCATCTTTACAAGAAGACTTCCGACAGGCATGGTTCCCATAATATTTTCTTTCTTGTTTACGGTTTTTTCCATATAATCTCCTTCCTTATTTTCTTAATAAAATTTTTGGCAATATAAGAGATACCGGATAAACCGATATCTTCTTAGTCAAATAATTCTTTTTCTTGTCTTTTTATAGACTCATTTACTTTTAATTTTCTAAGCATATTATCATCATAATCGCTTATGACGTGAATTGCCGAGTTTTCTTCTCGACCTTTCTTATTAAACTCCTCTTTGAGCTCTTTTTCCACATTTTCATAGGCTTTTTTAGAAGAAATTGCTTGAAGTCTGAAAGGCTTTTGTGTTTTCTTCGCCTCAGTTTTTCCAAAAATCAAATCATTGATGGCAAGCTCTATTAGATTTACTCCAGCTAGGGTTGAATAATAGAAGGTCCTACCTTGTCTTATATTCATCTCTAGGACGAAAATCTCGCCAGTTTTTGAATCTTTCTTGAAATCTAGGTTGAATAATCCGTGGTAGTCAAGAGAGGTCACGATTTTTTCTGCCAAATCATACATGATATCCTCATCATGGTCTACTTGGACTAGGTGGTTTCCTACCCACATTGGCCTTAGGTCTGATAGGAGGTTTCTAGCAAGAACAAAGGAAATCTTTCCATCACTTGCCCTGTAGCCGTTTAGGGAATACTCACTTCCCTGGCCTCCATTTATGAATTGTTGGCAGATAAAATCTCCCCTAAAGTCACTATCGTAGACTTTTCTTAGGACATCCTTGGCCTCGTCCTTATTTCTTACATGGTAGCCCTTTTGGATGTTTTCACATGATGAATCAAGAAGGGCGTCGTAGTCATCGGCCTTTAGGAAAATCTCCCCATCAAAATCAAGCTCATCTATATTATCCTTATTGGCAATGAAGGTCTTAGGATAAGGAAGGTCGATTTTTTCTAAGTAGGAGTAAAACTCTGATTTCTTTAATAGCTTCTCTGCCCACTCGAGGTCTGGGTAAGGGATGTGGTAAGAAAAGTTAAAGTTCTTCTCATTTCTTAAAAGAGTATCTATGTATCTTTCTGTCGGAGCAAAAAATACAAAGTCCTCTTCTTCTCTTTTTTCTATGACTTCATTGATAAAATTTGAAAAAAGCTCGTCGTCTGATGAAAATCCCTTGGTTGTGTAGACATCAGCAATCTTTGATTTATAAAAAGGAACGAGGACAGCCGCTCCTATGACAATAGGCTTTTTGCCGAAGGCTTCGTAAAAGCTCCTTGCCACAGAGTAGCTGTTATGATCTGTTCCTAAGATTATCGCATTGAAAGTCATCTTAGAATATATTTTCCATGCTTCTTGAATCTCTTTCTTCAGAGATTTTTTCTATAAATTCATCTACTGAAACGTCAGCTGTCTCTTCTCCGTCTCTATTTCTTACAGTAAGTTTGCCAGAATTTTCTTCCTTCTCTCCTACTACAAGCATATAGTTTGTTCTCATTAGTTGAGCTTGGCGGATCTTATATCCTACTCCCTCGCTTCTGTAGTCAATATTTACTCTAAATCCTGCATCTTTGATTTTTTCTTTTAGATCTTCACAGTAGTCGATAAACTTATCAGAAACTGGGATGATTTCAACTTGTTGTGGATTGAGCCATAGTGGGAATCTTCCTGCAAAGTGCTCTGTTAGAACTCCGATAAATCTCTCGATTGATCCAAGTAGGGCACGGTGAAGCATAACTGGTCTTTGTTTTTCACCATTTTCATCTATATAAGTTAGGTCAAAGTTTTGTGGTAGTTGGAAGTCAAGTTGGATAGTACCACATTGCCATTCTCTCTTAGCAGCATCTAGGAGGTGGAAGTCGATCTTTGGACCGTAGAAAGCACCGTCTCCTGGGTTTATTTCATATTCGATTCCACGTTCTTCTAGGGCTTTTTTAAGTTGGTCTTCAGCAAAGTCCCAATCCTTGATATCTCCCATAAAGTCATCTGGTCTTGTTGATAGCTCGATTGTATATTTGAAACCGAATGTTGAATATAGAAGGTCTGCTAGGTCGATCATCCTATAAACTTCTTCCTTGATTTGGCTTGGAAGACAATATACGTGGGCATCGTCTTGGGTAAATGTTCTGACTCTGAAAAGTCCGTGTAAGGTTCCTGAAAGCTCGTGTCTGTGAACTTGACCATACTCAGCAAGTCTTATAGGAAGGTCCCTATAAGAGTGTTGGTTAGAAGCATAAGTCAAAACAGAACCTGGGCAGTTCATTGGCTTTATCGCGTAAGCTTCGCCGTCGATTTTTGTAAAGTACATGTTTTCCTTGTAGTGGTCCCAGTGGCCTGATCTGTGCCATAGGTCTTCATTTAGGATAAGTGGAGTTTTGATTTCTCCGTAGCCATTTTCATTTAGTACATTTGTCCACCAACCCAGTAGCTCGTTCATTAGGATCATTCCATTTGGATGGAAGAATGGGAAGCCTGGTCCTTCTTCATGGAAAGTGAAAAGATTCATTTCACGACCGATCTTTCTGTGATCTCTCTTTTCAATTTCTTTTTGAAGCTCTTCATATTCTTCTAATTGCTTAGCCTTTTCAAAAGAAATTCCGTAGATTCTTTGAAGCATTTGTCTATCAGAATCCCCTCTCCAATAAGCACCGGCAATTGTCTTAAGCTTAACAGCCTTGATTGGCTTTGTTGATAGAAGGTGTGGTCCCCTACAAAGGTCTGTGAAGGCATCTCCCATCTTGTATAGGGTAATCTTTTCATCTTCTGGAAGATCTTCTATAAGCTCAACCTTGTAGTCTTGGCCTTCTTCTTTGAATTTCTCCAAAGCTTCAGCTCTAGAAATTTCAACTCTTTCAAGTTTTAGATCTCTTTTGGCAATCTCAATCATTTTCTTTTCGATTTTTTCTAGATCTTCTGGAGTAAATCTGTGCTCAAGGTCCATATCATAATAGAAACCATCATCAATAGCAGGTCCTATAGCAAATTTTGTTTCTGGATACATTTCCTTAATAGCAGCAGCCATAACGTGAGAAGAAGTATGCCAGAAAATTTCCTTTCCTTCCTTATCTTCAAACTTAACTACTCTAAAGTCACAATCTTCCTCTATAGGTTCAGCAAATCCCTTAACTTCTCCATTTACTACTGCTCCTACTGCAGCTCTAAAAAGACCCATGGAGATATCTTTTGTAACATCTCCTGCGAGAACTCCGCTTTCATATTCTTTGACTGAACCGTCAGGTAATTTAATCTTAATCATAATCTCTCCTTAAAATAAAAATAGACGTATGCCCTAGCCCGCTGGCTATAGGACGATACGTCTTTCGTTCGTGGTTCCACCTAATTTTAAACTCATTAGAAGGCTTATCGCGCCCAAACGTCTCACATTACATGAAAAACTCTAGGGTGGTACTTAAGTTAATTTGCTGAAACTTCTCAACTACTGTTTCTTTCTGTAAGCAAAGTCTAAACTAAAGCTCCCTATCTTTGTCAAATATTAATTATAGCTTTATGTTACCTTATAAAATTATAATTTCAATTATTTATTCTGAAAAGTGGTAACTACCATTTGAAAAAATATTAATTTTTTCTTAAAAATAAGATATATGTTAATAATTAAATAAAGACGATCACATCTATATCAACTTATAGTAAGGGTCGTTTAGGATTTTATACCCTAGCTATTGACAAGAGGAAACGTTTATTTTATAATATCAGTATAGGTAACTACCAGTAAGGAGGATTTATGTTAGCTGAAATTGGAAAAATTTCCCTAGTCTTGCTTGGCTTTATAGCCATATTTCTTGTGATTATGCAAATTCTTAATTATAAGAATCTTAAGAAACAAAGAAAAAGGCTAGAAGACTTACACAAAGCTTTGAAAAAAGGCAGCAAGGTAGTATTGCTCGGAGGAATCCACGGCAAGATTGTAAGCATAAATAACGATACTGCTATTGTAAATATTTCCGATAATGTAGATATCAAAGTCGATCGCTCTGCTATAAGCGAAATAATTAAGTGATTCAAGGAGGAGTTATGCCAAATATTGTTTTAACAAGAATCGACAACCGTTTGCTACATGGCCAAGTCGCAACTCAGTGGACAAAAGTCATCGGAGCTAATCTTATATTAGTTGCAAATGATGAAGTTGCATCAAACAAGATGAGACAAGGGCTAATGGATATGGCAGCACCAAATGGTGTAGACACCAGATATTGGACATTGGAGAAAACAATTAATACTATTCACAAGGCTGCAGATAGACAAAAGATTTTTATTATCTGCCAAAGCCCAGAAGATGTATTAACCCTAGTTGAAGGTGGTGTTCCAATTACTAAAGTTAATATTGGAAATATGCACATGGCAAATGGTAAAAGACAAGTAGCTGGAACCGTAGCCGTAGATGATAACGATGTAGAAGCTTTTAAGAAGCTAAAAGAAAAAGGTGTAGAGTTAGAAATTAGAAAAGTACCAACCGAAGCACCAGAAAATACAGATAAGCTATTTTCATAAAATTAATAGTAGGATGCTTAAATAGCATTCATTTTACAAGGGGATAATTATGGAATTCAATGCGTTACAAATAATTTTAATATTTATAGTAACATTTGTAGCAGCTATAGACCAGTTCAGTTTTCTCGAATCTTTATATCAACCTATAGTTATGGGACCTGTAGTAGGTGCTATACTTGGAGATGTAAAAACTGGATTAGTTGTTGGAGCTACTTACCAACTTATGACCATTGGTAACATGCCAGTAGGTGGTGCTCAACCTCCAAACGCAGTAATCGGTGGTATCGTATCAGTTATATTTGCAATAACAAGCGGTCTTGAAGCAAACGCCGCAGTAGCGGCAGCTATACCTTTTGCTCTTTTAGGACAATACGGGGTTACAATCCTATTTACAGTTATGAGTCCTCTAATGGCTAAAGCTGATAGCTATGCTGAGCACGCTGACACAAAAGGAATCGAAAAGTTAAATTACGGAGCTATGCTTATGCTCGGTACAATTTTTGGAGTAATAGTTGTTTTATTCTTTATAGCAGGATCTGCTTTTGGTAAACAAGTAGCAGACGCTATACCAGAGACACTAATGAGAGGTCTTGGAGTTGCTGGTGGAATGATGAAATATGTAGGTTTCGCTGTATTATTAAGATTAATGATAAGCCGTGACCTTTGGGGTTTCTTCCTTGCAGGTTTTGCTTTCGCAGTAATCATAATGGCAAACGAAGCATTAAATCAATCAGCATTGCTAATAATCGCAATAATAGGTTTTGCTATTGCTTTCTGGGATTATCAAATTAATACCAAGATTAAAAACGTAGAGCCTGTTGTTAGTCAAGAAGGAGATTACGAAGATGGAATATAAAGAAGCATTTGAATATAATGACAGGACGCCTGCCAATCAATTAGATAAGAAAACTCTAAATAGAATGGTTTGGAGGTCTCTATTCCTACAAGCTTCATTTAACTATGAGAGAATGCAAGCTGCAGGTTGGTTGTACTCCATCCTTCCAGGTCTTGAAAAAATTCACACTGATAAGGAAGATTTAAAGATCTCAATGACTCACAATCTAGAGTTCTTCAACACTCACCCATTCTTGATAACTTTCGTAATGGGAATAATTCTCTCACTAGAACAAAACAAGGTTGAAATTCCTACAATAAGAGCTGTCAGAGTTGCAGCTATGGGACCACTCGGTGGTATAGGTGATGCTCTATTTTGGTTCACCCTAGTACCTATTGTAGCAGGTATTTCATCAAATATGGCCCTTCAAGGAAATATAGCAGGACCTATCCTTTTCTTGGTAGTATTTAACCTCTTCCAATTCTTGATACGTTTTTGGTTGATGAATTGGTCTTATAAGATGGGTACAGAAGCTATAGACATCTTTACAGCCAATGCTAAAGAATTTACTAGAGCTGCATCAATTCTTGGTGTAATCGTAGTTGGTGCTTTAATTTCAGTTTATGGTAACACAAAGGTTGCTCTTGAAGTAGATAACGGTGTAACCAATGTAGCAAAAGAAGTACAAACCGTTGTAAATAACGATCAAATTTCTGAATTCAATGATCTTATCTTTGTAAAAGATGAAAATGGAAAACTAAGCCAAGACCTCCAAGAAGGAGCTAGCATAAAAGATTTAGGTAATGGTAAATCTGAATTAAAATTCAACGTTTATGAAGAAGAACCAGTAAAGGTTAATATCCAAAAAGTTCTAGATGGAATAATTCCAAGTCTAGTACCATTATCAATAACACTACTACTCTATTGGCTATTAGCTAAGAAATCATGGAAACCAATCCACTGCATAGGATTCTTACTAGTATTAGGTGTAGTTGGTACTTATATAGGGTTATTCTAATGGCTAAGGGGATAATATTAACTTGTCATGGTCATCTTGCTACAGGTCTTTACTCAACAATAAAAATGATTGCTGGCGAATTTGATAACTTAAGAATTTGCGAATTTCACGAAGGAGATAACTTCGAAAATTTAGATGAAGACCTAGTTAAAGCTTATGAATCACTAGGAGCTTATAAGGATGTAGTTGTTTTGACAGACCTTGCTGGAGGAACTCCTTTCAATAGATCTGTTATGAACCTTTCTGAAAAGAATAATATAGAATTTCTAGCAGGAGTAAACTTTGCTATGCTCTATGAAGCACTCTCCTCAGACATTGATGACATGAAAGAATTTATTGAAGATGTAATTGAAACCTCACACAATTCTATAGTTCATTATCAAAACGACCAAAAAGATAATGATGAAGAAGATTTCAGTGATGGAATATAATTTATAATAAGAGCCTACCGAGATTAATTTTTCGGTAGCTCTTTTTTCTGTATAACAAATCGCCTTGGTAAAAGAGATGATCTTAATCAAGGTGGTTTTTCTTAAAACAAAATATCTTATTACTTATTTATCTAAAGTCTGTCGGATGCCTAATAATGCATAAAACTAAGTGGTAGTATCCATATGTCAATTAAAAACCTTGCAAATGTTTTATTATTATTTTATATTTTAAATATTTAATTGTATAAAAATATTAAATATTTTTCATGTAACTTAGTACAACTTGATTATAACTCATTTTATTCTGAAAGAAAAAAAGCTCTTGACAAATTGCAAACCTTTGCTTATAATTTAGATAAAGGTAACTACCATATTTAAGGAGGAAAATATGAAGAAGTTAAAAACAACTTTATTAGCAGCACTCGCAATTTTTGCATTTACAGCTTGTGGTGCTAAGGAAAATGACGGAGCCAACAAGGACGAAGCTGCTCCAAGTAGTGAACAGACAGAACAAAAGGACGACAGCAAGGAAGAAAAAGATTCTTCTGAGGATAGTTCTGACAAGAAGTTTGCTGGAAAAACTCTAACACTTGCAGGACTTGACGGTGGTTATGGAACTGAAGGTTGGAAGAAAGTAATCGCAAACTTCGAAGAAATGACTGGAGCTAAAGTAGAAGCTAAATTCGAAAAGAATATCCACGAGGTTATAAGACCAGAAATCCAAGCAGGAAACGCTCCTGATGTAATCTACAACAACATCGGACAAGAATCAGGTCTCACAGAAACAATGATTAAAGAAAATATGTTAATGGACATCACAGACGTCCTAGACATGACAGTTCCTGGAGAAGATAAGAAAGTTTCTGAAAAGATTCTACCTGGCTTTACAGACACAGCAGTAACAAATCCTTATGGAGACGGCAAAACTTATCTTGCTCCACTCTTCTATTCACCAACAGGTCTTTGGTACAACAAGGCTATGTTCAAAGAAGGCGGCGGAAAATACGAACTTCCTAAGACAATGGATGAGTTTATAGCTCTTGGTGAAGAAGCTAAGAAAGACGGCATTTCCCTATTTACTTATCCAACAACAGGATATTTCGATACATTCTCATTTGCAATGTTCTACAGCATCGGCGGATCTGAATTATTCGACAAACTAGTAAACTATGACCCAGAAGCTTGGAAAAATGAAGCAACTCCATACTTTGAAACTGTTGGAAAGATCCTACAATATCTAAATCCAAACACAGTTGCCCAAGCAAACAACGAATCATTCACCCAAAACCAACTTCAAGTAATGAAAAACGAAAGCTTATTCATGCCTAACGGAACATGGATTGTTGAAGAAATGAAAGATGCTCAAGGTGTAGCTGATAATTTTGAATGGGGTCTAATGGCTCTACCTTCAATGAATGAAGGAAAAAGATATGCTTACTCTTGGTTTGAACAAATCTTTATTACAGAGTCTACTAAAGAAGCTGAACTTGCCAAAGAATTTATAGCTTACCTATATTCTGATGAAGCAAGCAAACTCTTCCTAGAAAATGGTGGAGCAGTTCAACCAATCAATGGTATCGAAGATATGATTACTGATGAAAATCAAAAACTATTCTACTCAATCTATGAAGATGATGTAACTGCAGCCCTTGGTGGTTGGGGACAAGCTCCAGCAGTTGAGGGTGTAGATATGACAAAAGAGTTATTCGATGCAGTAAACTCAGTTGCAAATGGCGATAAATCTGTAGAAGACTGGCAAAAAGACGTTGTCTCTGCAGCAGAAAAAATATCAGAAGCTGTAAAAGCTCAAAAATAGTTAGAAAATTAAGGGACTGTTGCCGAATGAATAAATCGTTCCATCATCGTTAGAAGAACCTCCACGGAAAGTCTCACCGAGCCGACGGGCTATAAGCCTCCATCAGCAGGCAGGCAATAATAGGCCTTACCGGCCCGGAGAGGTAAAATTTCCTAAGAGAACCTTCTAACGAAGGAACGATGATTATTCATAATTTTGCAACAACCCTTTTTTTATAAGGAGTCAATATGAAAAATAGTAAAGAGAAGAAGAGATTTATTATAACAGGTCTTTTGCCATCCTTGATTCTTTACACAATCTTTATGGTATATCCTGCAATAAGCGTCTTCTACGAATCCCTCTTTAAGACCGGGGGCTTATCTGGTAAGAAAACTTTTGTAGGCTTAAATAACTTTAAGTTACTGCTAAAGGATAATAATTTTATTAGATCTTTTCAAAACACAATCTTTTTAATAGTTATAGTTACAATTGTCACTATGTTTCTTGCAATTATTTTCGCCTCTGTCTTATCTAGAGAAAAGCTTAAGGGCAGAAATTTCTTTAGGATTATTTTCTACATTCCAAACATCTTATCCATAGCTGTTATTGCATCTATATTTGCAGCAATCTACGGAATGGACCAAGGACTTATCAATGGATTTTTGAGATTGTTTAATGAAAATCACACCAACATCCCCCTCCTTGGAGATAGGATGTATGTTGTTTATTCGATTGCCTTTGCAATGATTTGGCAAGCGATAGGTTATTATATGGTTATGTATATGTCAACTATGAGTCAGATTCCTGAGCATCTTTATGAAGCTGCAAATCTTGACGGAGCCGGAAGAGTGAGGCAATTCTTTGACATTACCCTCCCACTCACTTGGGAAACTATAAGGACAACCCTAACCTTTTATGTAATTTCTAATATAAACATAGCCTTTCAGATTATAAAGGCCCTAACTGGTGGAGGTCCTGACGGAGCAAGTCTAACACTTCTTAACTACCAATACGAACAAGCTTACACCAATTCATCTTTTGGATATGGTCTTGCTATAGGTGTTGTAGTTTTCCTTTTCTCTTTTATCCTATCAGCTATTATCCATAAGCTAAGCAAGAGAGATATTTTACAATACTAGGAGAATATTATGAAGAAAAAAGTAAATATTTTTAATATTTTTATATACCTATGCCTTGCCATATTCGCCCTATCTATTATTATCCCAGTAGCTTGGGTTTTTATGGCATCGGTTAAGACTAATCCAGAATTTTATGGCAATCCTTGGGCCCTCCCTCTTGGATTCTATCTCGATAACTTCAAAGATGCTTGGTCTGCTGCTAATATGGGTGATTATTTTATAAATTCCCTAGTAGTTACAGCGACAGCCTTGGCCATACTTTTGATAATTGCTCTTCCTTTTTCCTATATCCTCGCTAGGATGAACTTTAAGGGAAGAAAGTTTGTAAATTCTTACGTAAAAGCAGGGCTTTTCATAAACTTATCTTATATAGTTATCCCTATATTCTTGATGGTAAGAAACGTCTCAAAATTTCTTCCAACAAGCTTGTTAAATAATAGATTCGTCCTAGCCTTAATCTATGCTTCGACTGCTGTTCCTTTTACGGTTTACTTATTGACCAATTTCTTTTCTGCAATAAGTAAATCATATGAGGAAGCAGCCTACATCGATGGAGCAGGATACTTTAGAACAATGATTGATATAATGATTCCTATGGCAAAACCTGCTGTAATTACAGTTATCTTGTTTAACTTTTTAAGTTTCTGGAATGAATATATCTTAGCCTTAACCCTAATGACAGATCCAGAAAAAAGAACCCTTCCAGTAGGTCTTATCAACCTACAACAAGCTGCAAGAGGAGCGGCAAATTATGGAAGATTGTACGCAGGACTTGTAATCGTTATGATACCAACACTTATTATTTATATACTAGTACAAAAACAACTCACCGAAGGAATGATGGTAGGAGGAGATAAAGGATGATTGATAAAAAAAGAGGAAGATTGACCCTTCCAAGCGAAGCTAATTTTTACGATGAAACTATTGAAATGCTAGAAAAACTAGGAGCAGATGCCATAAGAGACTCTGATGGAACCTATCTTCCAGAAGATATCAAAGACATAGAAGGCGTTGATATATACACAAACTTCTTTCCAAGCAGGGGCCACAATGACTTTGCAGAAACTGTTCCTTTCGAAAGATCAAGATATTTCTTGATAAGCGATTTTATAACAGCTACTGAAGGTACAACCGAAATTTCTTTCCTAAAAGGCTACTATCCAGAACAAATCATAGCAGACTATGATTATGAGCCTAAGGATTGGTGGGAAGTATACGACAGGACCCTAGGAGAAGTCGTAAGTCGCGATGATTGGGAAGTCGATAAAGAGAAAAATATCGTAAGTGTAAAGACCATTCCCTACCATGTCTATACAGTAAACTTCCTAGCCTATGGTATTTGGGATCCAGTGCAAATGTATAACCATATTACCAACGATTGGGGCGATGAAGTAGCCCACCATATTCCTTTCGATGTAAGATATGAGAAATCGAGCAAGTTTGTTGAAGAAAATTTAGAAAATTGGTTAAAGGAAAATCCTAAGACAGATGTAGTAAGATTTACTACCTTCTTCTATCAATTCTCTCTTATATTTAATGAAGATGCCAAGGAAAAATATGTAGACTGGTTTGGCTACTCAAATAGTGTTTCGCCAGAAGCTATATTAGAGTTTGAGAAAGAATACGGCTATAGGCTCACGAGCGAAGACTTCATAGACCAAGGCTTCTACAACAGCAATTACAGAATCCCAAGCAAAAGATACTTGGACTACATCGACTTCCAACAAAAATACGTGTCTAGCAAAGCTAAAAGACTAGTCGACCTAGTTCACAAATACAATAAAAAAGCGATTATGTTTTTGGGTGACCATTGGATTGGAACCGAACCTTACGGTAAGTATTTCAAAAATATAGGACTTGACGGAGTAGTAGGATCTGTAGGAGATGGAGCAACTCTTAGAATAATTTCTGATATAGATGTCCCAATGACAGAAGGAAGATTCCTCCCTTATTTCTTCCCTGATGAATTCTACGAAGGAAACGACCCATCAATAGAGGCTAAAGATAATTGGGTTAAGGCAAGGAGAGCCTTGCTAAGATCTCCCCTAGATAGGATTGGCTATGGTGGCTACCTATCTCTCGCATACAAGTTCCCAAAATTTATAGACTACATTACAAAAGTAGCTGACGAATTTAGAGAAATCCACGACATTTCTTCCAAGGCTACAGCTTACAAGTCATGCAAGGTCGCAATCCTTAACTCTTGGGGAAAAATTAGAACCTGGGGAGCCTATGTAGTAGCCCACGGCAAATGGTTCAAACTAGGATACTCCTACAGCGGTATGATGGAAGCTCTTTCTGGAATGGATATGGAGGTTACTTTCATAAACTTCGATGATGTTAAGGCTGGAATTGATGAGGATATAGATGTAATTATCAATGCAGGAGATGCCTACACAGCATTTTCTGGTGGAGATAGCTTCCTAGATCCTGAAGTTCTTACAAATCTTAGAAAATTCGTATACGAAGGCGGAGGCTTTATAGGAATCGGAGATCCAACAGCTTACCAACACCAAGGAAGATTCTTCCAACTCGCAGATGTTATGGGAGTTGATGTAGAAAAGGGATTTTCTCAAGGATATGATAGATACTTCATCAACGAAATAGAAGATCACTTCATAACCAAAGACCTAAAAGACTATGTCTATGGCGAAGAAAGACCTAATGTATACGCCATATCTGACAAAACTCAAATCCTAAAATATGCTAACAACGAAGTTCAAATGGCAGCAAATGAATACGGAAAAGGAAGGAGCTTCTATGCTATGGGACTTGCCTACAGCCTAGAAAATACCAGACTTCTAAAAAGAGCCATCCACTACGTTGCTCACAAGGAAGATGACTTAGAAAAATACTTTGCCAAAGACTTAAGGCTAGAAGTAGCGGCCTATCCTGATCTTTCTAAATATTGTGTCATAAACAACTCAACCGATGATGTCAAATCTATAGTTTATGACGGTAAGGGAAATAGTCATGAAGTAGAAATCGAAGCCGGCGACTTGATTTGGTTTGAGGAATAATTATGGATTATTATAAAAAGAGAAAAATAGACAATCTAATACTTTTAATATTGTTTGTAGTAGGTGTTGTTTTACAATTTCTAGGACATAGAAAAGCAGGATATGGACCACTTCTTATTCAATTCCTATCCCTTGCCATTTTGCTTTTAGTTTTATACCTATACAACAGAAGACACGCTTAGGAGGCTTATATGGCAGGATTAAAATTCGACCATATCTATAAAATATATGATAATGAATTTACAGCAGTAAAAGATTTTAACTTAGAGATAAAGGATGAAGAGTTCGTAGTATTCGTTGGACCATCAGGTTGTGGTAAGTCTACAACCTTAAGAATGGTAGCAGGACTTGAAGAAATATCCAAAGGCGAGCTTTACATCGGAGATAAACTAGTAAACAACGTCGAGCCAAAGGATAGAGACATAGCCATGGTATTTCAAAACTATGCCCTCTACCCTCAAATGACAGTCAAAGAAAATATGAGCTATGCCCTAAGGATTGCAAAAGTTCCAAAGGATGCAATAGACAAGAAAGTAAAGGCAGCCGCAGAAGTCCTAGGACTTGAAAACTATCTTGATAGAAAGCCTCAGGCCCTATCTGGTGGTCAAAGGCAAAGAGTTGCCCTTGGTAGAGCTATAGTTAGAGACCCTCAAGTTTTCCTAATGGATGAGCCATTGAGTAACTTGGATGCCAAACTAAGAGTTCAAACAAGAGCAGAAATCTCAAAACTTCATGAACAACTAGATACGACCTTTATCTACGTAACCCACGATCAGACTGAAGCTATGACTATGGCCGATAGAATCGTAATCATGCAAGATGGAATAATCAAGCAAGTTGACAGTCCAGTAAATGTTTACTCCAAACCTGAAAACTTGTTTGTGGCAACTTTTATAGGCTCTCCACAAATGAATCTGATTAATGGTAAAGTAGTAGTAGAAGAAGATAATTACTATATGGTAAATGATAATATCAAATTCCATATATCAAATAATAAGGGAGATCAAATAAAATCCAAGGGATATTTAAACAAAGAATTAGTTTTAGGTATCAGACCTGAGCATATATACAGCGATTTTAGAAAGACCGAATCTTCTATAGTTGGCCTGGTTACATTTATCGAGCTACTAGGTGCCCAACAATACGTCTATTTAGATGCGAAGGGCGAAAAGATTAACGCTGTTTTGAGCATGGATGAGAATTTAAGCAAAGGCCAAGAGGTTAAACTATACCTAGACGAAGAAAAAATGCACTTTTTCGATAAGGACTCCCAAGAAAATATTCTTCTATGAGAGGAGATTTCATGAAAAACGTACTAATAACCGGAGGAGCTGGATATATTGGCTCTCATATAGCTGTAGAGCTTTTAGAAAAAGACTACAATGTAAGCTTATACGATAACTTATCCAACTCTTCCAAGCTTGCTGTTAAAAGAGTCGCAGAGATTACAGGTAAAAGTCCTAATTTCTACGAAGCAGATATTCTAGATAAGAAAAGTCTAAAAGATGTTTTTATAAAAGATAAAATTGATGTAGTAATCCACTGTGCAGCCCTTAAGGCTGTGGGAGAATCAGTAAAAAAACCCCTAGAATACTATCACAATAATATCACAGGAACCCTAACACTGCTTGAAGTTATGAGAGAAGTAAGCTGCAAAAACATAATATTTTCTTCATCAGCAACAGTCTACGGAGATCCCGAAAGAGTTCCTATCACAGAAGACTTCCCAAAAGGCGAGTGTACCAACCCTTACGGCTGGTCTAAGTCTATGATGGAGCAAATTATGACAGACCTTCACACAGCAGATCCAGAATGGAAGGTAGTTCTTTTAAGATACTTTAACCCAATCGGAGCCCATAAGTCTGGAAGGATTGGCGAAGACCCAAAGGGAATTCCAAACAACCTCCTTCCTTATATTTCCCAAGTGGCTATAGGAAAGCTAGATCACTTGTCAGTTTTCGGTGATGACTACGATACCCATGACGGAACTGGAGTAAGAGACTACATCCACGTAGTAGACCTTGCCAAGGGCCATGTCCTAGCAGTTGATAAAATCGATGAGCTTAATGGGGTCGAGATAATAAATCTCGCTACAGGAAATGGATACTCAGTCCTCGATGTGGTAAAGGCCTTCGAGAAAGCTAGCGGAAGAGATGTTCCTTACGAGATAGGTCCTAGACGTGAAGGAGACATAGCCAAATGCTTTGCAGATGCAAAAAAGGCCAAAGATGTTCTAGGCTGGATAGCAGAAAATGGAATAGAAGAAATGTGTGAAGACTCATGGAGATGGCAATCACAAAACCCAAATGGATATGAACAAGGAGAGTAAAAATGAATACAACACTCGTAGTACTTGCAGCAGGAATAGGCTCAAGATACGGAGCAGGAATCAAGCAACTAGCAAAAATGGATGATAATGGCTATACAATCATAGACTATTCCATCTACGATGCGATGAAGGCAGGCTTTAATAAGGTTGTCTTTATCATAAGAGAAGAAATAGAAAAAGATTTCAAAGAAATAATCGGTAATAGAATAGAAAAAATAATCGATGTAGAATACGCCTACCAGGACATGAGGCTACCTAACGGATTTGAAAGTCCTAAGGATAGGAAGAAACCTTGGGGTACAGTAGACGCAGTCCTTGCGACCAAAGACCTTGTAAATGAACCCTTCCTAATAATAAATGCTGACGATTACTATGGCAAGGAAGTCTTCAAAGACCTCCATAGCTTTTTAGTAAATCATGATGAGAAGGAAGATAATAAACTTCAAATCGCCATGGCAGGCTACAAGCTAAAAAACACCCTCTCAGACAACGGAACTGTCACAAGAGGAGTCTCAGTCGGAGATAGCAACAACAAACTAAAAAATATAATAGAAACACACGAAATAAAACTAGAAGAAAATGGAACTCTTTCAAGCAAAGAAGGACTAGACTCTGACCTACTCAATCTAGAATCCCTAGTATCAATGAACTTGTGGGCTTCCTACCCCGCTTTCATAGACCTTTGCGAAGAACACTTCATAAAATATCTAGAAGAAAACAAAGATAAACTAGACAGTGCAGAATACGTACTACCTGATATGATAGGAGAGCTAATAGAAGAAGAAAAGGCAGAAATAACAATACTTCCAACAGATGAAAAATGGATAGGTATAACCTACAGAGAAGACCTCTCCCCTGCCAAGGCTTCATTTAAGAAGATGTTTGAAGAAAATCTTTATCCTGAAGATATATGGAAATAAAATTAAGCACTACTTTATTTAACGGAGTAGTGCTTTTCTAATGGTTACTACATATAATACCTATAACTTTTATTATTTATTTTTTTATAGATCTCTTTTTTATTATTTTTTTAGCAAAAACTTCTCGAATCTCACTTATTTTTTCAAAAATAACTTAAATATCTATTGCAATCCATCTAGGAAAATGTTAACATATAGATAAGTGGTAGTTACCATATCAGATTAAATTAAGGAGGCTTAGATGATAAAGGAAAATAGTAAAGTAGAAGTTAAAAGAAATAAAAAGATTCCAACAAAATTAATAGCAGCAGTCATTGGAATGGGAATTTTTTCTACTATGAACTACGGCCTAGCCTATGCTAATAGTTCAAACATCGATAGTAAGGAGGAAACTCCTCCATCAGAATATCAAGAAAGTCTTGAAAATAACGAATCTATTGACGAAGAAATCCCAGACAATCAAAATGAATCTAATGATGCAGATAATAAAAAAGATTTATTAGATGATGAATCTCAAAAAGATGAAGTGGAAGAAGAAAATATAGAAAATCCTGAAAATATAGAAGATAAAGAAGACGAAGTCCTTGAAAATGAAGAAAGAAATAACGAACTTACTCCTCAATCAGAAGAGAAAAAAGAAAAATCTGATAATTCAGAAAACGATTCCCTAGAGCTATCTCCTGACAATTCAGAAGGGCTAGAAGAAAACTCTGTTGGCTCAAGTCAGAAGGAAGAAGTTATAGAATGGAAGAAAACTTCAAAAAATGGCGAAGAAGTAGAGGAAGTCATAGATGAAGGCGTTAGATACAATAAATTAGAATCTAACAAAACTAATGATAATGGCCTAAATACAGCCAACTACTCCAAAGAGGGACTTAAATCTTCAAAAGAAGGAACAAACTTCAATATTAACTTTAAGGATATATCAAATCCAAAAGAAAGTAGGTTTGGGGTCTTCCTAAATAGGGGTAAGGATAACAATTCAGCGATTTTTGTAGGCTATGACCAAGCTGGTTGGTTCTGGGAATATAAGCTTGATGGAAATGGCAGCTGGTATCAAGGTCCTAGAAAAGCTATTCCAAAGATAAATGAAGAACAAAATCTCAATATAAGCATAACCAAGGACGGCCAATTAAACGCCACTGTAAATGATGACAAGGCCTTTGATACATATGTTCTTCCTGGTGATGTGTGGGATAAGTTAAAAGAAAACTCTGGCCTTGAGTTAAAGCTCGGCCAATGGGGTGATCAGAAAACATCTATCTTAGTCAAAACCCAAGATCAAAACAACATCCCTAAGGAAGAAAGCAAACTCGACGAAGGAGAAGAGTTTGACGATAGCAAAGCTTCCTACACCAATATTAAATCAGCTGATATGGATGTCAAAATCGACTCAAAATTCCCAAGAATCAAGGAATACACCTACAAGGGAAGAACCCTTCCAGGAAATGAAGACTTCATAGACTCTCTCCGTATCAATGATATAGAAGTTACGCCAGATGTAGAATTTGAACTTATATCTGAATCCTCAGCTCGCTATAAGATGAAGGTTAAGGATGAAGAAAATAAAATCGATGCTGAAATTGATGCAGTTATTTCAGTTGAGGATAATATCTTAGACTTTAAGATTGAAAGAATCAAAAATAACAATGATATCAAGGGTGGAGAAAAGATTAGTGACAAAAGACTCCTCCTTGAAAAAATAGATTTCGGTTCAAACAACCTTGTATCTGTATCATCAGATCATGAAGAGGCCAAGTTTGACGGAGCCAAAATGAATACAAACGTGAGAGTTTCTGGAGATGTCCACATAGATGTAACTAATCCTCTAGAAAATTATAATGACAAAAATGAAGGCTACATGTATGGCTTTGTATCCGATAGATACCTCGCAGCAGGTCTTTGGTCAAACTCTCAATACGACGAAAGTCTCAATGGAGGCAAAGCCTTTACAAGGATTAAGACAAATAAAGATACTTTCGGAAGGACTAACTACCTAGGCCTTGCCTCAAGTCCTTATTATTATCAAAGAGCCCATAACATGCGTGATGAAAACGGCAAAGAAACTGGCCAGTATTGGATTTATAATGAGAGAACTTGGAAAGAACTACCTCATTCCAAGGTTATCCTTACAGATGATTTAAATAATGACAAGAAGGTCGATTGGCAAGATGGAGCCATAGCCTATAGAAAGATAATGAACAACCCTATGGGTTCTGAGTATACCAAAGATCTTGTAGCTCAAAGAATTGCGATGAACTTTGGATCTCAAGCACAAAATCCTTTCCTAATGACCTTAGATAATTTAAAGAAAGTCTACCTCCATTCTGACGGCCTAGGACAGATGATCCTTCTAAAAGGATATGGATCCGAAGGGCATGATTCGGGCCATCTAAACTACGCTGATATAGGTAAAAGAATCGGTGGAGCAAGTGATATGAAGTATCTCTTAGAAGAAGGGAAAGATTACGGAGCAAGGATCGGTATCCATGTCAACGCATCCGAAACATATCCTGAAAGTAAATACTTCAATCCAGAAAGATTAAGAAAAAATAAAGATGGTTCATTTGCTTATGGCTGGAACTGGATAGACCAAGGTATAAATATAGACGCAAGCTATGACCTTGCAGATGATAGATATGATAGATGGACTGACCTTAAAAATACTCTAGACACAGATGCTCTTGACTTTATTTATGTTGACGTATGGGGAAACGGCCAATCAGGTGATAACCAAGCCTGGGCTACTCACACCCTAGCTAAAGAATTAAATGAACATGGCTGGAGAGCGGCATTCGAATGGGGTTATGCTGGTGAGTATGACTCAACCTTCCAACACTGGGCAGCTGATCTTACCTATGGTGGATATTCTTTAAAGGGTATAAACTCAAATATAACAAGATTTATAAGAAATCATCAAAAGGATTCTTGGGTTGGTAATTACCCTTCTTATGGAGGAGCTGCCATAAATCCTCTCTTGGGTGGATACGATATGAAGGACTTTGAAGGATGGCAAGGTAGGAGTAACTACAGAAACTTTATCCAAACCTTGTATAAGACCAATCTTCCAAGCAAATTCATCCAACACTTCGAAGTAGTCGAATGGAAAAACGGCAAACCAGTACTTATGTCAAACGATGGATCAACCTACGAGTGGACTCCTGAAATGTTTATAAGGCTCAAAAACGATGGCCATGAGCTAGAAATAAACCGTGTATCAAACGACTTTAACTCCGAAGGCTACAGACAAAGAACCATGACCCTTGATGGTAGGAAGATCTTTAATGAAGACGGATCCTATCTCATTCCTTGGTATAACGACAGCAAGGGAGACAAACTTTCTGCTGAAGAAGAAAAGATGTATTTCTATAATCCAGCTGGTGGTGCAAAGACATTTGATATGCCAGATGACTGGACAGGAAAAGCTTATGTCTATAAGCTAACAGACCTAGGTCGAGTTGAAGAAAAAGAAATATCTATAGTGGATGGTAAAATCACTCTAGATTTAGATACAAATACTCCTTATGTTCTCTACAAAAACAAAATGGACCAATCCGCTGAGCAAGTAAAGGATATGAATTGGTCTAGTGGAATGCACATCAAAGACACTGGTTTTAATAGCGGAAACCTAGACTCTTGGGACATAGAAGGAAATGACGATAATTCTGTCAACATCGCAAGAAGCCAAGCAGATAACCCAATGCTTAAAATTGAAAACAATAAGGAAAAAGTAAAACTAAGCCAGAAACTTACTGACCTTAAGCCAAACACAAGCTATGCTCTTTATGTAGGCGTTGACAATAGATCTGATGCAAAGGCAGAAATTAGTGTCGATACAGGATCAAAAGTTGTATCAAACTTCACCGATAGATCCCTTGCCCAAAACTACATCAAGGCCTATGAACACAATACATTAAAAAATAATGCCACAGTTAATGATACAAGCTACTTCCAAAACATGTATGTCTTCTTCACAACTGGAGATGATGTATCAGATGTCAAAGTCACAATATCTAGAGAAGAAGGCGAAGGCGCAAGCTACTTCGATGGACTAAGGCTAGTCGAAAATAATTCCAATATGTTCGATGATGGACACGATACTAAGGATTCTAAAGTTTTCAAACAAGACTTCGAAAACTCAGCTCAAGGTATCTTCCCATTTGTAATAGGAAATGTTGAAGGAGTAGAAGATAATAGAACCCACCTTTCAGAAAAGAACGATCCTTACACCCAAAGGGATTGGAATGGAAAAGTAATATCTGATGTAATCGACGGAAACTGGTCACTTAAAACAAACGGCCTAGTTGGAAGAAATAGACTTCTATACCAAACAATTCCACAAAACTATAATTTTGAGGAAGGTAAAACCTACCTAGTAGAGTTTGACTACGAGGCAGGAAGCGACGGAAGCTACGCCTTTGTTATAGGAGAAGGAGAATACCAAGCCGGTAGTGACTATAAGATATACAGCCTAGGCAATACTTGGGAAAATAGCTCAAAGGCCAAAAGAGCAAAGTTTTTAGTAGAAGGTGGCAAGGACAGATGGATAGGAATCCTATCAACAAACAAGGGTGCAGATACCAAAGGAACTGGTGGAAATACAGCAAACTTCAGAGGATATCAAGACTTTATCTTAGATAATCTAACCATATCTCCTTCTGAGTTATCAGCTGATCTCATCCTAGATTCCTTCAAATCTAATCTAGAAGAAAAGAAAAACTACGACGACTATACAAAAGAAAGTGTAAACGACTACCAAGACGCCCTAAAAGAAATCGAATTAGCAGATGGTAAAGAACTAACAGTTGAGGAAGCAAATAAGCTAATCGAGGATTATGAGAAAGCTCAAAATGACCTAGAAAATATCAAAAAATCTATTGAAGTTGCTGATATTGACTCATATCATGTTCCAAGCCAAGATGAGGAAAGCTCAATCCTTTCTGCCTTTGATAACAATGTATCTTCTATTTATCACTCACCATGGCACAGGTCTATAATGGGAGAAAAGCTAGAAGTGACCCTCAAAAATCCTACAGAAGTAGTTAGTCTTGACCAACTCCCTAGACAATCAGGATCTAATGGTAGGATAAGAAACGCCAAACTTGAAATTATAGATGATAAAGACCAAGTTCATACTTTTGAAATCAAAGACTGGCCAAACTCACCAGCTTGGCAAAAAGTTGACTTCGGTAAGCCTATAAATATGAAGAAATTTATCCTAACAGTAAATAATTCTCATGGTGGATCTAAGGTTGAAAATGATATGTTCGTATCTGCGGCTGAGTTAAGATTTAACTTATATAAAATAGCTGAAGGATACTCTCAAACTACCGACTATCAAAAACTTAAGAAAGATCTAGAAGCTTATAAGGGAGAAGATCCATATATTAGAAGACTATTAGATCATATAGACTATCTAGAAGCAAATGATTTGATCAACGAGAAAAGCGAAGCCGAAATTTACGAAAGACTTTCTAGACTAAATGAAGCTTACAAGAAAGAATATGAGAAAAAACTCGAAGAAGCTAAGAAAGAAGCTATAGAAAAACTTGCCAAGAATAATATCACTTCCCCATTGTTTATGGACAAAGTAAAAAGGGCCAATACCTTGGAAGGACTTAATAGCCTTGTAGATGAATTATTAAAAGCAAGCGGAGAAAAACCAGAGACAAAGCCAGAGGATGAAAATACTCCAGAACTTCCTGACGACACGGATCAAGAAATCGATAAAGAAACTGAAAATGAAAAAGATCCAAATGAAATAGACTATGATTCCTTAGAATCAATACTTGAAGGAATTAAAGAAAACGCCTTGGATAATCTAAAAAATCCAGAGATAAAAGAAGAAGATGAATCAACAAATCCTGATAAGGAAGAAGATAAACTTGATAATTCTAAGAAGGAAGATGAGAAAAATACAGAATCTACTAAAAAAGAAGAAATAGGTCGAAAAGATTCCGATAAGTCTATAATACAAATCAGCCAAATAAATGAAGCTAGTAAGAAGGATTACAATATCCCACAAAAATCCGAAGAAAATGTAAAGACTGGTATCGGGTCAATCTCATCTGTTGCTCTAGGCCTTGTAGCTTCTATAGCAGGTCTATTTAGTACAAGAAAAAAAGATGACTAATAAACAATAAGAATCCTAATATAAATTTCATGCCCCTAATAGCTTTCATGCTCTAGGGGCTCCTCCCTAAATTTTAATATAAAGATTCTTGTTATAAGATTTAGGATTCCAATAATATTTGACAAAAGATATTTTCAAATTATAATATAGTCTATAAATTAGAGAAATAATCAAAAATAGAAATTATAAGGAGAAATAATGGCAGAGATAGTATTTACAAGAATTGATGACAGATTGCTCCATGGCCAAGTCGGCAGAGAATGGGTTAAGGCAGAAGATTGTGACCTTATAGTTGTTTGTAATGACGAAACTTCAGAAGATAGACAAGCACAAAAGCTAATGAATATAGCAACACCCCTTTTCGCTGAGACTGTGTTTTGGACAATCGATAGAACTATAAAAGAAATCGAAGAAACTCACGAAGACTCCAAGGCTCTTATCCTTGTTGAAAGTCCAGAAGACGCATATAAACTCGTTGAAGCTGGTCTTAATATTGATACAGTAAACCTCGGCAATATGAGAGAGCTTCCTAACAAAGATAAGATAAACGAAAATATCTATGTTGGAGATAGCGATAGAGAATATTTCAAGAAACTTCACGATAAAAATATTAGTATAGATATCAGAACCCTACATTCAGATAAGGCTCTTGACGAAAGTGTCTTATTCTAGAGCTTAAAGCATGTTGGAGGATTTGCGATTATCTTAAGTTATAAATTTATAACTTCAGTTAATCATTCATGTCCCCAACATGCTTTTTGCTTGCTGATTTTTAAAGATATTTGATGATTTTTATTATAAATCGGTAATTTTTTCTCCTTTTGGGTAAAACTTTACTAAGTAATAGAAAGAGAGGATTTTATGAAAGTTGTTATAGTTGGAGCTGTTGCTGGTGGAGCGACTTTTGCGGCAAGTCTTCGAAGGCTTAGCGAAGATGTTGAAATTGTCATGTTTGAAAAGGATAGGGACTTATCTTTTGGTAATTGTGAGATTCCCTATTATCTTTCCTATGATATCGAAAACTCTTCATCTCTTGTAAATAGGACTCCTGAGTCTTTCGCTAAGGGTTATAATATTAGAGCAGAAAGGTTTCATGAGGTAATTTCCATAAATAGAGAGGAGAAATATGTAGAGGTTTTAGATAAGTTAAGTGGTAAAAGCTTTAAGGAGACTTACGATTATCTAGTCCTTGCCCCTGGAACTAAGGAAAATCGTCCATCATCTATCACAGGCTACGAGTACGACCATGTCTTCTCAGTAAAAAACGTCGTAGATGTAGAAAATATCAGAAAATACTTGGAAGAAAACGAGGTTAAGGAAGTCTTCATTGCTGGAGGAGGCTTCGTTGCAATAGAGGCGGCAGAGTCCCTCCACAAGCTTGGAGGTCTAAATATCTCTATGCTTATAAGAAAGAATACCTCCCTTTTATCCATCATAGATATGGACCTTAAGGGCTTTATAAAGGGAAATATCAAGGATAATGATATAAATATTATCGAGGGCAAATCTCTTGTAGAAATCGGGAAAGATTATGTAAGATTTGATGATGATTCAAAAAAGAAGGCAGATCTCGTAATCCTTGCCCTAGGAGCAAGGCCTTTTAGTGATCTTGCAGAAAAAGCAGGCCTTGAGCTCGAGGATGATGGTTCTATAAAGGTAGATGATAAATTTAGGACCAGTGATGAGGCGATCTTTGCTATAGGAGATGTGATTAATCCAAGAAACTTCCTTACCAAGGAAAAGACCAAGCTAAATCTCGCCTGGCCTGCCCATAGACAGGCAAAATATTTGTCGAAATATCTCCTGGGAAAAAAGGCGACTCCTCCTGAGTTTATCGGAACCTTCGCCCTAAGAAGTTTCGACTTAAATATAGCCATGACAGGCCTTAATGAGAAAAGCCTAAACGATTTGGGCATAGCTTATAAGACCTCTCTTATCTCTCATAGGGACTCTGTTGGAATTATGCCAAGTTCTAAGGCAATTTATCTTAAGCTGCTCTTTGATGGAGATAATGGAAGAATCTATGGAGCCCAGGGTCTAGGTTTCGGAGTTGTAGATAAGAGAATCGATGTAATTGCTAGTATGATTAAGCAAAAGGCTACGATCTATGACCTCTACGACCTAGAGCTTGCCTACCAGCCCCTATATTCTACCGTAGAAGATGCGACAAATGTCCTAGCCAACCAAGCCATCAATATCTTCGAAGGAAGGCTTAAGGATATCAAAATCGACGAATTAATCGCATCTTACAAGGATTATAAGATCTTAGACCTAAGAGATAAGGACTCTTACGAAAAGGGCCATATCAAGGGTGCAATTTCTCTTGCCGGCAAGGATCTAAGAGATGACCATGACTTTCTCCCTAAAGATGAGAAGATTATTTTCTATGATGCAAATGGAGGCAAGTCTTCCAATGCAGTAAAGATGCTAGCCCATTATGGTTTTGATAATATCTATATTCTAGATGGATCTTTCGTCTATTTTGAGAAATATGATAAGATGATGGAATCATCTATGATAGAAAAATAAGGATAAGCTAATAAATTGGGTGATTTCTATCAAAACTCTTATAGCATAAGACAATTTCATTATGTAAGTTGAATTTGCCCAATAAAAAGCCTTAGCGGATTTGAAATTTCTTTCTCCTCCACTAAGGCTAATTTTTATAAGTGCTTTTTGGCAAAGTCTACAAAGGCTCTGGTAGAATCTTCTACGAAAGTCCTAGTGCCATCTATTAGATTGCCCTCTTCATCAAAGAGTGTGTGAATAGCTGGTATATATACTTCTGGTTGGTTCATGGTGATGAGATTTATATAGACAAAGCTCTGTCTTAGGGCATGGTTTCCCATAGCTCCTCCAGTAGATCCCATGGAGGCAGAAAATACCGCAGCAACCTTCCCATCCCAGAGGTTACCCTTTGGATCACGGCTTCCTATATCTATCACATTCTTAAGAACTGGAGCAAGGGAACGGTTGTATTCTGGGGTAAAGAAGATATATCCGTCGTACTTTCTAAGCTCTTCTCTAATTCTTGTGTACTCTTCTCTTGGATTTGCCCCGTCATCATCTTGGTTGTAGAAAGGAAGGTAGGATATGTCTATAATTTCCGCTTCATTTCCTTCATCTATAATCTTTTTTGAAGTCTCTGCAATCTTCCTGTTAAATGACCCCTTTCTTAGGGAACCTACTAATAATCCTATTTTCATTTTTTCTCCTTAATTGTCAAATTCTAAATCATCTCTAATGAATCTGCCTTCTCTTAAGTCCTTGAAGGCTTCTTCTAGTTCTTCTTCGCTATTCATTACTATTGGTACTGCCCATGCCACTGGCTCATTTAGGGCCCTAGTTCTGATGAAAAGGACCTAGGCGAAGTCTCCAGCGTTTTTGATTGTGACCCTATTTCCATTCGTGAGTTTGGCGGCGGTCTTTTCTTCGATCAATTCATCTTCTATAGTGATTTGTCCAAGAAGGGTAAAAACCATAAGCGAATCATCTTCCTCAGTCTCTAGTGTGATTTCTCCGTCCTTTTCCAGATGGATATCATAATAATCTAAAGGTAGATGCTCTCCCCTAAACCCCTTATGGCCTTCAAACTCACCTGCCAAAAGGCGGATTTTCCCACCATCAATTTCGATTTCTTCTATATCCTTACTCCTTATGGCGTGGTAATAAGGCTTGGAGAACTTATCTCTTTTTGGAAGATTAAGCCAAAGCTGAACTCCCAAAAGTCTTTCTGCTGCAGGGACTTTTTCCTCATGAAGGATTCCGCTTCCTGCATTCATCCACTGGACTTCCCCGTCAGTAATAGAGTCTTCATTGCCCAAGGTATCCTTGTGAACCATCTTGCCTCTAGATAGGTAGGAAATTGTCTCTATTCCCCTGTGAGGGTGGAGGGGAAAGCCTGCCGTATAATCATCTGGATTTGTGCTATCGAAGGAATCTAGCATAAGAATCGGGTCAAATTCACCTACAGTTTGGTTTGAAAGAACTCTTACCAGGCTAACTCCAGCCCCATCCTTTGTTCTAAATCCCTTTACTTTGCTTTTTACTTGTCTATTTGTCAATATTTGCTCCTAGTTTCTTTAGAAGGCTAAGGAGAGTGGCTGTCTCCTCTTTGCTTAAGTCCTTCATATAATCATATATCATGGTCTCATTTTCTGGAATGACCTTTCCTATCACATCTCTTCCCTCATTAGTAAGGGATAGGATAGAAACTCTCTTGTCATTCTCATCTGTCTTTCTTTTTACATAGCCCATCTTTTCAAGATTGGAAACTACTAGAGAAATAGTCCCAACACTTGATAATATTGCCTCTCTCACTTCGCCTATAGATAGGTTGCCTTTCGAATACAAGGCTTCTAGCACCATAAACTGACTGAAAGAAAGTCCATAGCTTCTAGCTATATCAAGGGTCCTCCTATCGAGTTCCTTGACATTTTTGTGAAGGCCTATGAGTATCTTTAGCTTCTCTTTTTCCATATTTACTCCTCAAATATATCTAAGTAGATATATCTAACTAGAAATATTATACCCATAACTTCTTTTACTAAGCATTTATTTTTAATTTTTTCAAGCTAAAACAGCCCCTAAGATTAAGAGACTGTTTTAAGGAGAAATTTATTTAATTGATAGGGTATTTCTTATCTTATCTTCCAAGTCATTTTGTATGCTAACAAGTTCTTCTTCGGCCTTCTTCCTATTAGAAGCAGCTTCATTTTTAATTCTTACTGATTCTTCTATCGTTTCTATCAAGTTATCGTTAACCTTCTTCAAGGTCTCGACATCTATAGTTGATCTTTGGACCTCTTTTTGGATTTCCAAAGTGCTCTGTTTTAATTTTTCGGCGTTTTTTTCTAATAATTCGTTGGTCTTATCTGATACTTCCTTTTGCATATCAGCTAGTCTTTTTTGTCTATTTAAGCCAAGGGCTATTACAACTTGACTTTTCCATAAGGGGATGACATTATTTATAGCATCCGTTATTTTATCAACCAAGAGTTGGTCGTTGTTTTGGATGAGCTTTATCTGTGGAGCTGTTTGTATTGCAACAGTCTTTGATGTCTTTAGGTCAAAGATTCTTTTTTCAAATCTTTCGATTTTATCTTCAAAGTCCCTTACAACCTGCATGGCCATAGGATCATTAGATCCTTCAGCTTGTTTATACAAATCTTTCAAGTCATTTTCCCTAACTTCCTTGACTTTCTCCTCACCTGCTTTGATATAGTTTTCAAGATTTCTAAAGTATTTGAGGTTTTCTTCATAGAGACCATCGAAAGTTGCTATGTCTTTTAGTAGATCCATCCTGGAATTTTCTAGATTGGCAGCAATCTTATCAATTTGACTATCTACACTTTCATACTGGGCTATGTATTTCTCAATAGCTCTTTTTGGTTTGTGAAAGAGTGTATCTAGGAAGGACTCCTCAGGTTCTCTCAAATCTTTTAGCTTAAACATCAAATCTGTCATCATATCTCCCACTTCATCCAAGTCCTTGTTTTTTACTTCTTGAAGTATATTTTTGGAGAAGTTTGCTATATCTTTTTGAGAGTTTGACCCATATATAGAAAGAACTTGACTATCTCTTAAGTCTAGGCTTTCTTTGATACTATCGATCTTTGCCCTTTGCTCAGGGCTTATTTCTTCAATTTGCTTTTCTGTTTTTATAGCAAGCTCATTTTCATCTGACCTATTTTCTTTAGCGCTTTCCATCAAGTCATCTAAATTAATTTTTCCCATAATTACTCCTATTCTACAGCTTTCATCAATTCTAACATTATATCAAGCCTTGGCATAGACATTACTTGTTTTACTACTGGATCGAGATTTTTTACATCGAAGCTATCCTTATCTTCGCTTCCTGCGACAACTGTCCTAAAACCGTGCTCTTCCCATGCCATCTTCTGCACTTTGCTATCCATTAGGCTAAGAAGACCCATTTTCCCCTTATCAGTTAAGGCTATATATACGTGGGAAGAGTAAACTGTTGGCTTTGGATAAAGCATTATTACATCATCTTTAATCTTTTCAAACATTTCCTTATCAGTTTTTGAAAATTCTAGAAGTTGACTCTCATAACCTGCTATAATCGGATAAGCTCCCACTCCCTGTCTTAGAAATTGGTTGAACATATCCGAAGATGAGCCTTGCATATAGCCAATAGCCCCATAAATATTTTTCAGATCCTCCTTGAGCTTAGTAAGGTCGCTGTTTCTTAGAGATTTGTTGCCATTTAAGGCATTGGCTAATAGGCCTAAGAACATATTTCCTGAGTTTGACTTGTTGGGATCTGTTGTATCTACCAATATCCTTCCATAAAGATCATTTAATCCTATGTCAGCCCAAGTTTTTTCTTCTTTCATAAGACTCGCAAGCTTTACCATATCCACATAATAAACATCACCTTCTTTGCTGGCTATACCTTCCTTAATCAAGCCATCTACGACAAGTTTTCTCGAATAAAGAACAATAGGTGTGTTAAATACGATCTCACTTTGCTTAGCACTTCCTCCTAGATGTTTAAAAAGCTCTAGGGCAAGCTCACTTGATGGAAAAAGATAGTCTATATCAGCTGGATAGTTTTCCACCATATCCAAGGACCCGTCTTTTTTGTAGTCAAAATTGAGCTTGTATTTTTCCATAAGGGTGTCTTTGAAATTATCACTTTCTACAAGACCAATCTTCTCACCACCTATAAGCCCTGTGATTGAAACTTCTTCTTTTTTATTCTTATCCATAAGATAATAGAGACCAGAAGCTACTATAACAACTATTAGGACTAGAAGGCCCCATATTCTTTTTTTCATATCATTCACCTCCAAGCCTTACAGTTTTTTCAAGAAGGTCTGTCTCAATATTTAAATCATTTATCGCTTCCTTGTGATAGGAATCCCTCTGATTTGTAAAAATTTGTCTAAGAAGCCTTAAGGACTTTTCTGTATTTTCTCTTATAGACTCAAACTTATCGAAGCTAACATTTGCCCTATCAAGCTCATTGTAATTTTTAACTATCTTATCTGCTGTAGAAAGATAATAGGTCAAAAAATGTCTGGATGTAGAAATATCCTTAGGTTTATCTTCGAGATAAGCTATGATATCTTCAGCTATTGAAGCAAGTTTTAAGGAGCTAATTCTAATTGAAGAATCCTTGACACTTCCTCCATTCTTCTTAATAGAGGCCACAAGAGCTTTTGAATTGTCGTATATCTCTTTTAATTCTTTTGCATTTTCAATATTTTCAAGCTCTACATTCCCAATTTTAATCTTCGGTGTAAATATTAGAAAGCTTCCTCCAAAAAGTCCAATAGCAAGGCCTGCCCCTACAAAAAATGGCCAATCTATCACAAAGACTAAGACAAAGAAAACTATGAGGCTTAAGGCTAGAGATTTTATATTTTGCTTAAAATAATCCATCAGTTATATCCTTTCACTTCATAAAAAGCCTTAGCCATGTCTTCCTTTCCATCAAAAACTCTTCCCCTAGACATCTGGGCGAGCTTATCTAGTTCGTCCTTGTCAGCACTCCCATAAGTTATAGAAAATATAGGTAGATCTAAGCCGCTTTCCCCATATTTTTCTTCTAATTCTTTAAAAGCCATAGGCCCATTAGCTTTTCCATCTGTTAGGACAACTACGGCAGGAGTATAAGAAGCTATATCATCAACTTTTTTTATCTCCTCTAAGGATTTTGCAATAGCTTCATTCATTGCGGTTGCACCGTCTACTTGATAAGATTCATTGAGCTTATCATAGATTACTGCAAGTTCTTCATAGGAACCTGAAGCATTCTCCACTCCTAAAACATCTGATGCAAAAGGAATGATTATATTTTTATCTTTTGGATTTCCCAAAAGAGAAAGCCTCTTTGCCTCATCTTCTATAAAGATTTGAGATAGAGATTCCATCATCCTATCATATCCATCGTTTTCTTTCATAGATGATGAATAGTCTAGAACATAGCAGGTTAGGGCTGGCTTTTTAAGCTCTTCTTGATAAGCTTCTAATGCCTTTTTAATTACATCAGCCTTCGGAAATCTAATAACTTTAAGAGCTTTCTTAGTGTCAATTCCCCAAGCCTTGTTAAAAATCTCTTCATTATCAGAATAAACATCCCCAAAAGCATTTCTCTTGCCAGTTTTTTCTATTTTCTCCTGACCTTCATCGCTTAGAAGATAATCTTGAAGAGCCAAAAAGGCTTTTTCCTTATCCTTATCTCCCCTATCGACATAGCAAAAAGGAGAATCGGATATGGCAAGGCCATCTGAAGGATATATTACATAAAGAGGCTCCTTGCCCTCTTCTTCAAGCCTTTTGTTTGCAGTAATTATTAGAGCCTCGTAGTTTACCATGGCATCATAATCTCCTTCTAGGAAAAGATCTATTAACCAATTGCTAGATCCTGATGATCTTCTCACCCCTTTTAGGAGATCTCTTATATTTTTCTTTAATTCTGGATCGTCTAAATCCTCACTCCTAAGGGTTTCATTATTTGAAAGAGCTGTAAGAAAACCTAGATAGGCACTTGCTCCTGAATTAGACCTTGACGCATTGGTCATGGTAAATTTAAGCTTATTAGCATTTATAGCTCCTATTAAATCCTTGGTGCTTACTTCTTTATCCACAAAGCCTAGGTCTTTGGCTAGAGATTCTTTTATGGCAAAAACTACTGGACTTATAGAAATGGTCTTTTCGTATTTTAACTTAACCTTGCTATTAGCAAGTTCTATCCACATGGATGAAGCAGGCCAAATAGCATCGTAGCCATCAGTTTCGAGACTTTTTATCATATCGAGTGAGCCCATATAATCAATTTCTATGTTCTGCTTATTTTTTTCTGCATAAGCTTTGATTATTTCTTCCAACTCCTTGTTTTCACTGCCAGAAGCAATTCTAAGGCTCGCCCCATCGTATTTATCAATAACAAACTCCTTATTATTGGAAAGAATTTTATCTTTATCCTTTGATGAACAAGATGATAAAGATAAGATTAGTCCTAATATAAAAAATAATAACCTTTTCATAAAAACTCCTTTATCCTCTTTCTTATATAATATCATTAAAATGAGTCAAAGTGAGTTTTGTAAAGAAAATTTAACAATTGCCTAATATGTCTTCAATTCATAAAAAAACACATCAGCAGAAATATTTTCTAGCGATGCGTTTTTTTACTCATGATCAATATTTTATAAACTTATTTTTCTCTAAGTTTCTTAGGTATTGGCCTAGCCTTTCATATAAGGGCTCGGCTTTTTCTCCGTAGATTTCCTTTAGGATTTCTCCTATATCTTCTATGGTATTTTCCCCATTTATGGCTTCCCAGACTGTATTTCCCATTCCCTCCAGCCTTACTCTGGTAATTTTAGGCTTATGCCAGAGCTTTTGGGCTAGCTTGTGGTTTAGTCCTGTATGGTCCATGAGGATGGTGTAGGTTTTACTTTTCTCATCATAGTCATAGTCCACGTTTTTCTTTGGAATTTTTCCTAAATCAAGCTTCATTTTTGCCCTTCTTTAAGGCTCCTTTTGCCTTAGTGAAGATTAATATACCTAGGAGGACAAATATTACTACAGAAGCTTCTTGGCCTAGGGCAAATTTATCAGAAATATTTATAAGGTCTGCTAGAGTCTTTCCTTTTACAGGAATTAGGGCAAAGACTGCTAGTATTATTCCCATGATTCCTTCTCCAGCGATAAGGCCTGCTGAGTAGAGGGTTCCTCTTGTCTCTGCATCCTTTTTCTCTTCCTTGCTTGCCTTGATTTTATCTACGACGATTCTTACTAGTCCACCAAACATTATTCCAAGTGATGTATTAATAGGTAGGTAAAGTCCTATAGCGAAAGGTAGGACTGTTACTCCCAAAAGCTCTACCATAATAGCTATGAAGCTTCCTACAAATACCAAGTTCCAAGGAAGGTCATTGTTCATAACTCCTTCTACTATTAGCTTCATAAGGGTAGCTTGAGGTGCTGGAAGATCCTTTGTTCCAAAGCCTATAGAGCTATTTAGTATCCACAAAACTCCTCCTATGGCTAGGGATGAGGCGAGAACTCCTATTATCTCACCGATTTGTTGGTATCTTGGGCTTGCTCCTACGATATATCCAGTCTTTAAATCTTGTGAGCAGTCTCCTGCTATGGCAGCTATTACACAAATTATAGTTCCTATAGAGATTGCCGCTATCATTCCGTCATGACCTACAAAACCTGTTAGTCTTAGGAGAAGGGTTGCGATCAAGAGAGTCGCTATTGACATTCCTGATACAGGGTTGTTTGAAGATCCGATTATTCCTACCATCCTTGATGAAACAGTAGCAAAGAAGAAACCAAATACTACAATAATCAAGGCACCAAATAAGTTAAGTGGTGAAGATGGCATCATAAACATCAATACTATTGCAATAATTACAAGAATTATGGAAGTTTTCATAGAAATATCAGCATCAAGTCTGTCCTTATTTTGGGATGAATCTCTGTCCTTAAGGTCTCTAATGGAATCCTTAAAGGATTTAACAATCATAGGAAGGGACTTGATCAAAGATATAATTCCTCCAGTAGCAACAGCTCCTGCTCCTATATATCTAATATAATTTGACCATAGGTCAGATGGGCTAAGACTTGCTATCTCTGCTGGGCCAAAGGCGTGAAGCAGTGGCATAAGTACAAGCCAGGCAAGGATTCCTCCTGAAAGCATAATAGCGTCGATTTTAGGTCCTACGATGTAGCCTACACCCATAAGAGCTGGAAGGGCATCGAAGCCGATAGCTGTTCCTCCAAAGCTTTTCGTAGATATTTCATAGCTTACACCTTCTGGAAATATTTTAAGTCCATTTGCCAAAAATTTATAGATAGAGGCAAGGCCTAAGCCCTTAAATACTACACTTGAATCTTGGCCGCCTTCTTCTCCTGCTTTAAGTACTTCTGCACAGGCTCTTCCTTCAGGATATGGCAAGATTCCATCTTCTTTGACTATAAGGGCTCTTCTTAGAGGAATCATAAAGATAACTCCCAAAACTCCTCCAATCAATGTCAACATCAAGATATTAAGATAGGATATATAGTGACTATCTCCCCACTCTGCTTCCCACAAGAAGGCTGCTGGCAAGGTAAAGATTGCCCCTGCTGCAAGTGACTCTCCTGCAGAACCTATCGTTTGAACTAAGTTGTTTTCGAGTATAGAATCACGCTTTAAGATTTTTCTAACTATACCCATAGAAATAACAGCCGCTGGTATTGATGCAGATATGGTAAGACCTACACGAAGTCCCAAATAAGCATTGGCCGCACCAAATACTATAGCTATTATCACTCCCAAAACTATAGCCAAGAGAGTAAATTCTCTAATTTCTTCAATTCCTTTTTCTTTTTTCAAAATAACTCCTTATAAATGTAAAATTATTCACTTCTTGTAAATAATTTCCTGAAATAAATTAAAGGTACCAACCATATGACACATTATTAAGTATACCGCTAAAATAAATATTTAAAAATATTTATATAAAAACATTTAAAATAAATAAAAAATCTCCCTGTCTTAGGCTCTGTAAAAAGCCTAAAACAAGGAGAATCTTCTAGTCTTCCTTCTCTTCTTTGTTTTTTAATTTTCTAATCCTAACAGCCTTAATCCTATTATCTTCAATATAGAGAATTTTGATCTCATAGCCATTGTAATCAAAGGAAAGCTTGGAGTCCTCTTCCGGTATATAGCCTAGTCTGTCTATAATAAAGCCCCCCAAGGAATCGTAGTTTTCGTTATCCTCGTCGATATCTATATTAATCTTCTCGTTTAAGTCCTTGATACCGATAGAGGCCTTGACTACGAAGACATCTCTTCCATTTTCCTTGATTTCTGGAATATCATAGTCGTAGGAATCGTCTATATCTCCTACAATTTCTTCTATCAAATCTTCCATAGTGACAACTCCAGAAAATCCACCGTACTCATCTATCAAAATCGCCATGTGGATATGTTTTTTCTGCATATCGGAAAAAAGCTTGTCGGTTTCTATCTTATCTGGTGCAAAATAAGCTGGTCTTAGGATTTCCTTGATTTCTACATTTCTAAGTCCTACTTTTGTAGCCTCTAGTAGGAAGTCTTTGGTATAGACTATACCTAATATATTATCTACTTCGTCGTCATAGACTGGAATTCTCGCATGCTTTATCTTTACAAACTCTTCGAGATATTCCTTGTCTTTGTCGTTAATATCAATCATAAAGACATCGGTTCTTGCTGTCATTATCTCTTCTGCAAGTAGGTCATCGAAGGCCATTATGGAATGGATCATCTTAGACTCCATAGGTCTTAGGATTCCCTGGTCTTCTCCTATCTGGACAATTGATTTAATTTGCTCTCCCGTAACTTGCTTTTGAATATTTTTTGCCTCTATACCAAATATATTCATAAAAAGATTGGTCACAGCTGTAGTAAAGGCCACAATAGGTCTTGTAATAATCATAATAAACTTAGTAAGACCTGTCGCTCTTTTAGTAATCTCCATTGGAAATCTTACGCCAATTCTTTGGGGGATTTTGTCTACAAATATCAGCTTAAGAATCGTATATACTATTATAGCTACTATAGTCACCCATCTTTCTGATAAAATTCCTCCCCAAAAATAACCATCAGAGCTCACTTCTCTGAGCCTTTTTGCAAAATAAGCTATGGTTAAAAGGGAAAATATTATATTTGCTATTTCAAAGGATTGATTGAGTTTATCCTGATTTGATAAAATCTTAAGGATAGAGCCTGCCTTCTCATCTCCATTTAGAGAATCTTCTTCTAACTTTGATGTATTGAGGCTGATAAGTCCTGTGTGAATCGCTGTAAATACTCCATTTATAAAAAGCAATAATATTATGCTAAGTGTTGTAATCAAGCTATGGTAGGGTCCAGTTTCCATCTATTTTTCTCCGTTCTTTTTATATTATCTAATATAGACTATATACATAAAAGCTTTCCTTGTCAAAGAGGAAAAACCTTCCTAAGCCCTCTTTTTTAGGACAAACATAAGACTTAGGATTACTATAATTCCAAAGGCCAGTGATATGACAAAAGAATGGGTAAAGCCCGCTATAATGTAGGCAAGTGAAGATACTAAAGCAACTGTTAGGCCATAAGGAAGTTGGCTTTTGACATGGTCTAAGTGAACACAACCTGCCCCAGTTGATGACATTATAGTCGTATCTGATATTGGAGATAAGTGGTCTCCACAAACCGACCCTGAAAGAGTTGCTGATATAGCTATTAAAAATATAGGATCATGGGGGTCAAACATGGACACAACTATTGGTATAAGGATACCGAAAGTCCCCCAACTTGTTCCTGTCGCAAAGGCTAAAAATATTGCAACTACAAATATCACTACAGGCAGGAAGGAACTTAGGCCGCTTGCTGCATTTTCCATAAGACCTCCAACATAATTAGTAGATCCCAAAAGCTCGTTTGAAATATTCTTTAAGCTTGTTGCCATAGTTAAAATTAGAATTGCAGATACCATTGATGAGAAGCCTTCTGATACAGAATCCATTGACTTTTCAAATGACATTACCTTTCTTGCCACGAAAAATACTATAGATATGATTAAGGCTACAATTGAGCCCATAGCAAGGGCTATAGATGAGTCAGTATTGGCAAAGGCATTTACAAAATCGTGATAGTAAGGACTTCCATTATCAAAAAATCCTCCTACATTGATTAAGCTTAGAACGCAAGATACTATTAGGACTAGGATTGGAAAGACCAAGTCTATCACAGCTCCTTCTCTGTTTACCTTGCTTGTATCGATTAGCTCTTCCTTTCTGATACTTACATCCCCTGTTGTTTGGGCCTTTTTCTCGTATTCTTTCATTGGACCGTAGTCATTGTCAAAGGCAATTATACAAACTACAAAGAATAGGGTCAAAAGAGAGTAGAAGTTAAAGGGAATTGCCTTTACAAAAAGCTCTATTCCTGAATAAGTTCCTGATTCTGCATAGCCAGAAACTGCCGCAGCCCATGAAGATATAGGTGCTATCATACAAACTGGAGCTGCTGTTGCGTCTATTATGTAAGCAAGCTTAGCCCTAGACACCTTATGAGAATCTATAATTGGCTTCATCACAGATCCGCTTGTTAGACAATTAAAATAATCATCTATAAAAAGCATGATACAAAGGAAAAATGTGGCAATTTGCGATTGTTTTCTATTCTTAATCTTGGAGTGAGCCCATTTACCAAAGGCACGTGATCCTCCAGAATAATTGATTAGAACCACCATTATCCCCAAAACAACAAGGAAGATATAGATTCCTGATGTTTGTGAGATCGACTCGATAAAGCCTTTGCTTACGATATTATCTAAAAATGTCGCAAAAGAGCCCTTAGATCCTAAGATCGCTCCTATTGTTATTCCTAAAAATAGGGAAGAGAAAACTTCCTTAGTAAAAAGAGCTATAAAAATAGCTACGACCGGTGGAAATAAGGACCAGATACTAGAATATGTATCCACTCCTGTTTTTGAAATATATATACTAAGACCTATAGCCAATATAGCAAAGACTAGGGCCGATTTTGATTTTTTATTTTCCATAAAACCCCTCAATTTTCTAATATGTAAAATATCTAGCTGACTATATATCAAAAAAGATATTTTCCGCGCAATTTATACTATACTAATTTTTGCTATATATTAAAGCTTTTTTGAGCTTTAAACAAAAAAAGAAGACCTACTGGCCTTCTCCTCTATACTTATTTTTGTTCAGCTATAATATCCTTAACCTTCATTAGTCTTGATATAGTAGCTCTTTCGTTTTCTTCTAGCTTGCTTCTTATATATTTGATTGTCTCTTCAAGATCAGGGATTGTCCTGTATTCTAGGGCATTTACCCTTCTTCTTGTGCTTTCGATCTCATCTGCCATAAGCTGGGTTGTCTTTTCAAGCTCTGCAAGCTCTAAGAGCCTATTCATAACTTCATTGAGTCCCTTTAGGGCCTTATCAAGACCTGCAGATGTTTCTGCATAGCCGTATGGGAACATGCTGGCGTTCTCATTTTCTTCTACCTTAAATTCCATCTTTGGAATCCTAACGCTCATGACATTTTTGATACTTATATCAACGCCAAGTTTTTGGGTAGGAAAGCTTACAGCTTCCTCCATAAATTCCGGGCTCATAAAAGCACTTGCTATAAGGAAGTCTGAAAAGGAATCCTCTAACTCCTTTTCCACTTCTTCCCTTAATTTTTTATTTTTCCTAATAAGCTCCAAGAACTGTCTCATAAGCTCATCTTGCTTATCCTTTAGTAGCTTATAGCCACGCTTACTCGTAGCAAGTCGCTCTTTTAAGGTATTTAGATTCATCCTCGTTGGCGTTACTTTTAATCTTGCCATACTTAACTCCTAATCTAAATATTTTTCAATTAACTTATCGTCAATTCTCTTAAGCTCTGATTTTGGTATAATTTTTAGAAGCTCCCAACCTAGGTTTAGGGTATCTTCTATGGTTCTGTTAGTGTAGTAACCTTGGTTGATGTATCTTTCTTCGAATTCTTTGGCAAACTTAGCAAAGGCAAGGTCTGCATCTGATAGGGCTGAGTCCCCCAAAATCTTTTGAAGTTCTCTTGCGTCAACTCCTGATGCGTAGGCTGCATAGATTTGGTTCATTGTATCAGCATGGTCTTCCCTAGTTTTGCCTTTTCCTATACCCTTATCCTTAAGTCTTGATAGGGATGGTAGAATTGATACAGGTGGCTCAACACCTTGATTATAGAGACCTCTATCAAGGATTATTTGTCCTTCTGTGATATATCCTGTTAAGTCTGGAATTGGGTGAGTAATATCATCTTCTGGCATGGAAAGAATTGGAATTTGTGTAATTGTTCCTGGCTTTCCACGAAGCTTTCCAGCTCTTTCATAGAGGGTTGAAAGGTCTGTATATAGATAACCTGGATATCCACGACGTCCTGGTACTTCCTTACGAGCAGCTGATACCTCACGAAGAGCTTCTGCGTAGTTGGTCATATCTGTCATAATTACAAGAACTTGCATGTCTTTTTCAAAGGCAAGATATTCTGCTGCTGTAAGAGCCATCTTTGGTGTTGATAGACGCTCGATTGCTGGGTCATCTGCAAGGTTCATAAATAGGACGGACCTATCTAAGGCTCCAGTTTTCCTAAAGTCATTCATGAAAAACTGCGCTTCTTCGAATGTTATACCTATAGCTGCAAATACAACCGCAAAGCCTTCATCATCTGACAAAACTTTCGCTTGTCTTGCGATTTGGGCTGCTACTTGGTTGTGTGGAAGTCCGTTTCCAGAAAATATTGGAAGTTTTTGTCCACGAACTAGGGTATTTAGTCCATCTATAGTTGAGATTCCTGTTTGGATAAACTCTGATGGATAGTCTCTTGATACAGGGTTTATTGCTGTACCATTTACGTCACGTTTTTCTTCAGGAATTATAGCAGGGCCGTCGTCTATTGGCTCTCCTAGACCATTGAAGGCACGGCCTATCATATCTTCTGATACGCCAAGCTCAAGAGGTCTTCCTAAAAATCTTACTGAAGTTGATTTAAGGTTGATACCTGTAGATCCTTCGAAAAGTTGGACCATGGCGCGATCTTCCGCAATCTCTATTACACGACCACGACGACGTTCGCCTGTTTGCATTTCTATATCTACAAGCTCATCAAAGCTTACGCCCTCTACTCCTTGAACGAGCATAAGAGGGCCAACTACTTCAGAAACTGTTTTATATTCTTTTAACATTATGCCTCCCTTATAAGCTCTTCAATTTGCTTATCAATTTCACTTCTAATCTCTTCAATATTTCCTAAGTCATCTTCTGAGATTAGTTTTAGTCTTGTTATCTTCTCACGAACTGGAAGTTTCTCAATTTCTTCTAGCTCTACTCCATTAGATAAGGCTTCTAGTGACTTATCGTAATTGTAAAGAATAGTAGCAAGCATCTTATCTTGTTTTCTTAGTGAACAATAAGTATCTACGTCGTGGAAGGCGTTTTGTTGGAGGTAATCCTCTCTGATTGACTTGGTAACGTCAAGTTTTAGTTTATCGTCATCAGATAGGGCATCACGTCCTACTAGCCTTACGACTTCTTGAAGTCCTGATTCTTGTTGGAGTAGACTCATAGATCTCTTCCTATTCTTGGAGAATTCTTCGTCGACTTCGCCGTCTATATATTTATCCATCTTATCTTGATATAAAGAATAAGATGATAGCCAGTTTATAGCTGGGAAGTGTCTTTGGTAGGATAAGTCGTAGTCTAGTCCCCAGAATACCTTAACTATACGAAGGGTCGCTTGGGTAACAGGCTCTGATAAGTCTCCTCCTGGAGGGCTTACTGCTCCTATTACTGATAGGGAACCTATATCGTTTCTTGATCCAAGAACTTCAACCTTTCCTGCTCTTTCGTAAAAGTCTGCAATCCTACTTGCAAGATAAGCAGGGAATCCCTCATCTCCTGGCATCTCTTCAAGACGACCACTCATCTCACGGAGGGCTTCTGCCCATCTAGATGTGGAATCAGCCATCATAGCTACGTTATAACCCATGTCTCTAAAGTATTCTGCAAGGGTAACTCCTGTGTAGATACTTGCCTCACGGGCTGCTACTGGCATGTTTGAAGTGTTTGCTATAAGAACTGTACGTTTCATGATTGATTCGCCTGTTTTTGGATCTACTAGTTCAGGGAATTCGTTAAGTACGTCAGTCATCTCGTTTCCACGTTCACCACAACCTACATAGATTACTATGTCAGCGTCGGCAAACTTTGCTATCTGGTGTTGGACTACAGTCTTACCAGAACCGAATGGTCCAGGAATTGCTGCTGTACCTCCCTTAGCAACTGGGAAGAAGGTATCTATAACTCTTTGACCTGTAATAAGTGGCTCATCTGGATCGATTTTCCTTTTTGAAGGACGAGCCTGTCTTACTGGCCATTTTTGAAGCATACTTACTTCTTTATCGCCATCTTCTGTTTCAATTATTGCTATCGTTTCATCGACTGTAAACTCGCCAGCTTTGATGTCTTTGATTGTTCCTGATATGCCAATTGGAACCATAATCTTGTGGGTGATAACACTAGTCTCTTCAACTTCACCTAGGATATCTCCTTCTTCAACCTTATCAGAAACACTTGCTGTTGGGTTAAATTCCCAAGTCTTTTCCCTATCAAGGGCTGTGCTTGTTACACCTCTTTTTAGGAATTCCCCTGCCAAATCTTGGAGTTTCTCAAGAGGTCTTTGGATTCCATCGTACATCTTCTCTAGCATTCCTGGTCCAAGTTCTACTGAAAGAGGATGACCTGTAGTAACTACTTCATCGCCAGGGCCAATTCCTGTTGTTTCTTCGTAGACTTGGATGCTGGCAACATCACCTCTCATCTCAATTATTTCGCCGATGAGCTTATCTTTTGATACCTCGACCACATCGTAGATATTTGCGTCAGATAAGCCGCTAGCTTCTATCAATGGTCCAGATACCTTTGTAATTTTACCTTTATTCAAATTAAGCTCCTTTAATCTAGAATGTTTGCTCCAACAGCCTTCTCAACAGACTTGTTGATATCCGCTAAGCCTATTCCCATTGATCCCTTGTTTGATGGGATTAGGATAATGGCTGGAGTCATTTCTTCTCTATATTTGTCAATTGTAGATGGAATCTCTTTGGCTAAATCTTCTGTGATAAATATCACACCGAATTCTTTCTTGGCCAAATCTTTGATTGTTTTTTTTGCATCAGATCCATCTATCGCTGTATATACTTCAACACCCAATGCCTTAAATGCAAGGATTGAGTCCTTATCTCCTATTACTGCTACCTTATACATAAGATTTCCTCAACTTTTCTAAAGTAAATTCTTTATCCAACTTATTGAGTTTGGATACGAGTAAAATCCTCAAGTTTTTGATCTCAGTTTCCTTGGATATTACATAATTCATTAGGACTTCTGGACCAAAAGTTATCATCTTAGAATCTCTCGTATAATCAGTCATATGAGAATCTATGGCCTTTTCTAGAGCTAGGATATTATCATCTAAGTCTAAATCATCCTTTAGGCTGTCTTTTACGTAGCTACCAATTATGGCATTAGAAAGACTTCCTATAAGTTGGTTAATCTCGTAAGAGAAATATTCCTTAAACTTAATAGGCTCAATAAAGCCACCTTCTATAAGAATCTTTTCAAGAGTTTCCATATCTTCATCTTGACTTTTAACTCTAAGAAGGCTCTTAAGATTTATCAAGTCAATTGTTTCTCTAGTAAAGTCTATCAGAGAATCCATATCTAGCGCTTTCGCATCTATTAAGAGTTTCTCATAATAGGACTTATCTAGGCTTATATCTATATCTTGAGGATTTTTTGTCTCTTCGTAAGTAGATAGGGCCTTTTGGGAGTAGTCTAGGTATAGGTCTCTAGGATCTTTCCCTAGGTCATCTTCCTTGTCGGATGAAAGACTTGCTACTTTATCAAAAAAGTCACTCTTCCTATCTTCTTTGATGAGGTTTTTCTTGATATATGCTAAGTCAACATCTCCCATCTCTAGGTAAAGAGAAGAGTAATCCTTATCTTGGATTAATTCCTTAACCAAAACTTTGAGATTGTGGAAGATATATTTTTCCTTCATATAATCTATAATCTCCTTGTCAGGAGCTATATCCTCAATTACTTTGTAGACTCTTTTTAATTCATCTTTTAGAATTTTCTCATATTCTTCTGGCCTATCGAGATCGTTGATAAATCCCCTGTAGATTGTTTCGTTTAACTGATTTAAAACTTCTCTTAGAGAATCATAATCGTTGAGTCTTTCAAGGTCAGTCCTTGTAAGGAGGTTTTTTTCATACATTCTCGTTGAAATAGATGCGCTTATATAGTCATCTTTATTCATCTAATCACCTCACTTAAATAGAATATCTGATATTTGTTTTTTAATATCGTCGCTTTTATATTTGATCAATGAAGAAAATCTATTGTCGTATTCTATCTTGCCATCTCTAACGATGAATCCTTCATCAACTGTCTCATCTGAGATTTTAAGATTTCCTAAATCAGATTGGCTTAAAATATTTTTAAATCTATCTTCTAAGAGAATCTCGCCCTTTTCTATATTTGAGTTTTTCAAAGTGTTTAGGACGTAGTTCTTGTAGGATGCTTCATCCATGGATTTTAGGCTTGCTAGAAGCTTATCTAAAACACTTTCTATAGCTGAGTTCTTGCCGGAGATAATGATATCTCTTGCTTCTCTCTTGGCAGAGACTTTCTCATTTGAAAGAGTAAGGTCTGCTTCCTTTTTAGCATCAGCTAAGATCTTATCGGCTTCTTTTTTTGCCTTATTTGCCATATCTTCAAGGATATTCTTAGCTTCATTTTGGCTTTTTTCTAGTATTTGATTTTCTTCTTTTTCCGCTTTTTCTCTTATGCTTTGTAATATTAATTCAAGATTATCCATAATCTTATCCTAATATTAAGCGTTTAGTACAAGTAGTAGTGATATAACGAATCCAAGGATAGCATATAGCTCAACCATTACAGAATAGATTACACCCTTGATGAACTCATCTTCTTTTTTAGCTAAGATGTTTACACCTGCTACAGCTACTCTACCTTGAGCTATTGCTGAGTGATAACCTACTATTCCTACAGGAAGTGCTGCCATTAGTAGGTAAAGACCTCTTGCTGTATCGATATCTCCACCTGTAATTTGTTGGAAGATAAAGAAACCAATTACGAATCCGTAAAGTCCTTGGGTACCTGGTAGAAGTTGTAAGATAAGTGCCTTACCAAACTTTTCTGGCTCTTCTACTGTAAGTGCTGCTGTCGCTTCACCTGTCATACCTGTACCTTTTGCAGAACCCATTCCTGATAGGAATGTAGCGATTGCTGCTGCTAGAACTGCAAATACTAAACCACCATTTTCAACTAAAAAATTACTCATTGTCTCCTCCTCTTAATATTTTGACAAATTTTGTATCTTCAATCATCTCACGGAACTTAACTCCGCCACCTTCATAAAATTTATTAAACATCTCTACATATATAAGTCTTAGACCGTGTACATAGGCTGATAGATAAGATAGGAACATGTTAAATAGTTGGAATACAACAAATATGATAATTCCAGCTATGATTCCTCCGATTGAACCATTACCTGCTACCAAGTCTACAATTAAGTTTACAGAATAGGCCACGAAGCTTCCTGATAGGACTAAGGCCATAAGTCTTAGGAAGGATACGAAATCTCCTATCCAACTTGTAAGTCCGTAGACTTCATAGAAACCTGATCCAATTCTTCCTCCGATAGATTTAGCTTCTCTACCAGAAAAAAGGAAGATTCCTAAAATACCAATAATCATAACCCATTTTGCTATAGGGTTTTTAGTTAAGGCTAAAGCTACCGCTCCGCCTACAGCCATATACATAAATCCTACATCATACATAGCATCCATTGGCTTTCCGTCTCTGATATACATATAAGCTTTTACAGCTAAAGCGACGAACAGTGAAACAGCTCCTATTACCAAGCTCATCACTATAAGCTCGTTGATATCTGTTGCTGGATCTATTAAGCCAAATGGTACATCTATTATTCCGCCAAATACTGATCCGAATATAACTCCAAATACACATGCAGAAAGAGATATCCTAAGGAATAATCTCAAATTCTTCTCAGTAGATGGTGGGAACTTCTTTAGCTTAAGGGCAAGTATTATTGCAATAGCTGCTAGGGCCCCATAGCCTAAGTCTCCTATCATGAAACCTGTAAATATTGTATAAAATATTGCTACAAGTCCACTTGGATCTACTTCGTTATATTTTGGAAGTGAGTAGGTCTTTACGACTTCCTCATATGGATCGACTAATTTATTATTCTTAAGTATTATTGGAACCAAGCTATCTTCCTTATCTGCTTCTTCGATATCTAGTATGTAGGCATCACCTAAAACATTTTTTATATCTTTCTTGAATCTCTCAGTAGCATCTACCGGAACATAGCCTTCAATAACATTCATAAGCCCTGTCTCTAGGAAAAATTCGCTTGATTCTTCCTTTCTTCTTAAGTTTAGGACATAGGCCTTGTAAATATATAGGTCCTTTAAGTATTTTTTGAAATCTAGGATTTCATTTTCAATGTTTTTAATTAATTTCTCATTTTCTTCGAGTTTGCCAGATAGGTCGTAGATTTCTTCTCCTATCTTGCTAGTTGAATTAATTTTAACTCTGCTATAGCCGAACTCTCTTAGAAGTTCTACTAGATCATCCTTTTCTTCTATACTTGATAGGGCAACAATAAAGTAAGTCTTATCAAGTTCAGAAATTTTGTATACTAAGGAGCTTTCTAGATTTCTTTCTACTAGGGCTTTTTCTAGCGCTTCGTAGAATTGATCAGAAATTGTCCCCGTCTCTACAAAGACTCTCTTTGAATCGTAGAGTTCTTGGATGTCTACATCTATATCCTTCCATGGTTTAAGGGCTTCTACTTTATTTGTAAGCTCATTTCTTTGACCCAGGGCCTTTTCTCTTTGGCCTACTAAGTCTTTTATCTTGCCATATATAAGGTCGAAGTCGAAATTCTCACCCTTTTTCTTTACATCATCTAAACTAAGCTCAGTAAAACTAGTATCAGCCTTGATGTCCCTATCTTTCATGTAATTTTCTAAAAGATTAATTACATAATCGGCCCTATTTAGACTTGAGTCAATTTTTTGAAGTTGGTCTGTATTTCTAACTTCTGAAAGATAGGTTCTTTCTTCGTCTTCTTCCAAGTCATTAAAGTGAACATAGTTAAATGCTTGAAGGATATTTAATAAATCATCCCTTTCGGATTTAAAAGCCAGCAAGTTAAACTTATTCATTTTAACTATTGCCATTTTCTATAATCCTTTCACTTAAAGATTTAACAATACTATCTATAGTATCTTTACTTTGATTCTTAAGTTTTTCCGAATCAGCTTTAGCTTCTTCGATAGTAGGCTCTTTGTCTTTATTTGCAGCTTCTGCTGCATCCTCAAGAATCGTTTTCGCTTTCTCTTTCGCTCTCGTGATCGTTTGTTTGTATTCATCGTCTGCCTTAATCTTGGCTTGGTCGATGATCTCACGAGCTTTGATTTTTGCATTATCGATAGTCTCATTAGCCTTATCTTCGGCCTCTTTGACTTTCAATAAAATATCGTCAGCCATCTTTCACCCCCTATTTGCCTTATTAAAATTATATCATAAAATACCTATATATGATATAGTTAACCGATAAATAAGATTTTTAAACAAGTTTTTGAGGATGAGAAATGATTAAAAAGCTACTAATACTTACATTATCAATGTTTCTAATCGCTTGTGATGGCGATTTTAAAGATGATAATACTAAAGAAAATAAAACAAATATGGCCTATCCCTTTGACCAAATGACTGGATTTGAGGAAGATAAGTCCCTCTCTTTTAAATCTACAGCCCCTTTCTTTAATGCAACTATTAAAACAGATGCAAATTCAGCCTACAGGGTAAATGAACTGGCAAATCTTGACTACAACCAAGATTTATTATTTTCTAATATGCATATAAGAATCCCTGAAAGGTGCAAGGTCTTTAAGAGTAAGAGCGATAATAAATACATTATAGATTTCCCTTATAGCTCATCTTACAATATATTTATAAGCTTTGAAGAAGTCACAAACCCTAAAATTTTAGACCAAGAAGATATCTTGGATGCAGCTAAATTATCTGAAAAGACAGTAGATAGTGGGGAGAGTATAATTAGCCACTCCCTTCGAAATAAGATGACCAATGTCGACTCAGCCTACTTTATAAGCGAAAAGAGCGATCAAAGACTCACGCACTTTTTTGTAAAAACACCTTCAGCCATAATCCACTTCACGATTACAGAAGATAAAAACCTAAGCGCAAAGGCTAAGGATATAATGAGCGATATTTTAATTGCCATGTATAAGGAAAGCGACGATCCCATGGAGTTAGGAAAGAACTTTACCGACTACACAGATAAGATAAATGTTTTTGCTTCAAAGGAAGTCGAGATGGGAAAGATCAAATTTAAAATCCCAGAAAACTTCCTCCTAAGCCAAGACAAAAACGGAATCAAGGCCTATATCTCAAAAATCGATGGAGAAGTGGTCTCAGAAATTATAATCAAAACAGACGATAAAAACGGAAGAAAGCTAGAAGATATAGCCTCCCTAAACTCTGGCGATATCATTTATCCTATAAATATAGTAACAAACGGACCGAGTGATAAGGGGGAAATAAACAAAGTCTCTTACATAAGAAACGGGGCAAGGCTCTATAGCTCATCATTTTCTCTAAAGGGAGATAAGGTCGTAATGGAGACTAAGGATGAGTTTGTAACATTTTTTATCCTGGGTCCCCTTAACGATAATGACCAGACAAGTATTATGACCAAGTCCATTATATCAAGTATCGAAAAGAAAAAATGAAAGGAAAATTATGACAGAAAGAATACTCCATGTCTTTGGAACCTTAAACCGTGGAGGAGCCGAGACTTTGGTAATGAATATCTATAGGAATATCGACAGAAACAAGATTCAATTCGACTTTGTAGTCCACCACGAAGAAGAAGGAGCCTACGAGGAAGAAGTAAGGAAGCTCGGAGGGAAGGTATACAGAGTTCCTAACTACAAAGGCACCAACCACTTTGCCTACAAGAAAGCTTGGGATGAGCTTCTTAAAAATCACCCAGAATATAAAATCATCCACTGTCATAAGGAGTCTATAGTAGCCCTTGTTATGGATGAGGCGAAGAAAAACGGAAGAATTGCCATAGCCCACAGCCACAATACCCAAAACATACCTGGTTTTAAGGGAAAAGTTATGGATGTCCTAAATAAAAACGTAAATTCTAAGACCGACTACCGCTTCGCCTGCTCCTTAGATGCAGGATACTGGATGTTCGGTATAGATAAAGACTTTACAGTTATAGATAATGGCATAGAAGTAGAAAACTTCACCTACAATCCACAAGTAAGGGAAAAAATCAGAGAAAGGCTCGGCTTTTCCGATAAAAAAGTCTTGGGTCACATAGCAAGATTTAACAAGCAGAAAAACCACTCCTTCCTAATCGATATATTTGCCGACTTAGTTAAGGAAGATAAAGACTATCTACTAGTTCTCGCAGGGGTCGGAGATCTCAAAGACGAAATAGAAAAAAAGGTAAGAGACTTAGGAATAGAAGATAAGGTAATGTTTCTAGGATCAATTGGCTATGTAAACGAACTTCTCCAAGCCATAGATATCTTTATCCTTCCTTCCCTATACGAAGGCCTTGCCGTATCGACCATAGAGGCCCAGGCAGCAGGACTTAAGTGTCTACTAGCAGATACCATAGACAAAAACTCCAAGATAACAGACCTAGTTGAATTTATCCCAATTGATCAGGGCACAGGCCCATGGATAAAGGCAATTCACAAGGCTCTTCCTTATCAAAGAGAAGATACTAGCAAGATGATAAAAAAAGCAGGATTTGATATAAGAGAAACTGCAGAAAGACTATCAGATTTTTACCTCAATCTAATAAAATAAGAAACCAATCCCTAGAGATGTAAAAATTTCTAGGGATTTTTCTATGTTATTTTTTTACATTCTATTGTATTTTTTTAAATTTAGGGATAAAATAATAAAATAAAATTTTGGAGGATTTATGATAGAATTATTAAAAGCTTTTGATAAGTTCCTCTGGGGCCTTCCCTTAATCTTGGGTATCCTAGGAACTGGCATTTACATAAGTATTAAGACAGGCGGCATTCAATTTAAGAAACTACCCTTCGCCCTAAAACATACCTTAGGTAATATTTTCGAAAAGGACCATGACCATAAAAGTGGCGATATCTCATCCTTTCAGGCTCTAGCCACAGCCCTTGCTGGAACAGTTGGTACAGGAAATATAGTAGGAGTCTCCCTCGCCATTCTATTGGGTGGACCTGGAGCTATATTTTGGATGTGGTTTGCGGCAATTTTCGGCATGGCAACTAAATTTGCCGAGGTAAGTCTTGCCGTTTTATACAGAGAAAGAAAAGATAAGGGCTTTGTGGGCGGACCAATGTACTACATAAAAAACGGCATGGGAAATGAAAAACTCGCCAAAGCCTTTGCTGTATTTTCTGGCCTTGCTGTCTTTGGTATAGGAAATTCTACCCAATCCAACGCCATAGCAGGAGTCCTTAAGGAAAACTTAAATATCAATCCCCTAATCACTGGAATAATCCTAAGTATAATTGCAGGAGTTGTGATAGTGGGTGGGATTACTTCCATATCTAAGGTCACAGAAAAACTAGTTCCTTTTATGTCTATTCTTTATATAGGAGGATGTATTAGCATCTTGATTCTAAATTATTCTAATATCCTTCCTGCCTTCAAGGCAATATTTCTAGGAGCCATAAGCCCAAAATCACTTGGAGGAGGATTTGCAGGTCTTTCTATAAAGTCTGTCGTAAGTTCCGGTGTCGCTCGAGGAGTCTTTACCAATGAGGCAGGTCTTGGATCATCCCCTATAGCCCACGCTTCTGCCAAGACCGACCACCCAATCCGCCAAGGCCTTTGGGGAATAGCAGAAGTCTTTGTCGATACCATTATAATCTGTACCATGACAGCCTTGGTAATCCTTACAACTGGGGCTAACACAAGGGCAAATGTCGATGCAAGCGCCCTCGTATCTCATGCCTTTGCTAGTGGATCAAGCCTTGGTCCTATGATTGTAACGATTGGTCTAAGCCTGTTTGCCCTATCTACAATCCTAGGTTGGGCCTACTATGGAGAGGTAAGTATAGGATTTCTCTTTGGCAAGAAAGCCCTTATCCCTTATAGGATAGCCTATGTGATCTTTGTCTTCCTTGGTGCAAATATGGACCTAGGCCTTGCATGGACTGTGGCAAATATCCTAAACGGCCTTATGGCTATACCAAACCTCATAGCCCTAGTAGCCCTAAGCCCAGTTCTTGTAAAATTAAGCAAAGATTTCTTCAAAGATCCAGAAAGAATTAGAAAATCTAGTGAAGAATACAAATCGCATCTAAAATAAGACAAGCTAAAACCGACCTTAGCCCAAAGCCTTGGTCGGTTTATTTTATAGGTCATCTTCGATAATTGATGATTTGGAGTAGGCTGTTACTTTTGCTTCGAAGAAGTCTGTCTTTACTCCGTTTGGATCTGAGTATTCATCTACCCATTTCATGGATTCTGGTATTTCCTTATAGCCTTCATAAAGTGGCTCAAGACCCAAGCCCTTGGCCCTTAGGTTGCCCAGATATTTGATGTAATCTTCTATCATCTTCTCGTTAAGTCCTGCTATGTCATTACCTATAGAGTATTTGCCCCAAGCGATCTCTTGTTCTACCCCTTCTTTTAGCATCTCTCTATAGTAGTTTTGTAGGTCAGGGGTAAAGAGGTCTTCTCTTTCTTTCTTAAGGTCGTTTATAAGAGATCTAAAGAGCCAGAGGTGGGTGTTTTCGTCTCTGTTGATGTATCTTATCTCTTGGACAGTTCCAGGCATCTTGCCGTTTCTTCCTAGATTGTAGAAGAAGGAGAAACCTGAATAGAAATAGATCCCTTCTAGGATATAGTTTGCTATTAGGACTTTCATAAATCTAAATTCGTCATCATTTTCCAAGAATTCGTTGTATTGGTCCCCTATAAACTCATTTCTCTTTAGGAGGTGTTCATCTTCCTTCCAGAGGTAGAGGATTCTTGTTCTTTCTTCTGGAGAACAAATCGTATCTAGGATATAGGAATATGATTGTGAGTGGATTGATTCCTGGTAGGTTTGAATTGACAAGCAAAGATTGATCTCATTTGCTGTGATATAGGTTTGTAGGTTTGGTAGGTTGGCTGTTTGGATTGAATCAAGGTAGGTTAGGAAGGAGAGAATCCTGTCAAAGGCCTTCTTCTCATGCTGATCAAGCTTCCTATAGTCCTTGATATCTTGATTTAAGTTGATCTCTTCTGGTATCCAGAAGTTGTTCATAGCCTGTCTGTACCAATCGCTAGTCCATGTATATTTGAGATTATTAAAATCGTTTAAGTTGGTTGTGTTTCCTTGAATTATTCTTCTCTTAGAAAGGTCAATATCTCCATCTTCGTTGAAAATACCACGCTTATTAACTTCCTTTTTTTTACTTTCTTCCATTATTTACTCCTTATAAAATTGATTGAACAATTGATGCAATTATGGCAAGGACAATGCTTGCTATAACTAAACTACCTAAATGACTGTCAATGTATGCTCCGTCTACAAACTTAAAGGCAAGATACAAGACGAAGGCATTGATAACTAGGTTGAACAAGCCCAAGGTTAAAAATGTGATAGGAAAAGATAAAAACTGCAAAATTGGTTGAACTACCTTTTGTAAAAGTGTAAGTATAACTGCTGTAAGAATTAGGGCGGCTGGTTTGTCAAATGAAATGTGTGAAATAAAGTTGCTCATAAGCCAAAGAGCAACAGCATTAGCTATAAATAATACCATAAAATCTCCTTTACATATTTTATATTATTATATTAGAAGAAAAAATAAGGGCAAGATTGGAATTTTTCATTTTTCTGGTAAGCTGATTAAAAAGGAGAAATCTATGATTTTTATTAGCGGAATTTTATATATATTATTAGTTATTTTGGGCTTTTTTGTAGAGATCAAAAACTTCATCCTTATAGCCATGATGCTTATTTTTGCTATAAGTCTTTTCAAGGAAAGAGAGCTCCTAAGGAATAGAGGAAGTATTAAGACTAAAATAATATCTATAATATTTTTGATAATACTAATATTTATTCTTTCCCTAATCCAAGAAAAAATGGCAATTACAAACTACAGCTTCATTGCTAATAACAATAAGGTATCCTACTCTTACCTAATAGTTTCTTACCTAGTCTTAACAGCCCTAATAGAAACTAGAAAGACCTTAAAGTAAAAATACCAAAGAGTCGCTTAAATTCCGGCTTTTTGGTATTTTATATTCAAATCTTTAGAATACCCTATTTAATTTTAGCTTGCGCATGAATCGCATTCTTCAACTTCTTGGCTCTTTCCCCTAACATAATAAATAGATTTAACTCCCGCTTCCCATGCTGTTATATAGATATTTAATAACTGTCTCATGGTGTATTCTGTGGTTATATAGATATTTACTGATTGGGCTTGGTCTATGTGCTTTTGTCTTACTCCTGCCATGCGCATAGATATGTTTTGGTCTATGTCGTGGGCATTTTCGTAAAGCCAGAAGGTCTTTGTTGTAAGTCCTGGGGCAACTCTTGGAACTATGGCTCCCTTTTTCTCTTCTAGGAAGTAACGGCTCATGATTGGGTCTACTCCTGCGGATGTTCCAGATATGATTGATGTTGATCCTGTTGGAGCTATAGCCATTAGATAGCCATTTCTTAATCCATTTTCCTTAACTTCTGCCCTTAACTTCTCCCATCTTTCACTCTTATAATCTCTTAGGTCGAAGTAGGCTCCAGTCTCCCAGTCGCTTCCTTCAAAACATGAGTAGGCGCCCTTTTCTTTGGCAATTTCCATGGATTCCTTGATGGCGTAGAAGTTTATATCTTCATAGACCTTATCTACAAATTCAGCATGTGCCTCTTCGTTTTGCCAGCTTATGTCGTTTTTAACTAGCATGTGGTGGTAGCCACTTGTTCCTAATCCTATAGCCCTGTACTTTTTGTTGGTTACCTTGGCATATGGGGTTGGGTAGTAGTTTAGGTCTATTACATTATCGAGGGCCCTTACAACTGTTCTTACAGTCTCTTCAAGCTCTGCACTATTATTTACATCGACCTTACCTAGGGTTAGGCTTGCCAGGTTACATTCTACGAAATCTCCTGGTTTTGTCTTGTTCACTATGATTGTGTCCCCATTTTTATCGACTATTTCTGTTGAGATTGACTCTGATGGGCTCATGTTTTGGGCTATTTCTGTACATAGGTTTGATGAGTAGATCATTCCCTTGTGCTTGTTTGGGTTTAGTCTATTTACTGCATCTCTATTGAAGATAAATGGTGTTCCAGTCTCTGTCCATGATTTTATGAGTAGTCTTACCATATCTTTGACAGACATAGTTCTCCTAGAGATATCCTTATCCGCTACAAGCTTATTGTAGAATTGTTCGAATTCTTCACCGTAGGTGTCTTCCAAGGCTCTTCCATATTTTTTCTCTACTTCGTGAGGGTCGAACATATGCCAGTCGGCATTTATATCATCACGGGTTAATCTCCAGAAGAGATCTGGAACGCACACTCCAGGGAAAACATCGTGGGCCTTCATCCTGTCATCTCCGTTGTTTGTCCTAAGTCCCATAAATTCTGGTATATCCTTATGCCAAATATCTAGATAGACTGCGACAGCCCCTTGTCTTACTCCGAGTTGGTCTACTGCTACAGCTGTGTCGTTGGCAAGTCTTATCCAACGGATAACTCCACCAGCAACTCCCTCAAAGCCACGTATGTCTGAGCCGTTTGCTCTTACCTTTCCAAAGTAGAGACCCATTCCTCCACCGTGTTTTGAGACTTCCGCAAAGTTTGTTACAGAACGATATATTCCCTTTAGGGTATCTGGAACTGTATCTATAAAGCATGAGGATAGTTGGTTAAATGGCTTTCTAGCATTGGTCATAGTAGGGGTTGCCATAGTCGCCTTGAGTGTTGAAAGGATATCGTACAATCTTTTAGCAAATTCTATCTTATCCTTCTCAGGGATTGCAAGATGCATGGCGATTCCCATAAACATCTCTTGTACATTTTCTAGGATATCTCCCTTGTGGCTTTTGATTAGGTATCTTTTTCTTACTAAATCAAGTCCTGAATAGGTAAAGATCTTATCTCTAGAAAAGTCCATATAGGCTTCTAACTCGTCTATCTCTTCTGCTGTATAGTTTTCTAGAATGTAAGATCCATAGAGTCCTTCTTCTGTTAGAAATTCTATCTTAGATTTGAAATCAAAAAGTTCGTATCTTTCTTCACTTTTTTCTATCTCATAGCTAATCTCTTGCATGAGAAAACGTGCTGCTATTATCTCCCAATCAGGGGCTTCCTTGCTGGTAAGCTCGCTTGCAGCTCTAGTTATAGCCTTAAGCATATCCTCTTCTGTCATATTTGCCTTGAGGAAGGATTCGAATTTAAAAAAGAGAGATTCTATTGGGTATCTTTGATTATCAAATTCTGCTTGAACTTCTGTTATTATATTGAGAATATTTTTATCATCTATATATTTGGAGAAGTCTCCTAAAACTTTTCTGTCCATATTGTGCTTGGCACGGTAGAGGATAAATGATTTTACCTCTCTGTAGTAATTCTCATCAATTAGGGTAAGCTCTACCAAGTCTTGGACTTCCTCAACTGTAACTGTGTGGTCAGCTGGATACTTTTCCTTGATTGTATTTTCTATCTTTGAGGAAATTTTCCTGAGATCTTCCTCGCTTATCATACTATCAACAGAGTAGAAGGCCTTAGCAATTGCTTTTTCAATTTTTTCTCTCTCAAAATCAGCCCTGGTACCATCTCTTTTAATAATTTCCATCTTATCTCCTTAATCTCTCCTAAACAAAGGTCATTTATATATCAACTAATATCAACTTCTCTTAGAAATTTGTAGTTACTTTATCAAAAGTCTAATACTAGATATAGTATCTTTATCTTGTAATCGTCTATTATCATACCATATATTGTGGTTTTTCAAAATAAGAAAAAACAGCACAAATTAGCGATTTTTGTAATTTATGCTGCTTTTTGCAATAATTTTTTCTAAATTTTATAGATTTTCTCCGTACAAATGTTCGAATATATCTTCCTTAACTACAGTAGTATCGAGAAGGATATCGAAGAGTCCTTGTTTTTTGGGACTAAAGCCAACTATTAAATAAAGAATTTTAAATTTATTTAGGACAAATCTTCCACAAACTTCTCTAAGTATTATTTGAGAGAAAGTTAATTTATCACTCGTTAAGGAAATTACCCTAAGACCTAAGATCATCTTGCCTAGGGTCCTTCCATTTGTGAAAAGTGTCATCAGAAAGAAGTAGACTAAAGTAACTCCTGTCCTAAGCACTTCTTCCAGGCTAAAACTTAAGATACTTGCATCCATATCTAAGGGCAAGAATACTTTAAGTATTGTAAATATTCCTCCTACAACTAGCATATCTATAAGAAAGGCTACAATCCTTAGGAAAAATCCTCCATAGGCGAAACTGTAGTCCTTTTCTCTAATAGGAACTTTTACTTCAGTCATTGTAATCACCATACAAATACATTGGCCTTGGGCCTTCGTTTTTCATTAATTTATCGAGAATTGCAAGGTCTGATTGGCTTTTCTTAAGGTCTGTGACTTTTGAAAATATTGATGAGAAAGATCCCATAAGGTTATCATTTCTTATTACCATTGGATCTTCTAAGTTATTTTCACTTGCCATATCGCTTACGGCTGAATCGAGGTCTCCTATTTTATCAACGAGTCCATTTGCTAGGGCTTGGCTACCGTCGTAGACCCTACCGTCAGCTAGCTTTCTAACTTCTCTTTCAGAAAGGCCACGTCCTTCTGCTACGATTTTTACAAATCTATCAAAGGCTGAGTCCACAAGTCCTTGGAAGTATTCTTTCTCTTCCTTACTCATATCTCTTCCTTGGCTTCCAGCATCTTTCATCTTGCCTGTTGTGATATTTTGCTCTTTTACTCCATACTTTTCGAAAAGTCCTTGGAGGGAGTAGGATTGAATGATTACACCGATTGATCCTGTCCATGTTTCATTAGAGGCATAGATCCTATCAGTAGGAGCTGATATATAGTAGCCTCCGCTTGCTGCCATCTCACGCATTACAGTGTATACTGGCTTTTCCGCTTCCTTAAGGGCCTTTATCTCGTTTGCGATCCTCTCTGAAGCATAGACTGATCCTCCTGGAGAGTTTACATTTAGGATTACTCCCTTGACTAGTGGGTCTTCTTTGGCCTTTTTAAGCTCTTCAACTACAAAATCATTGGAATCATTTGATTGGATTACTCCATCGACATCTACAACCTTGATTTTCTCCTTCGGATTTGTTCCTTGGACTATTTCTTCTGTATAGCTAGAAAAATCTGAAAAGTTTTTCATATATTTATTCTTTAGATTTTCCTCTACTTCCTTATCCTTATCCTTGGCAAATACCGAAATTACAAGGACCAGGACACTTATAGCTACAGCTATCCATTTTTTTGCGTTATTTTTCATAAATCTCCTCTTAATTCATTTCCTGTTTCTTTATCAGTATAACATAAAGCTTCAAAGCTGTTAAGTTGTAGATTAAATTGCTTTTTTATCTAACTTTAAGTACAATATTAGTGCATCACAAGTATCGTTAACACTTAGATACATTGTTAATGTATAGCTCCTTTTGGAGCTATTTACATAAAGCTGGGCTCTCTTTTGGCCCTTTTTCTTTTGCCAATTTTATAAGCACAGAAACTGCTTCGTCCAAAAGCTCTTCTATAGAAGGCTTTTCTTTAGAAACTATTAGGGTCTTACAACAATCGAATGGAATTAGGATCCTCGTAGCTTCTGATTTTCCTATAGCCTTAGAGATTTTCTTACTTATCTCTCCGTGAAGAGAATTCGTTATAACTATTCCTGTCGTTCCCAATATGTAATCACAGTCTTTGACATTTACGACAATAGCATTCTCGCCAGTCGCAATTATATCGGCTCCTGCCTTTTTCATAGCTTTGCTGGAAAAATAATTAGTTCCTAGGCCGTAGACTAGAGCATCTAGATTTTCTTTCTTGATTTTACTGACTAGGCTTGCACCTATCGAGCCTCCCTGGCCATCAATTACTACTATCTTCATATTCTCCTCCTTATACTATTTTATCATAAGCTTAGTTCTTGACCTAGTTTTTTTTATATGTTAAGATAAAATTGTTAGCATGAAGCTAACTTTATTTAAATTACCATGAGGGTTTAGGGGATTCCTATGCCCTTTTTTATTTGATAAGTTGTAAAATTAAATGCGACACTAGAATAAAATAGAAAACTCA
>JAQEDR010000049.1 GCA_027669155.1 Peptoniphilaceae bacterium AM52-5BH | reverse complement strand
TATGGTACTAAAAACCCCTCCATCCGTATTCCGGATTTTGGGGTTCAGGTCATAATTTGGACCTGGTTTTTCTGTGCAAATAAAAGCTATTGCAAAAATATGAATAATCATAGCATCCTTATAGGTTATATTAAAATTCTATCCCTCCTGACTGGTAGGCCATCAAAGCCTTAAAATTCTGATGGAGGTGTACCTGCCGGCTGATGGAGAAGCTTATCCCATCGGATCAGTAAAACCTCCCGTGGAGATTCTTCTACGATAAGACTACGATTTATTAATTCTGCAAGATCCCCTTTTCTGTTCAAAATAAAAGCTATCGCTAGTTAAAATAAATATTGACCACAATAGCTAATATTTATTTCCTTAGCAATAGCTTATTTTAGAATACACTTATATCTAATGTCTAGTATCGGCTAGAAATCACTAAATATATGAATAGTCTTACACTAGTTTTATTTTTAGATTTATAATACTTTTTTTACAAATTTTAATTTTCCATCTTCATAAGGAGGGTATTTTATATTTGCCTTCATGCTTGATGGAGTCTCCATTATGCTTTTTTTGTTGGAGAAATTCACAAAGCTATTGTAACCGTGATATCCTCCCATACCGCTTTCTCCTACTCCGCCAAATTCTAGATAAGGGCTTGCAATCTCAATTATACAATCATTTACACATCCATTACCGAACTCCATATTATACATAATCTTTTCTATTAGTCTCTCATCTTCTGAGAAAAGATAGAAGGCAAGTGGTTTTGGCATGGTTTTAATCTTGTAAAGGATTGGATTTATATCATCATAGGTCAAAATTGGAATAATCGGACCGAATATCTCATCTTCCATAAGCTTACTATCAAAATCTATCCCATCTACAATTGTAGGCATAAGCTTGAGATTTTCCCTATCGTAGATGCCCCCTGCTACTATATCTTCCCCTTCGAGAAGACCTAGAAGCCTATCGAGATGGTCCTCATTGATAATCCTTCCGTAATCCTTGGATGTTAGAGGATCTAGACCGTAAAAGTCTATCATAGCCTCTTTTAATTTTCCTATGAACTTTTCTTTAACAGCTAAATCAACTAGGATATAATCTGGTGCTACACAAGTCTGTCCAGCATTTAAGGTCTTACCCCACATAATCGATCTCGCTGCATTATCGAGATCTGCTGTTCTATCTACAATACAAGGGCTTTTTCCACCGAGTTCTAGGGTAACTTTCGTGAGGTTTTCGCTAGCCTTTTTCATAATATGCTTGCCGACACTTTTACCTCCAGTATAGAAGATATGATCGTACTTTCCTTCGAGTAATTCTTCATGGCTTACTTCGTCATTATCTACAACATAAATAAATTCTTCCTCGAAGTAATCATTTAACATAGATCTGATAAGCTTAGAAGTCTCCTTGGTCTTGGAAGAAGTCTTAAGAATTACGGTATTTCCTGAAGCTATGGCTCCTATTAAAGGATCGATTGCCAAAAGGAAAGGGTAATTCCATGTAGCTATGATAAGAGTTACTCCCAAAGGCTCATAGAGGCTATAAGACTTCCCAGGCATGGCAGTAAGTGGGGTCTTTTCTCTAACTGGTTTCATCCAATCGCTTAGATTATCAAGGGCAAACTTTATCTCTTCCTTGGCAAAGGATATTTCACTTACATAGGCTTCAAAATTCGCCTTTCCCAAATCTTGTTCTAGGGCGTGGAGGATATTTTCTTCGCATAAATCTATTAAATCTCTCAGTCTCTCAAGTTTTTTCCTTCTAAAATCTTCTGTCTTGGTAAAACCTCCATAGAAAAATTCTCTTTGTCTATCAATAATTCTATTTAAATCAGTCATTTAATTCTCCTTATATTAAGTCTAATCCTTAACCTATTTATACCCATAATTTCTTTTACAAATGATAAGTTGTAAAATTAAATGCGACACTAGAATAAAATAGAAAACTCAT
>JAQEDR010000048.1:1913-2122 GCA_027669155.1 Peptoniphilaceae bacterium AM52-5BH | reverse complement strand
TCTTTCATATCTTCAAATAGATTATCTACTAAGATGTTAATATCACTTATAGCATTTTCAGAAAACCTGTTTTCTCTTCCTGGATATTGGGCAACAAGTAATTTTATATCTTCAAATTCATCTTTCCATTTTCTAAAGGCAGACACCCCGCCACCTGCAAATGGGAATATAAAAAGATTTGCTATTATGTTATTTTCATTAATTTCTTT
>JAQEDR010000048.1:0-1903 GCA_027669155.1 Peptoniphilaceae bacterium AM52-5BH | reverse complement strand
ATTTGCTATTATGTTATTTTCATTAATTTCTTTATTTAGTATTTCAAAGTTTTTTGACATGAATTCACCCTTTAATTTATTTGCTGTTAGTATCGGCTAACTCAAATTTATTATATCCTATTTGATAACTTTTATCAATAGCTTTAAGATGTTTTAAAAAATAATTATAAAGATAAAAATAGCATAGATATCTCATTATGCGAATCATCTATGCCATTTATTATAAATTGTTATCGAAATGTTTTTTTAATTTTTCAAAAGTTTCATCAGAAATAACATGCTCTATAAGACAAGCTTCGTTTTCAGCTTTTTTTGCATCTATTCCAAATCTTATAAATACGTCTGTCAAATATTTATGCCTTGCATACATTTTTTCGCAAAATGTTTTTGACTCCTCTGTTAAACGAATTATTTTATCTTCGCCATAAATAATCAGCCCTTTATTTTCAAGTTTCTTTAACATTCTTGTAACAGTAGGTCTTTTATAATCTAAGTAATTAGCAAGATCCATGTTTCTTACTTCATCTTTTCCCAAAGATAAAATATATATAGCTTCTAAATAATTCTCCTCTGCAAATTCCCTGTGTAGAATGGATTACCCCTCCCTTAAAAATAAAAATAATTACATCCAAATTTAGTAAATACGAAATTAAAGAACTTAAAAAATGATTTCCTTAATTTTTATACTATCTCATTATACTTATAAAAATCCCTATTTAAAAGTAAATTTTGCAATATTCCTCTAGGTTTGTCATATATTGTTTATTAACTTCAATAGATGCGGTAACTTAATAAAATTTAATAAACACTTAACGCTTATAACTCTAATAGACCAAGCACATAAAACAATCCATTTCATCCCTAATATCTATAATTTTATCATAGATGATTAGGTTCATTTTTAAGAACTATGCTTAAAGCTGTTACTATTAGTATACTTATTGAGCAAGCACAGTAAGTGCATATGCACTTACTAAAAATGAAATAAGAATACTACGATTATATCGCTTATTTTTTTCCATTTTACTTGTTGGGGAATATCCCCAAACCCCTAAATTTATAATAATTAAATTCAGCAACAAACGCTTATAATAGCTTCAACGTAAACTTGAATATTATCTCAAAAAGTGATAAAATATGAATAATAAAAATTTAAATCAGGAGATTTCCAGACGAAATATATAGAATAAATTAAACCTGTAAGTCAAGTTGTCCTACTTGAATTTACAGGTTTTTCTTTTTTATTTCGATTAATAAATTTATTAAGGAGGTTAATTTATGACAAGTAGATTTAGAAATAATGGAATCTATTTAATGTTATCTGACGAGGAGTTAGAATTGCTAAATGAAAAATATAAAGCATCTAAATGCAAATCTCTTAGACAATTTATTATAAAATGTATTTTAGAAAAAGATATCTTTATTCTAGATATGGATGTTTTTCGTGAAATGTCAACAAATATAAGTCGTACTTCAAGTAGTATAAATCAAATTGCAAAAAGAGTAAACTCAACATCCCTTATATATAAAAATGATGTAGATGATTTGAAAAAATCATTAGAAAAACAAGCAAAAGATATTTTATCCATGCGTAAAAAAATATACTCTCTTACCTATTCCAATAGTTTTAATAAGGAGAAAAAATAATGGCTGTTACTAAAATTCATCCTATTAAATCTACCTTAAAAGCTGCCCTTGATTATATTATGAATAGCAATAAAACAGACGAAAAAATTCTAATCTCATCTCTAAATTGCAACCCTATAACTGCTCATTTAGAGTTTGAACAAACAAAAATAGAATGTAATTCTAAGGTAAAAGTTTTAGCTAGACATTTAATTCAAGCTTTTGCACCTGGAGAAACTACACCTGAAGAGGCTCACAAAATTGGAATTGAATTATG
>JAQEDR010000047.1:277-2721 GCA_027669155.1 Peptoniphilaceae bacterium AM52-5BH | reverse complement strand
ACATTCCGCTTAAGATATAATTAAATTATTCCGTGTTTACGGGTTCAGGTCAAGCTCCAGTCTTTTAATATGTCCAAAATGATGAACTCTATTCTTTTAGTCACTCATATTATACGAATATTAATGGTATATTACAAGTTGAAGTAGTAATCTCCAAGCTTTATTGTAAAGATTTGATAAGCTTTGTAAAAGTAAAATAAGTATAGAGCTACTATGCTTTACAAGCTAGTGGTTTTCTTATAATAAAAGGATAGAAAATTAACATAATCTTACATTTATTGTATAATGGAGGTGGTAATATTTTATGAAAGGAAGAAAAATGGATAAAAAAATTATTGAGATAAACGAAAAGCTAAAAGGCGGGGTTATCATGGACGTTATTAACGTCGAGCAAGCAAAGATAGCAGAAGATGCTGGTGCTGTTGCAGTAATGGCTCTTGAAAGAGTCCCAGCAGATATCAGGGCTGCAGGAGGAGTTTCAAGAATGAGCGATCCTGAAATGATAGGAAAAATCATGGATTCAGTTTCTATTCCAGTTATGGCAAAGGTTAGGATTGGTCATTTTGTAGAAGCACAAATCCTAGAAGCTTTAGGCATTGATTACATAGATGAATCAGAGGTCCTATCTCCTGCCGATGATGAAAACCATGTCGACAAGGCGAAATTTGAAACACCTTTTGTTTGTGGAGCAAGAGACTTATCAGAAGCTCTTAGGAGAATCAAAGAGGGCGCATCAATGATTAGAACTAAGGGAGAAGCAGGAACTGGTGATGTGGTTCAAGCTGTAAGACACTTAAGGAAGATCAACTCACAAATAGCAGAAGTAGCGGGTCTTACTGATGATGCTCTTTACACAAAGGCAAAAGACCTCCAAGTTGACTATGACCTATTAAAATATGTAAGAGATAACAAGAGACTTCCTGTCCTAAACTTCTCTGCAGGTGGAGTAGCAACTCCAGCTGATGCTGCCCTTATGAGACAATTGGGAGCTGAGGGAGTATTTGTTGGATCTGGTATATTTAAATCAGGAGATCCAGAAAAGAGGGCCAAGGCTATAGTAAAGGCTGTGGCAGGATACAACGATCCAAAAGTTCTCCTTGAAGTAAGCAAAAATCTAGGAGAAGCTATGGTTGGAATAAATCCTTCTGAGATAGAAGAAATAATGGAATTAAGATAAAAAATTGGTGATGTAGCAGCAATTATCCTGCTCATCACCTTTTTCTTTTGGGAATAGTAAAGTCTCTTTAATTTTTCCTCTTATTTATATTTAGAACCAAAGAAGCAGATAAAACTAAGACCATACCCAAGGCAAGTCTTAGGGTAAAGACTTCTCCTAGGACTATAACTGATAGGACAGACCCAAAAAGAGGAATAAAGAGCTTGTATATGCCAAATTCGTTTGCGGAATGTTCTTGAAGAACTAGGGTCCAAATAGTAAAGGCAGTTGCCGAAATGAAGGCTGCATAAACTAAGAGGATAGCCGCTTTTGATGTAAAGGAAATCCATCCTCCACTAAGACTCCTTCCTACAATAATTAAGATAATAGATCCTACAAAAAACTGAAGGACTGTAAGAAGATATCCATTCATCCCCTTGCCGTACTTTCTTACAAGAACTGTACACAAGGCATTTATTGAAGTAGAAACTATGATAAAGCCCTCTCCTGTAAGCTTCATTGCCTGTCCACCGATTGGTTTTCCAGTATTTGTGATGATAATTCCAATAGTTCCTATGACTAGAGCCAGGATCATCTTTGAATTGATCTTATCTTCTGGTAAAAGTAGGGCAGAAAATATCACTACTATAAATGAATTTGCTGCTTGGATGATGGAAGATTTGACTCCAAAAGTATTTGACAGACCTATATAGTAGAAAAGATACTGGATACTAGTCTGGATCAAACCTAAAATTATGACAAACTTCCAATCGAGTTTCTTAAAATCCTTATAATTCTTATCGAAAATAAGAAAATAAATTAGGGTTATGATACCAGCCATAAAAAACCTGATTCCAGCTACGAGAATCTTTTGGCCAGTGTCACTTGCCCCAATTCCAAGTTCTAGGTAGGTTGTCTTTATGGTAGGGATGGCAGAGCCCCACAAAAACATAGCGAAAATTGAAAAAATAATCGCAAATTTTTTATTCTTTAACAAATTAACTCCTCCTATTGTCTTAAATATCTAAATAACTTTACTTATAATGACTTAATCACTTTACTAATTAATTGAAAATTAGCAAAAGCTTTTATTTTGCGAATCGATTTTATAAAAGGATAATTTTGTAAAAGGATAGTAGATGATTATATAGTAATATATCACAGCGATAGTAGAGAAAATTACAAGATTATTATTGGCAATTACCATGATCTTTTCGCTTTTACTTTTAGATAACAAAAAAACCACTAGCAAAAAGCCAATGGTCTTTATGAAATCTTTCTCGATTTC
>JAQEDR010000047.1:0-267 GCA_027669155.1 Peptoniphilaceae bacterium AM52-5BH | reverse complement strand
AAGCCAATGGTCTTTATGAAATCTTTCTCGATTTCTGAGTTAAACAGGTCAAGGTAGCAAATATTAATAATATTTGCGATCTTCCCTATTTTTGTCAAAAAATAGGAGAAGAACCTAGTGAAATTTGCCCTAGGCAAGTTTCCTACCTAACAAAATTTCTTTAGGAAATTTTGCTCCTTTCGCTGTTGTATTTAGGTAATGAAAAACCACTAGCAAAAGCCAATGGTCTTTATGAAATCTTTCTCGATTTCTGAGTTAAACAGGTCA
>JAQEDR010000046.1:2733-3052 GCA_027669155.1 Peptoniphilaceae bacterium AM52-5BH | reverse complement strand
CATAATTCAATTCCAATTTTGTGAGCCTCTTCAGGTGTAGTTTCTCCAGGTGCGAAAGCTTGAATTAAATGCCTAGCTAAAACTTTAGCTTTAGAATTACATTCTATTTTTGCTTGTTCAAACTCTAAATGAGCAGTTGTAGGGTTACAATTTAGAGATGAAATTAGAATTTTTTCGTCTGTTTTATTGCTATCCATAATATAATCAAGGGCAGCTTTTAAGGTAGATTTAATAGGATGAATTTTAGTAACAGCCATTATTTTTTCTCCGTATTAAAACTATTGGAATAGGTAAGAGAGTATATTTTTTTACGCATGGA
>JAQEDR010000046.1:0-2723 GCA_027669155.1 Peptoniphilaceae bacterium AM52-5BH | reverse complement strand
AATAGGTAAGAGAGTATATTTTTTTACGCATGGATAAAATATCTTTTGCTTGTTTTTCTAATGATTTTTTCAAATCATCTACATCATTTTTATATATAAGGGATGTTGAGTTTACTCTTTTTGCAATTTGATTTATACTACTTGAAGTACGACTTATATTTGTTGACATTTCACGAAAAACATCCATATCTAGAATAAAGATATCTTTTTCTAAAATACATTTTATAATAAACGCTCTAAGAGATTTGCATTTTGATGCTTTATATTTTTTGTTCAGTAATTCCAATTCTTCATCAGATAGCATTAGATATATCCCGTTATTTCTAGTTCTATTTGCCATAGGTTACCTCCTTTATATAGTTAAGTAAAAAAAGAAAAACCTGTAAAAGCAAGTATAGCAACTTGTTTTACAGGTTTAATTTATTATATATTCTTTAAGAAAACTCCTGAGTTTTGCTTCTAATTATCTTATATTTTATCACCTTTAAAAAGAATAATCAAATTTCGTATATGAGAGAATGTAAATATTTTTTATAAGGATAGCTAATGCAAGTTAAAAAAATTAGGGGTTTGGGGATATTCCCCAACAAGCAAAATAGATTAAAACAAACAGTGGCTTTATAGTTGATTTAATCTATTTTTTCGTAAGTGCATATGCACTTACTGTGCTTGCTACATAAGCGTGTATTAAGTTTAATTAATAGCAAGAAAGTCAAGAAATATTTTAAAATTTACTTTTAAATAAGAATATTTATAAGTATAATGAAAAAGTATAAAAATTTAGGAATCATATTCCAAGTTCTTAAATCTCGCATTTATAAAATCAAGTTGTATAATATTAATGTTTTTGGAAGGAGGATAATCTATTTTACATAGAGAATTTGCAGAGGAAAACTACCTAGAGGCTATATATATTTTATCTTTAAACAATGAAGATGTAAGAAATAAGGATCTTGCTAATTACTTAGGCTATAAAAGACCGACGGTTACAAGAATGCTAAAAAAACTTGAAGATAAAGATTTAATAATTTATGGTGAAGATAAAATAATTCGCCTAACGGAGGAATCAAAAATATTTTGTAAAAAATTGTATAAAAGGCATAAATATATAACAGATGTATTTGTCAGACTTGGGATAGAACCGGGAAAGGCCGAAAATGAAGCTTGCCTTATAGAGCATGTTATTTCTGATGAAACATTTGAAAAACTAAAAAAACATTTCGATTACAATTTATAATAAATAGCATAGATGACTTGTATAATGAGATGTCTATGCTATTTTTATCTCTTGAATTGTCAAATTAAGTGCAACTCAGTTGAATGATATACTTCATAAGGTGTTTTTCAATTTAAGCATTTGCGAGGTCTCAAATTAATTTCTTTTACCTTTAATTCAATATACTCATCTGTTTGATCAATATCTTTTGTTTTAGGAAAATATTCTCTAAGTAAACCATTTGTATTTTCATTTGTTCCTCTCTGCCAAGGGTGATGTGGAAACGGAAAATAAAATTCAACTAAATTTAGTTCATTACTGATTTTTGGATGCTTTGAAAATTCCTTTCCTCTATCTGGAGTTATGCTCTTCAATGGTTGTTCTTTTAGTAGTTCTACCATAGCACTTTTAACTTCTGTAGAGTTTTTCTTTGAAAGTTTCTTGCATAGTAAATATCTACTCTTTCTATCAGTTAATGTAACTAAACAAGCTTTACCTGTTTGTCCTAATACAGTATCTGCTTCCCAATCTCCAATTCGTCATCTGTCGTTAGCTATTTGAGGTCTTTCCGTGATTAGATTGCTTATTACAATTTTGCCTCTTCTCTCTTTATAATTCTTTGTATGACGACTTTTTCCTTTATGCCTAAGTTTTCGTATAGAACCTCTATTTCCACGAGATAGTCCAGGTTCATCAAATAAACCTTCATAGATTCCCCTATAAATAGTATTATAGCTAATCGTGTAATTAAAACCTTCTACTTTTAATCGTTCGGAAATTTGTTCTGGAGACCATTGATGATTGAGAAAAAGATTTTTAACACATTTGTATAAAGTTGGATTTTCCAATTTTTTCTTAGATTTGCAGCAGAGTCTTCTTTGAATATAACTATATTGAGCTTCACAAGGAAAATATTCTTCATCAATATTATTTCTTTTAAGTTCTCTAGAAATAGAGGATTTATTTCGATTTAACAACATTGCTATTTCAGTTTGATTTTTTCCAATATCTAAATAATGCTTTATCATTTCTCGTTCTTTTAGTGTAAAATGTTTATAGTGATTCATAGTTTCTCCTGATTTTTTAGTTTTATTAGCAAATTCTATTTTATCAGAAAACTATGAATCATTTTTTTGTTGCACTTAAATTATAAATTCAAGCCTTAAAATTATTTTTTTTAAACACTTTAAAGTTATTGATAAAAGATATCAAATGGTATATAATAATTTTAAGTTAGCTAACGCTAACTATAAAAATTGAAAGGTGGATTTATGTCAAAAAACTTTGAAATACTAAATAAAGAAATTAATGAAAATAACATAATAGCAAATCTTTTTATATTCCCATTTGCTGGTGGAGGAGTATCTGCATTTAGAAAATGGAAAGATGAGTTTGAAGATATAAAATTATTTGTTGCCCAGTATCCAGGAAGAGAAAACAGGTTTTCTGAAAAGGCTATAAGTGATATTAACATCTTAGTAGATAATCTATTTGAAGATATGAAAGA
>JAQEDR010000045.1:510-3322 GCA_027669155.1 Peptoniphilaceae bacterium AM52-5BH | reverse complement strand
TTATGGAACTATTAAATATCTTTATACTAATGGTTTAGATTCATCTTTTCAAACGTTACTATTTAATCAACTATCATTATCTAATTTAACCATAGGCAAAGTTATATTAAATGCATTCTTATTAAGCGTACTGTTTACTATTGCAAGTTCAATGTTGTCAATATTTGTAGCTATAAATTCAAAAACTTCTATGGTTTCATCCGCCATATCAAGTGCTTTATTTTTAACTCCATCATTATTGTATGGGAAATCTGTGTTTAAACCTATATTATATTTATTTCCATCTTTTGGGTTAGGTACTGGAGATAACAGTTTACTTGAACAGTACAAAAAGTTTGAATTTGTAAAGTTGCCAAATATAACTTTATGGATTCCAAAGTTTTTAGTAATAATGGCTTTAATCAATATTGCTCTATATTTATTTATAAGTATAAAATCATATAACAAAATAGAGCAATAAAAATTTTAATGAGAAGTAGAGGATAGATATATGGGCAAGAATAAAATAAATCATCTTGAATGTATAAAAATAGCATTCAAGATGATTTATGAAACAGATAAAAAGTCTTTTGCGATCATTATTATATTGTCAATTGCAAGTGGTATTTTTCCTTTTTTAGTACTTAGATTAGGACAGACAATAGTTAATATAATTCAAGTTCATTCTATTAAATTTGATATCATTATAAGGCTTATATATATATATTTATCTTTACAATTTATATCTATAATAGTAGATAATATTAAAAATTACTATTTACAAAGATTGAGTAATGAAGTTATTTATTCTTCCATGAGCAAAGTAATGGGAAAATGTGCTGATTTACCTTTAAAAAAGCTTGAAGATAATAAAACTTATGATATTTTGAATAGAATAGAGCAGGATGCTACATTAAAGCCATATGAAATATTAATGGCGGTTATAGGTTTATTTTCTAGTTTGACACAGACTATTATAGCCATATATGTATTAATTAAATGGAATTATTATCTGGTTCTTCTTTTGTTTGTAGTTACCATTGTATCAGTATTTGGAGAAATAAAAATTGGTAAATTAGAGTTTAATATAAAGAATGAGAGAAGCAATTTAGAGAGGAAAAGTTGGTATTATTCTTTTTTATTAACCCATGATATTGCTTTTAAGGAGATCAAAACTTTTAGGTTGAAAAATTATTTTCTTAATAAGTATACAGAAATAACAGATACTATTATTAATCAAAATAATAGCATTGAAAAATTGAAAGCTATATTAATAATTGTTATAAATTTTATTCAAATTCTTATTAATATATATATTTTTAAAGAACTTGCATTTAAAACGTATAATGGAGACTTTTTAATTGGAACAGCTATGATGTATATAAACACAATTGCTATATTTCAAGGTTCTCTTAATGAAACAGGAACTAGTGTATACAATATTATTAATTCAAATTTATATATAAACTTACTTAAAGAGTTTCTAAATTTTAAAGCTGATGATGTTAAAGAAGATAGAACAACTATACTAAGCTCAATACAAGATATCAATACAATATCCTTATCTAATATGAACTTTTCTTATGATGGTAATAATTTGGTCCTACAAGACATTTCTTTAAAGATAAAAAAAGGGGAATCAATTGCGATAATTGGTGAAAATGGTTCAGGGAAAAGTACATTATTAAAAATTTTATCTGGATTATATAGTCCTGATTCTGGACTATTTTTGGTCAATGGTATAAAATTTGAAGACATAGAAATAGAGTCTTATAGAGCACAAACTAGCTCATTATTTCAAGATTATCTGAAATACGAAGGCACAATAAAAGAAAATGTCATATTGAGCCAGGTTTACGAAAATAAAGGCGAAGGCTCAATTTCAACAGCATTATTTAATGCTGATGCTAAGTTTTTAAAAGAAGATAACAAATATAATATTAACAAAGTAATAGGTAATTGGTTTGAGAATGGAAATGAACTTTCAGGAGGGCAGTGGCAAAAAATAGCGATAGCAAGAACTATGTATAGGGAATCAAGCTTGCTGTTATTTGATGAACCAAGTTCATCATTAGATATAATTTCTGAAAAAAATATATTTGATAATATTTTAAATAATTCAGATGATAAAATAATTATTTATATAACTCATAAGATACGATGTGCAATGAATTGCGACAGAATTATCGTTATCGATAATGGTAGAATAGTAGGGGATGGGAGTCATAACGAACTAATTTTGAATTGTGATAGCTATAAGTTAATGTATAAAAATGAGTTTGAATGATTTCAGGATATTAAAGGAGAGTTATTAGTGAGACTTCAAGAAAAAAATGTCAAAAATGGAATGAGAATGTTAGCTATATATTATATAATTTGGCTGATCTTTATTCTAGTTTTTAAAATGTCATTTTCTATTAATGATTTATTAATTGAAAGGAAAATAAATTTAATTCCTTTTTACCATGACAATAATGTTGATATTAAAGTTATATTAGATGAAATGGTATTAAATATACTTGTGTTTTTACCATTAGGAATTATGATTAGATCTATATTTTTTGATAAAAAAAGTTCGAAAAGCATATTTTTTATGCTTACATTTAGTTTGATTGTAGAATCTTTGCAGTATGTGTTATCGATAGGAATATTTGACATAACTGACATAATTAATAATACTTTAGGCGGTATATTAGGAATAACATTATATAGTATTTTTGTTAAAAAAAGTAAATCTAAATTTAAAGTAGATAGATTTATTTTCTTGATAACTTTTATTGGTGCTATTTTTATAAGTTTAATATTGATTATTCTTCTTAAATATAATGGTATG
>JAQEDR010000045.1:0-500 GCA_027669155.1 Peptoniphilaceae bacterium AM52-5BH | reverse complement strand
TTTTATAAGTTTAATATTGATTATTCTTCTTAAATATAATGGTATGTAGATAAAATTAAAGATTTAAGGCTATAATTAAGCGTTGTTTGAGTAAATAAAGGCTTAAGCTACCTAATTAAGAGAGTTATTATAAAAGTATTTATCATATAATTATCTTAACAAAGTTGATATTTATTTGTGGTAACTTGCAGAGTAATATTTTTGTTTGATAGCAAAAAATATTACTTATATAACTCATTATTAAGATATTTATTGGTATTTTTTCTCAATTGAGTAAGCTCGTAAATCAAAGTGTTCTTATTAGAGTAGTCTTTCATAAGAATATCTTTTTTACTTTTATATTCATCGTAAATATTTGATAATTCTTTTATGCTTAAATTTTTATACTTGTTTTTGTCTAAAGTAGTTAATGACTTTTCATATGTGATAATTTGAGTTTTATATTCTGCATAAAATTCTTTATCTTTAGAGTTTGATTTATAGATTTCATAAATAGATTT
>JAQEDR010000044.1 GCA_027669155.1 Peptoniphilaceae bacterium AM52-5BH | reverse complement strand
GTGGTGCATGTGACGGAATACTCGGAGCCCCAATAGGGGCGTGCCGGTATTTGTGCCTTATAGGCGCTGTGCAAACTACCAGCTAAGCTGGTAGTTTTGGTTATAAGGAGTAAATATGTTAATTGGACAGTTTAATTCAATAGAAAAAGTTAGCAGTGGATATAAGATAGTATCGGAAAATGCAGATATACTAATTATATTCATGAATGAAGATATTTTTAGAATAAGAGTATCCTTTTCAAGGAATCTAGATGTTGAACAATCATATTCATTGGTTAAGACAGCATGGGAAGATAGAAATGATAAACTTTTTGAAAATGAAAGAGAAACTATTAATCCTTTAGATTTAGAATTTGAAGAATCTGTCGATAGTATATACTGGATCACTGGTAATATAAGTTTAAAAATGAATAAAAATCCTATATTTTTTACAGTGTATGACAGATACGATAAGATAATTTATGAAGATTTAAGAGAAAGAGCCTTCGAAAAAGATCATTTAGGACGAATATTCCATTATAATAAAATAGATATTGATAACGATCATTTTTATGGATTTGGAGAAAAGACAGGATACTTAGATAAAAAGAATAACAGGTTAAGAATGGCTACTAAAGACGCCATTGGACAGGATCCGGAATATGGTGATCCAATGTATAAACATATACCATTCTATATTAGGTCAAATTCAAAAACATATAATAGTATAGGACTTTTTTATGATAACAGCTATGACGGTGTTTTTGATATGGGAAAAGAAATTAGTGGATACTGGGACAGATATTCTTATTATAGCGCTGATGGAGGAGATATTAATCTATTTTTCATATATGGACCTAGAGTAAATGATGTTGTCGAAAAATATACATACCTTACGGGTACCACCGCAATGCCGACTAAACAATCACTAGGTTATTGTGCATCAACTATGTATTATGCTGAGTTATCTGAAAATTGTGATGAAGAAATATATAAAGTTATTGATAAGCATAAAAAAGAAGATATCAATATTGATAATTTTTGGTTAGCTTCAGGTTATTCGCAGGGATCAGATGGATATAGACATACATTTAACTGGAACAAAAAGAAATTTCCAAATCCTAAACTATTTTTAAAAACGATGGATGAAAAAGGTATAAATGTTATGTGCAATTTAAAACCAGGAGTTTTAAAAGGAAATCCATATAATGAGTTTTATACAAAAAATGATGTATTTATAAAAGATAGCAGCGGAAAAAATGATTATATTGGTAGATGGTGGGGAGGTAAGGGTAAATTTATCGACTTCACTTCAAAAAAAGCTAGATCAGCATGGAAGGCATTATTAATAGATAATATATTGAAGATGGGCACTATGTCTGTTTGGAACGATAATTGTGAAATGGATGGTATTGAGGATAGGGAAGCTGTTTGTGATAATGAAGGTTATCTAGGCACTATGGAGAACTTGAAACCAATCCATGCAAATATGATGGCTTACGTAGCAAAAGATGCAATATCGGATGTTTATCCAAATGAAAGGCCTCACATTATATCTAGGGCGGGTTATGCTGGAATTCAAAGATATGCACAAGTTTGGGGAGGAGACAACCTCACAGATTGGAGAACTATTAAATTTAATATAAATACCATTTTAGGAATGGGCCTTTCTGGATGCTCAAATATGGGATGTGATATAGGTGGATTTGCTGGACCTGCACCAAGCTCTGAAATGCTTCTAAGATGGATACAGCAAGGGATTTTTCAACCTAGGTTTACTATAAATTCTGCAAACAATGATAATAGCGTTACTCAGCCATTTATGTATAAGGAAACTTTAGAAGAAGTTAAGAAAGCATATAAATTAAGATATGAAATGTTTCCATATTTATATTCATTGATGTATGAATCAAATATAAATGGATCTCCTGTTATGAGACCAATTTTTTATGAGTTCCCTGAGGATACAAAAGCGTATTCAGATAATAATTTTACTTTTATGTTTGGTAGAAATTTGTTAGTAGCAAATGTTGTTGAAGAAGGGGCAAACTTTAGAGAGATTTATTTTCCTAAGGGATGTGATTGGTATGATATTAATGACAATCTTAAAAAGTACGAAGGTGGAAGTAATATAAAATATCCAGTTACATTAGACTCAATACCAATGTTTTTAAGAAGTGATGGTATATTAATAAAATCTAGAGATATAGAGAATTTAAAGAATGATATTATTAAACAACTAGATATTCTTATATCAGATGATAAAGAAAATTCGTTTGTATTTTATGATGATGATGGTCATAGTTTAAATTATAAAAAAGGTGACTATATAAATTCTACTATTTCGGTTAAACCAGGAATTATAACTAAAATTAATTTCAATACTAAAGGGGATTATAAGAGTTCAATCGAAAGTGTTAGTATCAAGCTAGTAAGTAAATCAGTTGGAGCTTACTGGGTTAAAGTAAATGGAAAAAATATAAAACAATATATAGTAGAGGATGAATATGAAGCTTCTCATGAAGGATGGTTTTATGATTTATCAGATAGAACTATATGCTTAAAATTCAGAGGAGATATACGAAATAAGGAAATTGAAGTATCTAGAGGAAAGTTCGATCTAATTGGAATGAATGAAGATTGATAAATAAATGATTATAATTGAAAGTGACACTAAGTCATGAAAGCTAATCTTTAACCAACGATTCTTATAACAGTTGATGATAATAATATAATATTGCTGTATTTAGATTAAACATATATGTATTGTTGATAGAGATAATGATTAATAATAAAAATTTAATAGATTTTCATTATCTTAAAAATCATAGTCAAGTTCGTAATACTTTGCTAGTAAAATCAAGCAATATTATGAACTTGATTTTTTTAGTGCAATACTGAATTATATAAATGAACATATAATTAATAAGAATAAACCCTGTATAGATAACAAAACATAATACATGGAAAAAAATTTGACAAGGAAAATAATAAATGATATATTAATAACTAGAAAAGAGAAAGCGCTTTCTTTAAATTCAGTTTATTCTCTGTAATAATCACAGGTTTAATGGCTGTTGATATTATTTTTTTGATATAATTGGAAGCGCTTCTAATGTTGGATTTTAGTAATTTGCCGGATTTACAAAGAAGATAATATCTGTATAATAGATCAAGCGATATTAAATTGCTATTCCAATAGCTAATGGATAAAAGAAAGAAGGAAAAATGAGCAAAGTAGAAACAATCAGCAAAGTCCTAGAGCTAGGAATCGTACCAGTAGTAAGAGCAAACTCAGCAGACGAAGCAATCGAATACTGTAAAGGCCTAATAGATGGAGGAATCAATACCTTAGAAGTAACATTCACAATCCCAAACGCAATCGAAGTCTTCCAAAGAATCCAAAAAGAACTCCCAGCTGACACCCTACTCGGAGCAGGAAC
>JAQEDR010000043.1:4311-4516 GCA_027669155.1 Peptoniphilaceae bacterium AM52-5BH | reverse complement strand
TAGTTCCATAATAAATTGATATATTTATAATCAAATATAACGATATAATACTTGCTAAGGCAAGTATCTTGCTGCAAATATATTTATTTCTTCCATTTCTAGTTGTTCTAAAAATTGAATCTAGGTAATTTTCTTTATCTTCAACAATGCATTGTGATGAAATCAATATACAAATTAGTGATAATACCGTTATAAAAATATTTAC
>JAQEDR010000043.1:0-4301 GCA_027669155.1 Peptoniphilaceae bacterium AM52-5BH | reverse complement strand
TCAATATACAAATTAGTGATAATACCGTTATAAAAATATTTACGAAAAATAGTATATCTTCACTAAAATATCCTCCATAATAAAATGGTTTATTTACCTCTTTATATTTTTCTAGAGCAAATTCAGTTATCTTGTCATTGTCATATTTCTGTTTTATGTCCCTTTCCAATGCATCATAACAACTTTGATAAAAATTTAAATCTTTTTCTGTATCAAGTTCGTTTACATCAAGTAAACTTCCAGATGTTGTAATTGTATATGGGTATGTTATTACTCTTAATATAGGATCAAATTTCGATATATTTTTTTTAGCATCCTCTGATAAGTTTTCTCTACTGTTTACATTTTCATTATTTAATATTTCTTTATAAGATTTTACTACTTTAGTTATTTTTTCTTCTGTCAAATAACCTTCAGAGGCTTTATCATCCTCATTAAAATGATCTATAGCCTCTTTTCCAAAATAGGTAATTGTATCACCAGAACTTATATCATCATATTGTACACTTCTATAAGTAGTAAATGATATCAAAAAAGTAAAAAATAAACCCACGACCAAAAAAACTCTTACTGATTTTTTAGATAAAAATCTTTTTAGTTCCTGTAAATATATGTTCATAATCTATACCTCCCCTACAGCTTTGACAAAGCAAACTAGTCTTATTATTTATAATTAATATAGAAGCCCACAAAATATAGACTAAAATTTCTATATAGTGTGAGCCTCTATGATTCATCATTAATATGATGCTCTTGGAGTTTTTAAAGCGCGAACTCTGTTACCAGTTCTATATTCTCCTTTACCGCCAGTACCACTATCATAATAGTAAAAATTATATTTTGTTTTAAATGTTTTGCCTAATCTCCCTGGATATTCTTCCTTACATAACTCTTTGTACTTATTTTCTAACTTTTCTTTTTCTAGGGTTATTAAGTCCATAATTACCTCCAATTTTTGAATACATCATTACTACTAAACTTGGTAAAATAATAATATATATTACAGCTGATATCATTATAAGACTTGATGAACTCATCCAATTTCCAAAAACATTTACAAAATTAAAATCAGCTATTTGATTTTGTAATGAATTGAGTAGTCCTATTCCTGAAGATGGAAAAATATAGTTTATAGCACTAATCACACCAATAGGAGAAATTATTGTTGGAAATAATGCTAATAAAATTGATTTCATTATGGATTCAACTTTTCTTTTACTTAATACAGAAATAATTAGTGTAGCAAGAATGGTTGAAATCAATATGATACTATTACAAATAAGCATATATTTATTAAACTGTCCAAAATTCCAATTGTGTAAACTTAAAGCACTAAACATCATCTGGATAGAAGTATTTTTATACTCTGTTCCAAAAGCATAGTCTAATATAGAGCCTTGTATGAAGTTTCCTAAAAGTAAAATTACTGTTGAAATCGTAAGTACTGCCAGAATTTTATAGACGGCAAATTTTCTTCTCCCATGTTTAGTTGTTTTAAATATATAATCTAAATCATTCTCACTATCTTGCGAGAATATTGGAGCTGCTACTACAACCATTAAAATTATTATTATCGTATTATAAAATCCTCTATAATCATTTGCATCTGTACTATAATATCCATAATATTCATATGGAGTTTTTATTTTACCCAGTGCTTTTTCAGATTTTTCTATAATTTGATTCTGAGCTTTATTAGGATATTCATTTTCAATTACTTTTTTTAGATAATCAAATACTTTATTGTAAAAATATTTGTTATCATTGATATCCATGCTTAAAACTGGAGGAAGGTTATTACTTTGAGAATCAGTGAATACTTCATTTACTTTCTTATTTATATGTTCTATAGGCATAAGCTTCTTTGTATTAATTTCAGGTTTTAATTCAGACCTATCAGTAACATTATATTCTCTTAGTATTTCTCTATATTTTTTTGTGCCATTATAAATTAAATCTTCTGTTATCTTTCCTGAATAAGGCTCTTTAGCTTTTTTAATATATTCTATTGCTTCTTTTCCTTTTAAATTTTTTACTTGATCTCCTTCTCCATAGGTAATTTTTGTAAAATTAATTGGAGCTATGGAAAGCAATATAGCAAGTAGTAATGAAAACAATATTATAATTTGATTTGTTTTTATTGATAAAATTCTTCTTATTTCATTTAAATAAATTCTCATATTAGTTCACCTTAAAGCTTCTATCCTCTGGGAATACCCACAAATAAAAATCTTCCAAGTGAGCTTTTACTAATTTAGAATTATTCAATATATTCTCTTCATTTGATATATATCTAATGAGAACATTCCCATCATCTTGCTGTTTTACATTGACAACATTTAATTGTGATTCTTTTTCTTCGTATTCTCTATTTGTTATAGATACTTCGTATACCTTGTCTTTAATTTTAGATATTAATTCATCTGTTGTCCCAGAATAGACAAATTCACCATTTTTCATTATCAAATTTGAAGTTGATATATACTCAATGTCAGAAACTATATGAGTAGAAAGGAGAACTATTCTATCTTTAGATATTTCGGTAATAAAATTTCTCAGCTTAATTCTTTCCCCAGGATCAAGCCCCGCTGTTGGTTCATCTAAAATTAAAATTCTTGGATTATTTAAAATAGCTTGACATATTCCTACTCTCCTTCTCATTCCTCCTGAAAGCTTTACTACTTTTTTGTACTTGACATCAGATAAGTTTAATACTTCTAGGAGTTTATCAATCATTTCTTCTGTTTTGCTCTTGTCTATACCTTTTAAAGCAGCTACATATTGTAAAAATGAATTTACAGTAAACTCTGGAGCACAAATAAATTCTTGAGGTAAAAACCCTAACAAATTCCTATATTCTTCTCCTAATTTGTTGATTCTTTCCCCATTATATAAAATTTCGCCTTGACTCGGTGTACTAATTCCAGTGATCATTTTTATTAAAGTTGTTTTCCCAGCACCATTTGCACCTAAGAGTCCCCAAACACCTGGACATAACGTAGCTGATGCATTATCAACCGCTAATTTATCTTTAAATTTCTTACTTACGTTTTTAATCTCTAATTCCACTAAACTACCTCCCTTATCTTTTATGCTTCCTTATTAAAAAGTAAAAAATACATCTTCATGTTAGTGATAAAAATTTTACTCCTCTATGATTTTATTTTAATTGATACAATAAAAAAGTGTTTTAATATTCTATTGATTAATTCTTAAGATTTCATTAATTTTTAAAAAATAAAAAAACACCTTAATTATGTAGTTTTATACATAATTAAGGTGTAATCCTCATTTATTTTTTAATCTTACAATGACAATAACTTCATTATTAGAACTTTCTACCTCTATCTTACCCTCATGTAATTCAATAATTTCTTTTGCGATAGGTAAACCTAATCCAGATCCCACTTTTTTTGAATTTCTTGCTAGATTTAATCTAGTAAATTTGTTAAAAATATTTCTTATCTGCGCTTCTTCTAGTGTATCAGCCTTGTTAATAATTTTTAATATTACACACTTATACGTTTGATATATTTTAACTTTTATCTCTGTATTTGCATAAGAATATAAGATTGCATTTTTTAAAATATTCTCTAAGGCTCTTTTCATTTTATTTGGATCGACATTTACAATTATTGAGCCTTCACTTGAGATATTTATCTTATGATTATTCTCTTTCATCATAGGATAAAGCTCATCTTTTAATTGTATTAAAAAATATTCTAAATCAATTTTTTCTTTATGAATACTAAATTCACCATTATTTAATCTAGAAATTTCAAAAAATTGGTTTATAAGTTCTTCTAATCCTAATGCTGTTTCTAATAATTGTCTAATATATTTCTCTCTTTGCTTATTAGGCAAGTCTCTCATTTCATCGAGCATTGATAAATATCCAATGATAGATGTCAAAGGAGTTCTTAAGTCATGTGCTAAGTAGGTGATTAAATCATTATCTTCATTTTCTCTTTTTTTAAGCGTATATTCTATCTCTTTTTGTTTAAATTTTAATCTATTTATGGAATCTTCTAAAGTTTTATAATGAGTCGGGAAACTAACAATATTCTCATCCAAATCGTCTATTTTTTTGCATAAGTCAATATAATCTTTCTCTAATTTTGAAAATTCTTTTATTATAATAATTAATATCCCCAATAATAAAATAACAAAAAAAATCAGATCCAATCTATTAACAAAAAATTCGTGTATTTCATTATTAAATCTAAAAATATTGCTATCTATTGCAAGCATACAACTTAAAACTATAAGTAAAAATATAGCAATTTCTTTTATCAGCTTTT
>JAQEDR010000042.1 GCA_027669155.1 Peptoniphilaceae bacterium AM52-5BH | reverse complement strand
GCTATAAGTGATATTAACATCTTAGTAGATAATCTATTTGAAGATATGAAAGAAAATTTTGATTTTGGAAAACCTTATTATTTATTTGGACACAGTATGGGAACAAAAATAGTCTATGAACTTGCTTTAAGAATTAAAAATTCAACTTACATAAATCCAAGAGGAATAATCATATCAGGAGGGCGTGCTCCATTATACAAAGAACCTCATCCAATTTATCATCTTGACGATGACGGATTTACAGAAGGATTGAGAAGATATGAGGGAACACCAAAAGAAATTTTAGATAATAAGAATTTAATTTCTATTTTCTTGCCAACGCTTAGGGCAGATTTTGTAATAGATGAAGACTATCAAGACACAAAATTTGAGAAATTAGAATCACCTATACTAGGTCTTATGGGAGATAAAGATCAAGAAATGACCTTAGATGAACTTATAAAATGGAAAGATTATACCACAAAAGAATTCACTTATAGATATATAGATGGCAAGCATATGTTTGTCAACACATCTCCTGAAAGTGTCATTAAAGAGATAAAAGAGTTTATAAAAGTAAATGAAAATTGAAGAATATGAGATAAGAAATACTAAAGATTTTCTTACCTTAGAAAATTTAAAAGCTAAATTATCTAATAATGATTTAATACTCATTAAGGCTTATACAGATAAATTATTAGAAGAAAAATTACTTTCTTATTTAACTGAAGAGGAGATAATAAAATCAAAGGATTATAAATCAGAAATAGCAAAAATTAATTATACAGTATCAAGGGCAATACTTAATTTGACCTTAAAAGGTTTACTCGAAAAAGGAATTAATGATTTAACAGTCAAGAGGGATAAAAACAATAAGCCTTATGTAGAGAACACTCTAGGATTAAAGTTTAACATATCCCATACAGAAGGCTTAGTCTTATTAGCTTTTTCTAAAATAGAAGTAGGAGTAGATGTTGAAAAAATAAATTATAAATTTGAGTTTAAGGATATATTAGAAAACTGTTTTACTAAGGGTGAAATCATAAATATAGATAACAACATAATCAGTTTCTATAGATATTGGACTGCAAAAGAAGCCTATCTTAAATGTGATGGGATTGGTCTTATAGGGAATTTAAAAGAGATTGAAATAATTTCTTTTGGAAATGAATTTATAGAAATTAATGATAGTAAAAGGAATACAATAAGTAGATTAAAGTCATTAAACTATGACGACAAATATGTCGGGGCAATATGCTTGGAGGAAAATTAATGAACATTAAATTAAAAGAAAAATTAGAAAAATTTTATGATGAGCAAGTATGGCCGCATATGACCTTAGGAGAATTTATTGAAGATTGTGCTAAAAAATATGGGGATAAAATTGCCTTAGTAGATGGAGATGTTGAACTTTCATATCAAGAATTAAATAGAAAAGCTTGCCAATATGCCAATGGTTTATTGAAAGCTGGATTTAAAAAGGGAGATAAAATTGTTCTTCAGCTTCCTAATTGCCATGAATTTGTTATTATCCTTTTTGCTATGTTTAAGATTGGTATTGTTCCAGTATTATCTCTTCCAGCTCACAGGAAAAATGAAATAAAGGGAATATTAGAAAAATCAGGGGCAAAAGCATATATATCTAAAGATAAATATTTAGGCTTTTCTTATGTAAATATGATAAAAGAAGTAAAAGAAGAATTAGATATAGATTTTGAAGTTTATATTCTTGGAGAAGAACAGGAATATAAAAATTTTTATGATATTAATGATAAAGATTATCTATATCAATGTATAAACGGTGATTATAAAGAATTGGCTTTGCTTATGTTGTCGAGTGGTACAACAGGTAATCCTAAAATGATTCCTATGAAACATTGCGAGTTAATTTGTTCCGCTAAATCGATAGGTGATGTTTTAAATTATTCAGATTCTACGGTATATTTGATGGCGTTATCTTTATCTCATAAGTTTGTTTTATCTTATCCAGGTATTATAGGCGTATTTTATTATGGTGCTAAATGCGTAATATCTATGACATCGAGTCCTGACGATATAATTTATAATATTGAAAAATATAATATTAATACAATGGCGTTAGTTCCAGCGTTAGCAAGTTTATGTATAGATTTTTTAAAATTTGAAAAAGTTGATATTTCATCATTAAAAATTATACAAGTTGGTGGAGCAGTTTTAGAGTACAGTAAAGCATTTGAAATTGAAAAAACTTTTGGATGTGTTATTTCACAATTATATGGAATGACTGAAGGATTAGTTATGTGTACTAGATTTGGCGATAGTAGAGAAACAAGGCTTAATACTCAAGGAAAACCAGTATCTATTGGAGATAGTGTAAAAATAGTAGATGAGTTTGGAGAAGAAGTAAATATAGGTGATTATGGTGAGTTACTTATAAGAGGTCCGTATACGATGTATGAGTATTATGATGAAATGAATAATACTCACAATCCTATATTAGATAAAGAATTATATTTAAGAACCGGAGATAGAGCTAGAGAGTTGTTAGATGGGAATTATCAAATAGCTGGGAGGATTAAAGAAATGATAATTAAGGGCGGAGAGAAAATTGTTCCTTTTGAATTAGAAAATATATTATTGGAAAGTGAAAATTTATCAGAAGTTCAAGTAGTTGGAATCCCTGATGAAATATTGGGCGAGAAAATTTGTGTGTTTATTCTAGAAAAAGATAAGAACTTGAAATTTTCTGAAATTATTCAAACTTTGAAAGAGGCTAGTATAGCAGAATTTAAGATTCCAGATTGCATGAAAATAGTTGACAATTGGCCATTAACTGCGACAGGAAAAATAGATAGAAGAAAGCTAATAGAAAACTATGATAATTAGAGTATTTGGAGGGAGGACTAAAAATGGCTGATTTATATGATTTGTTAAATGATGTTAAAGAACAAGTTAGAAGTTATATAAGTAATAACGAAATAAAAGACAGCGATAATTTAATAGAATTGGGCATAACTTCAGTAAACGTTATGGGAATAATAAGCAAATTAAAAAGGCACAATATTAATGTATCATTTTCTAAATTAATGGAAAAGCCGTGTTTTGCTGAATGGGAAATTGCAATAAAAAATGCACGTAAATTAAATAATTCAAATAATTCTAATAAAAAAGTCATAGGAAACAAACAATTTGAATTAACTGATACTCAGTATGCTTATTTTGTAGGCGGTCATGATAATCAAATACAAGAAGAAGTAGGTTGTCATGCCTATATTGAAATAGATGGAGAAGAAATAGATTGTAAAAGATTGAATGATGCCTGGAATAAACTTCAATATAGACATCCAATGCTCAGAGCAAGATTCACAGAAGATGGAAAACAAGAAATATTAGATAAACCTTTTAGTGAAGAAATTGAAGTTTTTGATTTATCTAATTTAGATGAAGAAGAAGGCAAAATTAGACTAGAAGAAATACGAGAAAATTTATCGCATAGAAAACTTAGAGTAGAAATAGGAGAAGTCGCAGGATTAAAACTTGCAAATCTACCGCAGAATAGAAATAAAATTTTCTTTGATTTAGATTTACTTGTTGCCGATGTCATGAGTATGAGTATTCTTTTGAAAGAATTAGGGGAAAGTTATTCAGGAAAAGAATTAGATAATCTAAACAATTATACCTTTAAAGATTATATAAATAATCTTGAAGTAGACTCTGAAACTTATAAAAAAGACCAAGAGTTTTGGAAAGAAAAAATAGACTCATTTGAGATAGAAAGACCAAATTTACCATTAAGAAAAGCCCCTGAACAAATCAAAGAACCGAGATTTACTAGAAGAAAACGAGTTATTGAAAAAGATAAATGGAGCAAAATAAAAGAGATTGCAGCAAGTTATAAATCTACTCCATCAATGGTTTTATTAACTGCGTATGCTTTAATTCTAGAAAGGTGGACTAACCAAGATAAGTTTTTTATAAATTTACCATTATTTAATAGAGATCTTTCAAATGAAAACTTAAAAGCTATGGTAGCAGACTTTACAAATATCTTATTAGTAGAGCATGAAAGAAAATATGATACCACTTTCATAGAAACTTTGAATAGAATAAGCAAAACCTTTATAGAAAATGCCAGCCATTCATCTTATAGTGGAGTCCAAGTTCAAAGAGATATATCAAAATCACAGGGCACAAGCCTTAATGTAGCACCTGTAGTTTTTGCGTGCAACATGGACTATCCAATAGAAACTGAAATTTCAAGGAAAGCTTTAGGCAAAATTACATATATGGTATCACAAACTCCAGGAGTATGTTTAGATTTCCAATCATATATAAAAGATGGAGATTTAGTATTATGCTGGGACAGTGTAGATGAACTTTTCCCTGAAGAAATGTTAGATGACATGTTAAATTCTTTAGAAGAACAACTTTTAAGACTAACAGAAAAAGAAAATTGGGAAAGCAAATCTGATGTGCTATCAGAAAATCAAAAACTAGCAAGAAAAAAAGAGCTTCAATCCATCCTTCCATTAAACTTTCCTGATGAAAGATTATATGATGGTTTTATAAAAAATGTAAAAGAAAATCCAGAAAAATTTGCAATTATAGATTCAGAATCTAAAGAAGAAATATCTTATATAGACTTATATGAAAAATCCTTAAATGTAGCAGGATATTTAAAGGAAAATGGAATAAAAAAGGGAGACTATGTAGGCATTACTCTCCCAAGATCAAGCAAGCAAATTTATGCTATATTTGGAATACTCTTTGCTGGGGCAGCATATGTTGCTGTTGGAACAAACCAACCTAGCGAAAGACGAACTAAAATATACGAACAAATTGGCATAAAGTTTGTCATCAGTGACAATAAAACAATAGAAAATTACAAACTAGATATGGGAGAAGTTTCTTTAATTGACTTAGACAAGGCTATAGACAAATCCTTAGGTCTTGATAAGCCTATAGAAGTAAGCCCTTTTGACTCAGCCTATATAATAATGACATCAGGTACTACAGGAGTGCCAAAGGGTGTTGAGATCACGCACACAAGTGCCATTAATACTATTAATGATTTAAATGAAAAATATTCTATTAATTCAAATGATACGTTACTTATGGTGTCAGCAATAGACTTTGACTTATCAGTATATGATATTTTTGGAATACTTGGTGTAGGTGGAACTCTAATAACAACTAATGAAGATAATTATCGTAATCCTGATGAATGGATTAGAATTATTGAAAAATATAAGGTAAGTGTGTGGAACTCTGTACCTATACTTTTTGACATGCTCGTAACTATGGCATAGGGTGAAAAGAAAAACTTACCACTTAGAATTGTTATGCTATCAGGAGATTGGATAGCAAAAGACCTACCAGGAAGATTTTATAA
>JAQEDR010000041.1 GCA_027669155.1 Peptoniphilaceae bacterium AM52-5BH | reverse complement strand
GGTGGTTTATTGTTTCGCTCTCTTTCGTTCGCTCAACTCACTAAAGTGAACAACAAAAAAACAGAATGGATCTTTAACAATCCATTCTGTTTTCAAACACTAATTCATCCAACCAATACCATTAGTCAAACCAAACAAGTTAGGTAATGAAAGAGAAATAGCCGGTACAAAAGTTATAACAAGTAAAGCAACTACCATAGATATAAACAATGGTATTATATACTTTGTAACTCCTGATATACTAACATTTCCAACTCTACATCCTACAAATAAGCAAGAGCCTACTGGAGGCGTAACTGAACCTATACCTAAATTCATAATGAACATAATTCCAAAATGAACTTCATTCATTCCTATACCTCTAATTATAGGTAAAAATATAGGTGTGAATATAAGAACAGCCGGCGTTAAATCTAGAAACATTCCCATTACCAATAAGAATAAGTTCATTATTAGTAATATAACATATCTATTGCTAGATATACTCATTAAGGCGTTACTTATTGCAACTGGTATACCTGAATAACTCATTATATATGACATAATTGTTGATGCTGATATCAAGAATAATATCGTAGCAGATGAAATCATTGTGTCTGCAAGCATGTCATATAAATCTCTTAATTTTAATTCTTTATATATAATTGACAGCAAAGTGCAGTAAAGAACACACACTACTCCAGCTTCAGTGGCTGTAAACCATCCGTTTAGTATTCCTACCATTACGATGATTACAGCAAATAAAGAAGGTATAGCATCAAGTACTATTTTTAGTTTGGATTCTGTTTCTTTCTCAAGAGAAACCTTATAGCCTTTTTTAGAAGCTATTGCTATAGCTACTCCCATAACACTCAATCCTAAAATTGCACCTGGAATATAACCAGCCATAAAGAGCGCACCGATTGATACACCACCAGCAGTGATAGAGTAAAGTATTAAGGGACCACTAGGAGGAATAATGATCCCTGTTGGTGCTGAACATATATTAACAGCTGCTGAATAGTTCTTATCATATCCCTCTGCTTCTTCTAGAGGTGACATAATTGATCCCATCGCAGATGTTGCAGCTACTGAAGATCCCGAAATAGCTCCAAAAAACATATTCGCTAATACGTTTGTAGCAGCCAAGTAACCAGGAATCCATCCGACAAATACTCTAGCCATTCTAACTAATCTTTTGGCTATTCCACCTTTATTCATTATATTTCCTGCTAGCATAAAGAAAGGTAGAGCTAGCAATGAGAATGAATCTATTCCAGAAAAAGATCTCTGAGCTGCGGTCAAAGCGAATGTGCTGGCATCAAAACTAAATAACGCTGTAACTATAGAAGACAATCCTATTCCAACGGATATAGGTACACCAGCGAACATCAATAGGAAGAAAATCCCAAATAATAATAAAGTTGCTTGTCCAACCATTATTAACTCCTTTTCAAATCGATCTTTTTCTTATAGTCTAGAATTCGTGCAATAACTATAAATATTCCTGAAATAGGTAATATTGAGTATAAGACTTTATAAGAAATGTGCAAAACTGGTGATGAATTTGTACTACTTAGTACTAACTTTGTACCACCATATATAAAAACATAACCTACGAACAACATTATCATTAATTCTATAAATATATATAGTATTTTTCCCGATTTTCCACTAGCTTTTCTAGTCAATAAATCTAACGCTAGGTGTTCATTTTTATAAAAACAATAAGCAGTTCCTATCATACTAGCCCATATCAAAAGGAATCTCAGAATTTCATCGGTCTCAGTTGATGGATCACCTAATATAAGCCTCGAGAAAATTTGCCATGTTCCTCCTATTACTAGGCCTAACATAGATAATGCCATCAAAAACCTCATTATCTTATTTATATAACTATCTATTTTTTGCATTTTTTAACCTATTTCATTTCTTGTACTTTTTTAACTATCTCATATACATCTGGTGATTCTGTCTCTAATTTCTTGTACATAGGTTCTACAGCTTTTTTGAATGCATCCTTGTCAACATTTTCTTCAAATTTAACATCATATTTGCTTTGAACATCAGTTTTAACCTGTTTTTCAAATTCATCCCAAGAAGTTTTGTATTTTTCTTTCATATTTTCAGCTGCTTCGTTAAACACTTTCTTTTGTTCGTCTGACATACTATCCCATACCTTTGATGAAATTATTACTATATCTGGTATTCTTGTATGTTCATCGTAACTATAATACTTAGCCACTTCTCCATGATCCCTTAAGGCTGTAATATTATTCTCTGCGCCATCGATTACTCCAGACTGTAGGGCTGTGTATATATCTGAATATCCCATAACAGTTGAAGAACCACCTAGGTCATCCATCATTTCTATTGCCATTTGTGAATCCATTGTCCTAATTTTTAGACCTTTTAAATCTTCAGGTTTGTTAATTGGTTTATCTGCTGTATAGAATGATCTAGCACCCGAATCAAGCCATGTTAGCCCTAAAAAACCAGTATCTTTAGTCGAATCAAAGATATTTTTAGCTATTTCTGAATCCATTACCTTATAATAATGTTCTTTATCATTGAATACATAAGGTACTGAGAATACATTGTATTGATCAGAAAAGTTACCTAGTGTTGCTGCAGAAACCTTAGCCATATCTAAGGCACCATTTTGTATTTGACCTATCATATCAGTTTCGCTTCCAAGAGTCCCATTTGGGAATATATTTATTTTTACACTTCCATTAGTGTTTTTCTCCACCTCATCTTTGAACTCCGTCAAAGCAATATGGACTGCATGATCCTCTGCAAGATTGTGTCCTAACTTTAGTTCAATGTTTTGGTCATTAGAACCTGTACTCTCTTCATTATTATCTTTATTTCCACAACTTGTAAAACCTATAACCATAGCCAAACTCATAGCTAAACCAAATAATTTTGTTTTTTTCATTTTCTTTCTCCTCAATTAATCTTAAAAGCTTCTACATTCCAACCAAATCAAATTCTTCAAAAGATATGAGCACATCATAATCTTTATCAATCTGTTCATATTTAATTCTTACACTTTTTGTTAAGTGATCGTAGTACCAACCTAATTCAGAATTTTCATAATCATTCTTATCTAAATATTGTTCTAATCTCGATCCATCAACTTCCACGAAAAATGGAGATTTTTCTCTATTTATCATGTCTATTTCTACTTTTTTTATTGTTGATTCGTAATCTCCTTGTTTCCTAAATTCTAGGAAAGTTTTTTCTCCTGAAATTAATGATATTTTTTCTTTGTGGTATATTCCTCTCCTATAATCTAATGACTCACCATCATCTTCATAATAAGTAAATGTATTATTTTTTCCATTTGCTACAGTAATCTTTATTCCTTCAATACAATCTTGCTTTAAGTTAAACATTTGATTTAACGAACTTACTATAATCCCTCCTTCCTTTATAAACATCGGTATCGAAGAAATATCTACATCTATATCATAACTCCTACCACCTTTGTACTCTTTTCTCGTTGTTAAATCGTAGAAATTATAACCTTTAGGAAAATAAACTATCTTTTTAGTCTGATTTTTTTCTAAAACATTTGATACCAATAAGCTATCTCCTACCATAAAGCTAGAACCTTCATTATAAGTCTGTGTGTCATCTTGGTACTGCATAAATAATGGTCTCAGTATAGGTAAGCCAGATATACTAGATTCATGCATTAGCGAATAATAATAAGGAACTAATCTATATCTTAGCTGTATCGCATCTCTAATTAAGTTCATTGATTCATGGTACATCCATGGTTCTGTTACTGTATTATCTGTGTTGGTAGAGTGTATAGAAAATCTAGGATAAAATATTCCATTTTGAACCCATCTTATAAATAGTTCTTCATCTGGCGCTGGTCCATAAAATCCTCCAACATCTGCCCCGTAGTTAGAAATACCTGATACACTCATTCCTAGTATGGTTTGAATATTATATTTTAAGCTATCCCATGAAGTATAATTATCTCCTGACCATGTCTGAGCGTATCTTTGAATCCCTGCGTGTCCTGATCTACAAACTGTAAACGCTCTACTATTGCTATATTTCTCTTCTAAGGCTTCGTTGGTAATTTTACACATGATATTACTCATTATCACCCTATTTCGATCAATTTTAGATTTTTCTCCTTCAAAATAACTAATAGCATCATCATCAAATAGTCCATCGTATTCACAATTATCATTCCATACGGATTTAACTCCATAATCTAATAGATTCTTATCTAAAGTTTTTTTCCATTGCTCTCTAGTATTAGAATTTGTAAAATCAATAAATGATCCATCTCCTCCCCACCAAGTTCCTATGGAAGGATCTCCTGTATTTTGATCTTTTAAAAACATATCGTTTTCTTTAAATGTTCCGTAATCAGGATGTTTTAATAATATACCTGGTTTAACATTAGGAGATACCAATATTCCTCTATCTTCCATTTCTTTAAAAAAGTTAATTGGATCAGGAAATCTATCTTCACTCCAAGTAAACACACATCTTTTCTCACCTTCATTCGTCTTTTGCGCACAGTATCCACTTGACAACTGAAATCCATCTACTGGAATTTTATATTTCTTAGCTTTGTCAATGAAATCTATAATCTTTTCATCACAATTCTTAGGTAATTCAGAATAATACATTGAAGATGCTAGATACCCTAACGATTGAATAGGTAACATTTTTGATTTTCCTGTTAAATCTGTATATCTCTTTATAACATCTTCTACTTTAGGGCCATTGATTATAAAAATATCAAGATCTCCTCCATCAGTAGAGTAAGTTGCATACTTATTCCAATAGTTGCTTTTTTCTTGACCTAAATCAAAATACTGTTTATATGTATTATGATAGAATAAACCACTAGCTATTTTAGTATCCCCGTCAATTTTAATAAAAAAAGGTATATGCTTATAAAGTGTTTTTGTATTCTTAGGATCATATCCCATAGCATCCATAGGGTTTAAAATGATTTTTGATCCGATCTTGTTAATATCACCGGTATTTTCTCCAAAACCATAAAAATTATCGTTTTGATTTATCTTAAATCTATTTTTAATTCGGTTATTATTGTCTTCTAAAAATCCTATGTCTTTAATACTTTCATATATGCAATTTCCCTCTTTATCATTAATGCTTATAATAAAAGGGTTCTTCTTTACAACAACTCGCAGATTTCCACTACTTATTAAATAATCTTTGTTTTCAATAATTGAATATTCATACTGTTTAGCATTTTTGTTCTTTCTCTCACCTTCAAAAAAGTCGTCAAATTCATCTTCCCAATAAACTGTATCTAGAGAATATGATCTCTCCCTCCATTCATCATTAAAACTTACTCTCAATCTTAATATGTCATCTTCAAGGAAATATAATCTAATTTCCTTGTCATCAACGACTAAAGATACAAAATCGTTTGCAAAGGATGCATAATCCAATCTTCTAAATAATTTCATTACTAACCTCTATCTCATTAAAATTACAATTATATTAATACAACAAATATGATAACTTCGAGTCATGTCAAATTATCTTAAGTAGAGACCAACACTTTTGTAAACGGTTTCAGTAAACGGTTACAAATAAACCAAAACACAACCTTTGTGTATATGTTATATTAAAAATCTTTGTTTGTCAAATATTTCTTATATATTGAATAACGTTCTCAAACAAAGTGAAAAATAGAACTCGAAGCTATAAGGCACAACACTTATACTTATTACTTCAAATAGTGAGATCAAGTTATTCAAAAATTTTATATTAACTACCATAATTGAGGAGCTCCAAGTAGAACTCCTTCAATTATAGTCTCCACTATCTGAACAGATTAATAAATCTCAAATCTTATCTTTGAACCCTACCAGATGCGTCTCCGCCTACTAGGTTTTCTACTTCTTCTCTTGACATGTGGTTGAAGTCTCCCTTAATTGTATGTTTTAGGGCACTTGCTGCAACGCCAAAGTCTAGGGCGTCTGCAGCACTTTTTCCGTCTAGGAGTCCTGTGATTAGACCTGCTGCGAAGCTGTCTCCGCC
>JAQEDR010000040.1:364-6363 GCA_027669155.1 Peptoniphilaceae bacterium AM52-5BH | reverse complement strand
TACATTCCGCTTAAGATATAATTAAATTATTCCGTGTTTACGGGTTCAGGTCAGATTTGGGGCTTTTTTCATTGACTTTGTGAAAACATTTTCTAATTAGTGGATAAATTTTTCGTTTTGCTATATAATTATAGTATAAATTTAAAAAAGAGCATTTTATTATACAAGAGAATAAATGTTTTCACAAAGGAGTAAATATGAAAAATTATGACACATCAAAAATTAGAAATTTAGCCTTAGTCGGTCACTCCAAAGCAGGTAAGACCTCTTTGACAGAGTCACTATTATTTAAAACTGGTGTGATCGATAAAAAGGGAAGGGTTGAAGAAGGAACAACTGTTTCGGATTATGAAGCACAAGAGAAAAAGAGAAATATTTCCCTCCAAACTTCAATAGTTCCAATCGAATATGATGATTTCAAGATTAATTTTATAGATTCTCCTGGATTTTTTGATTTTGAAGGTGAAGTTTTGCAAGCTCTAAGAGCAGCAGAATCAGCACTTTTTGTAATAGATGGAGAAAATGGTATAGAAGTAGGAACTGAAAAATATTGGAAATACACCCAAGAGATAAACCTACCTTCTATTATTTTCGTAAATAAACTAGATAAAGAAAACGCCAACTTCAACAAAGTTGTTTCAGATTTGCATATAGAATTTGGCAAGAAGATTATCCCTCTAACCTTGATGTTAGGTGAAGGAAAAGATTTCGAAGGTATTATCGATGTAATCGATAAAAAAGCCTACACTTATGAAAATGATGAGAAAAAGGAAGTTGAAATTCCTGAAATAAGAATGGCAGAGGTTGAAGAAGTATACAACCAAGTCATAGAAGCTGTTGCTGAATCAGATGATAGCCTAATGGAGAAATTCTTTGAGGGAGAAGAATTTTCAGAAGAAGAATTCATGAAGGGTCTATCAAAGGCTATACTAGAAGGAGATGTAGTTCCTCTAATAGCAGGTTCCAGCGAAAAACAAATCGGCCTAACCTCTCTTCTTGATTGCATAGTAAAATACATGCCAGCAATTGACGATGAGGCAGCAAATATAGGTTACAGGGTAAAAGAAGGCTATGAAGCTTTCGAACCAAAGGAAGATGCACCTTTCTCTGCTGTAGTCTTTAAGACAATAGCAGATCCATTTGTTGGAAAAATTTCTATCTTTAAGGTCCTATCAGGAACTATAAATAAAGACGACAAGATATATAATGTAAGTAAGGACGTGGAAGAGAAAGTAGCAAATCTCTTTGTCCTTAGAGGTAAGGAACAAATAAAGGTAGATAAGTTAGTTGCAGGGGATATAGGAGCCTTCTCTAAGGTGGATTCTGCATCAACTGGAGACAGCTTAGCTACTAAGGAAAATAAAATAGAATATAAGAGAATCAAATATCCACAACCTGTTTTATTCTTCGCCATCAAAGCCCTAAGCAAAAATGACGAGGATAAGATCTCAGAAGCCTTACAAAAGCTTGCTGAAGAAGATCCAACCTTCAAGGAAGAAAGAAATCAAGAGACAAGCCAATCTATCCTATCAGGACTTGGAAATGTCCAACTAGAAGTGTTGATGGACAAACTAAAAGATAACTATTCAGTAAATACAGAAGTTGTAGAATACAAGATTCCTTATAGAGAAACAATTAAGTCCAAATCAGATGTTCAAGGAAAACACAAGAAGCAATCCGGTGGTGCAGGCCAATACGGAGATGTATTTATCAGATTTGAACCAGTTGATGAAGACTTCGTATTTGACGAAGAAGTATTCGGTGGAGCAGTTCCTAAAAACTACTTCCCAGCTGTAGAAAAAGGTCTAGTAGAATCCCTAGCAGAAGGGCCTCTAGGTGGGTATAAAGTTACTGGAATAAAGGCTACTTTATATGATGGATCCTACCACCCAGTAGATTCAAACGAACAAGCCTTCAAAACTGCTGCAAAAATTGCCTTTAAAAAGGGTATAGAAGAAGCAGACCCTATCTTACTAGAACCTGTGATGAAACTAGAAATCAATGTTCCAGATGCTAACATGGGTGATGTAATGGGCGATATGAATAAGAGACGTGGAAGAATCCTCGGTATGGAGCCACAAGCAGATGGAAGTCAAGTAATACTTGCAGAAGCTCCACTAGCTGAAGTTCTAACCTATGCAATTGACCTAAGAAGTCAAACATCAGCACGTGGTTCATTCTCAATGGAATTTGTAAGATACGAAGAAGTACCAAAAGAAATAACAGCAAAAGTATTAGGAAAATAATTATAGAAAAGAAAGTAAGGAGTATGCTATGGCAAAGTGGGAAATATTAAATATAGATCCTTGGCTTAAAGATTACGAAAATGACATTAATTTGAGGATGGAATCTTACGAAAGGCAAAAAGAAAAACTTTTAGGAGATGGAAAAAAACTCACCGAATTTGCCAATGCACACAACTACTACGGCTTTCACAAGACAAAAACGGGCTGGATATACAGGGAATGGGCTCCTAATGCAGATGGGCTCTACCTTATAGGTGACTTTAACGGATGGGACAGACATTCCCATCCTCTCACAAAAATAAATGACGAAGATTGGGAGATAGAGATAAAGGGAATCAGGACTCTCCCTCATAAATCAAGAATCAAAGTATTAGTAGATGCAAATGGGGCCATAAGAGATAGGATTCCCTTGTATGCTACAAGGGTTGAGAGAAACGAGGATCTTGACTACGCAGCCCTTATACAAAATCCTAGGAAGAAATTCAAATGGGAAGATGAAGGATTCAAAATCCATAAAGACGATCTTTTGATATACGAAGCTCATATAGGAATGGCTGGAGAAGATGGTAAAGTTTCTTCCTACAAGGAATTTGAGAAAAATGTCCTTCCAAGAATAAAAAAGGACGGATATAATACAATCCAACTTATGGCCATAGCAGAGCACCCTTATTACGGGTCTTTTGGCTATCAAGTATCAAACTTCTTTGCACCAAGCTCTTGGTATGGAGAAAATGATGGATTAAAATCACTCATAAATGCTTGCCACAAGGAAGGAATCAATGTGATTATGGACTTGGTTCACTCACATTCTGTAAAGAATACGGCCGAAGGCATCAATGAATTTGATGGAACAAGCTACCAGTTCTTCCATGATGGAGAAGAAGGAAACCACCCTGATTGGGACTCCAAGTTATTTGACTACAAAAAACCAGGGGTCTGCCATTTTCTCCTATCAAATATAAAATATTGGCTAGAAGAATACCACTTTGATGGATTTAGATTTGATGGAGTAACTTCTATGATTTATAAGGACCATGGAAGAGGAGAAGCCTTCGACTCATATGCTAAATACTTCTCCATGAATACAGATATAGAGGCGCTAAACTACTTGCAGCTTGCCAACGAACTTATAAGAGAAATCAAAAAGGACGCCATAACAATAGCAGAAGATATGAGCGGTATGCCAGGAATGTGTCTTCCTATAGAATATGGTGGAATTGGCTTTGACTATAGACTTGCTATGGGCATGCCAGATTTCTGGGAGAAGTCCCTAGAAAAACGAGATGAAGATTGGGACCTATCCAAGATGCGGTATGAACTATCAACTCACAGGCCAGAAGAAAAGAGAGTGTCCTACGTAGAAAGCCATGACCAGGCCTTAGTAGGATCAAAAACTACAATATTTAGGCTAGCTGACCAAGAAATGTATTGGAATATGAGAAAAGACGACCACAATATGATTATCGATAGGGCAATCGCTCTTCACAAGATGATAAGATGGATTACGATATCCATGGGAGCTGATGCCTATCTTAATTTCATGGGTAACGAATTTGGTCATCCTGAATGGATTGACTTTCCAAGAGAAGGAAACGGCTATTCCTATCATTATGCTAGACGTCAATGGTCCTTGGCTGACTCCAAAGATTTAAAATATCAATTCCTAAATAATTTCGACAATGCAATGATAGAATTTTCTAAGGAAAATGATCAACTAGCCAATGAAACATACAGACTGTGGATAGATAATGACAGAAAAATTATATCCTTTAGAAACAAGGATATAGTATATATCTTTAACTTCCACCCAGAAAACTCATATGAATCCTTCCAATTGCCAATCCATGATATAGGAGAATTCAAAGTCCTAATGGATACTGATGAAGGAAGATTTGGGGGATTTGATAGGATAAGTCACGAATTTACTTATCAGACAGAAAAACTTTCTGGAACAGACTATGACGGTATCAAGATCTACATTCCATCAAGAACAGGTCTTGCCTTAAAGAAGATATGACAAAGATAATTTGCTTGGGCGATTCATTCACGCAAGGCTATCTTGTAGAAGATAAAAACTACACCCGCTTTCTCGAGAAGGCGGGCTTTCTCGTTAGAAACCTAGGTGTTAATGGATCGACAACGGAAGAAATGCTAGCAAGGTACAAAAGATTTAAGGCGGAAGAAAGAGAAGATATACTAGTGATATTTGGTGGGACGAACGACTTTTTAAATGGAATATCTGCTCAGTTTGCCTATAAAAATCTAAAAAGTATACTAGACATGTCGGATGTTTCAAAAAAGATTCTGATAATCCCTAGTTATGTTGAAGAGGAAAGCATATTTCCAGCCTATAAAATTACTAACCAAAAAATAGACTTGCTCTATGAGATTTTCAAAGAAGACTTATCTCATATGAAGGATTTTAATATGATAGATGCAAGGAAGATTGAGGGTAGATTTATAGACGGCATACATTTAGCTAGCGATTTTCATGAAAAATTAACGGAAGAGATATTAAGGATAATAAATGATTGATCAAATAGAAGATACACAAGTTGTAAGAGATTTGATGAAAAATAAGATAATATTCGCTCTCGTAGCCATAGCCATAATCTTTATCGCTAGCAAACTAATATTAAATATCCTCAAAAGGTTGATTAATAAATTGCTAGAAGGAAAAGCTGTGCAAAAATCATCTCTTAACCAGAGCAAGGTAAACACCATATCAAATGCCATATACTCTGTTATAAGAGTAGTGGTAATCTTTATCGCAATTACCCTAATACTAGATTTATTTGGTATAAATACCTCGACCCTCATAGCTACAGCAGGAGTTGGAGGTGTGGCGATAGCCTTAGGAACCCAAACTGTCATCGAAGATTTCATAAAAGGAATCCTAATCATAGTAGATGATAAGATAAGAGTTGGAGAATGGATAAAGGTAGCAGGTATCGAAGGAGAAGTTGAAGAACTTGACTTTAGAGTAACAAAAGTAAGAGACTTTAACGGATCACTTCACATAATACCAAACTCACAAATAAGCAGTGTCCAAAATTTCAATAGAGGAGAAATGATTGCTGATACGACATTTTCAGTATCCTATGACACACCTCTAGATGAAATAAAAGACATGATCGATGATGTCAGTATGAAGTTAGCAAACAAAGAAGAAAATAAAGGTCTATTTATAGAGAGATTTAAGATATTTGAAATAAATTCTCTAGAAGCCTTCTCTTATAAGGTGAGAATTACTGCAAAAGTAAAAGATGGCGAGCAGTGGCAAATAGGAAGACAGGCTCGTGAGATGATAAAATACGAAATGGAAAAAAGAAAAATAAAAAGTGCCTTAGTGGAGTATGAAAAAAATGAAGAAGTATAAAGTAGACGACATAGTAAGTCTAAAGAAAGGTCATCCATGCGGAGAAAACTTATGGCAAATCCAAAGAATGGGAGCAGACATAAAACTAAAATGTCTAGGCTGTGATAAAAAAATATGGATGAAAAGATTAGAATTCGACAAAAAAATAAGAAAAATAAAAGATAAAGATGGAAAGATGGTAGCCATAGTTAACTACAATCCAGAAGAAGAATAAGTAAAAATCGCCGTTTAAAAGGAATCGGCGATTTTTTTAATAAAAAATTTGACAAAAGAAAAATAAGCGTGTATCATATTAATTGTCATTCGGGAGATGACAAGCGAGAAATGCTGAATTAAATAAAAAAATTCAAAAAAAGCTTGACAAAAGAAAATAC
>JAQEDR010000040.1:0-354 GCA_027669155.1 Peptoniphilaceae bacterium AM52-5BH | reverse complement strand
AAATGCTGAATTAAATAAAAAAATTCAAAAAAAGCTTGACAAAAGAAAATACCCGTGGTACTATATAAGAGTCAACGCGGTAAGCGAATGACATGAACCTTAAAAAATTAATATCAACGATCTATATAACTTTTAGTTATATAAGATATAAATGAAAACAACTAAAACCTTTAGTTAATTTCTTTATATAACAATGATTCTTATCCTTATATATAAGAGATAAGGACAAAATTTAAATCACGCATTTGATATAAGTCAGATGTAAATGAAAGAGTCTTGATCAAAGACTTTCATAACAAACTATTTATGAGAGTTTGATCCTGGCTCAGGATAAACGCTGGCGGCGTGCATAAC
>JAQEDR010000004.1 GCA_027669155.1 Peptoniphilaceae bacterium AM52-5BH | reverse complement strand
GTATGAGTTTTCTATTTTATTCTAGTGTCGCATTTAATTTTACAACTTATCATGAATATATATTTAGTGATTTTCTCATAATTTCTAGTCCATCAAATTCTCACGCACATATTGTATAGCCATGAAGTTATCGGCCATGGTTTCTACTAGGCTCATGTAGTAGAGGAGTTGGGCGTTTTTTCTGTTGGAGAGGAGAGTCTTTTCTGTGTTTAGGCTCGAGATTTCCTCTCCTGTAGTAAGTATTATGGTTGAGCCTTGGATTTTGTCTACGTATTTGACGTTGACGAAGCCCCTTTGTTGGTCGTCGTATTGGCTCTCACGGATCTTGAAGGCGAAGAAGACGTGGTCCTTGTCGATGACGTAGGGGTAGTTTCTCTTGATTTGGGTTTTGGCTTTGATTTTCTTATCAACGAGCTTCTTACTCTTTCCCTTCCTGTCGTAGGAGTTTTTGAGGAAGTGGGTGGGGGTTCTCTTGTCAATCTCGATAGTATCAATGTAGTAGATTCGAGAGACTATCCCCACCCTTTCCATAGGTTCAGGCAGAATGGCCAAGATTTCTCTTTTCATTGCAGCTTCCTTTCAGACATTAATGGTTTTTATGAAATATAAAAAGACAGTTAATGTACTTTAATTATACAGGAGAAGGGAAGGCTTTGCAAGAGGGGGTTTTGGATTGCTTGTAGATGGTGGTAATTGTGAGAATTACTATATTTCAAAGTTTGTAATTATTTGCACTTTTACTATAACACCTGAGACCTCTCCGCGTCCTCTATGAGCCGGACGGGCTTGTCCTCGAGGTAAGGGAAAATAGTAGGAGAGCGAGCTTTCCCTCCTTCTCCTTATATCGAGCGTAGTCGAGATATCTTATTTTAGTTAGTAGATAACTTAATCTTTATTATATGCATGTCATCATAGACTGTAGATCTCTCACATTCGTTCGAGATGGCGTTAATGGAAGTTTTGATTTAATTATGTGATTATAAATAATTATAATTTTACTTCTACTCATGAGATTTCTCCATTCACTTCGTTCAGTCGAAATAAGGAAAGGGGAGAGAAAACTACGTTTTCTTTCATTCCTTATGTCGAGCGTAGTAGAGATATCTACTTGTATTTCGTAGATTGATTTGTCTCTGTTATTCACATGTCATCATAGACTGTAGATCTCTCAGTCGTACCTCCTTCGAGATGGCGGTAATTGTGATAAATATTACAATGGTGGTCCTGAAAGAATTATACTTTTACTATTTCTCGGGAGGCTTCTCCACTTCGGTCGAAGCAAGGGAAGTAGTAGGAAAGCTAGCTTTCCCTCTACCCTTATGTCTAATGGGTCTGGCCACAATGAACGTAAGTGAATTGATGGCAGCCCCTTAATCGTGGAAGCCCTCGTCATGGGCCACTGTTTGTCTGAAAGACAAATAGTGTAGTGACTTTTGTTTCGTAGGAACAAAGGTCAAAAGAACGTCGAATGACGTTCTGATAATTCTGGAGAAAACTTTGTTTTCTTTCCCTTGTATCGATTGTAGCGTAGATATCTCATTGTAATTAGTAGATAACTAGAACTTTTAAATTCACATGTCATCATAGACTGTAGATCTCTCACATTCGTTCGAGATGGCGGTAAATCCCGTTTAAGTTTATCTCAAGGTTATTCTTTGTTGTTTTGATATTTGTAAATGCGTGAGGCTTCTCCACGTTGGTCGAAGCAAGGGAGAGGGAAGGGGTAGGAAAGCGAGCTTTCCATCTACCCTTATATCGAGCGTTAGTCGAGATATCTCTTTTCATTTTCCTATTTATATCTGTATATATATATCTTTTATATTTCTCCCACCATTATCTCCCTCATTTCTTTTAGGCCCATGCTTATTCTGTTGAAGACTGTTTTGGTGGAGATGTTCATTATTTGGCCTATTTCTTTGTTTGTTAGGTCTTGGTAGAATTTTAGTTTTAGGATTTGGGAGTTTTTCTTGTTTATTTTTCCTAAGTTTGCTAAGATTTCTTTTTTTCCTTCTTCTGCCATTATTATCTCTTCTGTATTTTCCTCAGCTTCTAGGAGGTCTATTATTGAGTTTTTTTCCTCGTTCTTTTCGTAGATGGAGCCTGATCTTGGGGTTTTGGCTTTGTCTAAGAAGTGGTAGCGGAGGAGGTTTTTGGCATAGGTGCCGAAGGTGCCTTTACTCTCATCGTATGTGCCTATGGCATCTATCAGGATCATTCTTGCTTCGTCTATGGATTCTTCTTCTTCGAAGGCTCCAAATTGTTTGACTGTCTTTAGTATTAGCGGCTTGTAGGCTGCTAGTATCTTCTCGGAATTGTCCAAAGTTATTTTCATAATATTTCCTTTCCGAGAGCTCTCTTTGTGTCGACACCTACATAATAGACTATTTCTCAGGAAAAGTTTAATTGGATAAAGTGCTCTTATTTGGTCTTAATCTGTCTAAAAGCCATTTATGAAATAAAAATAGACAATAAAAGTCTAGAAGCCTAATCGGGAAGATTGGGCTTATTTTTCTATATATATGTGAAAGGAGGTTTAGCCTTTAGGCAAAAAATTTAAAAGAAAGGAGTGGCGCACTTTCTGTCTTCTCTCATATCCTTGGACTTATGAGACTAGAAGAAAAGGACTTGTGTCTTTTGATTATGGAAGGATTTCCCATAGCATAATCATCAGAGCATCCTAAGCCGAATAAGATATGGACATCATTAAGATTATTAGTGAACTAGGCTTTCCTGTGGCCATTTGTCTTATTTTAATCTTCCAAATCAATGGGAAGATAGACAGGATATTGATCGATACTAATGAAATTAAAAAGAGCCTGGCCTAGGGCCAGGTAAAAGGAGGATTTATGACAAGTATTGATAGAATGATAGCCTTCGCCTTATCCAAGCATCACAAGGTGACCTACTCAATGGCCTATCCCCAGAGGCTGGGGCCAGAGGCCTTGGACTGTTCGTCCTTTGTCTACTATGCAATGATTGCTGGGGACTTTCTCCCAAAGGGAACGAGGATTGGCAATACTGAATCTCTATATAAGCTTAGGGGCACAGTCCTTAGGGAGATTTATGATTACAGAGATGTAAGAAGGGGAGACATATTCATAAGAGGAATCGAGGGGCATTCTGCTGGGGCCTATGGCCATACGGGGATTTTCCTAAGGAAGGGATCCATAATTCATTGCAACTACACCAACAATGGGGTTTCCATAAATGATGAGACTTCCTTTATAGGATATTATCTAAACTGTAGGAGATCAGCCGAGGAGAGATACTTTAGACCTATCGGGAAAGTATCTCCAGCTAGGGGAGTTTGGAAGAAGGGCTGTGCCCTAGTCCATGCTATAACTAATGTTAGGGAGAGACCCTCGACAAATAGTGATATCATAACCCACTATTGTCCTGGAGATAAGATATATTATGATTATCTGATAGAAAATGAAGGATATTCCTGGTTATCCTATATAGGAAGAGACAGTGGACTTAGGAGATATGTCGCCTACAAAGACAGGGAAGGCAATACTTGGATAGATATTTAGAAAAAAATAATAAAAAAGTCGGGAAGATTTGAGGAAAAATTCTATATATAAGTGTAGGGCCTACAAAATAAGAAAATAAAGGAGAAAATATGAAATTAAAAATTGTTTATGACATCGTAGAAGAAATAAGTGGAAAGGCAAAGTCATTATCTAGGACATTTTCAAGCCTAGTAGAAGGAGTGGCAGACGAAGGCCTAAAGAAATTCGCTCAAGCCTATGTGGCTTTGACTAAGGCAAATGAGCACAAAGCATACAAGATAGAAACAAGTGAACTAGCTTAAGGAGGTAATAGCATATGACTAAAAGACTAAAACTACAATTCGCAGACGAAAAAGGAACAAAAAGAATGATTTCAATCGACAACCCAAAAGAGGACATCGATGATGCAGGAGTAAACCAAGCTATGGATGAAATCATAGCATCAGAAGCTCTAGCTACCAAAGACGGCAAGGTAAGTAGAAAAGTAAAAGCCTACTTGGAAAATGTAGAAACTCAAGAATTTAATATTGGATAAGTGAAAGAAAAAAGGACACCAGCCTGCGGGCTGGTGTTTTGTTGTTAGCCCTCCTGTTGGGCGTAGTTGAGGCATCTCTTTGGATTTTGTAGATTACTTTATCTTTATTATTTGCATGTCCTCATAGACTGTAGATCTCTCACATTCGTTCGAGATGGTGGTTAATGAGTGAATTACTATAATTATAATCTTTGAAAGAATTATACTTTTACTATTTCTTGAGAGATTTCTCCATTCACTTCGTTCAGTCGAAATAAGGGAAAGGTGTAGGAAAGTTAAGCTTTCCTTCATTATTTACTCCGCCAGCTCGAAAAAAGCCAGTCCGGCTCTGAGAGGACTACGTGAGAGGTCTACAGAACCTTGGGACGTGTTGATTCAGGATTTTGTTATTTTCTTATTTACGTAGATAACTTGAACTTTTATATCCGCTTGTCTCTATAGACTGTAGATCTCTCACATGCGTTCGACGGTAGTTTGCGGGCTTAGTTGCACTTCGCCTCGCAAAGCCTCGATTAAGGAGTTTCATCAGTTCGCTATGCTCACTGTGACAATTCCATTAGATATGGCGGTAAATCCCGTTTAAGTTTATCTCAAGGTATATACTTTGTTGTTTTGACATTGGTAAATGCGAGAGGCTTCTCCGCGTTGGTCGAAGCAAGGGAAGGGGTAGGAAAGCGAGCTTTCCCTCCTTACCCTTATACCGAGTGTCAGTCGAGGCATCTCATTACGTTACCCTTATGTCGAGCGTAGTCGAGACATCTTAAAATTTCCTAGTCTCTCTTGAATATATCCCTTGTGTATACCTTATCTATCACATCATCCAGGCTGTCGTCGTATCTGTTGGCTATTATTGCCTGGCTCATTTTTTTGAATTTGTTTAGGTTGTTTACTACTAAAGATCCGAAGAAGGTGTCTCCGTCTTCTAGGGTTGGTTCGTAGATTATTACCTTTGCTCCCTTGGCCTTGATTCTTTTCATTACTCCTTGGATGGAGGATTGGCGGAAGTTGTCGGAGTTTGACTTCATGGTGAGTCTGTAGACTCCTATGACGCAGTCTTTTTCCATTTCTGGTTGGTACTGGTCATCTGAATTGTAATCGTAGTAGCCAGCAATGTTTAGGACTTGGTCTGCTATGAAGTCCTTTCTGGTTCTGTTGGAATCAACGATTGCGGATATCATATTTTGTGGGACCTTGTCGAAGTTTGCTAGGAGCTGCTTGGTATCTTTTGGCAAGCAGTATCCGCCATAACCAAAGGAAGGGTTGTTGTAGTGGGTTCCGATTCTTGGATCGAGGCAAACTCCGTTGATTATCTCTTCTGTATTGAGGCCCTTGCTTTCTGCGTAGGTATCAAGTTCGTTGAAATAGGATACACGAAGGGCGAGGTAGGTGTTTGCGAAAAGCTTGACTGCTTCAGCTTCTGTAAAGCCCATAAAGAGGGTAGGGATGTCCTTTTTGATGGCGCCTTCTTTGAGGAGATTTGCAAATATTTCTGCCTTGTCCCTACTTTGATCGTCACAAGATACGATGATTCTTGAAGGGTAGAGATTGTCATAGAGGGCCTTGGATTCACGGAGGAATTCTGGACTAAAGATAATATTATTACTCTTATATCTTTCTCTGATTTCTCTAGTGTAACCGACAGGGATAGTTGATTTGATAATCATAGTAGCTTCTGGGTTAACCTTAAGGACAAGCTCGATTACATCCTCTACGGCAGAGCAATCGAAGAAGTTTTTCTTGCTATCGTAGTTTGTAGGAGCTGCGATTACTACAAAGTCAGCATCCTTGTAGGCGGATTCTCCATCTAGGGTTGCCCTTAAGTTTAGGTCTTTTTCTCTTAAGTATTTTTCTATATAATCATCCTGGATAGGGGAGATTTTGTTATTAATCTTCTCAACCTTTTCTTCTACAATATCTACCGCAGTGACCTCGTTGTGTTGGGATAGGAGGGTCGCAATGGACATTCCTACATATCCAGTTCCTGCAACTGCGATCTTGTATTTTTTATCTGATTTAATTTCTTTTTCGTAAGTTTCTTCCTCAAACATATCGACTACTTCAAAGTCCAAGACTTCTCCTATGGATTGAAGCTGATCGATAGAAGGTGTGTAGTCACATGATTCCAAACGACTGATCATAGCTCTGTTGATACCAGTAGTATCAGCAAGGCTAGCCTGAGTAAGACCATTTTCTTTTCTCTTGTTAATGACAGTATCTGCCAATTTCTCTATAGATAATTTTTTCATTTTGTCTCCTAACTTTTCTGATGGATATATGATATCAGTGATGGGGTGTTTTGTCAATATAGATAACAAATCTAAGAATATATTTGGATATTATATTATTAAGTGTTGTTTTGAATAACATGTTGTGGATTTACCTTCTAGGGCTTGCGTTGAGGATGATTCTCGGAAAATGAGAGAAAACTTCGTTTTCTTTCCCCTTATGTCGAGCGTAAGTCGAGACATCTCTTTGGTTTTGTAGATTATAATATCTCTATTATTTACATGTCATCATAGACTGTAGATCTCTCGTCGCTGCGCTCTGTCGAGATGGAATAACTGTTTTTTGAGATTGATTTCTGAGTATATATATTATTATTTGATGCAGGTAATTTAATGAGATTTCTCCATTCACTTCGTTCAGTCGAAATAAGGGAAGGGGTAGGAAAGCGAGCTTTCCATCTACCCTTATGTCTAATCGGTCTGGCCACAATGAATGTTAGTGAATTGATGGCAGTCCTTAATCGAGGAAGCCCTCGTCATGGGCCACTGTTTTGCAAAGCAAAATAGTGCAGTATCCTTTGTTAAGGAATAACAAAGGATAAAAGAACGATGAATATCGTTCTAAATAATAAGCATGAGACTGAGTCCGCAAACTACCGTCGACAGAGCTTCCACGAGGAAGCGACGAGAGGTCTACAGAACTTTGGGACGTGTTTGGAGTGAGACATCGTTATTTAAACATTCTCTTAGATAACTTGAGCTTTTATATCTACATGTCATAGCAGACAGTAGATCTCTCGACAAGGTCGAGATGGCGGGTGATTGTGTAAAATGCTAGAATTCGGAGCTTAAAAGAATTATACATTAACTATTTCTCGAGAGGCTTATCCAGTCCTCTACTAGCCGGACAGGCTTGTCCTTCGAAGCAAGGTTGCCCTCCTGTTGGGCCACTGTTTGTCTAAAAGACAAATAGTGTAGTGACTTTTGTTTCGCAGGAACAAAGGTCAAAAGGACGTCGAATGGCGTTCTAATAATTCTAGAGAAAACTTCGTTTTCTTACCCCTTATCTCTAATGGTTCTGGTCACAATGAACGTTAGTGAATTGATGGCAGTCCTTAATCGAGGAAGCCCTCGTCATGGGCCACTGTTTTGCAAAGCAAAATAGTGCAGTATCCTTTGTTAAGGAATAACAAAGGATAAAAGAACGATGAATATCGTTCTAAATAATAAGCATGAGACTGAGTCCGCAAACTACCGTCGAGCCTAGTCGAGATATCTCCTTTGATATCTTTCTCAGAACAAACCTTCTTCTGTAAGTATATAGTCCAGGGCTATGTCGTATTCATCTGTTGGGATTTCTATTGATTCGAAGGGACTCGCGAATAGACCTAGGCTTGTTGTTTCGGTTTTTGCCAGGAACTTATCGTAGTAGCCTCCTCCGTAACCTATTCTGTTTTTATTTTTGTCGAAAGTTAGTCCAGGTACTAGGGTCAAGTCTGGGTTTTCTATTGAGATATCTGAGCTTGTGGTTTTTATTTTGAATTCTCCTTCTACCAGGTCTTCGTATTTTTCTAGTTTTTTTGCCTTCATTTCTTTTTCTTCTATGAAGGGAACGTATACGTCCTTGCCGTCTTCTTGGGCTTTTCGGATTATTCTTTCAGTGTTTATTTCCTTTTCCATCGATACATAGACAAAGATTGTACTTGCATTCTCGTAGAGGTCTGTTTTTATTAGATTTTCATAGATTTTATCTGAATATTCTTCGATTCTTTCCTTACCCATCTCACGACGGAGGTTTAGGAAGAATCTTCGCATTTCATTTTTCATTGTTCTTTTTCCTTATCAATTTGATTACTTTATCCTTAAGGGAAGATTTCTCTTTTGTCATAGTGTTTTTGTCAAAATAGTCTTCCTTGTAACCTTCTCTGTAGGCCGCTATACATTCTGCTCCTAGGATTAGGATGGTTGATACCATTAGTAGCCAGATGAAGAGGGCAAGGATTCCTGCAAGTGCTCCGTAGACAAGGGACTGGTTGGAGAAGTTGTTTACGAAGTAGGAATAGATAAAGCTTGCTATAAATATGGCGACTGTTGCGAATAATCCTCCACAGAAGGCTTCCTTGACGCTTATCCTGTTGTTGGCGTTGGAAGGGGAGTATCTGTAGAATACTCCGACAGCTATTGCCATTATGAGGAAGGGAAGTAGGAAGGCTATTAGCTTAAATAAAGGCGATGATATCATATCCAGGGCCTTTTGGATATTTGTGTTAAAATGTACGGTGATTTTCTCTATGATTTGGGCATTGAAGATATTTATTATGCTTGTACCATAGATTTGAAATATCAACATAAAGACTATCAAACTTATGAAAATGAGGGTAAAGATTACGCTCATGAGTCTTTGTTTGATAGCTTGTTTTTGTTTGTGGAGCCCGTAGGCGTGATTTATCGCATTTATTAGCTTGTTGATACCACTTGTCGCAGACCATAAGGCAAAAATAACCGTCAAGGTTGTGACTGTTGGAGATTGGGAGGAAATAAGTAGAATATCTATCACCTCCGCTATCAGCTCTATTGTAGTATTCGGTAAAAAGTCCAAAAATCTATATATGATATCCTCTCTACCTGATATAAAGTAGGACAGTACACTTACGAGAACCATCATAAGTGGTATGGATGCTTGTAGGAGGTAGAAGGATAGTCCTGCAGAGTAGGTCATGATGTCATGATTTGCTACCCTGTTTATTAGATTCAGTAAAAAGTTCTTTGTCTTAGGCTTGTTTTGACTCATCTTTGAGATACTTGTCAAACCACTCTTTTATCGCTCTTAGTCTCTTGATCCTGCCCTTTGGTTTTCCAGATCGAGATAGTTCGTGGTTTTCGCCATGGAAGATATACATCTTGGTATCTGTGCTATTTTCCTTAATTCTTGTATACATTTGTAAGCCCTGCTCTAGTGGACATCTATAGTCTTCATCAGAGTGGATGAATAAGGTTGGAGTTGTGACATTTGGGGCGTATTTGATTGGAGATTGGTCCCACATTTTGTCAAGACTATCCCACATATCGCTTGCTGTTTGGTCAGGAGCGAAGTAGTAGCCGATATCTGATACTCCATAAAAGCTTGTCCAGTTTGAAATTGATCTTTGGGCACAAGCTGCAGCGAAACGGTCGGTGTGGCCGATAGTCCAATTTGTCATAAAGCCACCATAACTTCCTCCATAGACTCCCATTTTTTCTGTATCGATTTGCGGGTATTTTTCTATGGCAAGGTCGGTAAAGGTCATGAGGTCATCGTAGTCGATATCTCCGTATCTGCCACGGATATCAGAGAACTTGACTCCTCGACCACTTGAACCGTGTGGGTTGGTGTATATTACCATGTAGCCTGCTGATGCAAACATTTGGTGCTCGTGGTGGAAGACATCAGAAAACTCTGTCTTTGGTCCTCCATGGACAGAAAGAAGGGTTGGATATTTCTTATTTTTATCGAAATCTTTTGGAAGGAGGACGTAGCCAGTAAGCTCATCGCCATTTGATATGAAGTCAAAGGTCTCAATTGGGTGGACTTCAGTTGGCACCTTATTTTCTATAAGGGTTTTGCCTGTAGAATTTTTCTTAAGCTCTGCTAGGGTATCAGGACCCATTGCAAGATAGAAGATATCATCATCTGCTAGGACGAAGTCTTCTACTCCTTCTGGGATTTCTTCTCTAATTTCTCCATCAAGACTAATAGATAAGAGTTTTGACTTTTCATAGTCGGTTACGACGAAATATAGCCTGTCATCCTTTACAGCGAAAGTCCTTGAAGAGCCGAATCTCGCATCAGTGCCTATGGAATTACCGAAGGCCATATCGAAATCGTCTGGGCTGATCTTCTCATATTTTCCTTCAAAGTTAGCTGAATAGATAAAACAATCTTCATTTACCCCACCTTTTTTCATATCTGTCGCCACAAAGATTATCTTATCTTCGATAAATCTTGCAGTATAATAGGAGAATTCATTTTCTATTAAGAGGGTGATTTCACCTGATTTTGTATCAAGAAGGAGGAGGTCTTCCTTAAGCTCCATTACAGAATTATCTGTGTAATTTCCCCTGAGAAGGAGGATTTTGCTAGAATCTTTGTTGATATCGACAAAGCTGAGATTATCTTCTGTTTTAAGGTCTTTGATAAGTTCAAGACTATCTTTTGAAGCATCATAAAAATATAGGGCAGAGTCCCTATCTTTGATAAAGCCGAGGCCATTTAGGTAGAAAGGAAGCTTGTCGATTTCCTTAAAGTAAGAGTTTTCCTTATCATTCTCCTTTTCATCCTTGCTTATTTTATCCTTAGCCTTAAGGAGGAAGAGGTCATCATGAAGATGCTTAATCATCTCGACATCCTTGTCAATAGAGAAGTACTCATGGCCTAGACCTGTACCGTCTTTGACATAGAAAATATCAGCCTCATCTGTGGATTCTTTCTTGTAAACTAGATTAGAATCCTTGTTGAAGGCAGAAATTGTAGCCTTCTTATCATCTGTAATCTGATAGTTCTCGCAAGTTTCTGTGTCATAAATCCATAGATTGCTGTCGTATTTGTTTTCCTTATAATTTCCTTTTGTCTTCGTGTAGGAAATCTTTCTATAATCATTTGAAATATCAAGACTTGATAAGAATTCATAGTCCAAGATATCTCTTAATTTTGTATCTTTCATAGTTACTCCTTTATATATCTTTCTTTATTATACTTTATTAAAAATATTGAGACACTTTTATTATAATATTAAGCTGGGGAAAGAAAAAAATAAGTTAACGAATCTTAAGAAAACGTTTATTAATTATAAATTTGGGTAAAATAATAAAAAGACAATAGGAGGGTATTATGAAATTAAATTTAATAGCCAAGAATTTTACACTAACAGAAGATATCAGAAATGAATCTATAAAGAAATTTGATAGGCTAGATAAATACTTCCATGATCAACAAGAAATGGATGTTAGGTTTGCCAAAGAAGGAAATGAATTCGTAGTTGAAACTACAGCCTTTCTCGACAATGGTAGAATCCTAAGATCTGAAACCAGTGATGAGACTTATCCAACAGCAATCGATAGAAATATAGATGGTCTGCTCCGCCAAGTAAGGAAGAATAAGACAAAACTTATGAGAGACAGACAAAGCGGGGAGAGCATCAAGTTCGAAAGCTTCGAGCCTTATGAAGAAGAGGAAAACGATGACAAGATAAATATCAAAAGAGTAAAGGAAATCCACGTTAAGCCAATGTCCGCCGAGGAAGCAATCCTACAAATGGAGCTCCTAGGACACAACTTCTTCGTATACCTAGACGCAGAAGATGCTGACGTAAGAGTAGTATACAAGAGAAGAAAAGGCGACTACGGACAAATTATTCCTAGACTTAAATAAATATAGGAGATAACTTATACATTATAAAACCTCATATAGATAGAAGGAAGGTCCCTAGGGGCCTTCTTTTTTGAGGAAATTTTTTGGAGATATTTAGCTTCTCTACCCACCTCTACCTCAAGCGTATATTCTCCCGGCCCTTATATCGAGCGTAGTCGAGACATCTCTTTGGATTTTGTAGCTAAAATAATCTATATTATTTACATGTCATCATAAACTGTAGATCTCTCGACAAGCTCGAGATGGCGGTAATTGTGAGAATTACTATAATTCAAAGTTTTTAATTATTTGCACTTCTAATATAACACATGAGACCTCTCCAGTCCTCCCCTAGCCGGACGGGCTTACTTTCGAGGTAAGGGAGAAGGAGAGAAAACTTCTTTTTCTTCCCCTTATGTCGAGCGTAGTCGAGACATCTCTTACTATAATCTATATTTTTTATTAAAAAATACCTTAACTGCCACCTCTAATGGAATTGTCACAGTGAGTGAACGAACTGATGAAATTCCTTAATCGAGGCTTTGCGAGGCGAAGTGCTCCTAGAGCCGGACAGGCTTATTACTAAGCCCGCAAACTACCGTCGACAGAGCTTCCACGGGGAAGCGACGAGAGGTATACAGAACCTTGGGATGTGTTTGATTGGAGATTTAGTTATTTAGGTATTTGCATAGATAGATTAAACTTTTGTATTTACATGTCATCACAGTCTGTAGATCTCTCACTTCGTTCGAGATGGAGTAAATGTTATTTTTGCTTAATCTCAATTATACACTATCTTATTTATTCATTGATGATACCATCAGATTTCTCCATTCACTACGTTCAGTCGAAATAAGGGAAGAGGAGAGAAAACTTCGTTTTCTTACCCCTCATCTCGAGCATAGTCGAGAGATCTCTAACTAAATTTTGTATTTTTTATTAAAAATTTTCCTTACTACGCCACCTCGACAGAGCTTCCACGGGAAGCGACGAGAGGTCTACGGAACTTTGGGACATTTTTGTACGGTGATTTTTCTATTTAGGTATTTGCGTAGATAACTTGAACTTTTATATCTACATGTCATCGTAGACTGTAGATCTCTCGTCGCTACGCTCTGTCGAGATGGCGTAAATGTGTGATTTACCCTTTTTTAAAGTAAATACTATCATCTGAAAATTTAGTTTACTGAATGAGATTTCTCCATTCACTTCGTTCAGTCGAAATAAGGTTGCCTTCCTGTTGGGCCACTGTTTGTCTGAAAGACAAATAGTGTGGTGACTTTTGTTTCTTAGAAACAAAGGTCAAAAGAACGCCGAATGACGTTCTAATAATTTTTAGAAAACTTCGTTTTCTTACCCCTAGTCTCGAGCGTAAGCCGAGAGATCTATTTAATTTGCCTACCGTCGAGCGTAGTCGAGAGAGCTTTTATTTTTTTATCTTTTTCCAGCTCTAATTTCCTTATAAATAATAATGTATTTAAATTTTGTGAAAAATGTCAAAGAAATATTTTTTTATCGAAATTAACTGGTATAGTAATAGGAGCGAATATTTGAAGTGTAAACATTTGATAAATCACATTTATGCTTTAAGATATAGAAAAACCTATAGGAAGCTATTTAATTTGCTTTCATAGAAGAATTGGAGAGTGAATAATTTGGCATTATTTAATTTTTTTAAGTCATTTAGCCAAAAAGAAATTGATCAAAATATGAAACTTGTCGATCAAATTCTTGCCCTAGATGAATCAATGCAAAAACTGACAGATGTACAATTACAAAACAAAACTAGTGAATTTAAGCAAAGACTAAGCCAAGGCGAGACTGTTGATGACCTTTTGGTTGAGGCATTTGCTGTTGTTAGAGAAGCAAGTTCTAGAGTTCTTGGAATGAAGCACTATCCTGTCCAACTACTCGGTGGTATTGTTCTTCACAACGGACAAATCGCAGAGATGAGAACGGGTGAAGGTAAGACACTTGTTGCAACCCTTCCTTCTTATCTTAATGCCCTAACTGGTAGGGGAGTCCATGTAGTTACTGTAAACGACTACCTAGCTAAGCGTGACCAAGAGTGGATGGGTAAGGTACATACCTTCCTCGGTCTTACTGTAGGATGTATTGTTTATGGTCTTACAAATTCTGAAAGAAGAAAGAATTACCTTGCAGACATCACTTACGGAACCAACAACCAATTTGGTTTCGACTACCTAAGAGATAACATGGTAATCTACAAGGACGACATGGTTCAAAGAGACCTTCACTATGCTATAGTAGACGAGGTCGACTCAATCTTAATCGATGAGGCTAGAACTCCACTTATTATTTCTGGCCAAGGAGATGAGTCTACAGATACTTATGTTAAGGCTAATGAGTTTATCCAAACTCTAGAAGGAAGAATCCTAGATCCTAATGAAGATGCGGATATCGACCCATTCGACAGGGAGTTTAAGGTTGAAGATGTTGACTTCCTAGTAGATGAGAAGAGAAAATCTTCCAACCTTACAGAAAAGGGTACTGCTAAGGCAGAGAAGTTCTTTGGTATAGAAAACTTATCTGATACTGATAATATCGAGCTTGCCCACTATATCAACAACGCCCTAAAGGCAAACACAACTATGACTAGAGATATCGACTATGTAGTAAATCACGGCGAGGTTGAAATTGTAGATGAGTTTACTGGTCGTATTATGCAAGGTAGGAGATTCTCAGATGGTCTTCACCAAGCTATAGAGGCTAAAGAAGGAGTTGAGGTTAAGGCAGAAAGTAAGACACTTGCTACAATTACCTTCCAAAACTACTTTAGAATGTATGACAAGCTATCTGGTATGACTGGTACTGCTATGACAGAAGAAGACGAGTTTAGCGAAATTTATAAGCTTGATGTTGTTGAAATCCCAACCAACAGACCTGTTCAAAGACAAGATGATGTAGACTATGTATATATCAACGAACGTGGTAAGTTTAACGCAATTATCGATGAGATCAATAAGGTACACGCTACAGGCCAACCAATCCTAGTAGGTACTATCTCAATCGAAGCAAGTGAGAGATTGTCCAATGCCCTAAGAAAGGCAGGTATTTCTCATACAGTCCTCAATGCGAAAAACCACGAGAGAGAAGCTGATATTGTTGCCCAAGCAGGTAGACTAAACCAAGTAACTATCGCAACCAACATGGCAGGACGTGGTACAGATATTATGCTCGGTGGTAACGTAGACCATATGGCTATGACTAAGCTAAAAAGAGAGGGCGTGGCAGAGGATGTACTTGAGCAAGTAGATTCATTTGCTGAAACTACCGACCAATCAGTCCTAGATGCAAGAAAGAAATATAGACACTACAAGGATATCTACAGACCTGAGATCAAGGCTGAAGCTGAGAAAGTTAAGGAAGTAGGCGGACTTTATATCATAGGCTCAGAAAGACACGAGTCTCGTCGTATAGACAATCAGCTTAGAGGTCGTTCAGGACGTCAAGGAGACCCAGGTAAGTCAAGATTCTTTATCTCACTTGAAGATGACCTAATAAGACTTAATGGTGGTGAGGCAGTGGCTAAGTTTGTTGAAAAATACAACTATGACGAAAATGATCCAATAGTTTCTAGGATGGTATCCAAATCCGTAGAACGTGCTCAAACAAGGGTTGAGGCTAACAACTTCGCTACAAGAAAAAGAGTCCTCCAATACGACGATGTTATGAACAAACAAAGAACTATCATATATAACGAAAGAAGAGAAGTTCTATTTGGTCAAGACATGAAAGAGACTATAGTAGCAATGATCAAAGATGTAATAGCAAATGCTGTTTACACCTTTACCAACCCAGAGATCAAACCAGAAAACTGGGAGATGACAGCCCTACTAAACTACCTACATGGACTTGCTATGCCTGTAAAGAGCCTTCATTTCGAAAACATCAACTCTTACAGCCAACAAGACCTAATCGATTACATCACAGATGCGACCCTTGCCAAATACGAAGATAAGGAAGCGACCTTCGGATCTGATAATATGAGAGAGGTAGAAAGAGTAATCCTACTTAGGGTAATTGATCAAAAATGGATGGATCATATCGATGCTATGGATCAGATGAGAAAAGAAATCGGTGTAAGGGCTATGGGACAAGAAGACCCAGTTAGAGCCTACACTAACGAAGGTTTCGATATGTATGAAGAAATGACAAGATCTATCCAAGAAGACACTGTTAAGTACATGCTAAGCGTTGAGATTAGACAAAATATCGAAAGAAAACAAGTCCTAAAACCTAGCGAAGAGCACCTAGAAGACCAAGAGGAAGAAGACTTGGAAGGTCTTAATAGAGCAGAACGCAGAAGACTCGAACGTGAAGCTAAAAAAGGCAATGTAAAGAAATAATATGAAGGAAATATTTGAATTAAGATCTGATATAGAAGATTTAAGCCAAAAACTAAAACTAATTGGAGACTCTCTTTGACCCAGCTAGCCTAGAAAAAGAGATAAAAGAACTCGAGAAACAATCAGCGAGTCCTGATTTCTGGAACGATTCGGATAAGGCCCAAAAGATAATGGCGGATCTTGCAAGTAAGAAAGACGAGCTAGCCGATTACAAAAAGCTTGAAAATGGCATAGTAGACAATACAGATATGCTTGATCTTGTGGAGATGAGCGAAGAGAAAGAGACAGATACGATAGAAGAAGTCGAAGATTCTCTAAAAAAACTTGCTAAGCTTGCCACTCAGATGAAGCTTAGGACCCAACTTGATGGGGAATATGATAAGAACAATGCCTATATATCAATCAATGCAGGTGCAGGTGGGCTTGAGGCTACAGACTGGGCAGATATGCTCTTTAGGATGTATAAGAGATACTTCGATAGTATCGGTTTTAAGTATGAGATCAAAGATTTAAACAATGAAGAAGCAGGTGGAATCAAGTCAGCCACCATGCATGTTACTGGTCCTTATGCTTACGGATATCTTAAGGCAGAAAAGGGAGTCCACAGACTTGTGAGGATTTCCCCTTTCGACAGCCAATCCAGAAGACATACTTCCTTTGCATCTGTGGATGTATTCCCAGAGCTTGATGAGAATATCGAACTTGATATCGACCCGTCAGACCTAAGAATAGATACCTACAGGGCAAGTGGAGCAGGAGGTCAGCACGTTAATAAGACCGACTCTGCCGTAAGGATAACCCACATACCAACTGGGGTTGTTGCGACAAGTCAGGCAGAACGTAGCCAAATCCAAAATAGACAGACTGCAATGAATCTTTTGAAAAGTAAGCTTGTTCAGATCAAAGAAGAAGAACAAAGAGAAAAAATCGAAGACATACAAGGAAGCTATTCCCAAATTGCTTGGGGCAGCCAAATCAGATCCTATGTTTTCCAACCTTATACCATGGTCAAAGACCACAGGACGGGATTTGAGATGGGAAATGTAGAGGGTGTGATGGATGGAGACATCCAAGGCTTTATAGATGCTTACCTTGCTGACAAATAATCGGGACTGTTTATAAAATGATAGCTGTATCCTGTCAGAGAATTATAGGAAGTTCTCTGATGGGGCACTTTCATAAAGGCAGGCCCGTTTTTTTAAAATAAGGAGGAATTTTGAAAGATATAATACTAACAGGTGACAGACCAACAGGCAGACTTCACCTAGGACACTATGTAGGAAGCTTAAAAAACAGAGTGATTATGCAAAATGAGGGTAATTACGATAGGATGTATATCATGATTGCAGACAGTCAAGCCCTCACAGATAACTTTGATAACCCAGGAAAAATTAGGGAAAATCTTATAGAAGTAGCACTAGACTATCTTAGTGTGGGACTTGACCCAGAAAAGGTCACATTCTTCGTCCAATCCCAAGTCTCAGAGCTAACAGAGCTTACCTTCTACTTCCTAAATCTTGTTACCCTATCAAGACTTGAGAGAAATCCTACAGTTAAGTCAGAAATTAAACTAAGAGACTTCGAAACATCACTACCAGCAGGATTTCTAATATATCCTGTAAGCCAAGCCGCTGATATCCTTCTTTTTGATGCAAATATAGTTCCAGTTGGAGAAGACCAAGAGCCAATGCTTGAGCAAGCAAGAGAGATTGCTAGAAGCTTCAACCACATCTATGGAGAGACTTTCGTAGAGCCAAAGGCAGTTCTTCCAGAGGCGAAAATCGCAAGACGTATGCCAGGAATTGATGGAGGAGCTAAGATGAGTAAGTCCTTGGGAAATGCAATCTACCTTGCAGATGACAAAAAAACTGTCAAGAAAAAGGTAATGAGCATGTACACAGACCCTAACCATATCAATATCGAAGATCCAGGTAAGGTTGAAGGAAATATCGTCTTTACCTATCTAGATGTATTCTCAAAGCCTGAGCACTTTAAGGAATTCCTTCCTGATTACGAAAACTTAGACGCCCTCAAAGACCATTACAGAAGGGGAGGTCTGGGAGATGTCAAGGTAAAGAAATTCCTAATCAAGGTCCTAGAAGACGAACTAGAGCCAATCAGACAAAGAAGAGCCATATACGAAAAAGACCTAGGACAGGTATTTAAAATTCTAGAAGAAGGAACAGCAAAAGCGAGAGAAGCTGGAAGAGAGAAGGTCGAAGAAGTAAAGAAAGCTATGGGCATCAACTACTTTGAAGACGAAAAGCTAGTAAAAAGCTTGCAGGAAAAATATAAATAAGAGTTTCCCTCTAGCCTTATGGTGGGCTTAAGTCGAGACATCTCAAATGAACTTTTATATCTACATGTCATCATAGACTGTAGATCTCTCACATGCGTTCGAGATGGTATATTGGTTATTTTACTATTATATCAATGTATACACGATTATATTCTGATATCTTTAATACAATTAGATTTCTCCATTCACTTTGTTCAGTCGAAATAAGGTCGCCCTCCTGTTGGGCCACTGTTTGTCTTATAGACAAATAGTGTAGTGACCTTTGTTTTGTAGAAACAAAGGTCAAAAGAAGGCCGAATGGCGTTCTAATAATTTTAGAAAACTTTGTTTTCTTACATCCCCTTATCTCTAATGGTTCTGGTCACAATGAACGTTAGTGAATTGATGACAGACCTTAATCGAGGCTTTGCGAGGCGAGGCGTAGCCGAGTCCGCAAACTACCGTCGAGCGTGAGTCGAGATATCTCATGCCTACTGCTTATGTATAATAATTGACGAGAAAGGTATTTTCCCAGTCATCCACCTCGACAGAGCTTCCACGGGGAAGCGACGAGAGGTCTACAGAAGCTTGGGACACGTCTGTTCTGAGACTTTGTTAGATAGGTATTCTAGTAGATAACTTGAACTTTTATATCTACATGTCATCATAGACTGCAGATCTCTCACATGTCCTCTCATAGCCGGACGGGCTTGATTTCGAGATGGGATATCTGTTATTTGACTATTATATCAATGTATACACGACTATATTCTGATATCTCTAATATAATGAGATTTCTCCATTCACTTCGTTCAGTCGAAATAAGGGAAGGGGTAGGAAAGCATAGCTTTCCTTCTCCTTATCTCGAGCGTAGTCGAGAGATCTCTCTTTAAGTATTCTCTTACATGTTTAAAGAGATTCTTACTCTTATTTTACTTTTACAAGCTTATTTATAGAAAGGAATAATATGAACAAATTTAATTCAAGACTTGGTTTTATACTGACGGCGGTGGGATCTGCTGTGGGTATGGCCAATGTGTGGGGCTTTCCTTACAAGCTCCAAGAAGGGGGGCTTTTTTTCCTCTTAGTCTATATCTTCTTTATAGCTCTTTTCTCCTATGTGGGGCTTTCGAGTGAGTTTGCAATAGGAAGAATTGCAGAGGCGGGAACAATTGGTTCCTATGAAAAGGCCTTTGAAAGTAAGGGGAAAAGTTCTAAGATAGGACGAGCTATATCTATACTTCCTCTTATAGGTCTAATTCTACTTACTATTGGTTATGCTGTAGTCGTTGCCTATATTTTTAGGGCCTTGGTTGATTCAGCTACTGGAACTTTGATGAGTGTTGATGTAGGAGGCTGGTACAAGGATTTGTCAGAAAGAGACTTTTCAGTCTGGCCATATCATCTTTTTGTTATTATTTTGACCTTGATTAATTGTCTTGGCTCTGCCAAAACTTTAGAGAAATCAAGTAAAGTTATGATGCCAGCCTTTTTTATCCTCTTTGTAGTTATAGCTATCAAGGTTATTAGTTTGCCAAATGCCATCGAAGGATATAAATATATGTTTAGGATAGATAGGTCGATGATAAGTATAGGAAATGTAGTATCAGCCATGGGCCAGGCCTTCTTTTCCTTATCGATTACAGGTTCTGCCATGATGATCTGCGGAGCCTATCTTCATAAAGACGAGGATATAATCTATTCATCCAAGATGACGGGGCTTCTCGATACAATTGCTGCTATGGTTGCTGCTTTTGTAATGATTCCATCTGTCATAGTCTTCTCTATGGATCAGGCAGGAGGTCCGGGACTCTTGTTCCAAGTTCTTCCTACAATCCTTCAAAACATAGAGGGAGGAAGGTTCTTCTCGATTATTCTCTATCTTGCTGTATTATTTGCAGGAATTTCATCTCTTCAGATAATGTTTGAGGTAGTAGTTGAGTCAGTGACCTATGTATTTAAGAAAATAGATAGAAAAATTGTCCTTATAGCAATAGCGACCTTGGTTTTTATTGTCGGTATAAATATGGAAAAAATAAGCCAATGGGGACCATTTATGGATATTATATCGATATACATCATTCCAATTGGAGCGATGATTGGTGCTATAACTTGGTTTTATATCTTGGATAAGAAGAGCTTGATGAGAGAAATTAACCTAGGATCTTCTAGAAAATATGGAGAAAGCTGGTACAAAATAGGAAAATACCTCTACACTCCTCTGGTTATAGTTATTTGCTTGATAACAATAATTATGTAAAATCCCTTCGGGGATTTTTTAAATTAAATTTTAGAAAAAACTTTACTTATTTAAAGTTTGGGATATAATACTAACATACTTTAAAGCGATATAGACATATTAAAGTTAAGGAGTTTATATGAATAAATTTAATTCGAAAATTGGTTTTATTTTGACGGCGGTTGGTTCTGCTGTAGGTATGGCAAACGTGTGGGGCTTTCCATACAAGTTCCAACAAGGAGGTCTAGTATTCCTCTTAGCTTATTTGGTATTTATAGTTATTTTCTCCTATGTTGGACTTTCTAGTGAATTTGCAGTTGGTAGACTTGCAGGTACTGGAACCATGGGCGCTTATTATAAATCTTTTAAAAGCAAAAACAAGGATACTATTATAGGAAAGTACATAGGATTTATACCTTTATTGGGTTCCTTGCTCATAGCAGTGGGCTACGCTGTAATTGTTTCTTATGTGAGCAAGGCCTTGTTCGATTCTCTTACAGGATCTTTGATGCGTGCTGATACTACGACTTGGTTTGATAGCTTCTCCCAAAAGTCTTACTCAGTAGTTGGATTTCACTTTGCAATTATTGTGCTAACTTTGATTACTTGTATAGGAGGGGCTAGTACAATAGAGAAGTCTAACAAGTTCATGATGCCCACTTTCTTTGTACTATTTGTTATTTTGGCAATTAAGATTATAACACTTGATGGGGCAATAGAAGGCTACAAATACATGTTTAGATATGATAGCGAAGCTCTTAATATCAATACCATAGTCCAAGCCATGGGCCAGGCCTTCTTCTCACTTTCTGTAACAGGGTCCGGTATGATAGTTTGTGGAGCCTATCTAAGTAAGGATGAGGATATTGTATCATCATCAAAGATGACAGGCTTATTAGATACGATAGCGGCCTTATTATCATCTTGCGTTATAATTCCAGCTATTATGGTATACAAGATGGATCAGGCGGGTGGACCTGGACTCTTATTCCAAGTCTTACCCACTATCCTGCAAGATATGTTCTTGGGTAGGCTTTTTGCGATAATTCTATATCTTGCGGTAATCCTTGCAGGTATATCATCCCTACAGAACATGTTTGAGGTAGTTGCAGAGTCGCTTATGAATAGGTATCCGAAGATAAAAAGAAATCTAGCCCTATTTCTAATAGGAATATTTGTATTTGGCCTAGGTGTCAATATGGAAATGATAAGCCAATGGGGTCCATTTATGGATATAATATCAATCTACATTATCCCTATAGGAGCCTCAATCGGAGCTATAACTTGGTTTTATGTATTAGCTAAGGATAAGCTTATAGGGGAAATCAACCAGGGGTCTTCTAAAAAATATGGTGACAGATGGTACAAGATAGGAAAATATATATACACACCAATTGCCATTATACTTTGTGTCATTGCACTTATATTTAAAGTTTCATTCTAAAAGTAAAAGCCAATCCACTAGAGGGTTGGCTTTTAACATGCGTATTTTGATTTCAGGTTTATTTTAATAGAAGCCTAGTTTTTCTTTTGAAGAATCTATGATAATATTTTTAACTTGAGTGTAGGCTTCAAGGGCAAGCTTATCTGTTTCCCTACCTATACCAGAATCCTTGTAGCCACCAAATGGTGCACCTGCAGGGAATTGGTTGTAGGTATTAACCCAAATTCTTCCTGTATTTAGTCTATTAGAGACATCCATTATCCTATATAGGTCGTTGGAGTAGATTCCTCCGCCTAGACCGTAGTGGGAGTCATTAGCCATTCTAATAACATCGTCCTCGTCCTTGAATTTCTTTATTACAACAACTGGTCCAAAGATTTCTTCTCTATAAGCGTCATTATCTTCTGGAACGTCGGCAAGGATAGTAGGTGCGAAAAAGGCTCCCTTATCTAGACCGTTTTCAGTAAGTCTCTTACCACCTGTAAGAACTTTTGCACCAGCATCTCTTGCTTTTTTGATGAATTCTTCTATAACAGGGATTCTTTTCTCATCTCTTAGGGCACCCATTTGTGTGTCTTCTTCTAGAGGGTTGCCTACTTTTACATTTTCGAAGGCCTTAACAAGTTTTTCTACAAATTCATCGTAGATTCCTTCTTGGATAAAGAGTCTAGATCCTGCTGAGCAGACTTCTCCTTGATTGAATAGGATTCCAACTTGGGCACCTTCTAGGGCCTTTTCGATATCGGCATCGTCAAAGATGATGTGAGCAGACTTTCCGCCAAGCTCGAGTGTTGAAGGAATTAAGTTTTCTGCTGCAGAAATACCAATATGGCGACCAACGCTTGTAGAACCTGTAAAGGCAAGCTTGTCCACGCCCTTATGGTGTTGGAGGTATTCTCCAGTAACAGAACCCCTACCACTTACGACATTGATAAGTCCCTTTGGAAGGAGGTCTTCGATTCTTCTGATCATCTCAAGTAGGCCTATAGAAGTGTTAGAAGAAGGGGAGATTACTATAGTATTTCCTCCGGCTATAGCTGGCGCAAGCTTCCAAGCAGCCATAAGAAGTGGGAAGTTCCATGGAATCATTTGAGCAACTACTCCAAGTGGTTCTCTTTTTCTGATTGATACAAATCTACCATCTAGCTTAGATATCTCATCTTCATCAGCTCTTAAGAGTGATCCGAAATACCTAAAATGATCTACAACCCAAGGAAGGTCAACTGTCTTTGTCTCACGAATTGCCTTACCATTATCCATAGTCTCAATTGTCGCAAGGTCTTCTAAGTTTTCCTCGATCCTATCGGCTATTTTAAATAGGAGGCTTGCACGCTCTTCCTTAGAGAAAGATCCGTATTCTCCTTCAAAACATTCCCTAGCAGCCTCAATTGCCCTATCTACATCTTCATTGTTTGCAGTAGCAAACTCAGCAATCTTCTCGCCTGTAGCAGGATTAATCGCATCTAGATACTCGCCTGATGCTGGCTTAATCCATTCGCCATTAATATACAAATCATATCTATCTTGAATTTTCATTTAAAACTCCTTAATTATTATTCTCTATTTCTAGTAGGAATGATACCCAAGTGGAATAGTTAATAAACATTTATTTGCTATAGGAAGATAAAATCTTAAGAAAATATTTTGTAAATGATTTTAATCCTGAGGCTGGTGTGTGTCAAGATTTCCCGTATGTTCCGCTTATAGTGGACGAAAGTCGAGATATCTCATTTTCTGCCCTTATGTCGAGCGCAGTCGAGACATCTATTGCTATATTTCGAAGTTTTAATTATTTGCAAATTATAGTATAACACGTGAGACCTCTCCACTGCGGTCGAGGTAAGGGAAGAGGAGAGAAAACTTAGTTTTCTTACCCCTTATGTCGAGCGTAGTCGAGACATCTCTTATCATTTAATGTATTTTTTATTAAACAATCCCACAGATAACCACCTCGAAAAAAGCCCGTCCATCTCTGAGAGGACTAGGTGAGAGGTCTACAGAACTTTGGGACGTGTATGGTCTGAGACTTTGTTAATTATGTATTCTAGTAGATAACTTGAACTTTTATATCTACATGTCATCATAGACTGTAGATCTCTCAGTCTTGTTTCCTTCGACGGTAGTTTGCGGGCTCAGCTACACTTCGCCTCGCAAAGCCTCGATTAAGGAATTTCATTAGTTCGCTATGCTCACTATGACAATTCCATTAGAGATGGCGGTAATTGTGTTAGTTTCTGTAATTCAGGGCTTAAATGAATTAGACTTTTACAATTTCTCGGGAGGTTTCTCCACTCACTACGTTCGGTCGAAGCAAGGGGAAGGGGAGGGCAAAGCAAAAGACCTACAAGCATTTGCTCATAGGCCTTAGTTTTTATTATTTGTTTCTTGGGTTTTCTATTGCAGCTTGGGCAGCGGCAAGTTTTGCAATTGGAACTCTGTATGGAGAGCATGATACATAGTCTAGTCCTACTCCGTATAGGTATTTAACTGTGCTTGGTTCACCACCGTGCTCACCGCAGATACCGATGTGGAGTTTGTCGTTTGATTTTCTTCCCTTTTCTACTGCAGTTTCAACTAAGAATCCTACACCCTTTTGGTCTAGTACTTGGAAAGGATCTTTTTCAAAGATATCTTTTTCGATATAGGCTGGTAAGAATTTACCTGCGTCATCTCTTGATAGACCGAAGGTCATTTGTGTAAGGTCGTTTGTACCGAAACTAAAGAAGTCAGTTACTTCTGCAATCTCATCTGCAGTGATTGCAGCTCTTGGGATTTCTATCATTGTACCCAATAGGTAGTCGATTTTCTTTCCTTTTTCTTCGAATACTTTTTCTATTTCTTCTTTAACAGTTTCTTTTACTTTAGATAATTCTACTACGTCACTTGATAGTGGAATCATGATTTCTGGAACTACATTTACTCCATCTTCATGGCAGTGGATAGCTGCTTGAATGATGGCACGAGCTTGCATTTTTGCGATTTCTGGATAGATTATAGCAAGTCTTAGTCCTCTAAATCCGAGCATTGGGTTTACTTCTTGAAGCTCTGCTATTCTTTCCTTAACTCTTGCTGGTTCTATGTTCAGTTCAAGGGCAAGGTCTTTGATTTCTTCTTCTCCCTTTGGTAGGAATTCGTGAAGAGGTGGGTCAAGAAGTCTAACTGTTACTGGTCTTTCTTTCATGAGTGAGTAGATTTGGTAGAAGTCGTCTTCTTGCATTGGTAGGATTTTCTCTAGGGCAGCTTCTCTTGTTTCAAGATCGCTTGCTAGGATCATCTTTCTAACTTGGAAGATTCTGTCTTCTTTAAAGAACATGTGCTCTGTTCTACATAGACCTATTCCTTCAGCTCCGAAGTCTAGAGCTTGGGATACGTCTCTTGGTGTATCAGCATTTGTTCTAACTTTCATATCTCTAAATTCGTCAACCCAACCCATAAATGTACCGAAGGCACCGTGTAGTTGTGGTGGTTGTGTTTCTAGGCTTCCCTTATAGATTGCACCAGTTGATCCATCGATTGAGATTGTATCATCGCCTGTCAATACTAGATCTCCGATTCTTACAGTGTGCTCTAATTCATCAACGTGAAGTTCTCCTGCTCCTGCTACACAGCATTTACCCATACCTCTGGCTACTACTGCAGCGTGGCTTGTCATTCCTCCACGTGCTGTAAGGATACCCTTAGCAGATACCATTCCTTCTAGGTCTTCTGGTGATGTTTCTTCACGAACGAGGATTACTGCTTCTCCGTCAGCTGCTCTTTTAGCTGCTTCTTTGGCAGAGAAAGCAATCTTACCTACTGCAGCTCCAGGAGATGCTGCAAGTCCTTTTGCGACAGGTTCATTTTCTTCTTCAGCTTTTTGTGTAAAGGTAGGGTGGAGGAGTCCATCAAGGTCTTTTGGATTAACTCTTAGGACTGCTTCTTTTTCATCTATTAGGCCTTCTTCTACAAGGTCTACTGCAACCTTAACTGCTGCTTGGGCAGTTCTTTTACCGTTTCTTGTTTGAAGGAGGAAGAGTTTACCATCTTGGATAGTAAATTCCATATCTTGCATATCTTTGTAGTGTTGTTCAAGTTTTTCTGATGTTTCGAAGAATTCCTTGTATACTTCTGGCATAGCTTTTTCTAGAGTAGCAATTTCTTGAGGAGTTCTTACACCTGCTACTACGTCTTCACCTTGGGCGTTGATTAGGTATTCACCGAATAGGACGTTTTCTCCTGTAGCTGGGTTTCTTGAGAAGGCTACACCAGTACCTGATGTGTCACCCATGTTACCAAATACCATTGATTGTACGTTAACAGCTGTTCCCATAGCATCGTCGATATCGTTTAGTTTTCTATAAAGGATAGCTCTTTCGTTACCCCAAGATCTAAATACAGCAGAGATTGCAAGGTCAAGTTGCTCTCTTGGCTCTTGTGGGAAGTCTTCTCCCATTAGCTCTTTGTATTTTGCCTTATATTCTTCTACTAATTCTTTGAGGTCATTTGCATCAAGTTCTGTATCAAGCTTAACACCTTTGGCTTCTTTTTTGGCAGTAAGGAGTTTTTCGAAGTTATTTTTATCAAGCTCCATTGCAACGTCAGCAAACATTTGGATAAAACGTCTGTAAGAGTCATAGGCGAATCTTTCGTTGTCAGTTTTCTTAGCAAGACCTATTACAGCATCATCATTAAGACCTAAGTTAAGGATAGTATCCATCATTCCTGGCATGGAGATTGGTGCTCCAGATCTAACTGAAACTAGAAGTGGATCTTCAGTTGAACCAAAAGTTTTTCCGTTTGCTTCTTCTAAGTCTTTGATATGTTCTGTAACTTCCTTGTTTAAATCATCCCAAAGTTTCTTATCTTCTTTGTAAAATCTGGTACAAGCCTCTGTAGTGATTGTAAAACCATATGGTACTCTGATACCAAGATTGGTCATCTCTGCAAGGTTTGCACCCTTACCACCCAAGAGGGCTCTCATTGACATGTTTCCTTCGTTAAAGTTATAAACGTATTTGTTTGTCATTTTTCTTTCCTTTCCAATAACTTATTTTTGTTTAAATAATGAATAATGATATCTGAAGTTTCTTCGATTGACCTATAAGTCACGTCGATTACAAAACAGCCCAAATCCTTCATCAAACCGTCTGCGTATTTTAGCTCAGCCTCAATCCTTTCCTTACTAGAATAGATTGAATCGCTAGATAGCTTAAGTGATTTTAGTCTTTCATCTCTTACACTTTTAAGTCTTTCTTTGTCGATTGTAAGGCCTATGATGCGTCTGGGATCGATTTCAAAAAGCTCTCGTGGAGCCTTCGAGTCCACAATCAAGGGTATGTTGGATACCCTTAGGCCTTTGCTTGCCAAATACATGGATAGGGGAGTCTTGGAAGATCTAGAAACTCCTATAATAGCTATATCACAAAACTTTATGCCCCTAAAGTCTGCTCCGTCGTCATACTTGATGGCGAAATCTAGGGCATCTAGCCTTCTCATATGATTTGAATCATAGGCATTGATAAAGTTTGGATTATCACTGGGCTTTTGATTAAGAATCTTTGAGAGACTGTTGATTGAGTAGGCCATTAGGTCAATTGTCTCAATCTCTTTGGTTTGGGCAAAAGTTTTAATATAGGCACTCATCTTAGAATCTTGGAAAGAGTGATAAATTATTATATTGTCGGTCTTAATACTCGCTAGTAAATCAGAAAGCTCGTCTATTTCCCTGACTTGAGATTTGATGAAAAGATTAGACTTGATATCAAATTTGCTCAAAGAAAAGTGGACTATCTCTGATATAGCAAGGCCAGCTGTATCTGAAATAATATAAATATCCAAATTAACTTCACTCCTTTGTGCGATCCTAGGTATATTATATCAAATTTTTTGAAATATGAAAACTTTTCCAATGAAAATTTATAAATTAGGCAAAATACAACATTTGATCTGTGAAAATACTTTCAGATATGTAAGAATATGAAAAAATATAACAAATCGAGAAGAGGAAATAGGTAGGAATCTTCTAGGAAGCCTAGATTGACAAAATAGATAAAGAAAATATAGTATATACAATATCGAAACAATAAAAGAGGAGTAGGAAGGGATTATTTCTAGAGAGGAAACGGGAGCTGAAAGTTTCTAGTATGAACTTTTGAAGGTTGCTTTTGTAAATGTTTCATGTCGCACGCATTGGTGCAAAGAGAGTCTTAATTAAGAAAATTAGGTGGTAACACGGTCATTCGTCCTATGTTGTTATCACCTTTTTTATTTTTTAAAGGAGTTATTATGGATACAAAATACAATCCAAATCAGTTTGAAAAAGAAATTTATGAAAAATGGGAGAAGGGTGGATACTTCAAGGCCAAGGTTAATCCTGACAAGAAGCCTTACACTATAGTTATGCCACCACCAAATGTTACAGGCTACCTCCACCTAGGTCATGCCCTAAACAACACTATCCAAGATATCATTATTCGTTACAAGAGAATGGCAGGCTTTGAGGCCCTATGGATTCCTGGAACAGACCACGCTTCTATATCTACCGAAAGTAAGGTTGTAGATAAGATATCTAGCGAAGGAAAGACTAAGACTGACTTAGGTCGTGAAGGCTTTCTTAAAGAAGCTTGGGACTGGACAGATAAGTACGGGGGAAGAATTAAAGAGCAACTCCGTACAATCGGTGTATCTTGTGATTGGGACCATGATTCCTTCACTATGGATGAAAATCTAACCAAGGCTGTTAAGAGAGTCTTCAAGAAGATGTACGACGATGGACTAATCTATAGGGGAAACAGGATAGTAAACTGGGACCCTAAGGCAGAAACAGCAATCTCAGATGCAGAAGTATATCACGAAGACCAAGTAGGCCACCTCTGGTACATCAAGTATTTCTTCGAAGATAGCGATGAGTATGTGACAATTGCCACAACAAGACCAGAGACTATGCTAGGAGACTTGGCAGTTGCAGTTAACCCAGAAGATCCTCGTTTTAAGGATAAGATAGGCAAGAACTTGATCCTTCCTTTAGTTGGTAGGAAGATTCCTCTAATCGAGGATTCTTATGTAGATATGGAATATGGTACAGGTCTTGTAAAGATTACCCCATCTCACGACCCTAACGACTTTGAGGTAGGAGCCCGTCACGACCTCGGTCAATGTGTAGTAATAGATACCAAGGCAAGAATTGTTGATGGCTATGGCAAATATTCAGGAATGGATAGGTACGAAGCTCGTAAGGAGATGGTAAAGGACCTAGAAGAAGCCGGTCAGCTTGAAAAAATCGAAGAAATCGAGCATGCTGTTGGTTATTCTGAAAGAACAAAAGTAGTGATTGAGCCATTAATATCCAAGCAATGGTTTGTTAAGATGGACGAGTTTGCACAGATGTGTATAGATGCTTACGAAAATGGTGAGGTAAAACTTATACCAGATTCTCTATCTAAAACATACATGAACTGGCTAAATAACATCAGAGACTGGACCATCTCCCGTCAATTGTGGTGGGGACATAGACTTCCAGTTTTCTATACAGATGATGGAGAAATTATCGTATCTGAAGATGAACCAGATGAAAATGGCATGCTGAATGGAGTTCACGTAACTCAAGACGAAGATACCCTAGATACCTGGTTCTCATCAGCCCTATGGCCTTTTGCAACTCTTGGCTGGCCAGATGAAAACGAAGAATTAGATTATTTCTTCCCAACAGATATCCTAGTTACAGGTTATGATATAATCTTCTTCTGGGTAATCAGAATGATCTTCTCTTCAATTTATAACACAGGCAAGGTTCCTTTCCACCACGTTCTATTTACCGGACTAATCAGAGACCCTCAAGGTAGGAAGATGAGTAAGTCCCTAGGAAATGGTGTAGATCCAATCGATGTTGTAAATGAATACGGAGCAGATGCCCTAAGATTTACCCTAATTACAGGAAACTCTCCTGGAAACGATATGCGTTATGATGAAAAGAGAATCCTTGCAAGCAGAAACTTCGCCAACAAGTTGTGGAATGCATCAAGATTTGTCCTAATGAATATCGAAGAGGGAGACGACCTAGAATTTAAGGGAGAAAATCTCGAGCTTGAAGATAAGTGGATCCTTAAGAGACTTAACGATGTAATAGTAGATGTCAGCAAAAACCTTGATAAATACGAAATCGGTCTTGCAGCAGATAGGATTGAGGATTTCATCTGGAATGAGTATTGCGATTGGTATATAGAATTTGCCAAGATTAGACTTTATGGAGATGACGATGCGGCAAAGGCAAATGTAAAGAAAGTTCTTCTTTATGTTCTTAAGAATATGCTAGTTCTCCTTCATCCATTTATGCCATTTATTACAGAAGAAATCTACTCATCTCTTCCAAACAAGAAAGACCTCTTGATAGTAGAAGACTGGCCTGAGTTTAACAAAGATTTTGACTTTGTCAATGAAGAAAGTAATGTCAACTCTGTAATCGAAGCCATAACTGCAATAAGAAATCAAAGAGCTACCCTAAATGTTCCAGCCAAGACTTGTCAAAAACTTACAATCCTTGTAGAAAATAAGGAAAATATACCATTAATAGAAGAAATCAAGGACCAATTTGTAAATCTCGCTAAGGCAAGCGAAGTTGAAGTTTTGGCTAAGGAAGATAGCGAAATTACGGATGAAGAAGGAATAGTAAGATTAGTATTCAATGAATTCTCAGTCCTAATGAGCCTTGATGAATTGGTAGATTATGAGAAGGAAAGAACTAGACTAAAAGATGAAATCAAACGCCTAGAAAATGAGATCAAAAGAGCTAGCGGTAAGCTTTCCAACAAGGGCTTTGTCGAAAAAGCTCCAGAGAAAGTAGTTAACGAAGAACGTGAAAAACTAGCGGGCTACGAAGACCTACTAGAAAAAACTAAGGCTTCCCTAGAAGAAATCAAGGACAAATAATGTACGACGACTTTTCTTATATCTATGACAAACTAAGCTTTGACTTAGATTATGAAAAATATGCAGAAAATATAAAATCTCTTGTTAAAAAACACGGGATAAAGAAGGAAAACATGCTAGAGCTTGCAGCAGGCTCTGGTATGTTGACTAGATATTTCTTTGATGAATTCAAAAATATCGACGCCCTAGATATATCGGGGAAGATGCTAGAAGTTTTTGCAAATAAATACGACCCAGAAAATGTTAATCTAATCCACTATGATATGGTTGAATATGTCAAGGAGGACTCCTATGATCTTATAGTAATCCTTCTAGATTCTGTAAATTATGTGACAGAAAAAGAGGATCTTCTTAAGCTTTTTAGAAATTGCTATGCTAGCTTAAAAAAGGGTGGACTTCTGGTATTTGATATCAATTCGCCTTACAAGATTAGGGAAATTTTCGGCAATGAATGCTATGTCTACGAATACGAAGACATATTCTACACTTGGGATAACTTCTATGAAGATGAGCTTTGTGATATGCACTTGGAGTTTTTCGTAGAAAATGAAGATGGATCTTATAGGAGAATATCAGAATTTCAGCAGGAAAGACTTTACGAAATAGAAGAAGTTAAAGAAATAATCGAAGATATTGGCTTTAAGAATATAGAAATCTTTGATGAAGATGATATGGGAAGTGTCAAGGAGGAGAGTCTAAGGATACTTTTCTCCCAGACAAAGGAGTAGTATGAATAGAGGAAAAGTTAAGATATTTGACAATAAAAGAGGTTTTGGTTTCATCGAGTGGGAAGGGGAGGACCTCTTTGTCCACTATTCTGATATAGAAAGCGATAATAGCTTTAAGAAACTCTACCCAGGCCAAGCCGTAGAATTCGAAAAAATAGATGCCCCAAGAGGCGCCCAAGCCATTAAGGTGAGGGTAATAGATTAAAAGAAAGCTTTGGCAAAGAAAAATGCCAAAGCTTTTAATATGTCTACTATTAGATTTTATAAGCAAAGTTAGATAGAGCTTATTAGAATCCCTAAGCTATTTTACAAGCTTATAATCGTAAAGGTCGACTCCATCTCCAATATAAATGTAAGGGAAACCCGCTGACTTTAGGCTAAGACTTGCGATCTCCGCCCTGGCATTTGACCTGCAATAAACTATAGTAGGCTTATCCTTATCGATTCTATCGAGATTTTCCAAAATTTCATCGTAGGGAATATTGATTGCACCTTTCACATGGCCCATACTGTATTCTTCCTCAGTTCTTACATCGATTATATCGAAATTATCTAAATTTTCTTCTAGGTCTTTTCCAGAAATTATTTTACTATACATTTTATTCTCCTTTCCTTTATTATACCGACAAATTAATTTGTATAAAATTTATGATTCTTAAATTTATCTAACATATCGGGTAAAGTATAGATAAATCATAGGAGGTTTTATGGAATATATTAAATTAATAGGAATCCTGATTATCGTATTGGGTTTTATATTCAAACTAAATATAATCTTTACGGTTGTCCTATCAGGTTTCATCACAGCTTTGGTCTCAGGACTAAGCGTAAGCGAATTCTTGTCGATCTTAGGCGATAGTTTTGTTTCCCAAAGAATAGTAACCATATTTATCATCACTCTTCCAGTAATAGGACTATCGGAAGAGCACGGACTTAAGCAAGTGGCTGAAAACATAGTTAAGAAAAGAGAAAACCTATCATCAGGTGCCCTTCTTTCAGTATACCTTGCCTTTAGGGAACTTGCTGGTTTCTTGTCAATGAGAATTTACGGTCTGGTCCAATTTGTTAGACCAATAATCTTCCCGATGGCTAGGGCATCAGCTGAGAAGAAAAAGGGTAAGCTTAGCGAAAAAGAAGTAGAAAGCCTAAAGGCTAGGGGAGCTGCCATGGAAAACTTCGGTAACTTCTTTGCCCAAAATACTTTCGTTGGAGCAGCAGGAGTTCTAATGATGGTAGGAACTATGGCAGAGCTTGGCTATAATGTTACAAATATCGAGCTTAGCCAATATTCTATCCCTATAGCCCTTATAACCCTAGTTCTTGGTATTATCAAAAATATCATCGATGATAAGAAGATTAAGGGAGGTAAGTAGATGACAAGAGCAGAATTTTTCCCAATGTTTTTGGAGTTTATCTTTGTAATAATTGGTCTTCAATTCTTCTACACTGCCTATAGGGTGAGTAAGGATCCATCTAAGGAAAAAAAGCTTACGACAGTAATTTTCTGGATAATCTTAGGAGTCCTATTTGCTTTAGGAAAGGTCATTCCTTCAGAGATAAGCGGAATCCTCGTTGTCCTAATCGCTATAATTTCCCTTATCGATGGAATAAAGATAAAGGGAAGTAAGGAAGTTAGCGAGAAGATTCAAATCGCATCTAGCAAAAAGCTTGGTGTCAAGGTATTCTTGCCAGTAATAATTATGGCAGTCCTTGCTATAGTAATAGCAAAAATTATTCCGGAATCATCATCTTCAGTCTTAGGTCTTACTGCAATAATAGCAGTAGTATTTGCCATTGTCCTTACCAAATCAAGCTTTAAGGACATGCTAGACTCATCTGATAGGATGGTTCAACAAGTAGGTGCAGTGGCAATCCTACCACAACTTTTGGCAGCACTTGGAGCAATCTTTGCTGCAGCAGGAGTAGGAGATGTAATAGCTAAGATTATCGGAGGAATAATCCCAACAGTCAATCCTTGGACAGGAGCAATTGCCTATGTATTGGGTATGGTAATATTTACCATGATTATGGGAAATGCCTTCGCAGCCTTTACAGTAATCACTGCAGGAATAGGAGTCCCTTTTGTAATAGCCCAAGGAGCAGATCCAGCAATAGCGGCAGCCCTTGCAATGACATCAGGTTATTGCGGAACCCTTCTTACACCAATGGCAGGTAACTTCAACCTCTTGCCAGTGGCCCTACTAGAGATGAAAGATAAGAACAAAGTAATAAAAGAACAAGCCCTACTATCCATAATACTAATCGTAGTTCACATACTACTTATGAGATTTTGGGCATTTTAGGAGGAAATATGAAAATTTTAATTACAGGATTTGATCCATTTGGAGGAGAAAAAACTAATCCAGCTATAGAATCAGTTAAAAGAATCGATGAAAATATCGAAGGAGCTGAAATCTATAAGCTAGAAATACCAACAGTATTTCACAAGGCAGCTGATAAGATAGAAGAAAAAATCAAGGAAATTAAGCCAGACGTAATCCTTTCAGTAGGGCAAGCTGGTGGAAGATACGATCTAACAGTAGAAAGAGTTGCCATCAACCAAGACGATGCGAGAATTCCTGATAACGAAGAAAACCAACCAATCGACGTTAAAATCAGAGAAGACGGCAAGAATGCCTACTTTGCTACAATTCCAATCAAAGCCATGGTAGAAGAAATCAAGAAGGAAAATATCCCAGCATCAGTATCAAACACAGCTGGAACCTTCGTATGTAACCACGTAATGTACCAAGATCTCTATTTGGCAGAAAAATATGGCAATATCAAGGCAGGATTTATCCACGTACCTTTCCTTCCAGAACAAGTATTAGACAAAAAAGACACAGCATCCATGAGCCTAGACGATATAGTAAAGGGCCTAAATGCAGCTGTAAGAGCAATTGTAAAATATGCTGACAAAGAAGATTTAAATGTAACTGGTGGAGCAACCCACTAAGAAACTTATCCCTAGAGCTAAGAAGCTTTAGGGATTTTTATTTTGGGTATTATTATAAGAAGGAGGTCTTATATGAAATATCTTTTAATAATCTTATTAATCCTATTTATACCTCAAATCTACTATTACATACAAGAAAGAAGGTATAGGTCGATTAATCCAGGCAAGAAATTTTACAAAAAGTTTGACGTAAGAAGTATTTCAAACTATAGGGAATACTATCTAACTGGAGCGGATGGTTTCGATAGCTTTGTGAGAGAGCTTGAAAATGAGAATCCTAAGGCAGTTGTCCAACTTGTCCATGGGATGAGTGAGCATGGTGGAAACTACATGGACTTTGCCAAATACCTGAGTGATAAGGGTTATGCAGTTGTAATTCATGATCATAGGGGCCATGGCAAATCCCTAAGTGAAAGATATCCGAACGGCCACATGCAAAGAGCAAGTGAGCTTGTAAATGACACAGCTATGCTTACAAAATATATAAAAACTAAATATAAAGATGTGCCAATATACATGTTGGGTCACTCTATGGGATCTATGACAGCTAGGGTATTTTTACAAGAAAATGATGATTTGATAAATAAACTTATCCTAACTGGAACTCCACCGCCAAATGGATTTTCCAAGTTTGCCTTTTTCTTTGCAAATGTATTGTGTTTTTATATAGGAAGTCATCAAAGATCAAATATAATTAATCATATAGTTGGAACCGGTGATGATTCACTAGACTTTATATCTTATGATGAGAAAAATAGGATAGATAAATACAATGATCCAATGAGAATCTTTAACTTTACCATCGGTTACACTAAGGTTCTTATAGAAATAAATAAAAAATTAGCCCAAAAATCAAAATATAAGATGAAGAACAGAAATCTTCCAATATATAACCTGACTGGAAGAGATGATATGATAACAAAGGGCGAAAAGGGAGTAGGTAGATCTCTAAGTCTCTTAAAATCTTTAGGATATAAAAATATAGCAAACAAAACATATGACAAAATGCGTCACGAAATCCTAAATGAAACAAAAAAAGATATGGTTTATGAAGATATTCTAAAAATATTAGAAGACTAATCGTTAAATATGGGTAAAATAATAGTAAGAACAGGAGGATATTATGACTGAAAAGAAAGAAAAAGATATCAAAAAAGAAGAAAAGAATATAAAAGACGGCGAATATTGCGGCGTTGAAAAGTTCAACGGAAAGAAATTCAACACTTGCACTGGTGAAGAAATAGTAGAAGAAGGATACAAAAATCCTGATAAATAAAATAAATAAGTAATGCCAAAATCTCTCGGTCTAGACTTTTAATGAGTCATAGCCTTGGGATTTTGGCTTTTTATTTGCTAAAAAACATCTCATTGATTTAAACTTATATTCACGCTATATACTTTATAGAAAAGCTTAAAGGTGTAAAGTATATGGGTAGAAAATTTAGGAGGGAATTATGAATAATGGAAATAAAGTTGTCTTGATTGGAGATGGTTTCGTAGGTAGCTCCTACGCTTTTTCTCTAGTAAATTCAACTCTTGCAAGTGAACTTGCAATTATAGATATAAGAAAAGATAAGGAAGTAGCTGATGTAAACGACCTTTTGGATGCGACAGTCCTAACACCATCAGCAACTATAGTTAGAAGTGGAAGCTACGAAGACTGTAAAGATGCCGACCTTGTAGTACTCGCCTATGGTAATAGTCAGAAAAATCTCGTAAATAGGCTCGATGATATCAAGATTGCAACAGAGATGGTCCTAGACACAATCCCAAAAGTTGTAGCAAATGGCTACGATGGGGTAATCCTTCTTGCAACAAATCCAGTTGATGTTATAGCAAGGGTTGTGGAGGAAGTTTCAGGCTTTTCTTCTGAAAGAATCGTAGGAACTGGAACGAGTCTCGACTCAGCAAGATTTGCCCAATATCTCGCCCTAGAAACAGGCTTTAATGTAGCTGATATCAATGCTTATGTCATAGGAGAGCATGGCAACTCTTCTGTGGCTGTTTGATCAAATGCCAATATCAATGGGATTGGAATCGATCGATTTATCGATAATATAGATGATTCTTATAAGGATAAGGTTGGTGAATTAATCAGAGATAAGGCTTTTAGGATTATCAAGGGCAAGGGTGCGACCCACTTTGGTATAGCCAATTGCCTTCTAGCCTTTACCAGAGCAATCCTTCTTGATGAGAAGAGAGTTCTTATGGCTTCAGCTAAGCTTAATGGCGAGTATAAGAATGAAGGCCTCTATACAGGAGTTCCTACTGTAATTGGAAAAAACGGAGCAGAGAAAATCCTAGAGATGCCCATAGATAAAAGAGAACAAGACATGTTTGATAAGTCTTGTATGGATCTTAAGGAAAATTTCTTATTGGCAGATTTAAATAGAAATTAGATAATAATATTGAAGTATAATAAAATATATAAAAGATAAAGTTATAATAAAGCTCCTGATTGGAATAGTCTAATCAGGAGCTTGTTTTATTCAAAGTCTTTGAGATAGTCGTCCTTGCCTATCATCTCGCTTAGGACGACTTCGTCAGTCTTTTTCATTCCGTATTTTGCAATTCTTGCAACTGTATCAATCGTTTTGTCTATATTTTCTTTGACTATGCCATCTCCTACTTCAAAGGAATTGTCTGTTTTAGCCTGCATATAGGCAAGGCTCGCATTTCTAAGGCTTGAAGCGATCTTCATAGCACAAGAGGACTTGGCACCGTCACATATTATGCCCGAGTTTACAGCTAGGGCGTTAGTAATCGTATCTTCTATAATCTTCTTATCTTCCTTGTTTAGAAAAGCTATAGATGCTATGGATGCAGCAGAGGCAGAGACTACTCCACAGTAGGCAGAAAGCTTGCCTATTTTGTTTTTGATATATAGGGCAATTAGGTTGGAAAATATTAGGGCCCTGTAGAGCTCATCTTCTGAGAAATCATTGTCTCTGGCATACAAGATTACAGGAACTGATGTGGTAATTCCTTGGTTTCCTGATCCTGAATTTATAATAACAGGAAGCTCGCATCCGTTCATCCTAGCATCGGATCCTGCTGCAGCAAAGGCAGCGAGCTTTTCGTAGTAGTTTGACGTGTCATTATTTAGGATGAGTTTTCCTATATTAGCTCCCCAGTCGTTTTTAATCCCTTCTTCTGCGATTTTTTCATTGAAGGAAATTTGCCTATCGAGGATTTCCTTGATATCAGAATAATCACAAGTTTTAGCAAAATCATAAACTTTATCGAAGGAAAAGTCTATATCTTCCTTTACTTCTTCTTCCTTTTCCTTCTGATAGATTAGCTTGCCGTCCTTTTTTATTTCTATGATATTGGTATGGCTATCTGCTATAGTGACACTTGCTGTAGACTCTTTATTTTCTAGGATGATCTGGATAAAAAGTCCCTCGTGGTCTTTAGCGAGATTTACCCTTACCAAGCCTTCTTCTATAACCTTATCACAGAAATCAAGCTTAGTCTTGTCAACATCTGCTAGGACTTCAAGTTCCCTATTAGGGTCTCCTAAATATATACCAGCAACTACTGATATATCTATCCCCTTCCTACCCATGGTGGAAGGGACAGTTACAGAGTTGGCGTTTTTTATGATATTGCTAGAAAGATTTGCTGTGATTTTTTCCGGGTCAGAGCCTAAGACTTCTCTTGCCTTAGCTGATGCGTAGGCAATGGCTATTGGCTCGGTGCAACCTGTAGCAGGGATTAGTTCTTCTTTGATTAGTTCTTTAAAATCAGTCATAACTAGGCTCTAGCCTCCTTTGGAACCTTACCCAAAATACCAGTAACCATTAGGGCGATAGCGCCATCTCCTGTAATATTGCAAGCTGTTCCGAAAGAATCTTGGAGGGCAAATATCGAAAGGATTAGGGCAGTTCCAGTTGCATCAAATCCGAGAATAGAAGTTATAAGACCAAGAGAGGCCATAACGGTTCCTCCTGGAACTCCCGGTGCTCCTATAGCAAAAATTCCAAGAAGGAGGATGAAAAGAATCATATTTCCTGTACTTGGAAGAGAGCCGTAGAGGACTTGGCTTACTACCATTACGAAAAATGTTTCTGTTAGGACTGATCCGCAAAGGTGGGTGTTAGAGCAAAGTGAAACTACGAAGTCTCTAATCTTTGGATCTAGGGTCTTGGATTTTCTTGAGCATTGAAGTGAAACTGAAAGTGTTGCAGCTGAAGACATAGTGCCAAGGGCTGTAACATATGCTGGTGGATAGTATTTCAAGACTTCCATAGGATTGGTCTTAGAGAATATTCCGCCTAAAGCATAAAGTAGGGCTAACCAAATATAATGTCCTAAAATTACGATTGCTATGACCTTGAGAAATACTGGGAATTGGCTTAGGATTACTCCTTCATAGGAAAGTTCTGCGAAGGTTGTAGCTATATAGAAAGGTAATACTTTAATGATTACTCTATTTACAATCTCAAGAACCATATCGTTAAACTCTCTTAAAAGATTTGCCCAAGTTTCGGATTTGGTCCAAATTACAGCAAGACCGAAGAGAATCGCAGTGACAAGCGCAGTCATTACTGGCATGATGGAAGGAATATCCATTTGGAATAAAATCTCTGGGATCTTCTTTCCGGCTTCTGTGGCACTTACTATGTTAAGGTGAGGGATAATTGCAGTTCCTGCAATAAAAGAGAAAAGTGCAGCTCCCACTGATGAAAGATAGCAAATAATCAAGGTGAGGGATAAAACCTTGCCCGCACTTTCGTTTAAGGAAACGATAGCTGGAGTAATAAAGGCAAGAATTATGATTGGTACTATGTAGTTGATTAGATTACTCAAAATATTTTTGATTGTAGAAATTACCTGGATTGCACCTTCGTTTGCAATATTACCTAGGAAAATTCCTATAGCAATAGCAATCACGAGCTTGAAAAGCAAGCTGTTTAGAAAAGATTTTTTAACTTTTGTTTCTGACATAAAGACCTCCTAAATAAAAATATGTCTAAATAAATTATAGTATATTGCAAATTTCTGGTCAAGAAAAAGTTTTCATAAGTTAAAATTGCTAATAGTAAAATTATTTATGAGAGCTTATTTACACTTCTTGTAAAAATAATTAATAAATATATTAAAAGATTATGATTTTATGGTATACTTTTCTATAAGATAAGAAGAAAGTAGGAGGGAAGATGGAAAATAATTTTTCTAATAAAAGCGTCGTTTTAAGAAATGTCACCAAGTCTTATGACGATGAATTAGTATTAAAAACGGTAGATCTAACGCTTGAAAAGGGGAAGTTTTATACGCTTTTGGGCCCATCAGGTTGTGGGAAAACTACAATACTAAATATAATAGCAGGCTTTGTCGAGCAAACTAGTGGGGATGTATTTATAAATGGAGAAGACGTAAGTGATACTCCGGCCAATAAGAGAAAGGTAAACACAGTTTTCCAAAATTATTCTCTCTTTCCTCATATGAATGTCTACGATAATGTCGCCTTCGGCCTAAATATCAAGAAGATGGATAAGAAGCTAATCAAAGAAGAGGTCAAAAAGGCCCTCGATATGGTTAATCTTTCGGGCTTTGAGAAAAGAAAAATCTCTCAGATGTCGGGAGGGCAAAGACAGAGAGTTGCTATAGCTCGTGCTATAGTAAATCGACCGGATGTTTTGCTCTTAGATGAGCCTTTATCAGCCCTTGACATGAAGCTAAGAAAATCCATGCAGGTCCTCCTATCAAATATCCAGTGGGAGCTTGGGATTACCTTTGTCTTTGTAACTCACGATCAGGAAGAGGCCCTAGCCCTATCAGATGAGATTTTCGTAATGGATAAGGGAGAGATTGTCCAATCAGGTTCGCCTACAGATATATACGATGAGCCAATCAACAGGTATGTTGCGGAATTTATCGGAGAGAGCAATATCCTAAGTGCCGTGATGAAAGATGACTATTTGGTAGAGTTTTCCAATAAAGAATTTGCCTGCGAGGATGCAGGAATTCCTAAGGGAGAGAAGGTAGAAGTAGTTATAAGACCTGAGGATATCAATGTCTCAAAAGATGAGAATGCAGATATTAAGATGAACGTTGATAATGTCTTGTTTAGAGGAGTCTTCAATGAACTAATTTGCTTTGACGAAGATGACTTTAGGTGGAAGATCCATACTACCAAGAGATTTGAAGAAGGTGATGTTGTTGGGATTTCCATAGATCCTAGCGATATCCATGTAATGAGATTTAACGAATCAGAAGATGACTTCGATAAGAGAATCGAGAAATATGCCATAGGAGATGACGATGAATAAAAAATACAGAGCCCTATCAAGCCTATATTATTTGTGGATCGTACTTTTTATAATCGCACCTATTGCCATGCTCTTGTATCAATCTTTCTTTGATATTTATGGCAACTTTACTTTTGACAATTATATTTCCTACTTTTCTTCTGGAAATTATATCAAAATGACCCTAAATTCATTCTTGACGGCATTTTTGATAACGATAACGACACTGATTTTGGCCTATCCCTTTGCCTATTTTCTGACTAATTCAAGAAACAAGGAGTTCTTTCTCCTTTTGGTTACTCTTCCGACTTGGATTAATCTCTTGTTAAAGGCCTATGCCTTTATAGGGCTTTTGAGCAAAAATGGCCCCCTTGCTCGAGTTTTTTCCCTAGTAAGTGAGGGGCTTTTGTTTACCAATCCAGCATTCGTCCTAGTAGCATCTTATGTGGAGCTTCCCTTTATGATACTTCCAATCTTTAGGGCCCTTGATTCGATTCCAAACGAGTATCTAATAGCAAGCGAGGACTTGGGGGCAAGCCGATGGCAAACTTTTAGAAAAATTATCCTACCTCTTTCTATGGATGGAGTTATAGCAGGAAGTCAGGCCGTATTTATTCCCTCCCTATCCCTCTTTCTAATTACGAGAATCATAGGAGGAAATAAGATCATAACCCTTGGAACTGCTGTTGAGGAGCACTATCTGGTTACTCAAAACTGGGGCATGGGAGCTACTATCGGTCTAGTTCTAATCGTGCTTATGTTCGTAGTGATGAGCGCTCTAAATACTAGAAAGGATAAAAATTAATGAATAAAAAATTTAAAATTTCAAATTTATATTTAATATTTATCTTTATCCTCCTGTATCTGCCGATAGCCTATCTCATAGTTTATTCCTTTAATAGTGGGACCAATATGAATTCCTTCGTGGGTTTTTCCTTAGACCATTACAGGCAGGTTTTCCATGATACTAGGCTTCGGACGATTGTGATAAATACTATAGTCTTGGGGCTTTTGTCAAGCCTTATAGCGACGATTATTGGAACTTGTGGGGCTATAGCGATCTATTATCTAAGAAGTGAAAGGATTAGAAAGAGAGTCCTAAACTTTAACTCAGTCCTTATGGTTATGCCAGATGTTATGATGGGCGCAAGCTTTTTGGTTCTTTTTACCTTCCTTATAAAGATACCGATGGGCTTTATGACAGTTTTACTCTCCCACATAGCCTTCTCGATTCCTATAGTAGTACTAATGGTTTTGCCAAGGCTTTATAGCCTAAATCCTTCCATGATTCTTGCGGCAGAAGATTTGGGTGCAAGTGATATAACAATACTTAATAAAATCATCCTACCAAATATCACAAGTGGAGTTTTGACAGGATTTTTTATGGCCTTGACCTACTCCTTGGATGACTTTGCGGTTACATTTTTCGTAACAGGATCTGGATTTACGACCCTTTCTGTTGAAATTTACTCCAGAGTTAGAACGGGGATTTCTCTTGAGATAAATGCCCTATCGACCTTGATGTTTCTGGCATCTCTCTTATTGGTAGTGATTTATTATTTTATTAGCCAAAGAGAGATGAAGATTATGGAAAGGAGAAAAGTTGATGAATAAGGTATACAAATTTTTCCTAGCTTGTATTGTGGGAATTTTCCTCCTTCTAGGTCTTAAGTCGATTCTTATCGGAGGAAAGGAAACGACAGGGGCGAATACCTTTTACTTATACAATTGGGGAGATTATATAGATCCTGAACTTTTGGATAAGTTTGAGCAAGAAACTGGCTTTAATGTAGTGATGGAAACTTTCGATTCAAATGAGGCGATGATTACCAAGATTAAACAAGAATCAACCGACTTTGATATATGTATTCCTAGCGAATATGCAGTTGAGATGATGAGAGATCAGGGGCTTATAGAAAAGCTAGATCACTCGAAAATCGATGGCCTTTCTAATATCGACGAGAGATTTCTAGATAGGGAATATGATCCGGGAAATGAATATTCTATTCCTTATCTTTGGGGAACCTTTGGTATTTTGTATAATACTAAAAAATACCAGGAAGCTGACTTTGATTCATGGAAAAACTTGTGGGATCCAAAGTTTAAGGGAGAAATCCTTAGCTTCGATGGAGCTCGTGAGACTTTGGGGATAGGACTACTTGCAAATAACTTAAGTCTAAATACAGAGGATCCAGCTAAGCTTAGAGAAGTTAGAGATGAGCTAATAGGCCTTATGGGAAATGTCAAGGCCATACTTGCTGATGAGATAAGGATGTATATGGCCCTAGAAGAGGCAAATGTCGGCATTACATTTTCAGGAGATGCCTCAAATGCCATCGAATCAAATGATAATCTTTCCTATGTCATACCAAAGGAAGGATCTAATATTTGGTTTGATAATATGGTTATTCCTAAAACTAGCAAGAACAAAGAGGCTGCCTATGCCTTTATCAACTTCATGCTAGAGCCAGAAAATGCTGCCCAAAATGCAGACTATATTTGGTATGCGACCCCAAACAAGAAGGCCATGGATTTGATAGATCCTGAGGCTCGATGCGATAAGACCCTTTATCCAGACGATGAAATTATAAATAAGCTAGAAGTCTTCAAGGCCCTAGATAAGGAAAGCACTATTTTATATAATGACCTTTTCCTAGACCTTAAGATTTCACCACAGGCGGAGTGAAAAGATGAAAAAGAAATTAAGAATATTTTCCCTAATCTTTCTTATAATAACAAGTCTTGTAGCTTGTAATATGAAAGACAGCTCTAAGAATGATACCCTAAACAAGAAGGACTTTGAAAGAAGGATTAAGAAGGATGATGTAAGAAATAAGAGGTATCCAGAAATAGATGCCTATATTGAAAAGAATAAAAAGAAAGAAGAAGAGAAAAAGGAAGAAACAAAGACAGCTAGGCTCCTCTTTGGTGGGGACATAATTCCTCATATGCCAATTAATGACTACGCCCTAAACTACGGCGAAGGAGACTATGATTACTCAAGATCCTTTGAGGATATCAAGGATTTTGCCAAAGACTATGATTTCTTCATGCTAAATAACGAATTTAGTGTAAATGGAGACTACGAAGTATCGGGCTATCCTTTGTTTAACTCTAACGAAAATATCTATGAGGCTATTAAAAATAGTGGAGTAGATCTTATGACAACGGCCAACAACCATTGTCTCGATACAGGAGTTGAGGGACTAACTAGCACGATCCAAGCTATCAAAAAACATGGCATAGACTATGTCGGAACAAGTGAGTCTTCCTACAGACCTTATGTTATAAAAGAAGTAAATGGAATAAAGATAGGAGTCCTTTCCTATACTGAAATCCTAAATGGCAACGACTATCTCCTAGACAGCAAAGAGAAAGAAGAAATGGTAAACACCCTAACTCCTCGCCAAGTAAAGACTGATATAGAAGAACTTAAGAAGAAAGAGGTAGACCTTATTGTGGTATATCCTCACTGGGGAGATGAGTATTCATCCTATCCAAGAGAAGATCAAATAAAACTAGCCCACGATATGGTTGACTGGGGAGCGGACCTAGTTATAGGAAATCACCCTCACGTAATCCAACCCAAAGAAGTCTATGAGAGCAAAGACGGTAGGACGGGGTTGATCTATTATTCATTAGGAAATCTACTCTCTAACCAAAAGGCAGAGGCCTTCGAGGGAGACTACAGGGTTGAGCAGGGAGTCCTTGTCGAGTGTAATATTGAAAAAAAACCAGGCGAGAAGGCCAGTATCAAATCCTTTAAGTCTCATTCGACTATAGTAGATAGGTCATATGACGAATATGGATATCTGGATAAGACCTATGTTGCTACAAGATATCTAGAAGATGATGATTTGATGAATTCCCTAGATTACGGAACCCAAGAACTCATAAGACTTGGTAATGATATGAATATTGAGACCTTGTATAGGGAAATAGAAAACTAGACTTAGTAAATTTTACAAATCAAAGCCTAAATGTATATATTTGGGCTTTTTGTATTTATTTACTATCCTAAGCAAACTTTACAGAAGTCTTATTCATAGATATAATGATGAGCAGGGATTTTCATGCCCTAATTGAAATGATACCAAAGGGGTTTGGTATCTGGAAGGAGAGATATTATGCTAAGATTTGAGGAGTACTTGCCCATTGCTACAGCAACAGCTGCTAAGGCTATGAACGATGCCTTTAACAATGTCGTTTTAAAATACGGACTTACTAGAAGTCAGTGTGTTGCTTTGTACTACATAGACTTGGCTAAGGCAATTAACCAAAAAGATTTGGCCAAGAAAATGAGCATCAGAGAGTCTACTATGACAGGACTTTTAGATAGGATGGAAAGAGATGGCCTAATTGAACGTAAACTTGACGAAGAAGATATGAGAAGAAAAGCTATAAGTCTTTCGAAAAAAGGCGAGGAAAAATACGAAAACATATCTAAAGTAACGGAAGAATACGTTAATGAAGCTACAAGTAAGATTGATGAGAAGGATCTAGAGATCTATCAAAAAGTCTTAGATCAGATGGTTGAATCTACTTTAGACTGGCAAGATCGTAAAATTAAATCATTTGAATAAGATGGTCATATCAGCTATGCTGGTGTGGCTTTTTTATTTTGGGTAAAAGTTATAAGAGGTGATAATGTGATAGATTTAAATATAGATGGAGCTTATGATATAAGAAGCGTAAGAGGAGGAGATGTAAACGAGGCATTTAAGGTCTACACAGACAAGGGCCCATATTTCCTTCTTCTGCAAAGGGGAAGAGATAATAATTTCTTCCAGGCAGAAATAGCGGGCCTTAAGCTATTTGAAGAAAACGGAGTGAATGCTCCAAGGGTATTGGATAGTGGAGTAAGTGATGATGGGGCCTATCTTCTCCTAGATTATATAGAAGAGGGAAGATGGCTTGACCAAGGAGATCTTGCTAGGGAGCTTAAGAAAGTTCACCAAATAGCAAGCCCCAATGGGAAATTCGGCTTTGACTTTGCCTACCGTGGATCTTCCATTTCCTTTTCCAATGCCTTTAAGGATACTTGGAGGGAAGTCTTTTTAGAAGAAAGGATGGATAAGCTCAAAGATAAGCTAATCGAAGGAAAAATATGGTCAAGTGAAGACCTAGCTACTTACGAAAATGTTAGGAAAGTGATTGATGTCTATCTAAAAAGACGTGAAAGCGAGCCGGTCCTTCTGCATGGAGACTTGTGGCCAGGAAACGCCATGTTTTCTGTAGATGGCAAGGCCTATATATTCGATCCAGCACCCCTATATGGAGATTGGGAGTTTGATATAGGCGTAAGCACTGTGTTTTCTGGCTTTGATGATAATTTCTATAGGACCTATCTAAAAGATATAGGAAAAGATTCTGAAAGGGCTATAAGGCTTGAGTTCTATAGACTTTACCTACTTATGGTCCACCTCCACAAGTTTGGTAATATGTATAGGTCATCAGTAGACCTATCAATGGAGAAGATCCTATCCAAAAGTTTGGAAAAGTAGGATTTTAAAATTTACTTAATATAAAGATATATTGATGATCGGCTGGCTTTACCAGCTAGAGGCTGTATAAATAGTAGAAATCTAATGAGGTCTCTCCATGCGTTCGTTTCACTCACACTAAAACCTAATATTGGCTATAACCTTTGGTTTTAGGGTTAAATGTGCCATTTAAGGCACATTTAACTAGTCGAGACAAGGGTAACTTAAATATAAAAAAATTTAATTAAACCTACTTTGTCTATATTCTCCAGCTGGCTTTGCCAGCTTTTTTGTGCCTTATTTAAAAGACAAATAAGACAAAGAAGTATAATGAAAGGAAGAGGATTTTGAAGGAGGGCTTATGAAGATAGATGATGTAGTCGACCTAATAGATGGCTTGCTCAAAGACTTACAGGGATTAGATAAGAAATCTAAGAAAAAAACTTATAAGAGAAAGCTAGGCAAGGTTGAATTCAATTTCAATATAGAAGATAAGAAAGAAGAAAGATCTAGGAATGTTTCACATAAAGACCCAGATGATCCTTATGATCTTGGCTTTTGGTCCGAATATAAGGATCTTTTCGACAAGCTTTCCTATGAGAGGGAAGAGATAGAGCTAATAGGTCAAGTAAGTCGTAGGTTTAATCAAGTTTGGTCCCATAAACTTTCTAGAGACCTTCTTGTGGAATCCTATTTAACTATTGTTAAAAAAGCCTTGGATGAAAAAAGCCTTGATACAGAAAAAATTAGAAAATACACTAGCCCTTACACTCTTTCTAAATCTATCCTTGAAGCCCTCCTTATAGTAACAGAGGTAAAGTTTAGGGAATATTTTTGGATATTTGCCAAAATAGATTCCAGTAAGCAGGTAGAAGTTTTAGAAAAAAATGACTCCAGGCATTTGCTTGAATATTTCCTAAAAGAGCTAGATTTTTTCTATGAAAATATAAAAGAGTCGAGAAAAGAAGAAATTTTCGAAGACTACCTCATAGCAAATCCAGCAAAGATAAAGGACTGGACTAGCTATATCCTAGAAGCTGATCTAAGTAAAGAGATTAGTTTCGTCGAAAGCCACAAGGACCTAGTAGATATGGAAAAGCTTTCTAGAAATATAAGCAAGGCAGAATTTCCTCCAACCCAGGTCCTAGGCTTTTATTATCTGTTTAAGTACAAGAATTTTCAAAATAAAGACAAAAAAGGGCTTCTTGACCTGATTCATGAAGAAAATTATGATAGATTTATTAGCCTAGTAGAAACAAGAGACATGTCAATTGAGCTTATTGATGATATTTTAAATCTAGATAAAAAGCCTAAGAAGAAAATTCAAATCGATAGGAATAAGCTTTACTCATCGAGGAAGGATTTGCACAAGACAGTAAGTATGGTCGAAGATTTTTTGGCTGATGGCGATACAGATATTTTCGAAGAAGCCCCCAGACAAGAAACAAAAATAGAGGAAGAAAATGATGATATAAAGGAAGATGAAGGAATTTTTATTAGCGAAACTAGTAGGAAATTTCTTAAATTGATCCTTGAAAATGGATTTGTTGAAGAAGCAGAGGCTAGTGAGATCGCCCTAGAAGAGGGGAAAATCCTCAATTCCTTTATAGGAGATATAAATGATGAATTGTTTGATTATATAGATGATCAGACTTTGATAAATGAAGATGGGAAGATAAGTATAGATTCTTTCTATGTAGAAATGATTAAGGAGATTATAGATGGCAAAGATTAATCCTAAACAAGCACAAGTAATAATCAAATCCCTAGAAGCAGGAATTGTGCCAAATATGGGCATAGAGCACCTCCTTGTAGGCAGACGTGCTGAAGTAGAAGAGATTATTGAAGTATTAGATGAAGTAAGTAAGGGTGGAAGTGATCTTAGGTTTTGGGTAGGCGACTTCGGATCAGGTAAGTCCTTTATGCTTGCTACAATAGAGCAACTTGCCCTATCCAAAAACTTCGTCACATCTACCATAGATCTCGCTCCACAAAGGAGATTTTACGCAACAGATAAGAAGGCCCAGGCTCTTTACAGGGAGATTTGTGATAATATCAAGACCAAGACTAAAAGAGGCGGCAATATCCTAGGAGAGATTGTCGAAGAGTGGATTATGAAAATCTTTACAGAGCTTTCTCGTGAGAACCTTTGGGAGATGAAAGACTTAATCAAGGGAGAATATAGGAAGGAAGTAGAAGAAAAAATCCTCGATGCTATAGATGCCTTTGACTCGGTAGGTCTTTCCTATGAGATGGGCCAGGCTATTGTAAAATACTACGAAGGCCTTGTTGGAAATAATAGGGACCTTAAGACTAAGGCTATTCGCTGGCTTAGGGGAGATATTTCTACAAAGACAGAGGCCAAAAGAGAGCTTGGTATAGGAGAGATTATTAATGATGACAATTACTTCGAGGCTATCAAGAATCTGTCTGAGCTTTTTCACTCAATTGGATTTTCAGGCTTTGTGATTAATTTCGATGAGGCAGTCAATCTCTATAAGCTTGCCCAATCCGTAACTCGAGAGAGAAATTATGAGAGGATATTAAATATTTATAACGAGGCTAAAAGCGGCAAGGCCAAGAATCTTTTTATAAACTTTGGAGCAACGAGGGCTACAGTCTTTGATGAGTCGAGGGGAATGAGCTCCTACGGGGCCCTTTCTGGAAGACTTGGGGGTGTAGATGATTCGTATTTATCCCTTACTAATACCAAAAAGACCGCCCTTTTACTTAAGCCCCTCACAGAAGAAGAGATATTTACCCTACTTGAAAATCTCCTAAATATTTATAATATCAACTACCAGGAAGAAATCCACATGGATAAGGAGGATATTATAAGATATATGGAAGGCCAGCTCAATAGACCAGGAGCCAAGGAGTTTCTTACGCCTAGGGCTGTGATCAAAGACTTCCTTGAAATCCTAGATCTTAAAAGACAGAATCCTGATATAAGTATTGATCAAATCCTAGAAAGTAAATTTCAAGGCCTAACTAGCCCTGTCGAAAAAGATCCAGAAGATCACGACGACGATATCTTTATCCTATGACAGATCCATATTTACTATTATCAAGGCCAATGAGAGAGTTCGTCTACAAGAACAAGTGGCCGAGCCTTACTAAGATTCAGGAAGCTTCCATCAAAGAATTTATTGGAAGCGAAGATAATCTTATCTTAATCGCGCCAACAGCCGCTGGTAAGACTGAGGCGGCCTTCCTTCCAGCCATATCAGAAGCAAATGACTTCGATAAGGGGCTTAGGATTCTTTATATATCTCCTCTTATAGCCTTGATTAACGATCAGTTTAAGAGAGTCTTTGATATGTGTGATGATATTGGAGTAAGTGTAACGAGCTGGCATGGGGAGGCAAATCAGACTAGAAAAGAAAAACTATTGGAAAATCCTTCTGGAATATGCCTTATTACTCCAGAATCTCTCGAGGCTATTTTTGTAAATAAAAGCTTTGAAGCGAGGAAATTATTTACTGGCTTAGATTATATAGTAGTAGACGAGATCCATAGCTTTCTTACAGGAAATAGGGGATGCCAGCTTAGGAGTCTCCTTAAGAGAATCCTTTCCTATACTAACAAGAATCCGAGATTTATAGGACTTTCCGCAACAGTTGGAGACTTAAATTACGATATTTGTAAGAACTTTTTTAAGAATGATAGAGACACTAAGTTAATCATAGACTCCTCCAAAAATGACCTAGAAGCTACGATTTCTTATAACGAGGAAAATGATATAAGCGATAAAACAGTAGATCAAATATTAACCTTTGCGAGAGAAGGATCCATGCTCGCTTTCCCAAATTCAAGGAAGCTTGTCGAAGAGCTTGCGGTTGAGCTAAAGAAAAAAGCAAGAGATGAGAAAATAAAAACCCAAATCTTCTCCCACCATTCTTCTGTAAGTAAGAATAAAAGAAAGGAAATCGAAGATTTTGCCAAAAATAGAAGGGGAGAGAACTTCATCATCTGTGCTACTTCAACCCTCGAGCTAGGAATCGATATAGGAAGTGTCCATTCGATTTGCCAGTATGGGTCGACCAATTCAGTCCTATCGCTTGCCCAAAGACTAGGAAGGTCTGGAAGAAAGACAGGGAAATCTGTCCTCCATCAAATAGCTACAAATCCATGGGACTTAGTCCAATCACTTGCTACGATTATTCTCTTTAAGGAAGGAAGGCTTGATAAAATCGACCCTATAAAGGCTCCCTACGATGTATTTGCCCATCAAATCCTATCGACTCTTTTGGAAAATAACGGTTTGAGTATCAAGGACTATGAAAGTCTAGATAAGAAATTAGACTTTGATATAGACCATGAAGAATTTATGGATCTTACTGCCCATATGTTAGAAAATGGCTTTATCGAAAAACTCGAAAATGAGTATATAGGAGGAGTCGAATGTGAGAAACTCCTCAAAATGGGATCCTTCTATAATCAATTTATAAGCACAGATACCTTCCATGTATATAATGAAAAGGGCAAAATCGGAGAGATAGAAAAATCCATCGACCTAAAGAAGGGAGATGGGATCTATCTAGGAGGACTCATCTGGGAGGTTCAATCGATCAATCTCAAGGCTAAGAAAATTACAGTAAGTAAGGCAGAAGAGGGAAAAGCTCCTGACTTTGGATCGTCTAGTCTAGGGGATGTATCAAATGAGATTAGAAGAAAAATGGGAGATATAATAGGAGAAAGTGAAAAGCATTCTTTCAATAATAAAATTAATGGAGTAATCGAAAGCCTTAAGATATCGCCTGACAATGAAGGTTTTTATCTAATTAATGATAAGGATGGGGAAGGTCTTAGGACATTTCGTGGGACAAGGATTAATAGGACGCTTACTCTTATGCTAAATATAAGGTCTAGCTTTTCTACTTATAAGCTCATGGATTATTCGTCGACCATTAGAGGGAAAAATATAGGGAAGACTCTCAATGATATCAGGAAAAATCCAGTAGAAATAGAAGAAATAAAAACTTATCTAGAGGATAATCCAAAACTAGTCGGGGCCTATCTTTTGGCAAATAAGTATATGGACCTTGTGAGTGAAAAACTTAAGATTAAATACATCATGAAAAACCTCCTTGACCTTGAGGGGGCCTATAATTATTTGAAGATAGAAGAATAAGTATATATTTGGGTAAAATATTAGTAGATACTAAAAGAAAAGGATAAAATATGCAAATTACGGATAAGTTTGAGATAAACTCAAAGGGAAAGCTTATGGATTTTTCTATAGACCATAAGGAAATTCCAATAAAGTTAAGCCCAGACCTTGATGAGGCCATAAAGATGCTCTTGTGGTATGTGCCAAATATCTCATCTGAACAGGCAAAGGAAAACGAGCTTCTCCTAAACCCTGAATATGATGATTATATCTTCAATGACATAATGGCTTCTATGAAATTAGAAGATAAGGATGTACTTTTCACCGAGGAAATTAGCGAAAAATTAGCTAATAGCTTCGTGGGCAAGGTTAGGGTAGATGAGCAAAAACTAATAATGACCCTGGCAGATGATAGCGAAACTAAGACCATGGCCCTCCTCCGTCATATAAGAAATGCTATAGCCCACGGCAATTTCAATGTGATAAATGACCTTGTTATAGGTTTTGACATCAAAAGATTTGGAGAAAAAATTGAGTATAGGGCTGTATTTAAGATAAATCCGACCAATCTCCTCAAAGCCCTTAGAAAGATCAACCTCGACTTTACTACGGAAGAATTCATTGCCAAGGCCTTTAGGAAATCGGGCTACAGGGTCGAGCCCTTCCAGGAAGAGTTTGAAAGAACTCATAGATTTGACCTCTATGCCAAGAAAAAGGATAAGCGTTTTGCAATAGAGATTAAAAATTATGATTTTGAAAAAAGCTTGAATGAGGATTTCATCAAAGAAATGATTGAAAAGATTTCCGGAATGGATACAAGACTAAGGCCAATTCTTATTATAAATTCGTCTTATCTAACAGATAAGAGTAAGAATGATTTAATCAAAAAAGATGTAATAATACTTGATATCAAAAACATAAAGAAGATGCAAAAGGGCAGAGATATGGTAGCTGAAATCCTTAGAGAACAAGAAGTTTACAAAAATTGTAGGTAAATTGACAAAATTGGGTATAATAATACAGCAAGCATAGTAGATGCTTTATATATTCGAAAGAATAAGTGTATATCATTTGATATTATAAGGAGGAAAAATGACAGAAAAAAACAACAGAAGAGTTGACAGGGCTGTTTATGAACAAGAAACAAGTCCTATCCAAGCAGGCAAAAACCTTTCTTGGGGTTCAATTATAGCAGGAGCTGTAAGTGCGGCAGCAGTATTTACTGTTCTAAGTCTACTAACAGCAGCACTAGGATTTGGTTTATTTGCACCAACAAGTTCTAATCCTATGGCAGGAGTTGGAATGGGTACAGGTATTTGGACAATCATTACTTTAATCATTTCATTCTGTGCTGGTGGATTTGTTGCAGGATATTCTGCAAGATCAACAGGTCTTCTTCACGGAGCTATTACTTGGGCAGTAACAATTTTATTACTAATAACATTAGTATTTAATGCAGTAGCATCAGCCCTTGGTATGGCAGGAAATGTAATAGGTTCTGTTGCTGGAACTGCAGGAGATGCAGTAGGTAATGTTGCAGGATCTGTGTCAGATGTTGCAGGAGATGCAGGAAGTAAGGCACTTGAGAAGGCAGGAGCTGCAATTTCAGATGTTGATACTGAAGAACTTCAAGGCAATCTAGAACAATATCTAGCAGACACAGAAGTCCCTGAACTTCAACCAGATTATCTAGAAGGTCAACTTCAAGAATCTAGAGATGAAATCACAGCTGCAGTTAAGGATCTAGCAGTAAATCCAGAAAACAAAGATCAAATTATTAAAAATCTAACAGATTCATTATCTGAAAGAGCAAAAACAATAGCAGATTCTGCTGATAAGGAAGCAATTGACAATGCAGTTGCTAAAAACACAGACCTTACAGAAGAAGAAGCTAGCGAAGTTTCAGAAAATATCTACAATGGCTTACAAGATGCTTCAAAAGAAGCTGAGAAGACAATCAACAATGCAAGTGAAGAAATCACAAGACTTTCAAACGAAGCAAGTGATAAGGTTGACGAAACTGTAGAAGGAGCCAAAGAAGGAGCAGAGGATGCTTCTAACAAGGCATCAGCAGGATCAGTACTTGTATTTGTAGGACTAGTTCTTGCCCTAGTAGTATCAGCTTACGCTGGTAGACTTGGCGAAAGAAAATCCAAAGAATTCGTTAGAAAATAATAAGAAAATAAGTTATAAAGCCTTTAGGATTGCCTAAGGGCTTTTTCTATGGGGAAAATTATCATGTAAGATGATTCATCATTAGGAAATTTTTCTTCTCCAATATATTATAAAAATATATCTTATTAATTCATACAAACTAGAAATTAAAAGTGTAAAACTTAAAAGCTTTAATTTATGGAAAAATTCACAAGAAAAACCCTTAGATAAATCTCTACACTAGATAATAACTAAGGGCTTGTTTCACTATTTTATTTTACTATTTCCAGCACTGCCTTGTCCGGATTTTCACTATTTATCCTCTGATCATATTCTAAAATCTTATCTTCACTTGGCCTAATTTCCGTATTTATGGCAAGAATCAGTCCTGAATGGTCTAATAGTAAGAGGTCAGGGGATAAGAGCTCTACTCTATCATTAGGAGTTTTATCTGCGCTTAGGGCGTTTTTGACTGTATAGGCTCCATTTTCTTTGAGAATCGCTGCAAATCTTATCGCTTGATTGGCTGTATTTTCGTTAGTTAGGACGAAGATTTTTCTTTTCTTGAAATCATCCTTTTTCTTAAGCTTTAGCTCAATCTGATCATAGTATAGATAATCTTCTAGGTCAAAATTATTTACTTCCTTGTTATACTTAGCTGCGAGATTTTTGACCTTACCAGTTGTATAAGGACTTTGATCATTCGCTTTGATATCAGATAGTTTCTCTTCAAAAAGACTTCCCCTATAGAAGAAAATATCTTTCTCTTCGTAGTCCTTGTCTAAAAAGTAAGTTACAAATTCATTTACATATGATGAGTCTATGGATGTATTATTAGATAAGTCAAATACAATTGATTCTACAGATCCTTTTTGAATCTTCTCTGCAATTAAATCAAGGTCAGTGTCAGCCTTTTTAGCATTAAAGTCAGGAAGCCTAACAATTAGGGTCGAAGGCTTAGGATTATCAACGATCATATCTCTGTTGAAGTTTTCCTTATTGATCATCCTCTTATATCTATCGACAGCTTGATCATTACCAAGAATTTTGGCTATATTTGAATCCTTGTTGTTTTTGTAGTAGTTAAAGAGATTGTTGTAAGTGTCCTTATCAATAACGAAAGTTTTTGGATCTTCAAGAATCGCTAGACTTTCTTTTATGATATCGAAGTATTCTTGGTCAGTCTTCGAGTTTTTGACTTTTTTTCTTAAACTATCATGGGCCTTGGCGAACTCTTCAAACTGACCTCTATTGGACTTGCTTACAGGATAGTTTCTAATTATACTTTCATATAGCTTATCAAAATCAGCTAGCTTTTCGGCACTGCTAAGGCTTCTGCCATCGGTATTTCCTACGAAGATATTTTCTGTAAGGCCTTCTAGAACCTCGTCTCTAAAACTAGGATAGCCAGGAGACTTGTAGGAATTAAGTTTACCAAAGATGAGACTAACTAGAGCAAAAATTAGGGCAAGGAGGATTAGACCTAGGATCCTCCTTCTCCTTCTGATAATCCTCTTCCTGCGAAGTCTTTGTTTTCTAGTAAGGGGCCTTCTTTGTCTATCTTTTTTGCTACTTTTAACTATTCTGATTTCGCTTTTTTTCTTGCGCCTATCAGATCTTTTCTTATTGTTTCTCATAATTCACCGCGCTTATTTACTGAAAGAAAGGATAAAGCTAGTTCCTTCGTTAATTTTGCTTTTGACGTCGATTTTTCCGTTCAATGCTTCAACAAAGTTTTTGCTAATGGCAAGCCCAAGTCCTACTCCATTAGTCTTGGTATTTCTGGAATCATCTATCCTATAGAATCTTTCAAATATCATATCGAGCTTATCACTATCAATCCCTATGCCATCATCGGTAATTTCTATAAAGACTTTTTGCTTATATTCACTAAGCTTTATTTTTATATTTCCGTCCCTACCTATAGCTTTTATAGCATTGGTTAGGATGTTTTGGATTACCTGGAGGAGCTTGTTTCTATCTGTTACTAAGAAAATATCTGGCTCGATTTCTTTGCTAAGGCTAATATTTCTATTGATGAAATTAGCCATAAAGCCATTTGCTATTCCATTAAGCATGTCAGATATATTAACTTCTTCAAGATTGAGCTTACCCATCTCCACACTTTCATTGAAGGAGTCCTTGAGTCCATCTATTAGGACCTGGAGCCTGTTGATTTCTCCATTTAAGCTTTGGACAGTAGTTTCATCAAATTCCATTACTCCATCGTCTAAAGCTTCAATATAAAGCTTAAGATTGGTAAGGGGAGTCCTCAGCTCGTGGGAGATGTCCTGGGCATAGCGCATCCTTATATCTTCTTGTCTTTTTAAAGATTTGGATAGGAAGTTGATATTATTTTGTAGATTTGAAATCTCTCTTATATCACTTTCCTCATCGTCAAGGCTCTCATAGATTCCTTCCTTAATCTTAACTGTAAAATCATTCATATCTACAATTGGTTTTGAAATATTGGTAGATAAGATTATGGAAAGGAGAAATCCTATAATTAGAGAGCTAGTTATGGCGTAAATTACAGCCTGCCTAAAATCATCCTGGAGCCTATTGACAGTCGTATAGTCAACGGAATATTCTACGAGTATCTTTCCTGCTTCTCGTTTTTTATCAGCATTAAAGACATTGTATGATTTGCTCTTGATATGATCAGGATCATCTGCTTTTAGGGAATGTATATATTTTATTAAATTGCCATCTGCATCGTAATACTTGATATTGACATTTTGTTGCTTGCTTAAATCATCAAGATAAGCCCGCATACCCTCAGATGAAATATTTTCATCGTTATTAAGTCTGATAAACCACTCACTTATAAGATTTGGCTTTTTATCGTCTACGATTTGTAAAAGATCTGAGTATTTTAATGTTACAAGGAGTGTTATAAGTATTGAATAAATCAATATACAAGCGAGGACTCCTGCGATGAAGTTTTTGATTAACTTATTCCTTAACGAGGTCATCTACGCCACCGGATTTGTAACCCATACCATAGATTGTCTTGATGTATTGAGGTTTTTTTGGATTATCCTCGATTTTCTGTCTTATATTTTTGATGTGAGTATCTATTGCCCTGTCGTAGGCATCATAATCTAGGCCAAAGGTTAGCTCAATTATCTCATCTCTTGTAAAAATCTTGTTTGGACTTGAAAATAAGGTCTTTACAATAGAAAATTCGTTCTTGGTTAGTGTTATCTCCTTGCCATCTTTTAAGAATCTATTGTATTTAAGATCCATTAGAAGTCTTCCGTCATTTGTCTTTATGATATCTGCCCTAGGTATATTGTATTTTTCAATTCTTCTAAGGACAGCCTTAACTCTTTCCACAAGTTCCTTGTTAGAAAAAGGTTTGGTTACATAATCATCAGCCCCGAGTCTTAGTCCTTGGATCCTATCGACCTCCTCGACCTTGGCAGAAGTTATTATAACAGGAACCTGGGATTTGTTTCTAATATCCTTAAGGACTTCTTCTCCAGAAAGCATTGGAAGCATAAGATCAAGTATCACAAGATCGATCTCTTCCTCATTAAAAATCTCTAGCGCCTTTACTCCATCGAAGGCTTGAAAGACTTGGTAGCCATCTTTTATCAAATAATTTTTAACTATATCAGATATAGTTTTTTCATCTTCTACTATTAAAATATTTATTTCGTTCATTCTTTTTTCCTCTCCATTAACTATTATAACATAAGAATTACCTTTTCATATATTGTACCTTGTATATAAAAAAATGTTTAAAATATAAAAATAAGGATATAAATATATTAGCAGCAAATGATGTTGCTAATTAGATTATAAATAAGTACCTTGTACTTTTGAAAGGAGAAATTATGGGTAATTATGGAATAATAGCTTCAATTATTATCGGAGCAATTGCAGGATGGATTGCAAGCAAGATTATGGGTAGAGATGCTCAAATGGGAGCAGTTGCAAATATCATCGTCGGAGTAATCGGTGGTGGAGTAGGTAACTGGCTATTTAGCACTTTATTTAACTCAGCTAACCCAGGACTTGTAATGCAAATCGTATATGCAGTAATCGGTGCAGTAATCCTATTATTTGCTTATGATAAGATTACCGGTGCAAAAAAATAATTTTATTGAAAAGTATAAACTTCCTAGCTTAGGCTAGGAAGTTTTTTAGTGGAGAAATTTATTTTTCTATATTGTGCTTGGTATTGTAATCTAAAAGGATGCTTTCGAATGAATAAATCGTTCTATTATCGGTAGAAGATCCTTCAAGTAAAGCCTAACTAAGACGAATGGCTATAGGTCTCAAGTAAGCTGGTGGGTGCATAGTCCTACATATCAGGTGAGGTATAATTTCCCGATTGCACCTTAGGATGGGATGATGAATATTCATAGTTTTTACCAGATTCTTAGTGTTTTTTAAGATAGATATAGATGTTTGAATAATATAAATGGATACAAGAAAAAAGCCCCCGAAGGGGAGCTTTAATAACCAGATCCAGAATTATTTGTAGAATCTCTGTTTAAGAGACTATCAAGGGCGTCAGATGTGGAATTATTATTTCCACTATTGTTGTCACTTTCTTTATCGCCATTTTTATCTTTGTCTGTGTTTTTATCTTTATCGTTTTTGTCCTTATCTTTATCTTTTTCATCTTCCACTTTTGGTGGAGTATAGACTAAGGTTGAGTAGACTGTTGGCATCCTGTAGTCCCAGTCTCTTGGAATAATTCCATTGAACTTGTTTGGATCGTATTCGTTCTTTTCAACTATCAGTGACCTAGTTTGGATTAAGAATTTTGGTGTGACATCACTTGCTAGTAGATTGTTTCTTGAATCTATATAAGCCCATTTGTGCATGTCGTCTTCTTCTGTTGGATAGTTTTCTGGTCCAAAGATTTCTTCTTTGACAGTGCCACGTGGATCGCCCCTTGAAGCGTCAGTTGGAAGCTTACCGCTTATGGTATCTACTTCCATATGTCTTATGCCTTCAGGCTCTTCAAAGCTAACAGGTTCGCTATCAGCTAGGATTTCCGTATTTATTACATTCCACATAAGGGCTGCTCTATCTACACTGTTACTGTTTAAGCTAATGTTTTGATTATCAGCTCCCATCCAAACGCCAACCGTGTAATAAGGAGTATATCCCACACACCAGAAGTCTGTCTTATCATCTGTTGTTCCAGTTTTGGTTGCGTAATCTGTTCCGTTTAGGTGGATGTTTCCATAGTATTCTCCTGCACTTTCTAGGGCAGAGGTTACTTGATAAGCTGTTTCTGGACTTGTTACTTTGTGTTTTACAAGATTGTCTTCATCAAAGATAACTTCACCTTGGGAGTCGGTAATCTTTGAGAAGGTCAAAGGTTCATTGTACTCACCATTATTGGCAAGGGCTGCGTAGGCTGCAGTCATATCGAGTGTAGTTAGTCCGTGACTCATTGCACCAACTCCTAGGGCTGCGAGGTTTTCGTCATTTGTGTCAGGATTTTCGTCTTTTGTCACGAAATAGTCTCTGTCATTGTCCTTGATTAGGCCGAAGTTTCTGAGATATTCAAGGCTTGTTTCGATTCCTACTTTATTTAGGGTAGATACAGCTATTGTATTGATACTCATCTTGATGGCTTCTCTTATAGGAGTGTAGCCCATGTAGTAGCCATATACGTTGACAGGCCAAGCTTCGCCATCTTCAGTTAGCTCAAAAGGAACATCATCTACACCTGTTGCGAGGTTAAAACCATGATCTAGGGCAGCTGTATAAGTTGCTATAGGCTTAATTGATGAACCAGGTTGCCTTGGAACGCTTGATGCCCTATCTAAGATATTGATTCCTTCTTGGTCACGTCCTCCCATCAAGGCCTTGATATGGCCTGTCTTCTGGTCGATTATGACAGAAGAAGATTGAGGTTGGATTACACCATTTAGGTCTATATCGTAATAGTCCTTGTTAAGGACGATTGATCCATCTTCATAGCCTGATAAAAGATTTGGGTTATTATCTAGATATTTTTTGCTAATTACTATATTATCGTCTCCATCCTGATATATATCCTCGTTGGATTCGAACTCTATTCGTCCAGTCCTATGAGTTCTAAGGTTGGAGTTTGTTTCATCTAAGGAATAGAAATCCTTAAAGATAAGTTTGGTTTGATCAAGGTAAGCCTTGCTTGTAGCAAGTACTAGGTCTCCAGCATCGTCATACCAAGCCTCATCCGAGTTTAGGAAGAGGTCGTTATTCTCATCTAGGAGATTTGACTTCTTATAGTAGAGCAAGGATCCACTAGAGTTTACGATATTACCCCAATTGTCATAGGATAGGTCAAGTAGGGGAGCGTAGCCCAAGCCTTCGCTATTTCCTATCAAGTGCTCAGAAAAGTTAGCATATATATCTTCAAGCTTTCCTTGTAAGCCTTGATCTAGGGTCGTTGTGATCTTTAGCCCTCCGTAATAGAGCTTATCCCAGGCTTGGTTTTCTGAAATATTCAATACATCCATGAGCTTATTAACTACTTGACGCTCCAAGAGAGAGTTAAAGTAGCTAGCGATTTCTGTATTAGACCTTTCAGCAGGTTCCACAGTGCTTGCTACATCAAATTCTTTGGCTTCTTTGTATTGAGCCTCATCGATATAGCCATTTTCTAGCATCTTATCTAGGACATATTCTTCCCTTTTAAAAGGGGCTTCGTTGTATACTGCTGAGTATTTATTTCCTTCTATACTAAATTCACCGAGGACTCTTTGGTCGGTTACTTCACTCGTCTTGATTGACTTATAGAGAGAGTTTTCTGAAGGAGATTGAACAATTCCAGCAAGGGCTGCACATTGGGCAAGATTTAGCTCAGATACGTCCTCATTAAAGTAGGTCTTTGCTGCAGCTTGAACTCCATAAGAGTTTTGTCCCATAAAGACCCTATTTAGATAAGCTCCTAGGATTTCGTCCTTGTCGAGATATTTCTCAATTTCTAGGGCAAGATAAATCTCTCTTATCTTTCTTTCGTAGGTTTGATCGTTAGATAGATAGGTGTTTCTTGCAAGCTGTTGGGTTATAGTAGATCCACCCCTTACGATTGACCCTGCCTTCATGTTTTCAACAGCAGAACCTAAGATTGATAGGGGATCTATACCATTGTGCTTATAAAATCTTTCATCTTCAACTGCGACAAATGCATTTTTTAAATTCTCTGGTATTTCTTTATAATCTACTATCTGTCTGTATTCGCTTGTAGCAATCGAATCGACTTCGTTTCCATTTTCATCCACTATTGTTGAGTTTTGGCTCATTTCGTATTTTATGCTTCTAGCATCGATCTTGGGAGCAGTCTTCATTACTTCAAGTATTGCTCCACCTGTCATGCCGGCAAAAATAACTCCAAGGCCAGCTACAAATAATATTACAACTAGTATTATTTTTCCAACAAGAGCGGCAAGTTTATTATGCATAATGCCTCCATGATTATTTTTAATATTCTAGATACTATCATTTTATCATTTTTAAGTAAATACTTCCACACTTATTAACTTTTATAATCAAGGGATTAGTCGTATAATCAATTTTAGAAAGGAAGTTTATGCAAAGAGTTATACAAGTTAATGCAGTAGATAAAGATGATGATCTCGACAATAAGATCTATGAACTAGAGTCTTTGATTAATACTGCAGGAGGAAAGACTGAAGCTTACGTATCTCAAAACATAAGCAAGGTCAATCCTAGATATTATATAGGCAAGGGAAAAGTCGAAGAGATAATGGACCTTGCTCAAAAAAACGACATAGATACTGTAATATTTGATGTAGAATTATCAGCAAGCCAGCTTTACAATCTAGAAGAAGAGATGAAACTTCACGTAGTGGATTGGACAACTCTTATCCTAGATATTTTTGCTATGCGAGCAAATACCAAGGAAGCTAGACTAAAGATAAAGCTTGCTCAACTTAAATATCAATTGCCAAGGATTAACAAGTGGTTTTCCTACCTATCAAGACAGGCCGGAGGAATCGGTACAAGGGGACCTGGAGAGACCATGCTTGAGACAGATAGACGTGCTATTGTAAGAGATATCAAGTCTTTGGAAAAGGCCCTAAAGGATTTGGATAAGACTAAAAGAATAAATAGACAAGCTAGAAAAGATGTCCACAATATATCCCTAGTTGGTTATACTAACGCCGGTAAGTCTACAATACTAAATGGAATGATAAAGCTTTTTGGTGAAGAAAAGTATGTATATTCGGACGACTTGCTTTTTGCGACCCTTGATACTTCTACTAGGAGGCTTGATTTTTCAAATACCAAGGTCACCTTGACAGATACTGTAGGTTTTATCGACAATCTCTCCAAGGAGCTAAACGACTCCTTCCTAACAACCCTAGACGAGGTTAGATTTGCCGATATGCTACTTATAGTAATCGATTCAAGTCATAATATTGACCATCAGATAGAGACAATCGAAAACTCTCTTAATGGAATTGATGTAGGAAATAAGGAAATTCTCTACGTCTTTAATAAGATGGATAGGGTAGATGATGATTTAAGTGTAAGCCTATACAAAAGAGACAGCGAAAAAATCTACATGTCAGCCCACAAAGAAGAAGACCTCATAAGACTTAAGGAGAAAATCGTCTCAATCATCAAGGAAGACTACGAGCTTGTGGAAATGGCAATCCCATTTGAAGATGGTAGGGTCTTAGATTATATTATGAGTAATTATGATATTATAGAAAGGGACTATGACCCAACTTCTAGCATATTGAAACTAGAAATAAGCAAAGAGGACTATTCGAAATATGACAGATATATTAAAAAAGTATAGGACCATAAAGGGAGTTAAGACTAGCGAGTTCGAAGAAGAAAAGTCGAGATTTATAACAAGTGCTAAATATGTAGAAAGTGAGAAAGAGGCCATTAGCTTTATCGAAGAAATAAAGGATAAAAATAAGCAAGCAACTCACAACTGCTCGGCCTACATTATAAATGAAATCCCTGAGATTAAAAGATATTCAGACGATGGCGAGCCCCAAGGGTCTGCGGGCCTACCCATGTTATCTGTTCTTGAAAAAGAAGAGGTCAGAAATATTTGTGTTGTCGTTACCAGATATTTCGGTGGCAAGCTTTTAGGAAAAGGGGGACTTGTCAGAGCCTATACTAGGGGAGTTACGGATACCGTATCGCCCAATATAGTTTGTAAGAGAGAGTATTTTGAAGTAGAATTAATTCATTCGTATACGGTACTTGGCCTAATAGAAAACTACCTAGCTGAAAATAAGCTAAAGGTTATAGATAAGGACTTTACTGATTTGGTTAAGATTAAGCTTCATATTAGAAGTGAAGATTACCCTAAAATAGAGAAAGACCTTATCAATTTAACAAGTGCCAATATTGAAATAAATGTCAAAGATACTTTGATGTTATTTGAAGGAAAATAGGAGGAAATATGTCAGGACATAATAAATGGAGCAAGATTAAAAATAAAAAGGGAAGTGAAGATGCCAAAAAGGGCAAGGTCTTTACAAAACACGCTAGAAATATAACAGTTGCAGCCAAAGAGGGTGGAACAAATCCGGACTATAACCCTGCTCTTAAGACTGCTATAGAAAAAGCTAAGGCAGATAATATGCCTAACGATAACATAGATAGGGCTATCAAGAAAGCAGCAGGAGATGATGCTTCAGATAGTTTCGAAAGAGTAATCTATGAAGGATACGGACCAGGCGGAGTTGCTGTAATAGTAGACTGCCTAACAGATAATAAAAATAGAACTGCTCCTGATGTAAGACATGCTTTCGACAAAAACGGCGGAAATCTCGGAACTGACGGATCTGTTATGTTTATGTTTGAAAGAAAGGGAGATATCATAGTAGGGAAAGACGGAAAAGACTTCGATGAATTTATGATGGACGCCCTCGAAGCAGGCTGCGAAGATGTCAAAGAAATGGGTGAATACTTCGAGGCAATCACCGATGTAAATGGCTTTAACGATGCAAACGATAAGCTAAAAGAATTAGGCTATAAGATAGAAAGTGCAGATATATCATATCTTGCAAATAACATGATTAAAGTAGAAGAAGAGCATGTGGATAAGCTTAATAAATTAATCGATACCCTAGAAGATAACGATGACGTCCAAGAAGTCTACTCAAACTGGGATGATTCTAGCGAGGAATAAAGATGGAATTTAATATAGATCCTGTTGCCTTTAGGATATTCGGTTTAGAAATTTACTGGTATGCTATAATAATCATAACGGGAATATTTATCGCAGCACAATTTGCAAAAAGTGAGTTCGTAAGACGTGGTTTCGATGAAGACTTTATCTATGACCTGCTTTTCGTAATCCTACCAATAGGAATAATCGGAGCGAGATTTTGGTACGTAATCTTCGAGTGGGACTATTATGGAAGTAACCCTTTACAGATTTTAAACTTTAGGGCGGGAGGCCTTGCAATTCATGGAGGGATTCTCTTTGGAAGCATTGCCCTTCTAATCTATGCAAGATACAAAAAGATCCCTCTCCTAGACCTTATGGATGTACTAGTACCTTCTCTTGTCCTAGCCCAAGGTATAGGTAGGTGGGGAAACTTCGCAAACTCAGAGGCCCACGGAGGTCCGACAGATCTACCTTGGGGGATAATCATAGATGGGGTCAAGGTCCATCCAACCTTCCTCTACGAATCCATCGGAGATGTTTTAATATTTATTTTCCTAATTAATTATAGGAAGAAAAACCCAGATAAGGGCAAGCAAAGTGCAATTTATTTCACCCTCTATGGGATATTGAGATATTTTGTAGAAGGACTAAGGACTGATTCTCTTTATATAGGAGAATTAAGAACAGCTCAGCTTATGAGTATTATATATATTGTTTTAGGAATCGCCTTATATATTTGGGCAAATAAAAATCATCTCCCACCTTATTTTAGGGAAAATAAAGTTAAAGAGAAGAAAGAGAAAATTGTAAAGTTTAAGTGATAGACCTTATAAGCTTAAGCTTTATCGAATTTATTATGAAAATTTCATAAAAGAAGAGTCGGCTTGGGGCCGACTTTTTTGTTGCAAATAAAGTGCTTTTAGTATAAAATGATAGTGAAGTGGAATATAGTGGTAGAAAGTGGTGGGAAATGTTTTTAGGTGAATTCACTCACAAACTAGACTCTAAAAATAGAATAATGATACCTAGTGAGTTTAGAGAAGATTTGTCTAATAACTTCTATATTACCAAGGGCCCAGAGAAGTCACTGGTAATCTACACTGAGGAAGAATTTATCAAACAATCTGAAAGACTTGATATGCTAGAAGTACAAAATAAGAAAAATCGTGCTATCAAAAGACTTTTTTTCTCATCCACTGTAAAGGCAAGCCTTGACAAACAAGGCAGAGTCCTTCTTAACAAGAACCTGAGAGATTATAGCGAAATCAAAGAAGAAGCTATGATAATTGGAAACAATAGCGCAATTGAGCTTTGGGATAGGGCCAATTGGGAGGATTATATTGACGAAGTAGAGGTGAATCTATCCGACATAATGGATGAATAATATGAAATTTGAACACATACCAGTTCTCGCAAAAGAGACTATAGAAAATCTAAATATTAATCCAGATGGAATCTACCTAGACTTGACCCTGGGAAAGGGAGGCCATTCCAAAATGATCCTAGAAAGGCTATCCGAAAAGGGAAGGCTTATCGCAATCGATCAGGATAAGGAAGCCATTGAAGCAGCCAAGGAAAACTTAAGGGACTTTTCTAATGTTACCTTCGTAAATAGTAACTTCGAAAACTTCGAGAAAGCCCTAGAAGACCTTGGCCTTGATTTGATAGATGGGGCTTTGATGGATATTGGCGTAAGTTCATATCAAATTGACAATGCGGACAGGGGATTTTCATATATGAAGGATGGTCCTTTGGATATGAGGATGAACCAAGATAATGAGTTAACAGCGGAAGTTATTGTCAATGAATACTCTCAGGATGAGCTAGAGCGTATATTTTTTGAATATGGTGAGGAGAGATTTTCCAAGGCCATTGCCAGAAATATTGTAAGCCTTCGTGATGAAGAAAGAATCGATACGACTTTTAAACTCCGAAATATTGTAATGAAATCTATAAAAAGTCAAGATGCTCATCCTGAAAAAAGAGTATTTCAAGCCCTAAGAATAGAAGTAAACAGAGAACTAGAAGTTTTGGAAAATACTATAGAGAGGGTCGTTGATCACCTAAAAAAGGACGGAAGGATTGCAATAATCACCTTCCACTCCCTAGAAGATAGGATTGTGAAGAATAAATTCAAGGATTTGGCAACAGATTGTATCTGTCCGCCAGAATTTCCAGTATGTGTATGTGATCATAGGGCCAAGATTAAAATTATAACGAGAAAACCAGTGACAGCCAGTAAAGCTGAGCTAAGGGAGAATTCTCGATCAAAGCCTGCCAAGCTTAGAGTTGGACAAAGGATATAGACATGGAAGAAAGAATAGCTATTAGTAAAAATAATAACAAGAAAAGAAGACGACTTAAGGTTAAAGATAATAGGAAAAGTAAAAAGATTAAACAAATTCAAAATCTTAAGAAAAAAGATAGGAAAATGAAATTAAGCCTATCTGTATTTACCTTCCTAGTTGTGGCAAGCCTTCTTACAATAGCTTTAGTAAAAAGAAATAACTTGAATGCAAAAAGATATGAGTATAATACATTACAGGCAGATATCGTATCCTATGAACTCCAGAGGGATAGGTTAAATTCTAGGCTAGAAGAAGCGATTGACCTTAACTTAATCCAAAGATACGCCCTAGAAGAGTTGGGCATGGTTTATAAGGATGATGATAATACTGTCAAATTAAATGTAGATAGGAATTAATGATGAATAATTTTTTGTTGATAGTTATAAGTATATTGTTAAGTATAGGCCTAGGCCTTGTAATCTTACCAATACTTAAGAGAAAAAAGATAGGACAAAATATAAGAGAAGTTGGGCCAAAGAGCCATCTCAAGAAGGCAGGAACTCCAACTATGGGAGGGATAATATTTATTATAGCAGCCCTTATTTTATCTCTTATATATTTGCCACTTGATAGGCTTGAAGTTTGGATAGTGATTCTATCGACTATAGGCTTTGGAGCAATTGGTTTTATAGATGACTTTAGAAAACTCATTCTTAAACAATCCGAAGGACTTAGTCCAAGAGGAAAGATTATTCTACAATTTGGGCTAGCCCTTATAATTTCGGTTCTAGCTTATATAAATGATAAGGATTCGATAACATCATTTGTAATACCTTTTACAGATACAAGCATAAGGCTAGGTATCTTAGGTATTCCAATTATGATTTTCATAATAGTGGGCACAACCAATGCTACCAATCTTACAGATGGACTAGATGGCTTACTCGCTACAGTATCTCTTCCAGTATTTATAACACTCGCCATAATAGGAAAGGGAACAAATAACGAAGTATTTTCTTATATAATGCTAGGAAGCCTCTTAGGATTTTTGATATTTAATTCAAATCCTGCAGCAGTATTTATGGGAGATACAGGGTCAATGGCAATAGGCGGAGCCATAGTTGCCATGGCAATAAATTTAAGAATTCCTTTATATCTAATTATTTTTGGTGGAATTTATGTTTTGGAAACTCTATCTGTAATAATTCAAGTTACAAGCTACAGACACAGAAACAAAAAGAGAGTCTTCCTTATGACTCCAATCCACCATCACTTTGAACTAAAAGGATATAAAGAACAAAAAATAGTAGTAGCATTTGCAGTAGTATCTGTAATATTTTGTATGATAACATTGGCGGCATTAGTATGAAGAAAGTTTTAGTTTACGGTTTAGGACTAACAGGTATATCAGCAGCAAAAACCTTAGATAAGATGGGCTATGATGTCTATACCTTTGATAAAAATAAGAAAGAAGTTAAGGAACTTAAGGGCTATAAATATAGCCCTATTTCTGATGATGAAATTTGTGATTTTGATTTTGAATTTGTAGTAAAAAGCCCAGGCATTCCACCAAGGGATGAGGTAGTAGAGAAACTAAGTGAAAAATATGAGATAATATCTGATATTGAATTATCCTTTAGGCTCTTCCCACAAGCGAAAATCATCGCTACAACAGGGACCAATGGTAAGACTTCGACTACTTCGATGATTAGTCACATATTAAATGAATCAGGCATTAAGGCTATTTCTGTTGGAAACATCGGTGAGGGAATCTTGTGGCAAATGTATGAAAACCCTGACGCGGTTTTCTCTTGTGAGCTTTCAAGCTTCCAACTTCATGATGTAGCAACTTATAAGCCACATATAGCTAGCATCACCAATATAACAGAAGATCATTTTGATTGGCATGGCTCTTTTGACGACTATATTAATTCAAAACTTAATATAAGTAAAAGGCAAGACAAGCGAGATTTTCTTGTAATTAATCATGACGATCCTATATTACAGGATCATAAGGCTGACTTTAAGGCAAAAGACTATGAGTTTTCTTCACAAGAAGAAGTAAATAGAGGAGCCTATCTTAAAGGATCATCTATATTCTTTAAGGATGAAGAAAAAAATCTTAAATTAATGGATGTAGATGATCTTTCAATAATAGGTAGACACAATTACGAAAACTTGATGGTTGCTATCCTTGCTTGCTACCTATATGGACTATCTCTTGATGACATAGTAAAAGCCTCAAAAAGCTTTAAGTCGATAGAACACAGATTAGAGTTTGTGGGCGATGTTAGAGGAGTTAAAGTCTACAATGACTCCAAGGGCACAAATGTAGATAGCTCAGTTAAGGCCATTCAAAGTTTTGATAAGCCAATGGTTATAATTGCAGGAGGCTACGATAAAAATATAGACTACAGCCCCTATGTGAAAGAATTCAAAAACCATGGCAAGCTTATGGTTATCATTGGCCAAACCACAGATAAACTTGTACGCCTTTGCGAAGCCTATAAAGTAAATTATAAGAAGGCCAGGGATATGGAAGAGGCTGTAAAGATTTCCTTCGATAATTTAGAAGAAGGGGATATCTTCCTACTTTCCCCTGCAAGTGCCTCCTGGGGAATGTATAAAAACTTTGAAGAAAGAGGCAGGGACTTTAAAGAAAAGATAGAGAAATACAAAGGATGATTAGATGAGAGTAATAATTTCTGGCGGAGGTACAGGCGGACATATTTATCCTGCCATAGCCATAGCAGAAAAACTTCAAAAAGAAATTTCTGATGTAGAAATAATATATGTCGGAATAAAAGATGGTCCAGAAGAGTCCGTCGCCCAAAAATACGGCTATAAATTTGTGGATCTTCCTGGCATGGGGATTCCTAGAAAGATAAACAAGAAGCTATTCAAATCTCTTAATACAAACCTAAAAGGTTTCAAAAAGGCTAAACAAATCATTAGGGAATATAAGCCAGATCTCGTAATAGGAACGGGGGGATATGTGTGCGCCCCTATCTTGTATCAGGCTAGCAAAAAAGGAATACCTTCTATAGTTCATGAGTCAAACTCCTACCCAGGCATGGCTTCTAAGTTTCTATCAAATAAGGTAGACAAGGTCCTAATATCCTATAAGGAAGCTGAAAAACACTTTAAGCATAAGGATAGGATAGTAGTTACAGGTAACCCTGTAAGGACTAGCTTTAAGTCTGACTTTACTGACAAGGACCTAGAAGATTTAGGCATCAAGAAAGATAGACCAGTTGTATTTTCCTTTGGAGGATCAAACGGCTCTTATTACATGAATGAGGCTGTTAAGGAATTATCGAAAAATCTAGATGGCTCCTATTATCTCCTCCACCAGACGGGGAAGAAAAACTATGATAATTTCATGGAAGAAGCAAAGAAAAGCGAGTATCTTAAGGTATTTTCCTATATAGATAATATAGATCTCTTCTATGCAGTGAGTGATTTGGTTATAGCTTCATCAGGGGCTATGAGTCTTTCTGAAATATCTGCTGTAGGAAAGGCCTCAATCCTAATCCCAAAATCATACACCACAGAAAATCACCAGCAGTTTAACGCACAGACCTATGTCGATAATGGTGCATCCATCATGATTTTAGAAAAAGATCTAGACGGAGCTGTTTTGGATAGGAAGATAAAAGAAATAATAAGCGATAAAGAAAAACTTGAGAAAATGGGTGATGCTGCCAAGGCCCTTTCTGATGATGAGGCAGGGGATAAGATTTTTCATATAATTGAAGGGTTGATCAAAAATGAAGGATAAAAGAAAGGCTAGAAAAAGAAGCCAAATGCCCGAAGGAAAGAATAAAAATAGGAGAAGAAGAGTCGTAAAAAAGGAAAAGCCAAAGACTTTTACAAAGAGATTTGTGATTTTTCTTATTGTATTAAGCCTTTTGATATTTGTAATAAATGCCTTTAGGCATCCTTATATGAAAGTTTCCCAGATATATGTTACTGGAAATGAGAGGCTTCAGGATACAGACATTATTTCAAGCATACAAAATCCAATAGGTAAAAATATTTTAACTTACAATGTAAAAAAGAATGAAAAAAAACTAATGGAAAAAGATATGATTGAAGAAGCTGAGATAAAGAAGGTTTTTCCAAAGGTAATTAATATCAAAGTAACAGAAATCTATCCTAGATTTTTCATAGAAGATAAGGAAAAAATAACCTATATATCTAATCAAGGAAGGGTAATGGATAGTGAAGAAATTCACGCTAATACCAAGAACTCTCTTATAAATATTAAGATTTCTGATTACAGGGACGATATTAAAGAAGAATTTACAAATGATGAGGATTTAATCAATTTTATTAACGAAATAAACTCTTCTTCCTTTGTGGATTTGATTAATCAATTAAATTTTGAAAACAACAGGCATATTGGTATAATAATAAAAGATATGAGAGTTGATTTTGGTGATTTGAAAGAAAGTTCATACAAGATTAGATTACTAGAATCAATCCTAAAGGATGTAGAAAGTAAGGACCTAGATGTTTCTTCCATAGATTTAAGCAATGGAAAAAAACCAGTAGTTGAAATAAACGAAGGTTCTTAATATAAAATTTATCTATTAGAAAAAAACGGGGGAAAGTATGGCAAACATTAACATGGAAATGGACAACAGCTCTTTAGCAAAGATTAAAGTCATCGGAGTTGGTGGCGGTGGAAACAACGCTATCAGCCGAATGAGAGAAAGCGGACTATCTGGTGTAGAGTTTTTGGCACTAAACACAGATCTACAAACACTACAAGAATCAAACGCAGACATAAGACTTCAAATTGGTGAGAAACTAACAAGGGGTCTCGGTGCTGGAGCTAATCCTGAAGTAGGTGAAAAGGCTGCAGAAGAGTCTAAGAACGAAATATCAGAAGCTATCAAAGGCGCAGACATGATCTTTATTACTGCCGGAATGGGTGGTGGAACAGGTACAGGTGCTGCCCCAGTAGTTGCGAAAGTTGCTAAAGAAATGGAAATCTTGACAGTTGGTGTTGTAACTAAGCCATTTACTTTCGAAGGTAGAAAAAGACAAAACCAAGCTGAAGGTGGAATCGAAAGACTAAAGGAAAATGTAGATACACTAATCACAATTCCAAACGATAGACTCCTACAAATCGTAGAAAAGAGAACATCAATGGTAGATGCCTTCAAGATGGCAGATCAAGTACTTATGGATGCAGTAAGTGGTATTTCAGAGCTAATCGCTGTACCTAACGTAATTAACCTTGACTTTGCTGACGTTGAGTCAATTATGTCAGATCAAGGAATTGCCCACATGGGTATCGGTAGGGCTAATGGTGAAAATAGGGCTGTTGAAGCTGCTAAGGCTGCTGTTAACTCTCCATTACTTGAGACAAGCATCGAAGGAGCAAACGCAGTATTACTTAATGTAACTGCAGCAGAAGTTGGTCTAATGGAAGCAAACGAAGCAGCTGAGCTTATTAGAGAAAATATCGACTCTGATGCTAACATCATATTTGGAGTTGGTAGTGATGAATCTCTAGGAGATGATATTAAGATTACTGTTATTGCAACAGGCTTTGATAATCCAACACCAGCAAGAAGAAATGTACAACAAGCTTCAAGAAACAGAGAAGAGCTTAAGGCTCCTCAAAGACCAAGCGCTAAGAAAAAATCATCAAACCCATTTGATGACTTCGACTTACCAGATTTTCTAAAATAATATGAGATGTCCCTACTGCGATTCAACCAATACTAGGGTCTTAGATTCAAGATCAACTGAAGACGATAGGGCTATAAGACGAAGACGTTTATGCGAGGATTGTGATCGTAGGTTTTCCACTTACGAAAGATATGAAGACTCTACCATCATGGTCGTCAAAAAGGACGAAACAAGAGAGGCCTATGACACAACGAAATTGATATCAGGAATTGTAAAAAGCTGTCAAAAAAGACCAGTTACTATGGCTGATATCGAAAAAGTTGCTAGAAATGTTGAAACTAGGATAAATCATACGGGAAACAAAGAAATAAGTTCAACCTATATAGGTGAGCTGGTGATGGACGAATTAAAAGAGCTCGACCCAGTAGCCTATGTGAGGTTTGCATCGGTTTATAGAGAATTTAAGGATGTCGATTCCTTTTATGAAGAAATAAAAAGTTTAAAAGATAAGGGGTCTGTTGCAGAATGAATAAATCGTTCCGTTATCGTTAGAAGAACCTCCACGGAAATTTTGCCTCAACTAGCCGGCGGGCTAAATAAAAATTTCCTAAGAGAACCTTCTAACGATGGAACGATTGTTATTCATAATTTTGCAACAGCTCCTTTTCTTTAGGAGGAGATTGTGGATTTATTTGAACTTAATAGGATTAATCAATTAGAAAAAAGTGCTCCTCTGGCTGACAGACTAAGGCCAAATGACCTAAGTGACTACCTAGGTCAGGACCATCTCATAGGAGAGGGAAAGATTATCAATAGGATGATCAAGGCTGATAGGATTTATTCAATGATTTTCTACGGGCCACCTGGAGTAGGAAAGACTAGCCTTGCGAAAATAATATCCCAAAAGACTAATATGGCCTTCGAGGAGATTTCTGCTGTGGCAAGCGGTATAGCTGATCTTAAGAAGAAAGTACAGATAGCCAAGGATAATCTATCCTATGAGAATAAGAAAACTATCCTTTTTATAGATGAGATTCATAGATTTAATAAGAGCCAGCAGGATTATCTCCTTCCCTATGTAGAAGATTCAACTTTGATTCTAATAGGAGCAACTACAGAAAATCCTTACTTTGAGGTAAATAAGGCATTGATATCTAGGATGTATGTCTTTGAGCTAAAAAGCTTAAGTGATAGTGACCTATCTAGATTGATTGATCTTGCTCTTAGTAAAGATGAGATACTAAAGACTAAGAATATTATAATAGAAGGAGAAGCGAGAGCTACTCTTATCAAATACTCCAACGGAGATTCCAGGGCCCTACTTAATGCTTTGGAGATTGCTATATTTTCAGAAGACGAGATTGATGGTAGAATAGTTATAGGAAAGAGCTCTATAGAAAATTCCACCCAGAAAAAAATCGCCCTCTACGACAAAAATGGAGATAGGCATTACGACACGACCAGTGCCTTTATCAAATCAATGAGAGGGTCAGATATTGATGCAGCAATATTTTATCTTGCCAAGATGATAGAATCTGGTGAAGATATCAAGTTTATAGCAAGAAGGATGATTATATTTGCATCAGAAGACATATCAAATGCCGACCCAAATGCCTTGGTTATGGCGGTCAATTGTTTTAGGGCAATCGATACTGTAGGTATGCCTGAAGCAAGGATAATTCTAGCTCAAGTAGTGACCTATCTTGCGGCAGCTCCAAAGAGTAATTCTACTTATCTTGCCATAGATAAGGCCATAGACTTTGTTAGAAATAATAAGGATTTAGAGGTGCCTAATAAGCTTAAGGACACTCACTATAAGGGATCAGCGAATCTCGTAAAGGATGAATACCTCTATCCCCACACTTACGGTGGCTATGTAGAGCAAGATTATCTTCCTGATAAATACATAGGAGAGAGCTTCTATGAGGCGAAGGAAGTTGGATATGAAAAAAAAATGATAGAAAGACTTGAGAAAATAAAGAGAGGGATAAATGAAGATTAGAGATATATTAAATGAAGTAGACAAATATGTTGATAGTGAAGTTTGTGTTTATGGTTGGATGAGGAACCAAAGATTTGGTAAAAATGTTGGTTTCATCGAGCTAAATGACGGAACAACATTTAAGAATTTGCAAGTAGTTGTAGGAAGTGATATCGAAAATTACGATGAACTCGATAAACAATATCTATCAACATCGCTTGAAGTTAAGGGAGTTTTGGTAAAAACAGGAAATAGCAAAAACCCTTACGAAATTCAAGCGAAAGAAGTAAATGTATTAGGTGAATCTTCTGAAAAATTCCCTATCCAAAAGCAAAGACAAACACTTGAATTTATGAGAACTATCCCTCATCTTAGGGCTAGAACCAACACCTACAGGGCTGTTTTTAGAGTAAGATCAATCCTTGCTTATGCTCTCCACAAGTTCTTCCAAGAAAGAGGCTTCCTATATGTCAACCCTCCAATAGTAACTTCTTCTGACGCAGAAGGAGCAGGAGAGATGTTTAACATAACTACAATAGACCCAAATGATCCTCCAAGAAATGATGATGGAAGTGTCGACTATAGTAAGGACTTCTTTAGTAAGAAGAGCTATTTAACAGTATCAGGCCAGCTTGAGGCAGAAGATTATGCCCTAGCCTTTGGAGATGTCTATACCTTTGGTCCAACTTTTAGGGCAGAAGAGTCAAACACTCCTAGACATGCTGCAGAGTTTTGGATGCTAGAGCCTGAGATGGCCTTTACAGACTACAATCTAGCCATGGATGTAGCAGAGGATATGATCAAGTATTCTATCAATTACCTACTAGAAAATGCTCCAGATGAAATGAATTTCTTCAATACCTGGATTGATAAGGGACTAATTGAAAGACTAGAGAAGCTAAGAGATGCAGAATTTGCTAGAGTAACTTATACAAAGGCAATCGAGCTTTTACAAGAATCTGGCGAGAAATTCGAATTCCCAGTAGAATGGGGAATCGACCTACAAACAGAACATGAGAGATATCTTTCTGAAAAGATCGTAGGAGGACCTGTATTTGTAACTGACTATCCAAAAAACATCAAGGCCTTCTATATGAAAAGAAACGACGATGGCAAGACTGTTGCAGCCTTTGACATGCTCGTTCCTGGAGTTGGTGAGCTAATAGGTGGTTCACAAAGGGAAGAAAGATATGATGAATTATACAAATCAATGGAAGAAAATGGCCTAAATCCAGAAGAATACGAAAACTACCTAGACCTAAGAAGATTCGGTACAGTAGTTCACTCAGGATTTGGCCTAGGATTTGAAAGAGCTGTAATGTATGTTACAGGAATGAAAAATATCAGAGACGTGCTAGCTTACCCAAGATATGTACGCGCCTTCGCTGATAAGAATTAGGGGGGAGAAATGGTTGAATATAATCCAAATGCCATAGAGAAAAAATGGCAAAAGAAATGGGATGAGGAAAAGACTTTTAAGTCTGAAATAGATAAGAGCAAGAAGAAATTCTATCCTTTGGTAGAGTTTCCTTACCCATCAGGACAAGGCCTACACGTAGGCCACCCTCGTCCATATACCGCCCTTGATGTCGTAGCTCGTAAGAGAAGACTTGAGGGAGAAAATGTAATGTATCCAATGGGATGGGATGCCTTCGGTCTTCCAACAGAAAACTACGCTATCAAAAACAAAATCCACCCAGCCAAGGTCACAGAAGATAACATTGCTCATTTCAAAGAGCAAATGAAATCAATAGGATTTTCCTTTGATTGGGATAGGGAAGTAAATACAACCGACCCAGACTATTATAAGTGGAGCCAATGGATCTTCATTCAAATGTTTAAACATGGACTAGCCTACAAGAATGAAATGTCTGTAAACTGGTGTCCATCTTGCCAAGTAGGACTTGCCAACGAAGAAGTTGTAGATGGTAAGTGTGAAAGATGCGGAACAGAAGTAGTCCACAAGATGAAAAATCAATGGATGCTAAAGATAACTGAATATGCTGATAGACTAATAGATGATCTAGAAGAAGTTGACTTTGAAGAAAGAATCAAGGCCAGCCAAATCAACTGGATTGGAAGAAGCCATGGCTGTGATGTTGACTTTAAGATAAAAGACTTAGACGAAAAGCTTACTGTCTATACAACAAGACCTGATACTATCTTCGGAGTATCCTATATGGTAGTAAGCCCAGAGCATCCAATCCTTGAAAAATACAAAGAAAGAATCAAAAACTTCGCAGAAATTGAAGCCTACCAAGAAGAGGCTAAGAAAAAGTCTGACTTCGAAAGAAGTGAGCTAAATAAAGATAAGACCGGAGTAATGATTGATGGAATCTCTGCAATAAACCCACTAAACGATAAGGAAATTCCTATCTGGGTATCAGACTATGTCCTAATGACTTATGGTACGGGAGCAATAATGGCAGTTCCTGCTCACGACAGCCGTGACTTTGAATTTGCAAAGAAATTTGATATGCCAATCATCCCAGTTTACGAGACAGGAGAAGAGCTTCCTACAACTGATATCAATAAGGGAGAAGCCATTAACTCTGACTTCCTAAACGGACTATCAGCAAATGATGCAAAGAAAAAAGCAATCGAATATGTAGAAGAAAATGGCCTTGGTAAGGCTAAGACCAACTTTAAGTTAAGAGACTGGGTATTTTCTCGTCAAAGATATTGGGGAGAACCAATCCCAATGATTTATTGCGAAGAGCACGGTTGGGTTCCAGTTCCTGAAGAAGAACTTCCAGTAAAGCTTCCTGACGTACCTTCTTATGAGCCTACAGCTACAGGAGAATCCCCACTATCAGAGATAGAAGAGTTTGTAAACACAACTTGTCCAATCTGTGGTAAGCCTGCTAAAAGAGAAACAGACACCATGCCTCAATGGGCAGGATCAAGCTGGTATTACCTAAGATATATGGATCCAAATAACAAGGAAGCCATTGCAAGTAAAGAAGCCCTAGACTACTATTCACCTGTTGATTGGTACAATGGGGGAATGGAACATACTACCCTTCACTTGCTTTACTCAAGATTTTGGCACAAATTCCTTTACGATATAGGGGTAGTTCCAACAAAGGAACCTTACAAGAAGAGAACTAGCCATGGAATGATTCTAGGTAGTGACCATCAAAAGATGAGTAAGTCTCGTGGCAATGTAATAAACCCAGATGACATCGTAAGAGATTATGGGGCAGATACCTTAAGATGCTACGAGATGTTTATGGGAGATTTCTCATCAATGGCCATATGGTCAGATGAGGGAGTAAGGGGCTGTAGGAAATATCTAGAAAGAGTATTTAACCTAACAGACCTTGTAGAAGAAGGCGAAGAATACAGCAAAGACCTTGAAGTTGTAATCAACCAAACTATAAAGAAGGTAAGTGAAGATTACGAAAACCTTAAGTTCAATACTGCAATCGCCCAACTTATGACCCTCCTAAATGAGATGAAATCTCTTGGAAAAATCACCAAAAAAGACTTTAGAACTTATATAACCCTTCTTAACCCAGTAGCTCCACACATGACTGAAGAATTGTGGGAGATGATGGCCTATGAGGGAGAGCTTAACCAAACTTCTTGGCCAAGCTATGATGAAGATAAGTTAAGCTTCGATTCATTCGAAATGCCAGTACAAATTAACGGTAAGGTTAGGGGCAAGGTAATCATGGATAAGGACGCAAGCAAGGAAGATGCTATAAAGAGCGCCCAAGAAGATAATAATATAAAATCATATATCGAAGGAAAGGAAATTAGAAAAATAATCTACGTTCCTGGAAAAATCTTAAATATAGTTGTCTAAGATAAGGTCTTAGATAAATTGATGGAAAACTCAAAGGTCTAACTTTTGGGTTTTTCTTTTGTTTAAATTTCAAGACTTCATATATTTTATAAAAAATACTCTAATATGTTTAGAAATAATGATAATTGTTATATATATAAAGACTCAATTATAACTAACTAGATATAAATTAAGAAAGGAAGATATATGAAATTAACCATAGTTTATTATTCACAAACAGGGGTTACCTACTCTATGGCCAAGAAAGCTTATGAAACTGCCAAGGAAGCTGGAGCTGAGGTAAGACTTAGAAAGGTCCACGAAAGCCTTGATACCTCAAATGTTATAGAAGGTTCTGCTTGGGATAAGCTTCTAAAGGAGACATCGGATATTAAAGAAGCCACAGCAGAAGACTTGGTTTGGGCAGATGCTATAATCTTTTCCACACCAACAAGTTCGGCAATGTAGCAGCTCAAATGAAGGCCTTTATCGACAGCCTCGGTGGAGTATGGGCAGAAGGAAAGCTAGTAAATAAATACGTAACGGCCTTCTCATCTGCACAAAACACAAACGGAGGCCAAGAACAAACTATAAGAGCAATCTATACAAGTGCTATGCACTGGGGAGCAATCATAGTTCCAACAGGATATACAGATGATTCTATCTACCTACAAGGAGGAAACCCTTACGGAGTAAGTGCTAGCCAAGACCCAGAAAAACAAGACGCAACAACAATCAATGATGTAATGCCAGCGGTAGTCCACCAAACTAAGAGACTCCTAGAAGTAGCTAGCAAATAAGAAGACAGACCTCAAAGTAAATTGATAATTGATTTTATGACAATTATAAAGGATTTGAGGCCTTTTTATTTACATATATTTTAATATTAATAAGATTTAGATTAAAAAAGTTAATCTTGAAAAATATCGATTAATTTCATATAATAGATTTGACAAGAGATAAATAAAGATGTACGATTGTATTACAAACATCATACAAAGAGGGATTTATGAAAGCTATAATAAAGAAAAATATCTTCAATATAATATCAGTCCTTATGCTTGTAATATTTACAATCTTAGGATATCTAGGCTACAGGGCAGGACTATTTAATTCTCTAGATAGCTTTAGGGCCTATATCCTATCTAAGGGTAAGCTAGCCCCTCTTTTCTTTATGCTTATCCAAGTAGTTCAGATAGTTCTTCCAGTAATTCCAGGAGGACTTACTACGGTTTTTGGAGTTATAATATTTGGAGCCTTTTGGGGCTTTATCTATAACTATATTTCTATCTGCATTGGATCAATACTAGTGTTTTTTATATCTAGAAACTTCGGTAAATCTATAGTGATTAGGATTTTCGGGAAAGATACTTTCGAGAAATACCATCACAAGATTAATGATAAGTCCTATGAGAAGTTCTTTGCTCTTGCGATTTTATTTCCAGTAGCTCCTGACGATTTTCTTTGTTACTTGTCAGGACTTACTGATATGAGCTTTAAGAAGTTTGCAAGTATAATATTTCTCTTCAAGGGCCCATCTATATTTCTCTACTCCATGGCTTGGGTAATGGGACTTGACTTTATATTTGAAAGATACTTATAGGAGGTATTATGTTTTACAAAAATTTATTGCTTTACTTTGCGCCAGCTTTTTTGATAATAACAGGCTTTGTATGTGAGAGGGTAAAGGATAAAAAGATTAATGACAAATATGGCTATAGGTCAGCCCTTTCTATGAAAAATAAGGCAAATTGGTACTATGCCAATGATAGGATGAGTAAGATTTGCTTTATCCTAGGGGCAGTATTTCTTCTAATAGGACTTTTAGTCCAAAGTTTTCTTGAAGTAACTACTCTTAGGGTCATAATAATTTTAATTATAGAAGTCCTAGCCTATATAACTTGTGGGATAATCTTAGAAAATAGATTAAAAGAAGCCAACAAAAAATGACCTGAACCCCAAAATCCGGCATACGGATGGAGGGGTTTTTGTATGCTAAAATACACAAAAGAATTTAAAATTAAACTAGTAAGGGAACACTTATCAGGTGAATCTGATAGTCGAGAAATGCTAGCTAAAAAATATGATATTCCAGATGGAACTTTGAGAAATTAGATAAATAGATTAGAAAATCATTGGACTTATTATTTAATTATCTATGCGGAAGATATCTACCCAGACCCTTTCTAAAGAGAGGTCATATTTTGCTGAAAAGTACTTGTAGATTGTCTCTATTTCCATCCCAAAGTTTTTAGCAAGCTTCCTAATACTCAGAATCTTATGTCCTTCTTTAAAAACTAATTTTTTGACTCTTTTAGGAATGATTTTCGTGAAATATCCATGAATGAATCCTTAATGAACATTGTTAATTATTTTTATAAAGCTAATTTTTATTTGTCTAAATTATTATTTTTTCTTAAATTTTCGTAGTATTCTTTTCTCTTGGGATTTTCCTTAAACCAACCCTTTAAAACTCTTTTTTCTTGTTCATTGACTTCACCTATAGACCAAAAACAACAGCAAGCAATTACACCTGCAAAAATGCTAGGTATAAGTGAATCAATATATATAGAAATTCCTACAAAAATAAGGCCGGAAAGTGCAAAATATTTATTAATCTTTTTGCCAAAATAATATTCGCCCTTAATCACAAGTGGATGAAAAATTCCTATAAGAAAAAATGTTACTACACCAATTATTATTCCTTCCATAAACCCTCCTTATTTAATTATCATATATTTGGTAAATTTGGTCAAATTTTTGAGAAATTCATTAAAATCAAAGGATGTAAAAGCATTTTTACATGAAATGTCTTGGGTGTAAAGTGATATAGATAGACTAAATAAAATATTTTTTTTAATATAGACTTAGGAGGTAGAAATGTTGATTGGAGATAAGTTAAAGGAAGCAAGACTTAAGAAAAATATGACCCAAGAAGAAGTCGCCGAGAAGATTTTCGTATCTAGGCAATCAATTTCCAACTGGGAAAACAACAAGACCTATCCTGATATAGGAAATGTAATTGCCTTATCTGATTTATACGATGTTTCCTTAGACGAACTTTTGAAAGGAAGTGATAATTTTATGAAGCATTTGGAAGAGTCAACCGACTTAGTAAAATCAAACAAGAAACTAATTGGCCTAATAATACTCGCCTTGATTATTGTCGTAGCAATGGCTCTATTTACAGAATTTATGCCAGAAAGATTAAATATGGTAGCTATATTCACCCTTTCTATAATTCTAACGGGGCTAATCTATTCAGAGATAATAAAGAGATTCTAGGAGGTTTTTATGGATTTACAATTAATAATTATAGTTATAAGTGGAGCTGTAACTGTACTTGGTGGAATTATCCTACAATATAATATCTATCAAATGACGAAAATCGATGCAAGGGCAAGAGGACTCAAGCATCCTAAGCTACTTGGAATGTTAAACATATCAGGCAATAATGGAAATGCCTTTCTCCTAGCCTATCTCATAGGAAGGAAAAAATATCCTATCCGAAATTTAGGAAAGAGAGATAAGGATAATCTTGAATCTTTTAAGAAAAAATCCCGCCTAGCTCTTGCATTCCACCTTATCGGAGGTGCTGTATTTATAATATTGTTAATATATTATAATAATATGTCATTTTAATTAAAGAAAAGCTTATGCAAGTTATAAACCATCTTCTAGTTAGATTTAGGACTAACTTTAGATAAGTTTATGATTTGCATAAGCTTTTTCTATAGATATAAATCTGCTTGGGTTGTAAACATTTCCTTGTACAAGCCGTTCTTTTTCATTAGGTCTTCATGACTACCTTCTTCGCTAATGCGTCCCTTATCGCAGACTATAATCTTATCTGCATATTTGGTCGATGAAAGCCTGTGAGAGATGAAAAGCGAAGTCTGGCCCCTGGATATTCTTAGCATATTTTCAAAGATTTCCTCTTCACTTCTTGGATCTAGGGCGCTTGTCGGCTCATCCATTATGAAAAACTTACCCTCATGATACATGGAGCGGGCAAGGGCAATCTTTTGGCCGATTCCTCCCGAAGGCTCAACCGACTCGTCTGAGAACAGATAGGTTAGGAAGGTGTCTTCTTTGTCTACTAATTTATCAATCCAACTCGTTAGCTTAAGTAGGTCGAAAGACTTATCCATCTTCTCGTAATTCTTATCATTTATCTCATCTTTTAACTTTCCTGTAATATTCTCACTTATCCTAAAAGGAAAGAGCCTAAAGTCTTGGAAGGTAGGGGATAGGATCTTGTAGTATTCTTTTGTATTAATGTCCTTGATATTTATATCGTTTAAGTAAATATTTCCCTCAGTAGGCTCGTAGAACTTACATAGGAGTTTGACTATAGTCGACTTACCAGCACCGTTTTTGCCTACAAGAGCGACTGTCTCGCCGTTTTTTATCTCAAAAGTAGCATCTTTTAGGACATAGTCTTCACTTGCTGGGTACTTAAAGGATACATTATCAAATCTAATACAAATCTTACTTGTATCAACATCTATAATTTCTCCCTTATCTAAAAGTCCTTCTTCCATTTCAAGGAAGTCAAAAAATACTTCCAGTTGAGCATTTACTGAAATTACCTTGGCATAGTTTTGTTGGATAAGGTTCGTTGCGTTTATCACCTGGATTAGGGAGTTAAAATACATGGTGAAATTTGCAAGGCTTATTGTCTTATCTATTAATTTATAGGTCAGATAAATTAAAGTAAGGATTATTGAGCCATTGGCACTTACATTCATAATCCCCGTGTAGATCCCGTTTTTGTTGAAGTAATCGGTTGATGATACTATCATTTCTTGTTGGTAATAATCCGCTTTTTCAAGGACCAAATCTTGGGCATCGAAGATTTCTATATCCTTAAAATATCTTAAGTCAGAGGCGAAATTAGAAAAAAATCTATAAGACCTAAGGTCAGAAATGTTATTTTCCTGGTATTTCAGTTCGTTTTCTTTAATCAGTTTTACTAATTTTTTATTAATCAAAATTAATAAAAGCAATAAGATAAGAATTGCAGGATTTAGTCTTACAAGGATTCCCAAAGATAAGATACCTGTAATCACTGCTGATATTACCAAAACTATTATGTCATAGAGGGTGTACATTTCCCAAACGGCATAGTGGGCTTGTTCCATCATGTCCTGGATATCCTTGGAGTCAGATTTTTCTATGGGAAGCCTTAGGGATTTTTGTGCAATCTCAAAGGTTAGCTTATCTGACATATCTTCAAAAGTTAGGGTTAAATAATTATTTAACCACCTATAAGTAATTTCCTTGATAAAACCTAGAATTAAAACCAAGGCACCAAGGCCTAGGCAGTAGAAAATTCTTTTTTGTCCCATAAGCTCATCAATAATCAGTTTTGGGGCAAAAATATTTATAAGAGGTAAGAATCCAAGAATTAGGTTTGTAATTATAACTCTAAAGCTAAAACCTAGATGAACTTTGTCTATTTCTTTAAATAGCTTTCTTATATTTTTCATAGGACCTCCTTGTAATTTTTTGCTTGGAGATTGTAGAGGTCTTTGTAATCTTCGCATGTCTTCATTAATTCATCATGAGTACCATTTGCTATAATCTCACCATCCCTAAGATAAATTATCCTGTCACAAAACTTGGTAGAAGCAAGCCTATGGGAGATAAAAATCGATGACTTATCTTTTATCAGATCATCATAGAGCATATAAAGCTCTCTTTCGTTGAGAGCGTCAAGTTGGGCTGTTGGCTCATCTAGAATAAGAAGTTTTGCCTTAGATTTTGCTATAGCACGGGCTAAAAATAGCCTTTGCTTTTGGCCACCTGATAAGTCGACCCCATCATTGTCTAAAATTCTAAGAAGAGTTTGATCATCCTTTTTCTCATAGGTATTTATGATTTCATCTAAGTGGGTCATCTTGTAAATATCATCTAAATTTCTATCATCGGTTGACATTAGGATATTTTCCTTAAAGGAAAATGGCAAAAGATTTGAATCTTGAAAGACAGCTGAGATTAGCTTTTTATAGTCTATATGGGATTTCTTAATATCTTCTCCATTTATTAAAATCCTACCTTCTGTAGGTTCGTATAGACCTGCAAGAAGTAGAGCAAGAGTTGACTTACCTGCACCATTTTCACCTACAAGAGCGATTGTTTCAGAGTCTTTTATCTTTAGATTAAGATTTTCTAATACATAGGTATCTGTTCCTGGATATTTAAATGAGACATCAGCAAGGGTAATTTCCATTTGGTCTGGATAAATTTCTTCTTTTTCATCCTTGTAGACATCTGTAACCTTAAAAAATGGTTTAAACATGGTAAAGTTTCTCCTAATATCAGTAAAAAACCACGTTGTTTGGTGGTTAAAGGCAATAAAGGCAAATATCGCTGTAAAGTAGACATAGAAATTTGCCACTGATATTCTGCCAGATACAAGGCCTGTCATCAGCCAATAGATTATAAGACCATCTCTTATCAAGTTTATAAGATTTGCTAGGGTAAAAAGTCTTAAAGTCTTTGTGTTGACCTCTCCTAGGCGATTTATCCTATCCTTGTTAGTTTTTCCATAATAGGATTTGAAAATTTTAACTGTATCAAAAATCAGAATATCTTGCTTTGATAGGGGAGATTTCATTTCATTATTAAGCTTTGCAAACTTATCCCAATTTGGACTCACTTCATCCCAGTATCTGTTATAAGATTTTGGGACTTGGTTTAATAATGCCCAAGAAAGGCCAGTTAGGATTAGTGTTGTGATTAAGACCCAAAGATCCATTGAAGTAAATATCCACAAAAATCCACCTATAGAGATAAGCATAGAAAAAATATTTGGCAAATCCATCATAATGCCACCAGCTCCGAGCCAAGGCGATTCTACAGCCTTCATGGCATCACTTATTTTTTCTGATTCGGATTTTTCTTTTTTCTTTGCATAAGGTAGATAGAGTGAGTACTCTGTGATCATATTCATTAGCTTATAGCGGACGTGGTTCATCCTCATACGGTAATTACCCATGATAAAGGAATCAAAGAAGCTGATTAAAGATGATATAAAAAATAAGCCTATAAAGAAAATTGGGAAAATCTCTGGATTAGTAGAGTAATTTCTCAATATAAAGGCAGGTGAAATAATCCATAAGAAGGGCTTAATCCCTACAAATAGACCGTAAAGTGCGATTAGTAAAAACATAAGTGGCTCGAGTTTGGCCATCTTTCTCATTAAAAATTTAAATTCTGTCATATTTCTCCTTGTTTGTTAATCGTAAGGATCAAGGAGTATCCTGATACTTACTATAGTTAGTTGATTTTGAAATCCATTCTTGCTTTTTTATTCATTTTTTTATCTCCTTTCTTAATGATAATTTTATTCTAGCACAGAATATATATTTGTGCAATAATACTTTAATAGAAAAAACCGCATTGCTGCGGCTTATTTATTATAATTATTAGATTTGGGGAAAGTATTATTCATTTCCAGCTTTAAAGCTTATAACAGTCCTATTTTCCTCGACTAAGGCTTCTTTTATTTCAAAAGATTTAATCTTGTAAGTATTATCAAAAGATATTAAATTATTTATAGTTTTTCCTATGGACTTAAGCTCTACGATCCCCTTATCAAGATTAAGATTAAGGCCCTTATCTATGGCATAATTTATGAGCTCTTCAATAAGATTTGGATCAAAGTCACGTGAAGGATTGGTGATTATGATATCACCGTAATCTTCGTAGAGCTTAAAGCTTATTCTTTCTGCCTTATAGTAGGAAGAGTAGAAAATTTTAAATAGGGAAAAGCTTGTAGCATAGTAGAGATTGTGAAAGCGGGCCTCCTTATCTAAGGATAGGAGGAGGTTAGTCCTATTTTCCTTACCTTCAATTAAATGGATTATATTATCCCTCTTTTTTTCTACTGAAAGAAGCTTACGACCCCCGATATGGCCTGGCTCGTCCAAGAGGGTATCGTTTTGGGGCATAAATATAGTCTTGTCCAAGATAAGATAGGTGTTGTTATTTACAAATTTCTTGGATAGGACTTTTGCTTTAACATCTGTTATTTCTGGAAATTTTTCGTAAATCTTAGTCATAATATACCTCTCTAATATTATATCATATGATATAATAAAAAAGAGGCAATTATGCGAAAAAAGATTCTTTTATTTATCATTGGCCTCCTTTTGGGCCTTTTGATATTTATTAATTATGAAAATTTGAATATTTTATATATATTTATAGGATGTTTCTTTATAAGCCTTCTATCAGTCTATAGGAAAAACAATTTGATCTATATGGCTATAGGAATCTTTCTGTTATTTTCCCTATCGTCTATAAAACTTAAAAGTCAGATGGTAAATATTGAGGATGAGGGGAAGTTTAATCTCACAGTCTTAGAAAAAAGGAAAGGAGATTACGGCTTTAGGTACTTTTTGAGGGCGGAAAATGGGAAGTCTAAGGGTAAAGTCCTTGCCTTTATGGACGAAGACTTGGCTATTGGAGAATCCTTTGTAGGATATGGGAAAGTTAAGCTTCCTTCTACAAACACCAATCCCAATCTATTTTCTTACAGGAAGTATCTAGCTAGCAAGGGGATTTTTAAGGAAGTTAAAATAGAAAAGATTGATCAAAGAAGGAGAAATCGAAATTTTCTTCTGGATATGAGAAATTCATTTTATAATTATATCCATAAGATTTTCGATGAGAATCTAAGTAAAAGATCAGCTGATTTTGTCGTTTCTGTTATCCTTGGTGAAAATCTTATAGAAAATGATTCGATAAGGGACCTGGGCCTGAGCCACATTCTTGCAGTCAGCGGATTACATATGGATATGCTATTTTTCTTTATCCTTATTTTGTTTGGAAGGTTTAACTATAGGTATGCCTATGGTCTTGGACTTTTTCTTGCCCTTATCTATGGATACCTAATAGGCTTTCCCTTTTCAGTAATTAGGGTTCTTGGCCTAAATGTGATTTCTTTTTTGGCCTTTTTGTATAATAAGCCCATGGATAAGATAAAGGCCCTCTTAATTATAGGATCAGCTATACTCCTTATTAATCCCTTCGCTGGTCTAAATGCTGGTTTTATTTTGACCTTTGCGGCAAGCTTTGCAGTCTATTTGGTTTATCCTAAGCTTAAGAATTACTTTAGTAAATCCTACATAGGGGAAAGCCTCGCCTTTACAAGCTCTATCCAGCTTGCTCTTTTGCCCTTTATGATTTATTATTATGGAAGATTTAACTTCGTAAGCATACTGGCAAACTTTCTAATACTTCCTGTATTTAGCCTATGTATGTATATAATTTTTATAATAATATTTGCCTATCCGATATTAGGGAGATTCCTCAAGCTATTATTTATTGGACTTAACTTTATGGTTGAAAGCATATTAAATATGACAGAACTTTTAAATAAAATCAAATTTCTTGCCCTAGATTTTAGAAAGCCCCATATCCTACTTGCATTTTATGGATTTATCCTTATCATAATAATGTTAAATTTAGGAAAAAACAGGGCCAAGGCAAATGCTAATATAATATTCCTATCAATCATGGTAATGATATTTTCTATTGGCAAAGATAGGGGAGAGATTATCTATCAGATGATAGATATTGGCCAAGGCGACGCTTTTTTATTAAATGATAAGGGATCTTACTATATGATAGATGTAGGAGGGCCCAAATACAAAACTTATGATTCAGGAGAGAAAATCCTCCTTCCTTATCTTAAGTCGCTTGGAATTAGGGAGATTGAAGGGATATTTATCTCCCATGAGGATAAGGACCATATGGGAAATCTGGACTTAGTTTGGGATAATTTTCATGTAAAAAATATCTACACCAATAAGCTTAATGAGAATTCCCTTAGAAAATATAAGCCCAAAATCCTAAAAAAGGGAGATAGGATTAAGCTTAAATCAGGCTACATTAGAGTAATCGATGAGGGCTACGACTCTAATGAAAATGCAAATTCTATGGGGCTGATCCTTGATATAAGGTCAGTTAAGATAATGACCTTGGGAGATTTGCCGAGTGAATTTGAAAGAAATATAAAAGATACAGCTCACATATTAAAGCTCTCCCACCATGGTTCAAAGACTTCTACTAGTAGGGACTTTGTGGAGCAGGTAAATCCTAAAGTCGTATTAATTTCTGCAGGAAGATACAATGTTTACGGTCATCCCCACAAGGAAGTTTTGGATAATGTATACGACAGGAAGATTTATAATAGCCAGACTGACGGGATGGTCGAGATGAGATTTAATAAGGACTTTGAGATAGAGAGATTTCTTAAGGGAGGATATTTTAGATGAATTATATGGAATTTATGAAAAAATTTCTAGACAAGGATATAAGTGGGGTCTATTTGTTTGACTCTGAGGAGGACTTTCTCACTGATTCAATTATAGAAGAGGCGAGAAATCAGGTTAGTATCCCTGACTTTAACTTTATAGATTTAAAGGGAGGCGAGGATTATGAAGTAATAAAAAACTCAATAGAGACCCTGCCAGTTATGGAAGATAGGAAGATTATTATCTTAAGAAACATAGACCTATCCAAAGGAGGGATCAAAAACTACAAGGATCTTACCGATCACTTAACAGCTGATATTGACAACTTCCCAGCCTATGCAAGCTTGTTTATTATATCAGACAATCCACCCTTCAAGGGGAAATTTTATAAGAAACTAGCAAAGATGGATTCTGTTGTCAAAATCGCAAGATTAGATAAGAATGAACTAAAGTCTTTTATAGGAAAGAAGTTTACAAGGGCAAATAAAAAGATCAAAAAATCTCTTATAGATGATATTATAAATAGATTTTCTTATCTTAATAAGGATAGCGAGATAAAATTATACGATGTTTCCAATACCATAGATAAGATTATTGCAAACTCGTCAGATGAAATAGTTACGGCAGAAGATGTAAAGGCTCAGCTTAATGAGATCTTAAATCTTAATATCTTTAACCTAACTGATGCTCTTTCGACTAAGGATGGGAAAAGGTCTATTGAAGTCTATGAGACTATGAGAAAATCCGGCGAAGACCTCTTTATGATCTATCACATGATTATAAGACAGGTGAGAAACCTTATAGGAATTAAATCCTTAACTAGTCGTGGCTTTAATGATTCATTCATACAAAAATCCTTGGGCATATCTTCCTTTGAGCTAAGAAAGGTCAAGGGTTTTGCTAGAAATTTTAGCCTAGAAGAGCTTTTTAGCTTACACGACAGTCTATTCGATATGGAAGTTAGACAGAAAAGCGGTGCCTTTGATATGGACCTAGAACTTAAAATTCTCATAGGAAAAATTATAAAATAAAAAATGAGTGATTATCAGTAGACATATGTGAGGATCCGATACTGATATTCACTCATTATTATTATGCATTTACTTGATTTAGAGCCTTAGCTAATCTTGATGTTGTTCTTGCAACTTTGTTTTTGTGCATTACGTTTTTAGCTTCAGCTTGTTTTAATCTTTTGTCAGCTTTCTTAAAGATAGCAGTAGCTTTTTCAACGTCTTTTTCTTCTATAGCAGCATCAAAGCTTTTGATTAGTGTTTTGATTTCGCTTTTTCTAGATTTGTTTCTTAGAGTGTTTCTTCTAGCGACGTCGATTCTCTTTTTACTAGATTTAATATTTGCCATTTAACTTTCACCTCTTTCCCGAATATTTTTGTTCGACTGATACATTTTACCATAAATTAGGATATTAAACAAGGATTTTTTTAAAATTGTCCAATAATTTGGAAGAAAAAGAAATTTAGTATATAATTTAATAGAAATGAGAGGTAAATATGAGTGAAAATAATAAAGAATCTAAAAAAGACGGAATACTTTATGCAATTTGGGATTGGGTCAAGACCATAGCTATTGCCCTAATCATTACCATACTTGTAAAGATGTTTATCATCGATGCAACTAAAGTTTCAGGAAAATCTATGCTAAATACCCTCCACGACGGAGATATTCTCCTAGTAGATAAGATAGGGAGTAGGTTTAAAGACTTTAAGAGAGGCGATATAGTGATACTCAAAGCTCCAGATCATCCTAATAGACTCTACGTCAAAAGAGTTATAGGAGAAGAAGGAGATACTGTTAAGATTGAAGATGGCAAGGTTTTTGTAAATGGAGTAGAACTTGACGAAAACTACACATCCATACCAGAAACAGATCCTTCAACCGAGATTAGTGAATGGACTTTGGGAGATGATGAGTATTTCGTTATGGGAGATAATAGGATACCTGGAGCAAGTAATGATTCTAGAAGCTTTGGACCTATTTATAAAGATGGACTTGTAGGCCATGCCTTTGTAAGATTTTATCCTATAAATAGGGCAGGTCTAATCGATCACAATCCATACCCAGATGAAGAATAAGGAGCTATATGAAGAAGAAAGAGAATATTAGAAATTTCTCTATTATTGCCCATATCGACCATGGTAAGAGCACTCTTGCAGATAGACTAATAGAAAAAAGTGAAAATCTATCTAAAAGAGAGATGTCTAATCAAATGCTCGATGATATGGAATTGGAGCAAGAGAGAGGAATAACAATAAAATTAAAGTCAATTAAAATCCACTACAAGGCCAAGGATGGCAAAGTTTACGAGCTAAACCTAATAGATACTCCAGGACACGTCGACTTTAATTATGAAGTTTCAAGATCACTTAAGGCGTGTGAGGGAGCAATTCTTGTTGTTGATGCAAGTCAGGGTGTTGAGGCTCAGACTCTTGCAAATACTTACCTTGCCCTCGAGCAAGACCTAGAGATCTTGCCAGTACTTAACAAAATCGACCTACCATCAGCAAGGCCAGACGAAGTAAAAACTGAAATAGAAAACGAGATTGGACTTGATGCGGATAATGCGCCACAAATTTCTGCAAAGACGGGACTAAATATAGAAGATGTTCTAGAAGATATAGTAGCCAATGTCCCAGCCCCAGAAGACCATGACGATAAGCCACTTAAGGCCTTAATCTTCGATTCTTACTATGACTCTTATGTAGGAGTAATATGTTATGTAAGAGTCTTCGAGGGTGTAGTAAGACCTGGCGATGAGATTGTCATGATGAATACAGGGAAAAAATACGAAGTAAATACCGTAGGCTACACTATGAAGCAAAGAATAGCTACAAAGGAGCTTAGGAGTGGAGATGTAGGTTATATCGAAGCAAGCATCAAGGAAGTAAAGGATGCTAGAGTCGGTGATACAATAACTACTATTGATAATCCTACAGATAAGCCCCTATCTGGCTACAAGGAAGTTCTTCCTATGGTATATTCTGGAATTTATCCAGCAGAGGGAGAAAGCTTTGATAAGCTACGTGATTCCCTTGAAAAACTTCAAGTAAATGATGCAGCCCTAGTCTTTGAGCAAGAAAACTCACAAGCCTTGGGTGTTGGTCTTAGGGCAGGTTTTTTGGGACTTCTCCATATGGATATCATAACCCAAAGGCTAGAAAGAGAATACGACCTAGATATCATTGCGACAGCTCCATCGGTAATCTATGATGTCAAACTTAAAGGATCTGATAAAATGTTAGAGTTACAGAACCCTAATGATTTCCCTGATCCAACAGAGATAGACTATATAGAAGAGCCAATCACAAGATCTGAGATAATCACCCCTAAAGATTATATAGGTCAAGTTATGGACCTTGCCCAATCGAGAAGGGGCGAGCTAATAGACATGACCTATATAGATGAAAATAGGGTTTCAATTAAGTATAAGATTCCTTTAAATGAAGTAATATATAACTTCTTTGATTCACTTAAATCAAGATCAAAGGGATATGCTTCTCTAGACTATGAGCTAATAGGCTATGATAGGTCTGACCTTGTTAAGCTTGATATACTAATCAACGATAAGACCGTAGATGCCCTATCATTAATAGTTCACAGAGATAGTGCATATACTAGAGGACGAGGAATTGTAGAAAAGCTTAAGGAAGAGATTCCAAGACAACAATTCGCAGTGCCAATCCAGGCTGCTGTTGGTGGCAAGGTTATAGCAAGGGAGACTGTAAGAGCTCTAAGAAAAGACGTTATAGCTAAATGCTACGGCGGTGATATTTCAAGAAAGAAAAAGCTTCTTGAAAAACAAAAAGAAGGTAAGAAGAGAATGCGTCAGCTAGGAAACGTAGAAGTTCCACAAGATGCCTTCCTCGCTGTCCTAAAATTAGACGATGAATAGAAAGCTTATGAAACTTAGGATTAATACTAAGTTAATAAGGAATAAGTAAAAACAAAGCAATCCAAGAGGTTGCTTTTTCTTTAAGGAGTTTTTATGAATATCAGAGAATTCAAAGAAAAGTTAAAGAAAGATAAAAGAAATAAAGCCTACAGCAAAAGGGGAATTGATCCAATCTTTCAAATAAATAAAGATTCCAAGATTTTAATAATAGGCCAAGCTCCAGGAAAAAGAGTCGAAGAAACAGGGGTATTGTTCAATGATAAGAGCGGTGAAAGACTAGTTGATTGGCTTGGAATTGATATAGATAGACTCCATGGAGAAGATTTTTCCATAATTCCTATGGATTTCTACTATCCAGGTAAGGGCAAGTCGGGAGATAAGGCTCCGAGAAGATTTATAGCGAAGGAATATCATCCCTACCTACTAGAAAATCTTAAAAACATAGAACTTACAATTCTCATAGGAGCTTACTCACAGAAATTTTACCTAAAGGATAATTTTAAGAAAAATCTCACTGAAACGGTTAGGTCTTTTGATAAATATTTGCCAGCATACTTTCCTATAGTCCATCCTAGCCCCTTAAATAACAGATGGATGGCCAAGAATCCATTCTTTGAGGAAGAAGTCCTCCCGACACTAAGAAATCTTGTTGGAGAACTCCTATAAATTATTATTCTTAAGAAAATTGGGTATAGTGATAATGTTGATAGTAATTATCATTAAGGAGAATTTATGGAAAATACAGATTACAAGATTTATAAAGTTAAGATTTTAGATATAAAAGATGAGTTTAAGAATGTTAAGACCTATACCCTAGAAAAGCCAGAGGGACTTAGTTGGGAGGAAGGTTCAAGCTTTCATCTAGCCATCCCTGGTTTTAATGAAGGGGGAGAGGTTAATAAGAAACTCGTCCACCACCTTAGTATCAACACCCTAACAGATGATGATACTGTGAACTTTACGACCAAGTTTTCTATAAGAAAGTCTGACTTTAGGAAGGCTCTTTTAGAAAAAGAGGTAGGAGATTATCTGGAATTCTTCAAGGTCAGATGCCATATGAAGCTTAGAAGAGAAAATAGACCTATTGTTCTTTTATCTATGGGAATCGGCCTTACAACAATGAGACCTTTGATCAATAAATTCAAAAAAGATCCAAGTGGCATTCCAGAACTTTTAAGTATAAATGTAGCAAGGAAGGACAATCATCTATTTGAATCCGAGATTTCTAAAGTAGATGACAAGATATTTAGACAAGTTTGGGTGGACTCCAGGGCAAACTTCTTTGAGACCTTAAGAGAAATGGAAGCTAAGGATTCTATCTTCTATGTAGTAGGAAGCAATGAGTTCCTCCTAGATAATATCGTAACCCTCAGAGAACTTGGAGTAGACGATAAGGATATAATGATTGATCTAAATGATAAGAAAAGAGCTACCATGTTTATGGCGGCTAACAATCATGAGTTTTTGTAAGGAGGATTTATGAAAAAGATAAGTGCAAATATTTTGGATGGGAAGTTTGAACATCTAATCGATGAAGAAAAACTACAAGTGACCCACCTACAGATAAAATCTGGCGAAGAAATACCAAGTCATAAGTCTGACAAGACTGTTATAGTTGTTATTTATAACGGCAAGGTTGAATTCACTGGAGAAGATGGGAAAGACCTTATCCTTCCTGGCGATATAATCAGGATGGATCCAAATGAAGTCCACTCCCTTAAAGCAATAGAAGATAGTGACTTGTTAGTTATAAAGGCGGCGATGTAAGACGAAAGTCGCCTTTTTACATAGGAGAAATTATGAATATTGATATTAATATAGATAAATTTATACTTGAAGGCGAAAGGATAAAACTTAGAGCCTTTAGGAAAACTGACCTAGACGATTTCTATAACTACGCCAAGACTCCTGGACTTGGAGAGGCGGCAGGTTGGTTTCACCATAAGTCAAAGGAGGAAAGCGAAGAAATCCTAGATACATTTATAAGGGATAAGAATATCCTAGCCATAGATATGGACGGCAGGGTTATAGGTTCAATAGGAATCCATAAGTATGATGGAGAATTTTTTGAAAACCTAGCTGACAAGAAGGCAGCAGAGCTTGGTTTTGTCTTAGCAACAGACTTTCAAAATCAAGGAATAATGACAGAGGCCTTGGAGATCCTTATTTCCTACCTATTCGACGAAGTCGGACTAGATGTTTTAGTTGGAGGATTCTACAGAGGAAATTTCAAATCCAAAAAGCTCCATGAGAAATTAAATTACAAGTATTATTCTTCTCATCTTACAAAGACTAATATGGGAACCATGGAAGTGACTCATGAATATATCCTAAGTAAGGAAGATTTTGAAAATTATTTAGCTAGCAAAACGGATAAGGAAACTGAAGTTAGCGAGATGGAAGATAACAAAGCAATTAAAAAATTCGATAAGCAAATTATCTACCACAAGGATTTAAAATTGGGAGGAGAGGCCATCATTAAGGCCAAATACCCAAATACTCTAATCTTTGTAAGAATTGGTTTAATCGAATATAAGTCAAAGGCCTACCCAGGAGGAGATCTTATTAGGATTGAAGGAAGTTGCGAGATTGAGCTTAAAGGACTTAGAGACAGTGAGATCATTGTAGTTGAAAGTGATTTGAGATAGGAAGTTTATGAAAAAAGTTGGTTGCTATATCCACATTCCCTTTTGTGAGAAAAAATGCTATTATTGTGACTTTGCAGCATTTGAGGGACTCGAAAATTGGATTGACACATACATCGACAATTTAATAAAAGAAATCCACCTCTATAGAGAGAATATGGACCTTGCAATTGATACAATCTATATAGGTGGTGGGACCCCTTCTTATATTAATCCTTCATATATTGAGAAAATTATAGGAGAAGTAAGGGAATTTGATACAGATATCAAAGAATTTAGCCTAGAATGCAATCCTAATTCTATAGATGAAGCTAAATTACAAGCCTATAAGAATCTGGGTGTGACTAGGATTTCCCTAGGAGTCCAGTCCTTTGATGATAAGGTGCTAAGAAATATTGGTAGAAATCACAATAAAGAAATAGCCATAAGAGACATTAAGCTTATTAAAAGCTTTGGCTTTGATTTATCCTTTGACCTTATGCTTAATCTACCTGGCCAGGATTTCGATTCTGTCAAAAGAGACCTAGAAATGGTAAAGAGCCTTACTCCAGATCATATTTCCTGGTATTCATTAATCTTAGATAAGGGATCTAGATTTTATGCTTTAGATAAAAAAGGAGAGTTAGACTTGATGGATGAAGACCTTGAGGTCGATATCTTTTCATATCTTGTTGATGAATTAGATAAATTGGGTCTTAAAAGATATGAGATTTCAAATTTCGCAAGAGCTGGCAAGGAGTCAATTCACAATAAGAAATACTGGAATATAGATGACTATATTGCCTTTGGCCTGGGAGCTTCGGGATTTTTGTCTAATAAGAGATATAACAACACGAGAAACTTTGTAAAATATGATAAGGCTCTTAGAGAAGGAGAGTATCCTATTGTTTTTGAGGAATTTATAGATATAGATGAAAGAGAGAAAGAATACATTATCTTTAAGCTTAGGGAAAGCGCGGGCATAAATCTAGCTGAGTTTAGAGAAAAATTTGCTTGTGATTTCTTAGTTAAATATGAAGATGCGATAGAAAAATTCAAGGGTCAGGACTTTTATAAAATCGATGATAATTTCTATTTTACCAAAAAGGGAATGAGCCTTTCCAATGAGTTTTTTGTAGAAATAATATAATTGTTAACAATCAATAAGATTTATATTAAATTATAGATATTTCTCTTATTTCGTTCTCGTTAAGAAAAGGATTTTTGTCTAGTTTTTCTTGAAATAAATATCCTGTGTTAGGATCCTGTTATTTTTCTAGCGATGTTGCTTATAATATCCCCTATTTTGTGTTGGCTATATTATTTTATGTCTTTGAAACTTTTGTATTCCGCTAGAATTATTCTAATTATTGCATTGTGTTTTACTTTGCTTTAGGTGAGCTTGTATTTTCCCTGTCAATTTGTGATTAGTGAGTTGAGCGAACGAAAGAGATCGAAACAATAAATCACCTGCTATGCAGGAGGAGGGATTAATCTTTAGCTTAAAGCACCAAGAAAACCTACTTAAGGTGTAATTGTGATAGTCACATACAAAATTAAATAAGGAGGTTAAAACTTGGACAAGAATAGTTTATAAAATACTGAATGGAAATAAAATAAAGGAATATGTACAAAATCAATTAAAAAAAGATTGTTACACTGACCAAATAAGTATTTAGGAATACTATGACCCGTTTACGGGAAAGTCAGTAAATAAGAACAAATAAAAAAACTGCTTAAGCAGTAGTTGGGATAGTGGTGCATGTGACAGAATACTCGACAGCCCCAATAGGGGCGTGCCGGTATTCGCGCCTTATAGGCGCTGTGCAAACTACCAGCTAAGCTGGTAGTTTTGATTATAGTAGTTGATGTAAGTATTTTTTGCTATAGTAAAAATATAGGCCTTAATATTTCTAGTATTTTCTATTTTCTTACTATTATTTATGACTTTTAGAAAAGTTTCGCTTGTTATATCCTGGGCTACGTCCTTATTTTTACTCAAAGAGAGCAAAAATCTATAAACATCTTCAAAGTATATTCTATATATTTTTTCGATATCCATTTTGCCCTCCTCACTCTTTTTGATATAATAATATTATCAAATATTAAAGGAGATGCCATGAGAAATAAAGAACTTTATGAAAGAATATTTTTACGAACAACAATTATTATTTTAACCATATTATTTTTATTATTCCTTGCACCAGCCCTATTAAATGCCCTCATGCCCATAATACTAGCTCTAGTAATCGTGGGATTATTGGCACCATCTATAAGAAAGATTGACCATATCCTGCCAATCAAACACAAGGCGGTATCCTACCTGCTTGGTACAATCCTGCTCTTGCTTCTATTATTTTTCTTGATATGGTTTGTTCAGTTTATAGTAAATCAAGTCTCTGGCTTGGTAGGTAATATCATTAGCAATTGGGATAAGATTGTATCTTCTGTAAATACTTGGATCAATGATGCCAATTCACAGATTAACCTCATGCCAGACTATGTATCAAACACAATAAGGTCTGGACTTAAGTCTTTGTATGAATGGTTGGGTAGCTTACAAAAAAACGCAATCAATATTACCTTTGGCTTTACCCAAGCTTTTATAAATACCTCCAATGAAATAATATTTTTTGTGATTACTTTTGTAGTTGCATTTTATATAATACTTGGCGATATGCAAAATGTTTATGATAAATACCATCTATTGATACCAGAAAAGTCAAAGAATAACCTTTCTTTGATAAGGGCTGTCTTTAAGAATTCAACCTGGAATTATATAAAATCCCAACTAAAACTAGCCTTTCTGTGCACAATAATAATGGCGATTTTCCTGTTTTTCATAGGCCAACAATACTTCATGCCAATAGCCCTAATATTAGGATTTGTAGACCTACTTCCTATGATTGGTCCTATAATAGTCCTCTTGCCATGGTCAATAATAGAACTACTTATCTTTGATAATACCATAAAATCCTTAGGACTATTGATTGTATTGACAGCTTGGACTGGGCTTAGACAAGTCATAGCTCCAAAGGTAATAGGAAGTTCTGCAGATATACACCCAATTCTATCAGTTATAGCTCTTTATGCTGGACTTAAACTTTTTGGAGTGATGGGAGCCATATTGTTGCCAGTTGTATTTATATTTATTGTAGGAATTTATAGGTCTGGAATAATTGATAATTGGATTTATGATTATAAACTATTTTTTAAATATATTAGTGATACATTAAACATTGGAAAAAGAAAACTGGATATTCCAGATGAAGAAAATTAAAAATTAAGTATAGTGTTCTTAGTGATAACAATTATCAGTAAGGAGATATTATGGATAAATTTCAAGTTAAGATTTTGGATATAAAAGAAGAATACAAGTATGTATGGACATATACCTTAGAAAAACCCGATGATTTAAATTGGGATGAGGGTTCTAGCTTTCATCTGGCTCTACCAGGTTACGATGAGACAGGAGAGGTAAATAAAAAACTAATTCATCACTTAAGTATAAACACACTTACAAGTGAGGGGAATATTAGATTTACTACAAAAATTCCTATAAGAAAATCACCTTTTAAGAAGACTTTATCGTCTCTTAAGATTGGAGATACAGTAACAATTTTTAAGCTAAAATCTCACATGTCCTTAATAAGAGAAAATAGACCGCTTGTTGCCCTTTCTCAAGGTCTTGCAATGTCAACTATTAGGCCACTTATAAAAAGATTTGAAGAAGATAACACAGATATTCCAGAATTCATAAGTGTAAATGTAAATACCAAGGATACTCATCTTTACGAAAGTGATTTTGAAAATATTGACGGATCACTTTTAGTCAAATATTGGCTAGATAGTAGAAGCGACTATCTTGAGAAAATAAAAGAGCTTGCTAATGATAGGTCAGACTCATATTTTTATGTGGTTGGTAGCGAAAATTTCTTGTTGGATACTCTATTTGTTTTATTAGAAGAAGGAATAAGTGAACAAGCCATTGTTATCGATAAGGATAAGGAAAAAAGAGATATCTTTTTACAAAGCTTAGAAAATTATAATATTATATACTAAAAATTGATGGCATTGCCATCTTTTTTTATATAAAGGAGAAAAAATGGAAAAAGTTGGATGCTACATACATATTCCTTTTTGTCAAAAAAAGTGCTATTACTGTGATTTTTGTGCATATATGAATGTAGAAAATAGGGTTGAACCCTATATAAAAAATTTAATAAAGGAAATTAAGCTCTACCAAGAAAGACTAAATATAGAAATAGATACTATTCACATAGGTGGGGGTACTCCTTCTTATGTAGATGCAAAATATATTGAAGAAATAGTAAATGAAATAAAGAAATTTAAGATAGAGAAAATAAAAGAATTTACCATAGAATGTAATCCAAACTCTATATCTAAGGAAAAACTAGCAATCTATAAGGATATTGGTATCAATAGGATTTCTCTTGGTGTCCAATCTTTTGATGATGAAGTCTTAAAAGAAATTGGCAGAAATCATACAGCGGATATTGCCCTAAAAGATATAGATATGATCAGGGATGCTGGCTTTGACAACTTATCCTTTGACCTCATGCTCAATCTTCCAAGGCAAACTTATAAGTCTGTTAAAAATGAACTAGCTATGGTAAAAAAGATTTCTCCTGAACACATATCATGGTATTCTCTTATTCTAGAAGAAGGATCAAGATTTTATGCTTTAGATAAAAAAGGGCAAGCTAGACTTGATGGAAGATGACCTAGAGGTAGTTATATTTTCATATCTTGTTGATAGCTTAGATAAATTGGGACTTAAAATATATGAGATATCAAATTTTGCAGGAGATGGCAAGGAGTCAATTCACAACAAGAAATACTGGAATATAGATGATTATATAGCCTTTGGCCTAGGAGCTTCGGGATTTCTATCTAATAAGAGATATACCAACACTAGAAACTTTGTAAAATATGATGAGGCTATTAGAGAAGGCAAGTATCCCCTTGTCTTTGAAGAATTTATAGACAAGGATGAAAGGGAGAAGGAATATATTATCTTTAAGCTTAGGGAAAGCGCGGGCATAAATCTAGCTGAGTTTAGAGAAAAATTTGCTTGCGATTTCCTAGTTAAATATGAAGATGCGATAGCAAAATTTGAGGGTCAGGACTTTTATAAGATAGATGATAATTTCTATTTTACTAAAAAGAGTATGAGCCTTTCCAATGAATTTTATCTTGAAATTATTTAATTTTAGTGAATTATATTCTCCTAAGTGGGTAAATATCTTATAGAACATACAAGGAGATGATTTTATGGAAATTAGAAAAATAACTGTAGCCGGCGGTGGAGTTTTGGGAGCTCAAATTGCCTATGCCGCTGCCTTTCATGGTTTTGACGTTACTATATGGGGAAGAAGCGAAGGTTCGATTGAAAGAGCTAAGCCAAGGATTAACAAGGTATATGAGACTTATACGAAAGAATTGGAACTTGCACCAAGATACATCGGAGCAGAATTCCCAAACTATCCTAGGTCATTTTTTGATGATGTTAAGGATATAAATTTAGAAAAGATCGAAGAGTTAAAGAAAAATAACGAGAAAGCCTACAAAGATTTAAAATATACAGTCGACTTAGAAGAGGCCTTTGCTGATTGTGATCTTGTTATAGAGGCTATAGCAGAGAAAATTGATGAGAAAAGGGCCTTTTATGAGAAGATTAAGGATATCTTAAAGGATGATGCAATACTTGCTTCAAACTCTTCAACCTTCATGCCATCAATGCTTAAAGATTTTACTGGAAGGGAAGAAAGATACTTGCACTTACACTTCGCAAATAATATCCATAGACAAAATCTAGCTGAGGTTATGAGACACGATAGGACCTCTGATGAAGCTTTTGATGCAGTAGTTGAATTTGCAAGATCAATTGGTATGTACCCAGCAGTAATTAAAAAAGAACAACCTGGCTACATCCTAAATTCAATCCTTGTTCCAGTAATAAATGCAGGCTTAACTCTTTACGGAAATGACGTAGCAGACCCAGTTGATATTGATATGGACTGGAAAATCGGTACAGGTTCTCCAAAAGGACCTTTCGAGATAATAGATATAGTTGGTTTAACAACAGTAATTAATATCTTAAGCAACAACCCAGCATCAAATGACTCTTCCACACCAATTGGCAAGGCAATGATTAAGCTAAAAGAAATGGCTGATAAAGGCCATATTGGAATTGAATCTGGTCAAGGCTTCTACAAATACAATTAAAATAAAAAGTAGTGATAAAATCACTTTTGTTGAAATAGGTTGATATAATCTAAAAAACTTCCAAGAAACTAACTAGGAAGTTTTTTAGATTGTGTCAAAAATTATTTTAATTATAAAAATGTCATCCTCTATGTCAGCAGTAATTTGACCGCCTAATTTTTCGACCAAAGCCTTTGTAATAGCAAGACCTAGACCTGTAGAAGAACCTCGTCTAGAATTATCTGCCTTATAAAATTCTTTAAAAAGATCGTCTTTGTTTATTTTAAGGTCGCCTTTAATTCTATTTTTGCTTATAAATAGAGCTTTTCCATTATTTTCTGAAAGACTTAGGCTAAGAGGATTATCACCGTGTTCGAGAATATTTTTGTAAATATTTTGAAAAATTCTTTCTAAAGCATCGGTGTTTGCCCTTATAAAAATTTTATCCTTATCAAAATTAATCTTAGGATCTAAATTTCTGTATTTAAAGTCCTCGTAATAGTTAAATAAGGTTTCTAGAGCAAGGCGTGATATATCGATTTTTTCCATTTCGAGCTTGTATTCTTCTTCCTGGAGCTTTACAAAAGTAAAAAGCTGGTCAAGAATACTATTTAGACTTTCGATACGATTTTTCATTATATCAAAGTATTTTTTATTTTTAGGATCTTCCACGCTATCTCTAACAACTTGCAAGTAGCCGTCAAGAGAAGTTAGGGGAGTCCTAATATCGTGAGAAAGTCCTCTAATGGTATTTTGCAAGTATCTTTCTTTGTTGATATAAATTTTTTCTTTATTATGAAAGCTATCCAGAAAATTATTGATAATCTCAGCAAAGACCACAAAAGGCCTTATAGAAAAACTTGTACTTATTCTCATTTGAGAATTATTTTCTATGAGGAATTTTACCTGGTCGTTTATTTTGTAAATTTCTCTTATCATTAGAAAATTAGCAGCAAGCGAGCTTATAAGTAATAAAATTAAAATCCGGTTAGCAATCATAATATTTCCCTTCTAAATGTCTTTTTTATTTATTATAAGATAAGATAGGATCAAAGCTATGGCACCTATAATTATAGCAACAACTAGAGCTCTAATTAGGTCCTCATTTGAGCTTGAAAAGCTTGTTGAAATGATATTACCAATATTAACAAAGTTTGCAACAGAAAAGTCATCAGGCAAATCTATAAATAGGGATAAAAACTGATCTCCAATTCCTCTTAAAAAGTTAAAGAAAATTGTTGGGTACAAAAAAGTAAACATCAAGGTTTTGGATGTTGACCTTGTAAATGTTGCTGCAAGTAGAATTACTGCGAGATATGAAATGTGAGATACTAACTCTACAGAAAGGATTTTGATTAATCTAGCGTAATCAGTTATCTTTAGCATGCCATTATTAATATATGGAACGGATATGGTTAGAATCATAGCAGCTAATGCAAAACTTACAAGGACAAATAGGGAAGCGACAAGAAATGTAGCCAAACTATAAGTCCCCTTGTTTTTCTCCATTCCTAAAAAGTTTTTCACAAAGCCGTGAGCATAAGGATTGCTAAAGAAAAGCGCTCCAAAGATTATTAGAAATATAAGGTAGGTTGATTGTGAAAAAGAAGATATGACAAAATCCTCACCAGAATCTGTCAACTCTTCTGCCTGTTTTTTATTAATATCAACTTTGACTCCGTTTGTATTTTCATCACTTGTTTGGCTTATATTTTGCTCTAAGTTATCAATATTTTTGCTTGTATAGTCTACAAGGCCAACTGTGATCAAAAATGTAAGTATAGTAGCTAAAAATATAACTAAGACATATTTGCTTTTGAATATTCTAGTAAATTCCATTTTCATTAGATTTAACATATTAAACTCCTTTATTTTCTATTAATTTGATATAGTATTCTTCCAAAGATGTGTTGTGGACGTTAAAATAATTGATTTTTATACCTGCTTCATAAAGACAAGAGATTATATGGTTGGTAAATTCAGTATCTACATATATATGAATCATATTTTCATCGACTAATTTGTATGGTCCTATATTTTCCTTATCTAGGGCAAGAATTGTCTTTTTTGGGTTATCTGTGATAAGTTCAATCCTATTTTTAGTTGATTCTTCTAAATCTTTTTTCGAAAAATTTCCAATTAGTGTACCATTATCTATTATTGCAAAATTTGTAGCAATTTTTGCAAGTTCATCCAAAATATGAGAAGAAATTAGGAAAGTTATATTTTTTTCCCTATTTAAGTCTACAATTATATTTCTAATGTCTATAATTCCCTGTGGATCAAGACCATTTATTGGTTCATCTAGGACCATAATATCAGGATTGCCAACAAGGGCGAGGGATATTCCCAGTCTTTGTTTCATACCTAGAGAAAAATCCTTGACCTTTTTCTTACCTACTTTTCCAAGACCCAAAAGGTCCAAGGTTTCATATATGTATCTATCTCCTGTTAATCCCATTGACTTGCCTTTAAGTAGCATATTGTCATAGGCTGTCATAGTTGGGTAGGAACCTACATTTTCTATGAGGGCAGAAATTCTAGTATTATTTAGCTTATTAGTTCTCTCTGACCCAGGGAAAATTTGATAGGTCCCAGAAGTGGGAGTAGACAAATTTGAAATGATCTTCATAAGGGTGGTTTTGCCAGCACCGTTTCTACCGATAAGGCCATATATATCTCCTTGATTAACTGTAAGTGTTATGTTATTAACTGCCTTATGGTCTCCGAAAGTTTTTGTTAAATTATTTGTTTGAATTATTGGATTCATAAAAGCTCCTTTCATATGTTTTATCTATAAGTATAATATCAGGAAAAAATTAATAAAGCTTATATAAAGTTTAAAGAAATCATAAAGATTAAAAAACCCATCATTAAGATGGGAATATGTTCAAGCAAGCTTAAATCCAATGCCCCAGACAGTTTCTATGTAGTCTTCGTCGGTATATTTTTTTACCTTCTTTCTAAGATTTGATATGTGGACATTGATAGAATTGTCATTTGCAAGATAATAATCTCCTTGGCAATATTCGTATAAGTTTTCCTTGGTGAAAACTTGTTTAGGATTTGATATTAAAAGCTCCAGGATTTTAAATTCAGTTTTTGTTAGGTTAAGGAGATTGCCATCGATAAAGGCCTGGTAATTAAGAGGATCTAGACTTAGAGATTTATAGCTAATATTGTTCTTGTTTTGTTTTTCTATTCTTTTTGTAAGAATATTTGCTCTGGCAACTAATTCTTCGAGGTTGAATGGTTTGGTCATATAATCATCAGCACCACCTCTAAGCAGGGCAAGTTTAGAATCCATAGAATCTTTTGAAGATAAAATCAAAACAGGCGCGCTTGTCACTTTTCTTATTTCTTCTATGACTTTTTCTCCATCCATGCCAGGTAGCATGAGGTCTAGGATAAATAAGTCAAAATCATCCTTAAGATATAATAGGGATTCGGTTCCAGAGTATGCTTTTTTACAAACAAATCCATTTTTTGTCAAAAAGCTTGAGACTAGATCATTTATATCATTATCATCCTCTATAATTAAAACTTTCTTATTCATAATATATCCCCTTTATGTTCTTGATTAAAGTATACCATAAATGGGCATCTTATTAGAATAGGGAATTTATCTAAAACTAATATTTTACATTAATTTAACTTATTATTAGAGAAATTAAGAATGTTCCCCTCATAATAATTATAAAAGCCAATGAACTTATACATATCAGGTTGCAGATTTATAATTTAATATTATTTACTTGACAATGGTTTTAGACTAAGTATACTATAATTAGCAGTCGGAAGTAAAGAGTGCTAAAAGGAGTGAGAAGCTTTGAAAGATAGAAGAACGCAAATACTTTTCTCTATCATAGACTCATATATTTTTAAAGGAGAGCCAGTAGGCTCTAAGTCTTTGGCTGATGATTACTCATTTGATGTATCGCCGGCTACTATAAGAAACGATATGAGTACTCTAGAGAAAAAGGGATTCTTGAAGAAAGCTCATACATCTAGTGGCAGATTGCCTTCTGATAAGGGTTATAGACTATTTGTCGACTACCTTTTGGAAAATGGCCTTGTGGGTGTCAGTGACAATTACGATGTCAAAAATATCAGAGAAATTCTCGATAAGAGATACCACAATGCTAGCGACATCATTGAGACTGCGACCAAAACTTTGGCAGCTATGACTAATCTTACAGCTGTATCAGTAAGTTACAAGAAAGAGATTTCAAAGATTGTAAGTATTGAACTAATAAGGGTAAGTGAGAGCTTTCTCTTACTAATAGCAGTTTTTGATAATGGTTCTTTGGTAAATGATCAGATTATCTTAGACTTTCCGATAAGCGATGAAGATTTAAGAAATATCAATTTGATATTAAATCACGAATTAGTTGGACTTAAGCTTTCTGATATAAACACAAAGCTGGTTGAGCTTGAGGAGAAAATCCTTAGAAATTATAAAAGTCTTGTCGATATAATTGGGACAAGGATTTATAATAACTCCAAAGATGGAACTGATAGAGATGTCAAAATCGAAGGAATTGGTAATATCTTCAATTTCAAGGAATTTGATGATTTATCAAAGGCCAGAGATCTAATCAAATTATTTGATAGTAAAGATGATATAAGAAGTCTTTGGTCAGATATTGAAGATGATAGTTTGGTAATCACTATTGGCGAAGAAAACGCCATAGACTTACTGAAGGATACCACTATAATCACATCTTTTTTCAATGTGGATGAAAACACAGTTGGAAAGATCGGAATTGTAGGACTTACAAGGATTAACTACAGAGATGTTATAGCGAGTATCAAGATGATTTCTGACTTATTAAACGAGTAAAGGAAGGTAAATGTCTTGGCAAATGAAGAAAAAAAAGATGAAAATTTAGATATAGAAGATAAAGAAATAGACGAAGAAGATTATATAGAGGCCGAAATCGTAGATGACGAAGAAGATAGTAAGCCAAATCAAACAGAAGAAGTAAATGAGTATCAAGAAAGATACCAAAGACTTCTAGCTGATTTCGAAAACTATAAGAAAAGAGAAGAAGCTAGCAAGGCTGACTTTAAGAAGTTCGCCCAAAGCTCACTTATAGAAAAACTTCTACCAGTAATAGACAATCTCGATAGGGCATTGGAAAAGGCAGATGAAGACGATGCCTTCGTAGAAGGTGTCATCATGACTAGGAAAGAGTTGATGAAAATCCTAGAAAATGAAGGTCTTGAAGAAATCGAATCTGATGGTTGTGAGTTTGATCACAACATTCATCAAGCAGTCCTTGCCGAAGAAAACGACGAAGTAGAGGAAAATCATATAATAGAAACATTCCAAAAAGGATACAAACTAAACGGCAGAGTCCTTAGACCAGCTATGGTTAAGGTAAGTAAATAGGAGGAAAATATGGCTAAAATTATAGGAATTGACTTAGGTACAACAAACTCAGCAGTAGCTGTAATGGAAGGTGGAACATCTACTATAATTCCAAACAGCGAAGGAAATAGAACAACACCATCAATAGTAGCTTTCTCAAAAGATGGAGAAAGACTTGTAGGTGAAACAGCAAAAAGACAAGCAATCACAAACCCAGACAGAACTATTGCATCTGTTAAAAGAGAAATGGGAACTGATTGGAAAACACCAGAAATCGATGGTAAGACATACACACCAGAAGAAATTTCAGCAATGATTCTTCAAAAACTAAAATCAGATGCTGAAAACTATCTTAATGATACAGTAACAAATGCAGTAATCACAGTTCCTGCTTACTTTACAGATGCTCAAAGACAAGCAACAAAGGATGCTGGACAAATCGCAGGTCTTAAGGTAGACAGAATCATAAACGAGCCAACAGCAGCAGCCCTTGCTTATGGAATGGACAAGGAAACTGATCAATCTAAGATTATGGTATACGACCTTGGTGGTGGTACATTCGACGTATCAATCCTTGAAGTAGGAGACGGAGTATTCGAAGTACTTTCAACAAGAGGTAACAACAAACTTGGTGGAGATGACTTCGACAATGCCCTAGTAGAATACCTTGCTAGCGAATTTAAAAAAGAATCTGGAGTTGATCTAACAAAAGATCTTACAGCTATGCAAAGACTAAAAGATGCTGCAGAAAAGGCTAAAAAGGAACTTTCTTCAACAGTATCAACAACAGTTTCTCTACCATTTATAACAGCAGTAGACGGTCAACCTGTCCACTTAGAACAAACTGTATCAAGAGCTAAGTTTGATGAACTAACAAAACATCTAGTAGAAGCAACAAGAAAACCAGTAGAAGATGCTCTCAAGGATGCAGGACTTAGCCACAATGACATAGAAAAGGTCCTACTAGTTGGTGGATCTACTAGAGTTCCAGCAGTTCAAGAACTTGTTAAAAATCTAATCGGAAGAGAACCACAAAGAGATATCAACCCTGACGAGTGTGTTGCCTTAGGTGCAGCTATCCAAGGTGGTGTATTAAGTGGTGAAGTAAAAGATCTACTATTACTTGACGTAACACCTCTATCACTAGGTATCGAAACCCTAGGTGGAGTTGCTACAAAACTAATCGAAAGAAATACAACCATCCCAACAAAGAAATCACAAGTATTTACAACAGCCGCAGATGGCCAAACTGAAGTTGACATCCACGTAGTTCAAGGTGAACGTGAAATGGCAGCAGATAATACGACACTTGGTAGATTCCAACTAACAGGTATACCAGCAGCAAGACGTGGTGTTCCACAAATCGAAGTAACATTCGACATAGATGCTAACGGTATAGTAAATGTTACTGCCAAAGACCAAGGTTCAGGAAAAGAACAAAAGATTACAATCACATCTTCATCTAACCTATCTGACGAAGAAATCGATAGAAAGGTAAAAGAAGCTGAACAATTTGCTGAAGAAGATAAGAAGAAAAAAGAAGGTATAGACGCTAAAAACAACGCAGAAAACCTAGTATATCAAGCAAGAAAAACAATAGAAGATGCTAAAATTGAAGGAAGCGAAAAAGAAGAGATAGAAGCTGAAATCAACAAGCTTGAAGAAGCTATAAAGGCAGATGATATCGATGATATCAAGGCAAAAACAGAAGCCTTAACTCAAAAAATCTACTCAATGAGCGAAGCTATGTATAAAGCAAACGAAGCAAACGGTGAAGCTGATGGCGGAAATGCTGACGACGATGTAGTAGATGCTGATTACGAAGTAATCGATGATGACGAAGAATAATTTGCGATTGCAAGTAATTATCAAAAGAGTATAATTAAAGAAAAATAATAGAGGGGATGTTGCAGAATGAATAATCGTCCCGAGTATTAGAAGAAGCTAGGGGAAGTAAATCTTAAGCCTAAAAGTCACAGGCGGCTAGACTTACTTTCCCAGAAGCTTCTAATGATGGACGATAGGATTCATATTTGCAACAGCTCCTTTTTTAGTGGATGGAGGATAAATGAGAGACCCTTATGAAGTGCTTGGGGTAGAGAAGACCGCAGGCCAAAGTGAAATAAAAAGAGAATATAGAAAACTTGCTAAGAAATACCATCCAGACCTAAACCCAGATAACGAAGAGGCGGCTGAAAAGTTTAAAGAAGCAACTCTTGCTTATGAAATCCTCTCCGATGATGAGAAAAGAAGTCAATACGATAGGTTTGGATCAAGCGCATTCGAGGGTGGCCAAGGTGGATTTTCTGGATTTTCTCAATGTGGATTTGAAGATATATTTGGAGACTTGTTTGGAGATATATTTGGCGGAGGCTTCTCAAATGCGAGATCAGCCAATAGACCAATCAAAGGAGCTGATATCCAACAAGTAGTAAACTTAACTTTCCAAGAATCGGCTTTTGGTGTTAGCAAAGAGATCCAAGTAAGGCATGAAGTAGCCTGCCATGTATGTCATGGAGAAAAAAGCGAGGATCCAAGCAAGGTCCACACATGCGACAAGTGTAATGGTAGGGGAGTAGTCAATCAAGTTAGCCAAACCGCTTTTGGTACTATGTCAAGGACTGTTACATGCGATAAATGCGGAGGAGATGGCCAAGTTATAGAAGAGCCTTGCAAGAACTGTAAGGGGACAGGTAAGGAGTTTAAGTCTGAGACGGTCAAGGTAGATATTCCGGCAGGAGTTGAAGATAACAATGTCATTAGAGTATCTGGTAAGGGCCATGTAGGAGAAAATGGCGGTCCTTACGGAGATCTCTACCTAGTACTTAAGGTAGAAGAGCACGAAATATTTAAAAGAGATGGACTAGATATCTACTATGAGATGCCTATAAGCTTTACTACCGCAGCTCTTGGAGGCGAGATTCAGATTCCTACCCTTAAAGCAACCAAAAGCTACGAAATTCCATCAGGAACCCAGACCGGAACTAAGTTTAAATTAAAGGGCGAAGGAATCCATGATAAGAGAAGAGGAAGAAACGGTAATCTCTACTTCTTTGTCAAGGTCATAACTCCTAAGAAGCTAAACAAGGAGCAAAAAAAGGCCCTAGAAGCCTATGCCAATGTCACAGGAGAAGAAGTTAAGGAAGAGAAATCCTTCTTTGACAAATTAAAGGACTTTTTTGATTAATGAAAAATACATTCAACATAATAACCCTGGGCTGTAAGGTTAATCAGTACGAATCCGAAGCTGTAGAAGAAATCTTTCAAGCTAGAGGCTATGAAAAAAAACAAAATAATGCAGATATCTATGTAATAAACACCTGCACCGTTACAAATATGAGCGATAGGAAGTCTAGACAGATGATATCAAGGGCAAGAAGAGATAATCCAGAAGCTGTCATTGCTGTAATGGGTTGCTATTCTCAAGTAAAACCTGAGGAAGTGGCAGCAATAGAAGGAGTTGATGTTGTCTTAGGCTCAAGAAATAAGGAAGAAGTGGTTGATCTTTGCGAAAATGTCCTCCAAAACAAAAAGGCAATCGACAAGGTCCTATCCTTTAGTGAGACTAAGACTATTGAAGAACTTGAGATATCTAACCAAGAGGCTATGACCCGTGCATACATGAAAATCCAAGATGGTTGCAATATGTATTGCTCCTACTGCCTTATTCCTTATGCGAGGGGAAACATAGCAAGTAGGGATATGGCTTCAATCAAGAAAGAAGCAAAAAGACTTGCTCAAAACGGCTATAAGGAAATAGTCCTTACTGGAATCCACGTTGCAAGCTATGGCAAGGATCTAAGAAATGGGACAAGCTTAATAGATGTAATAGAAGAAGTTGCAAAAACAGAAGGCATTGAGAGAATCAGACTATCTTCTATGGAACCAAGGCACATTACAAGAGATTTCCTAGAAAGAATGAAGGCGACAGGAAAAGCCTGCGATCACTTCCACCTATCCCTCCAATCAGGTTCAGATGATATTTTAAGGGCGATGAATAGGAAGTATGACACTAAAATTTTCAAAGAAAAGGTAAATCTAATAAGAGAGGTCTTCCCTAATGCTGGCCTTACTACAGATATAATAGTAGGATTTCCAACAGAAACAGAGAAAAACCACGAAGAGACCAAAGACTTCGTTAAGGAAATTAAATTTGCCAAGACTCATTTATTCAAATATTCCAAAAGAGATGGGACAAAGGCAGCTTCTATGAAGCCAGAAGTTGATGGCAATGTCAAAAAAGAAAGACTCAAAGAATTAGAAGCAATAGAGGAAGTAAACAGATTAAATTTCCTCAAAAACCAAATAGGAAAGACCTTGTCTGTATTATTTGAAAGCAAGTCCGACATGGAAGGATATAAGTCAGGATATTCTACAAACTATCTGAGAGTAAATGTCAAAGCTGATATAGGAGATAATGAAGTTAGGGATGTCTTAATTACTGAAATAAAAAATGATGAGCTAGTAGGTAAGCTTATATAAGAGGCTATGCACAAGAATAAACATCGCTTTTCTTAAATTTAAGATAAAAGCGATGTTCTTAAGTGCTAAGCCTTTTTATTTTATATTCTTTATAGCATCATCTATGTCAGTATTACCTGCTGCAATTTGAATTGATTGGTTTTTGAACCCATCAGTTAGTAATAGCTTAGATACAAAAGTAGCTACATCAGCACGGGATATAGTTTGTTTAACTGCAACTTCTGTTGAGTGAGTATCAGTTACTTCTATAGATCCCTTAGCTTCCTCATCATTTAAGGTTGATGGATGAATTATTGTATAGTTTAAGCCTGATAGGTCTGTCAAATATATGTCTGCATAGTGTTTACAAATTGTGTAGGTTTTTATTGGGTCAGCTGGATTATCTACAGCTTGTCTAGATGAATCCCAGGTAGAGATCATATAATATTGACTGACGCCAGCCTTTTTTGCAGCAATCATTGTTTTAACGGCGCCGTCTAAATCTACGCTTACTGTAGTTTCAGCTCCGCCCTTACCACCTGCTCCAACAGAAAAAAGTATCTTATCGTAGCCTTCAAAGCTACTTGCCATATCATCAATAGAATCCTTGACTACATCAATTAACTTAACATCCATGCCTTGATTTTTTAATTCGGAAAGCTTCTTCTCATCTCTTACACTTGCTGTAAAATCTGCTTCATTTTCCTTTAAGATTTGACTGATTTTAGAAGCAACTCCACCATTGGAGCCTAAAATTAAAATTTTCATTAAGAATCCTTTCTTTTTCCAGTACACTATATATGTACCCTTTTATTAATTGATGAATTGCAAATAATATCGCGACACCTAAAGCAAACTAAGTTCGTGCAT
>JAQEDR010000039.1 GCA_027669155.1 Peptoniphilaceae bacterium AM52-5BH | reverse complement strand
AGCTATGATAACTTTTTAAAAACTATGGAAGAATATGGATACGAAATCAAATTAGGCAAGTACCTATCTTTTCGTCATAAAGAGCAAGGAGAAAAAGGACGATTTATTCGTGCTAAAGAAACTACTCTTGGAAAAGATTATACCAATGAAAAGATCAAGGAAAGAATCGAGAATAATATGAATAAAAAGTTCGTAAAAATTGATTTTGATTCTTCTACGAAAGCATACAAAAAAGTTGATAATATAATAGACTTAAAAAATAATAAAAAGATACAATCTTCTAAAGCTTATGAAATATGGTCAAAGAAGCACAATATGAATACTATGGCTGACACTTTAAATCAACTCAGAAAGTATGGGCTAACATCTAATATAGATCTAGAAAATAAACTTCAACAAGAAGCCATTAATAGGCAAAAAACTTTAGATAAAATTAAGGATATAGAAAAAGATTTGAACAAAATCTATACTGCAATTGAGGCTTTAAACACTTTAAAAATAAATAAATCTATTTATGAAATCTATAAATCAAACTCTAAAGATAAAGAATTTTATGCCGAATACAAAACTCAAATTATTGCATACGAAAAATCAATAACTATTTTAGATAAAAACAAGTATAAAAATTTAAGCATAAAAGAACTATCAAATATTTACGATGAATATAAAAGTAAAAAAGATATTCTTATGGTAGAATATTCCAATAAGAACATCTTGATTTACAAGCTTACTCAATTAAGAAAAAATACCGATAGATATCTTAATAATGAGTTATATAAGTAATATTTTTTGCTATCAAACAAAAATATTACTCTGCAACTTACCACAAATAAATATCAACTTTGTTAAGATAATTATATGATAAATACTTTTATAATAACTCTCTTAATTAGGTAGCTTAAGCCTTTATTTACTCAAACAACGCTTAATTATAGCCTTAAATCTTTAATTTTATCTACATACCATTATATTTAAGAAGAATAATCAATATTAAACTTATAAAAATAGCACTAATAAAAGCTATCCAAAAAATAAATTTATCTACTTTAAACTTAGATTTAAATTTTTTTAAAGCTAAATTATATATTCCCACGCCCAATACACCACCTAATGTATTATTAATTATATCAGTTATATCAAATACTCCAATTGACAATGCGTACTGTAAAAACTCTATAGCTAAACTAAAGAAAAATACAAAAAGAATACTTTTTAAATTGTTTTTACGAAATAAAATAGATCTAATCATAATTCCCAAAGGTAAAAAAATGAGTATATTTGATACCATCTCATCAAAAATAACTTTAATATTAACTGTATTGTCATAATAAAATGGTAGTAAATTTATTTGTCGCTCAATCAATAAATTATTGATTGAAAATGTCATTTTAAATACTACAATAAAGATTAACCAAATTATATAGTATACAGTTAGCACTTTCATCCCAACTGAAATATATTGATTTTTCAATTTCATAATTAATTCCCCTTCAATCTATTAAAGTCACTTAAATTCCTTATTATACATTAACTTATATCTATTACAGTTTTCAATTAAATCATCGTGACTCCCATCACCTACTATTTTTCCATTATCCATCACAATAATTCTATCAGAATTCATCGCACATCTTATCCTATGGGTGATATATATAATAATCTTATCATTCAAATTATTTAAAATATTATCAAATCTAGTGGAATGACTTTGAATTATATTAATTATTGTTTGTCCTAATTTAAGAACTAAAAACGGAAAAACACCACTTACAATTGACAATATTATAGTAATCGCAAAAGAATTTTTATCTACTTCATAAATCATCTTGAATGTATAAAAATAGCATTCAAGATGATTTATTTTATCCTTACCCATATATTTATCCTCTACTTCCCATTAAAATATTTATTGCTCTATTTTGTTATATGATTTTATACTTAGCAATAAATACAGAGCAATATTAATTAAAGCCATTATTACTAGAAACTTTGGAACCCATAAAATTTTACCTGGCAACTTAACAAATTCAAATTTTTGATACTGTTCAATTAAGCTATTTTCTGCAGTACCTAATCCCAAAGACGGCAAAAAATAAAATATTGATTTAAACTCAGTTTTTCCATACAATAATGATGGAATAATAAATAAAGCACTCGATATGGCTGATGAAACCATAGAAACTTTTGAATTTATAGCGACAAATATTGACATCATTGAACTTGCAATAGTAAATAATATACTTAACAAAAATACACTTAATATAACTTTACCTATAGTTAAATTAGATATTGACAGTTGATTAAATAGTAACATTTGAAAAGATGAATCTAAACCATTAGTATAAAGATATTTAATAGTTCCATAATAAATTGATATATTTATAATCAAATATAACGATATAATACTTACTAAAGCAAGTACCTTGCTGTAAACATATTTATTTCTTCCATTTTTAGTTGTTCTAAAAATTGGATCTAGGTGATTCTCTTTATCCTCAACAATGCACTGTGATGAAATCAATATACAAATTAGTGATAATACCGTTATAAAAATATTTACGAAAAATAGTGTATCTTCACTAAAATATCCTCCATAATAATATGGTTTATTTACCTCTTTATATTTTTCTAGAGCAAATTCAGTTATCTTGTCATTGTTATATTTCTGTTTTATGTCCCTTTTCAACGCATCATAACAACTTTGATAAAAATTTAAACCTTTTTTTGTATCAAGTTCACTTACATCAAGTAAACCTCCTGATGTTGTACTTGTATAAGGATATGTTATCACTCTTAGTATTGGATTAAATTGTGATATATTTTTATCAGCTTTTCTCGATAATTTTTCCCTACTGTCTACATTTTCATTATCTAATGTTTTATTATAAAATTTTACTATTTTTGTCATTTTTTCTTCTGTCAAATAACCTTCAGAAGCTTTATCATCCTCATTAAAATGATCTATAGCCTCTTTTCCAAAATAGGTAATTGTATCACCAGAACTTATATCATCATATTGTACAGTTCTATAAGTAATAAATGATATCAAAAAAGTAAAAAATAAACCCACGACCAAATAAACTCTTACTGATTTTTTAGATAAAAATCTTTTTAGTTCCTGTAAATATATGTTCATAATCTATACCTCCCCTACAGCTTTGACAAAGCAAACTAGTCTTATTATTTATAATTAATATAGAAGCCCACAAAATATAGACTAAAATTTCTATATAGTGTGAGCCTCTATGATTCATAATTTAATATGATGCTCTAGGAGTTGTCACAGAACGAACTTTGTTACCAGTCCTATATTCTCCTTTACTACCGCAACCACATCCACAATGAATGCAACTATCATTGTTTCCACGATAACCTGCATATCCTGTAGAACACATACACGCTTGTGGTTGAGCTCCACTTCCTGGATGTCTACCTAACGGATTTATAAACTTCATAACTTCACCTCCTCATCACATATTTAAATATATATGTACCTATATATTTATCTAATTCACAATATTTCATTGAAACTCAATTTCGTTAAATTCCTCAAGTACATCTGGATTTTCTTCCAATATCTCATGATATTTTATCAAGCTACCTAACAAATAATTTCTTTCACTTCTACAAGAATTGTGTCTATAATCAAAGTGCATCCCATTTTTGTCATAACAATTTACATAGCATAGAGTGCATAAATTAATTGCCCAGCAGTCTTTGCAATATTTATTAGCTTCTTTAATAAAATCATCAAAATATAATTCTTTAATTCTTTTTTTATCAAATCCTTTGTCTACATTTCCTATCTCTGGAATATCCCCTACCTTTTCACAAATTTTGAAGCTTCCGTCAACTGTTACATATATTCGTCTTTCTCCAGGGACACAACAACCATTCATCCCATATTTTTTAACAGGTTTTTCAGATAATAATCTTTTGTGTATAATCATCATAGCTTTGTCTACATCAGCATCTGTAAATAGGACATTAGTATTATCTTTATTCCTTTTTTTATTTTTTTTATCCCACGATAAGATTGGATCGTAATAATCTTTTAGAATCATTCTTTCTTCATAAGATTGTGGTCTTGTATATATACTTTCATGTGGTCCATAATCTATAGAAGATGTTAATATATTTATATTATTAGGCAACCAATCGCATTCATTTAAATAAAGTTGTATTTTATCATACTCATCTTCATAATCAGGTCCTTCGATTACCATATTTAATGTAATACTTTCTTTATTATTATATTTTTCCGCTGATTTTAATAGAATTTTTAATCCCCTAATAGTATTTTCAAAGCTTCCTTCCCCAGAAACAAACAATCTATTTTTATTATGAAGCTCTTTATATCCATCTAAACTTACTATAATATTAAATTTATTCCTCATAATATAATCAGCAATTTCTTCATTCATTAAAGTAGCATTTGTTGTCATAGAATAAATCATTTTATCAAATAACTTATTCGCATAATCTGTTGTTTTCTTTATAAGATCATAGTTTATTAATGGTTCTCCACCATAAAATCCAATATGACGTTCATCAGAATTTTGTGAATGAGCTTTTAAAAAATCAACAGCTTTTTTTGCTACTTCCCAGTCCATATTCTTATGACCAAAAGCTCTGTATTCAGGATGAGATTCATTATAGATACAATATTTACACCTTAAATTGCATTTCTCAGTAACCTCTAGTGTAACATTCTGTATCTCATTATCTAGTATCTCATCAATTTGCTCATAAGTTTTTCCAGTCAAACAATCAAATTTATTTGCTGAAAGTATGCTTTCTTTATTAATCGCATCTTTTATTTCATTTATAGCTTTATAAAATTCTTGTTCAGACATATCAAGTTTCATAAAATCCCAAAAATTTTCACTCTCTAAAAATTTAGTTAAGACTTTATAAACGTTTTCGTTTATTTGTGCTACCTTACCAGTACCACTATCATAATAATAAAAATTACGTTTTGTCTTAAATGTTTTGCCTAATCTTCCTGGATATTCTTCCTTGCATAACTCTTTGTACTTATTTTCTAATTTTTCTTCTAGGGCTATTAAATCCATATTTACCTCCTTGTTTTGAATACATTATTACTATTAAACTTGGTAAAACAATAATATATATTACAGCTGATATCATTATAAGATTTGATGAACTCATCCAATTCCCAAAAACATTCACAAAATTAAAATCAGCAATTTGATTTTGTAATGAATTAATTAGTCCTATTCCTGAAGATGGGAAAACATAGTTTATAGCACTAATCATAGCTATAGGAGAAATAATCGTTGGAAATATTGATAATATTATTGACTTCGTTATTGACTCTGCTTTCCTTTTACTTAGTACAGAAATAATTAGTGTAGCAAGAATAGTTGAAATCAATATGATACTATTACAAATAAGCATATATTTATTAAACTGTCCAAAGTTCCAATTATGCAAACTTAAAGCACTAAACATCATCTGAACAGAAGTCTTTTTATACTCTGTTCCAAAAGCATAGTCTAATATAGAGCCTTGTATAAAGTTTCCTAAGAGCAAAGTTAATACCGAAATCGTAAGTATTGCTAGAATTTTATAGATGGCAAACTTTCTTCTGCCATATTTAGTTGTTTTAAATATATAATCTAAATCATTCTCACTATCTGACGAGAATATTGGAGCCGCTACTACAACCATTAAAAGTATTATTATCGTATTGTAGAATTCCCTATAATCATTTGCGTTTGTATTATAATATCCATAATATTCGTAAGGAGTTTTTATTTTGTCCAATGCTTTTTCAGATTTTTTCATAATTTGATTCTGAGCTTTATTAGGATATTCACTTTTAATTACCATATTTAGATAATCGAATACTTTGTTATAAAAGTTTTTATTATCATTGATATCCATGCTTAAAACTGGAGAAAGGTTATTACTTTGAATATCTGTAAATACTTCATTTACTTTCTTGCTTATATGTTCCATAGGCATAAGTTCTTTTGTATTAATTTCAGGTTTTAATTCTGACCTATCAGTAACATTGTTTTGTTTTAATACTTCTCTATATTTTTTTGTGCTATTATATATTAAATCTTCTGTCATATTACCTGAATATGGCTCTTTAGCTTTTTTAATATATTCTATTGCCTGTTTTCCTTTTAGATTTTTCACTTCATCTCCTTCCTTATAGGAAATTCTAGTAAAATTAATAGGAACTATAGAAAATAATATAGCTAAAAATAGCGATAACAATATTATAATTTGATTTGATCTTATTGATAAAATCCTCTTTATCTCATTTAAGTAAATTTTCATTTTAATTCACCTTAAAACTTCTATCTTCTGGAAATGTCCATAGATAAAAATCTTCCAAATTTGCTTTCGTTAATTTAGAATTCTCCAAAATATTTTCGTCATTTGAAATATATCTTATTAGAACATTGCCATCATCTTGATGCTTTACATTGACAATGTTTAAATTCGACTCTTTTTCCTCATATTCTCTAGTCGTCATAGATACTTCATATACCATGTTTTCAATTTTTGATACCAATTCATCTGTTGTTCCAGAATGAACAAATTTACCTTCTTTCATAATTAAATTTGAAGTTGATATATGTTCAATATCAGAAACTATATGAGTTGAAAGCAGAACTATTTTATTTTTAGATATTTCCGTGATAAAATTTCTTAATTTTATTCTCTCACCAGGATCAAGTCCTGCTGTTGGTTCATCTAAAATTAATATTTTAGGATCATTTAAAATAGCTTGACTAATTCCTACTCTCCTTCTCATTCCTCCTGAAAGCTTGACTACTTTCTTGTATTTAACATCTGATAGATTTAATATTTCAAGAGTTTTATCTATCATCTTTATTGTTTCGCTTTTGTCCATACCTTTTAAAGCCGCTACATATTGTAAAAATGAATATACAGTAAACTCTGGAGCACAAATGAATTCTTGAGGCAAGAAACCTAATAGATTTCTGTAACCCTCTCCTAATTCATCTATACTTTTCCCATTATATAAAATTTCGCCTTGACTCGGTGTACTAATTCCAGTGATCATTTTTATTAAAGTTGTTTTCCCAGCACCATTTGCACCTAAGAGTCCCCAAACTCCTGGAGTCAATGTAGCTGATGCATTATTAACCGCTATTTTATCTTTAAATTTTTTATTTACATTCCTAATTTCTAATTCCATCAAATACCTCTCTTACTAAAAAAGGAAGTTTAAATTAAACTGAAACCCTACTTCAATCTTCCTATTCCTTATTTTTATTTTAATATATATTATTGTTTTGTGTTTTAATTTCCTATTAATTAATTTTTAAGATTTTATTAATTTCCAAAAAATAAAAAACACCTCAATTATGTAAATTAAAACATAATCGAGGTGCTATTCTTATTTTACTTTTTATTTTGGCACACTTACGGTAAAAATAACTTTATTTTTAAAACTTTCTACCTCTATCTTGCCACCATGTAATTCAACTATTTCTTTTGCGATAGGTAGCCCTAAACCAGAACCTGCTTTTTTAGAATTTCTTGCTCCATTTAATCTAGTAAACTTGTTAAACATATTTCTCATCTGTGCTTCTTCTAGCGTATCAGCTTCATTAATAACTTTTACAATTGCAAACTTATAAGTTTGATATATTTTAACTTTTACTTCTGTATTAGGATAAGAGTACAAAAGTGCATTTTTAAAGATATTTTCAAAGGCTCTTTTCATCTTATCTGGATCAACATTTACAAATATTTGTCCCTCACTGAATATTTTTATCTCATTATCGTTTTCTTTCATCATAGGATATAATTCATCCTTTAATTGTATTAAAAAATACTCTAGATCAATTTTTCCTTTAGAAATACTAATCTCACCATTATTTAATCTGGTGATTTCAAAAAATTGATTTATTAGTTCTTCTAATTCCAATGACTTTTCTAATACTTGTATAATATATTGCTCTCTTTGTTTATTTGGCAAGTCCCTCATTTCATCAAGCATTGATAGATACCCAATGATAGATGTTAAAGGAGTTCTCAAGTCGTGAGCTAAATATGTTATTAACTCGTTTTCATTATTTTCTCGTTTTTTGATTTCATATGCTGTATCTTTTTGCTTGAGTTTTAATTTATTTATAGAACTTTCTAAAGTTTTATAGTAAATCGGAAGATTTACTATACTCTCATCAAAATCATCAATCCTTTTACATAAGTTAATGTATTCCTTTTCTAAATTTAAAAACTCTTTTGTTATTATCACTATTATTCCAAATAAAGACACAATAAAAAAAATCATATCCAATCTAATAATAAAAAATTTATGTAATTCATTATTAAGTTTAAATACATTGATATCAATTGCAAACATACAACTTAAAACTATAAGTAAAAATATAGCAATTTCTTTTATCAGCTTTT
>JAQEDR010000038.1 GCA_027669155.1 Peptoniphilaceae bacterium AM52-5BH | reverse complement strand
TTTCATAAAAATACCCTCCTTACTGGTTTGTCCAGTAAAGAGGGTACATATCAGTTTAGCTTTGCCGATTTATTTTTATTTTTCAACTTTTCTAATATATTTTTCCTTATCAAAGGATCCTACTGAGTTTGCTACTATTATTGTTCCTGTGGCATCTCCTGAGATGTTTATGGCTGATCTTGCCATATCTAGGATTCTGTCTATTCCCATGATCATGGCGATTCCTTCTACTGGAAGGCCTACTGATTGAAGTACCATGGATAGGGTGATTAGTCCGACTGATGGGATACCTGCTGTACCTACTGATGCTATTGTCGCTGTAAGTATTACTGTAGCAAAGTCTGCTGCTGTTAGTTCAATGTTATAGGCGTTCGCAATAAATACTACCGCAACTCCCTGCATGATTGCAGTTCCGTCCATGTTGATGGTAGCTCCTAGGGGGATGGTAAATGATGATATTTTTCTATCTACTCCCATTTCTTCTAGGGTTTTGATATTTACTGGAACTGTGGCGTTACTTGATGCAGTAGAGAAGGCGAAGGTCATAACTGGAGCAAACTTCTTTAGGAAGTTTATTGGATTGACTCTAGTAAAGACTGTAAGTAAGACCATGTAGACAAGGATTAGTTGTACGAGAAGTCCACCTAGTACTGTCGCCATGTAGGATAGCATGGAGATGATTACGTCATAGCCAAGGGATGCAAAGGTCCTTGATATGAGGAAGAATACTCCAATTGGGGCAAGTTTCATTACCCACATAGTCATTCCCATCATTAGATCGTTCATCTCTGTTACGACGTTACCCAAGGTGATTAGCCTATCTTCCATAGAAGCTATTAGTAGACCTACTATTACTGCAAATATAATAATTTGAATCATTTCTCCATTAGCTAGGGCGCCAATTGGGTTGGTTGGCACGAAGTTTAGGATTGTTTTTGATAGGGAGAATTCTTCTCCTCCGTCTACTTCAAACTCATTAGCTCCCAGACTCATATTCATTCCCTTACCTGGGTTAATGATATTTGCTAGTACTAGGGATAGGAAGATTGCAAGGGCAGTAGTGCAAATATAAAATACTACAATTCTTACTCCAACCTTACCCAGAGTTTCTGTATCTCCTAAGTTTCTACAGCCGTCTGCTATAGAGAAGAATACTAATGGAACTACTAGCATTTGCATAAGTCTGATAAAAATTTGCCCTATGGTGTAAAATATTCCTTCTACCAGTACATCGTCACGGAAGTGGCCGGCTGGCATGAAGTAGTGGATTAGTATTCCAACCACAAGTCCTGCAATTAAGGCTATAAATATTTGTTGGGAGAGTCCTAGTTTCTTTTTCTTATTTTTTTCCATTCAGTCCCTCCTTGTCAATGTATTCGTGCAAAGCAGATTTCCAGTCGTTAAACTTATATCCACCTGTTATATCTAGGTAATAATTTCTAATTCCTCTAAAGCTTGGCACCATGTCAACTTTACTTTCATCGATTACTTCCTCGATTTCCGCCTCTAGTCCCATATAGTTCATTACTTCTTGGGCAAATTCCTTGTGAGAGCAATAGCCTTCGCATGAAGCGTGGTAGATGCCGAAGTTACTCGTTTTAATTAATTCTATTAGGAACTTACTTAGCTCAAAGGCTGGTGTTGGTGATGAGAACCTGTCTTTTGGCATTATAATCTTGCCTGTTTTTGCTTGGTCTATTATATTTTCTACAAAGGCATTTTCCCTGGAATATAGTCTAGATACTCTGATTATAAAGTAGTAGTTTGAGAAATTCCTTACGAATTCTTCTCCCAAAAACTTACTCTTGCCATAGACTGTGTTAGGTCTAGGCGTATCTATTTCCTTTAAGGGATTTATTGTATTACCATCGAAGACATCTCCTGTCGATAGTTGAACTATTTTAGTCTGGTGACGGTTGGCTGCTATAGCTATGTTTTTGGCACCAATAGCATTTAAAAGATAAGCCTCGTCAGGATTTTTCTCACATTCATTCTTCTTGGATAGACCTGAGGCATTTACGATTATGGTTGGCCTAAGTCTTTCTATGAATGTAGAAACTTCCTTTTGATTTGTAATATCGACTTCATTTTTGTCTGTTGCAACTATTTCTGCATCGATTGGATCTAGGTATCTGTAGATGGTAGAGCCGAGTCTACCGTGAGATCCTGTTATCCAAATCTTATCTCTTACTCCAAGTTTCATAAGAACCTCTTTTCTATTTTTAATGTTTCTATTGTATTATTATATACTTTAATGAAAATTTAGCAATGTTTTACAGCTATTCACTAAGGCAGAGATTATAAGATAGTTTTACTTTATAAAGAAAAAAAGTTCGACGAATCGAACTAAAATGGCAGGCCTGGAGGGAATCGAACCCCCATCTTTGGCTTCGGACACCCTCGTTTTACCGCTAAACTACAGACCCATTTGCGATAGTGATATTGGAAAACCCTATTGGATTTAAGAATCTCAATGGCAGGAAGGTATTTCCTAGCCCACTATCGACATATATTATACCATTTTTATAGGGAAATTCTCCCGAATCATAATTTGGAAAAAAGCCCTCGCCGGGACTTATGAGAGCTCCAATTAGAGGAAGTCTCACTTGTCCACCATGGGTGTGACCTGAGAAAATAAAGTCAAAATCACTTGTGCCCTCTGTCCTCACATCTTTTGATAGATGGCTTAGGATGATATTAATAGCATCATTTTCGGGCTTATATTTTTCGTAAAATCTTGCATAGTGGCCCAGACCATATAGATTTATTTTATTTTCCCCCACATAGAAAGATCTTTGATCATTAAATAAATATACAATGCCTAGCTTTTTTATCTTACTTGCAAAGACATCTAGATTGGGACATGCTTCCTCGTGGTTACCACTTATATAGTAGGTAGGATATCCTAGACTCATAAGATGCCTTAGGAAAAAGACTGATCTTTCTATCTTTCTTTCTGTCCCATAATCTATTATATCTCCTGTAAGGATAATAAAGTGAGGGTCGAAGTCCTTAATATTTCTAAGAACTTCTCCTAGATTGGCAAGGACATTGGAATGAAAGTCCGATATCTGCGTGATTCTTATAGGACTTTTGGACTTTTTTGAGTAAAGATTTACTCTTTTTTCCTTGGCGTAGAAACACTGTCTATTGATGTAATAGCCTAGGCCAAGACCTGCTCCCAAAAGTCCTAGGCTCAATTTTTTCTTATTCATTTAAATCATCCAAGTACAAGCCACTTGCCATATCGGATGCAATTTTGTATCCAAGTCTTGGAGAAGTTGAAAGACCTGTGATATTTGGTCCATCTACAGCAGTTGCCCTCTTAAATTGTGACGCACTAAATCTCTTGAAATATGAAACAAGCCATTTTTTAATTATCTCATCCTCATAATCATCCCCAAAGGCAAGTTTTGCTAGATCAAATATTTCTTTTGGTCTCCTGTGATATTTTAGATGATGATAGATGAAAAAGTCGATTAGCTCATAAGGGCCTATTATGTCTTCTGTCTTTTGGCTAATAGTACCCTTATCTTCACTCTTAAGCTCAGGTGAGATTGGTGTGTCGATTATATCTTTTAGGACCTTGCCCAGGTCTTTATTTTCAGTATTTTCAGAAATCTCACCTACGATAAAGCGAAGGTGGGTCTTTGTCAAGGTCGAATTTAGGGCATAGTTACTGATATGATCTCCATTAAAGGTCGCAAAACCCTGCATGCATTCAGATAAGTCCCCAGTTCCAATCACAATTCCCCCGTACATATTGGCTAGGTCTAGAAGAACTTGGGTCCTTTCTCTAGCTTGGGCATTTTCATAGGCTGTATCTTGGCTTTCTAGGTCGTGGCCGATATCAGCTAGGTGAATCTTCACAGCTTCTGATATATCAATTTCGGTAATCTTAATTCCCAAAGCCTCACAAAGAAGATTGGCGTTCGACTTAGTTCTCTTGCTTGTAGCAAAGGCAGGCATGGTGTAGGCATGGATTTTCTCCTTGGATATTCCCGCCTTTTCATAGGCATAGTCTAGGAATAAAAGAGCCATGGTAGAATCAAGTCCTCCAGATACCCCTATAAAGGTATCCTCTACCCCGATTTTACTCATCCTTGTAAGAAGAGCAGACGATGCGATTTCCAAGACCTCTCTCACAAAGATATCTTCATTCTCTTTTTTTGGCAAATATGGGAACTTGTCTACCCTTATCTTTTCATTTGTAAAGTTAGTAAAAGAGCTTGGGCTATTTTCATCTAAATCGAAGGCTTTGGTGTAATAGACTCCCTCATTTTCCTTGTAAGCAACAATCTCTCCGTCATCTGCTATGAGATTAAGTCCTTGAAAGACTGTATCCGTACTTGATTCGCCTAAGCCACTTCCAGTAGATACATAGACTGTGTTTTTGGATAGAAATTTAATATCTCCTATTGTTTTATCTATGGATAAGACTTGTTTTTCATAAGCGTTTGGGTTTAGGATAATATCTGCTCCCCTATCCTTAAAGAAAAGCGAAGACGGACTATTTGTCCTCTCATCTTCCCCTATAGCTACACCGATTTTAAGTCCACCGACTTCCACTGGAGAGATGATATCTGCAGGGAAATCGAAAGATCCGAGAGTGAAATAGTTCGGAGTTTCTGTAGAAAATATCATCTTCTCGTAGTCTTTTAATTCTTCTTTAACAAAGCTTGTTAGGATTTCTCCACTTTTAATGAAGATTACAGTATTATAAAGCTTTCCTTCACTTCTTAAAGGAGCACCCAAGCTTATCAGCAAATCATAAGATTTGGAGAAGTCAAGAAGATCTAGTATGGCTTCTTCTACCTTTTTTATTAGAAGGTCTTCCTTGTAGAAGTCATACAAAGAAGCTCCGGTAAGGCTAAGTTCTGGCAAGGATATGATATTTACCCCTTCTTTTTCCGCATTTTTAACTATATTTTTAATTTTCTCTAAGTTTTTATCGACTTGACCTAATTCAAGGTAAAAGTTTGTCGCTAGTATTTTTATATTTTTCTTCATAAGTACCTCTCCTTCTATTATATTTGATAAAGGTGTTTTAGTAAATTTTTTTATCTGATATAATAAAAGCGAGGTGAAATTATGAAAATATATTTAGGATGTGACTTGTTTACTGAAGGCCAAAGACTTCAAGCAAAAAAGGTCCAAGATGCTTTGGAAAATGAATTTAAGGAAAAAATCGACCTATACAATCCAGCAGATAATTTAGAAATAAACGATAAGTCTGCAGGATTTGCAAGCGGGGCAGATATTTTGTTGGCAGATTATAAGAGACTTAAAGAAAGCGACTTGCTTATAGCCTTAATGGATACCAAGGACTTGGGTCTTGCAGGAGAGATGGGCATAGCTTTCGAGAGAGGAATCCCAATCTTTGAGCTTTATACAGATATTAGACTTACAGGAAATGATAGGGATGATAAGCTAAGAGAGATCAAAAAAGACGTCTTCCAAAACGACTTTCTCTATATCAACAAGCTTATCACAGGCCTTGCCTATGTAGATAAGGATGGAAATGAGTTTGATAAGCCAAGAATCTACAAGACTTCTGATGATTTGATAGCAGCCTTGAAGGAATTTATAGGTAAAAATATTGAAAAGTAAAATTAATCTTCATTAGAAATATCATTATATTGATTGAGAGAATACACATAAAAAAGAGGCCCGAAGGCCTCCTAGACTATAGACAAAATCACAATCACCCTTATTTCGACCGAACGGAGTGAGCGGAGAAATCTAATGAGATCTCTCCATGCGTTCGTTTCACTCACTTAGTCGAGATAAGGGTAACTTAACTATAAAATAAATTAAATTAAAGCTACTTTGTCTACTCTCTGAGAGGCCTCGCGGCCTCCTTATTTTTCTTATGCGTTTTTGATTTCTTCTATTAGGGCTGGTACTACTTTGTGGAAGTCTCCTACTATACCGTAGTCACAATTGTCGAAGAATGCTGCACTTTCATCGTTGTTGATTACAACTATTGTTCCAGCTTCTGGAATTCCTCTTAAGTGCTGCATAGCTCCTGAGATACCTACACCGATGTATAGTTTACCAGCAAATTTCTTACCTGATAGGCCGATAAATCTATTTGTTGGAACGTATCCTCTAACTTGGGAAGCTGGTCTTGATGATGAAAGTACTGATCCAGTTTCCTTGGCAAGTTCTTTGATCATTTCAAGGTTTTGTTCTTCACCAATTCCCATACCAGCAGCTACTACTGAGTCTGCTTCTTCGATTGCACCTTCTAGGTCAACGTCTTTCTTATCGAATGTGAATCCGTCAGCCTTTAGGGCTTCTACTAATTTCTTAGCAGCTTCTTTCTCGTCTCCCTTAAATATTTGTAGTTTTCTATCTCCTACTTGGGATTGTTTTTTCTTAGGAGCTTCTTTCTTCTTGTCTTTTTTAGCTGGTCTTGGAAGGATATATCCTGAGATTACTAGTCTCATTATTTCATTTGTTCCTTCGTAGATTTGTGTAATCTTAGAGTCTCTATAGTATCTTTCTACATCTACTCCCTTGATAAATCCAGATCCACCGTAAAGTTGTAGGGCCTTGCTTGTAAGTTTCTCTGCCATGTCTGATGCATATAGCTTAGCCATTGCAGCATCCTTACCATAAGGAACGTGAGCGTCTTTCTTCTTAGCTGCATCGTAGATTAATAGTCTAGCTGCCTTAAGCTCTGTTGCCATGTCTGCTAGGATAAAGGAGTTGTGTTGCATTCTTGCGATTGCTTTTCCAAATTGCTCACGAGCAAGTCCGTACTCTTTAGCAGATTCATAAGCACCTTGTGCTATACCTAAGGCTTGGGAAGCTATACCAATTCTACCACCGTCTAGAATCATCATAGCGTATTTGAAGCCCTTACCTTCTTCACCTAGGAGGTTTTCTTTTGGAACCTTAACATCCTTAAAGTGAAGCTCTGCGGTAATTGATGATCTGATACCTAGCTTGTCATATGGCTCAGAGAAAGTAAATCCTTCAAAGTCCTTGTCTACGATAAACATTGATATACCGTGGTTACCTTTACCAGGTGTTGTAACAGCTGTTACTAGATAAGTTTGAGCTTCTGGTGCGTTAGTAATGAAAATCTTCTTACCATTTAATACATAGTGATCTCCCTTTAGAACAGCTGTAGTTTCTGTTCCAGCAGAGTCTGATCCAGCGTTTTCTTCTGTAAGTCCGAATCCACCTATTGACTTACCTGTTAGAAGAGGTCTTAGATATTTCTCCTTTTGTTCTTCATTACCAAACTCGTTAAGTCCCCAAGTACCTAGGGATGTATGGGCTGAGCAAATTACTCCTACACCACCATCTACTCTTGATAGCTCTTCTACAGCTATAGCGTAATGTTGGTTAGTTAGTCCTGCTCCACCGTATTCTTCTGGAAATGGTATACCCATTAGTCCCATCTCTCCCATTTCCTTTACGATTTCTTTTGGAAATTCTTTGGTTTGGTCTAAGTGAAAAGCAATTGGTCTAATCTTTTCTTCAGCAAAATCTCTTACTACTTTTCTAAATTCTTCTAAATCTTTTGGTAAATTGTATCCCATTATATCTCCTTTTAAATTCATAATAAATTACATCGGTAATTGTCCTACCATCCATAAAGCCTTAGATTAGGCATCATAAAACTATATTTCATCTTCCGTAAGATCTGTTAGATAGTTTTATAGTAGATAAGACGTATCATCCTAAAACTCATGTAATTGTTTTCATAATATATATACCCAAATAAATTATTTCTAACATACTTTCTTGTTAAATTATAAAATATTATTTTTTTTGGATTATTGCTGATAGCAATAATCATTTATATATAATTTATTTTTCTTAAATATCCGGTATAATCTAATTAACAATAAATTATCAAAGGAGTTAGAATGCATAATATTATTGAAGTATTAGATAATATCTATTGGGTTGGAGTTAACGATAGAAGAATTGATAGATTCGAAAATATGTTTGAGCTAACAAACGGTGTTTGCTACAACTCATACGTTATAAAAGATGAGAAAAATGTTTTGATGGATTCTGTTGATGCTGCCTTCACTAGAAGATATATAGACAATATCAAGGCAAGTCTTGACGGAGAGGACCTTGACTATATAGTAATCGAGCACATGGAGCCAGACCACTGCAGAAACATCGATTTTTGTATGAGAGAATGGCCAAACGCAAAGCTTGTTGGTAATGCAAAGACTTTCAAACTCTATGAACAATTCTATAATGATGAATTCAAGGACAGATACTACGAAGTCAAAGATGGAGATGAGCTAAATCTTGGTAAGAGAAATCTAAAATTCGTCTTTACTCCTATGGTTCACTGGCCAGAAGTTATGATGACTTACGAAACAACAGAAGGTCTTCTCTTCTCAGCAGATGCCTTTGGTTCCTTTAACGTAATCGAAGGAAATATCGATGCAGCCAAAGTCATCCACAAGGGAGACTGGCTAGAACAAGCTAGAAGATACTACATTAATATAGTAGGTAAGTTTGGCAAGATGGTTCAAAACGCCTTCAAGAAAATCGATGGACTTCCAATAAATGCCATCCTTCCTCTTCACGGACCAGTATACAAGGATGAAGAATCAATCAACTTCATCATGGACAAGTACAACCACTGGTCAACCTTCACAGCAGAAGAAGACGGTGTAGTTATTGTTTATGCATCAATGTATGGAGATACCGAAGAAGCAGCCGACATCCTTGCAGTTAAGCTTGCAGAACTCGGTGTCGAAAACATCAAGATTTATGACGTTGCTGACTGGGACGTTTCTTATCCAATTAGCGACTGCCACAGATTCTCTCACTCAGTATTTGCACCAATCAATTACAACTCAGGACTTTACTACAAGATGGATGCCTTCCTCAGAGAGCTTGTTGGAACAGGATTTACAAACAAATCTGTATCCTTCCTAAACAACTGGTCTTGGGGCGGAAGAAGTCTTGAGATTTCTAAGGAAATTCTATCAACAGCCAAACTTGACTATGTAGGAGAAGATGTAAAGATTAACTCTGGTGTAAAAATAGAACAAGTTGAGCAAATCGCAGAACTTGCTAAGGCTATCAAGGCTGATATGGATAGCAAAAATAAATAAGAACTTAAATAACCAGGTCTTAATGACCTGAACCCGTAAACACGGAATAATTTAATTATATCTTAAGCGGAATG
>JAQEDR010000037.1 GCA_027669155.1 Peptoniphilaceae bacterium AM52-5BH | reverse complement strand
GGTGGTTTATTGTTTCGCTCTCTTTCGTTCGCTCAACTCACTAAAGTGAACAAGTAAAACTGCCCTGTGGGATTAACCTGCAGGGCAGTTTTTGGAGGGAAAACTGTTTATCTTAGAATCCTTCTGTACCTTTGTAGAAGAAGTATCCTAGTGGTGTGTAGTATAGGCCATTGATATTAGGTTTCATCATATAAGAGTTGTTGTAGAAGTATAATGGTGCAACTACGTTATCTTCTCCTATAAGTATATCTTCAGCCTTGTGCATATTTTCCATTCTTTCGTCTGGATCTGATGTAGCCTTGGCAGCTTTTACAAACTTGTCGAACTCTGGGTTCTTGTATTGGGCGTCGTTATTTCCACCGCCTGTTAGCCACATATCTATAAAGCTCATTGGATCGTTGTAATCTGCTATCCAACCGTGTCTTGCTATGTTGTAGTTTCCTTCTTTTCTTTCTTTGAGGAATACATTCCAGTCTTGGTTTTGTAGGTTAACTTGTACACCTAGATTTTCTTGCCACATATTTTGTAGGGCTTCTGCTATAGCCTTATGATTTTCATCAGTGTTATACAAGTAATCGATTTGTGGGAAGCCTTCGCCATCTTTGTAGCCTGCTTCTTCCATTAGCTTTTTAGCTTCTTCGATATTTTTCTCGTAATCTTCGTCATTTATAGAGTAATAATCTCCACCGACAGTTCTAAAGTCATCTCCTTCAGCTCCATTAGCATCATATACTCCTGATGGAACGTAAGCTGTAGCTGGCTCTTGGCCTTGGCCTGTAACTTGGTTTACGATGAAGTTTCTATCTATAGCTAGAGAGAAGGCCTTTCTAACTTTTGGATCGTTAAATGGTTCTTTTTCAGTATTGAAGCATACGAAGTATGTTCCTACATATGGTTTGATCTTAAGTTCTTTTGTATCTAAAAGTTTTTGGATTTCTTCTTGTGGAACTGAATTTATGAAGTCCAAGTCTCCTGACCTATATGATGCATAGATTGCGTTTTGGTCATCTTGGAGGTGGAAGGCTAGCTTTTCTGCCTTAACTGAGTCTTGATCGTAGTATTCTGGGTTTTTGACCATAGATAAAGTAGAGTTGTGCTCCCACTTTTCTAGCTTGTAAGCTCCGTTTGATACTAATGTTTCTGGGCTATTTGTCCAAGTCTTGTTAGCTTCGATGATGTCTTTTCTCACTGGCATTACTGCAGGGAAGGCACATATTTCTTCGAAGTATGGACATTTTACATTTAGATTAACTACAAATGTTTTTGGATCTGGTGCAGATATATCGAGCTTTTTCTCATCATAGCCCTTTACCATATCTAGCATATACTCATAGTCAGCTCCTGTTGCAGGATCTACAAGTCTGTTCCAAGAATACACGAAGTCATCTGCTGTAATATCCTTTCCATCAGACCACTTAGCATCTCTTAATTTGAAGGTCCAAGTCAAACCATCATCTGATACTTCCCAGCTTTCCGCTATACCAGGTTTAAGGACTGCATTACCTTCCCCATCGTCGTCCCATCTGATTAGGGATTCGAATAGGTGGGATATCATTATAGCTCCATCTACTGAAGTGTTTAGGGCTGGGTCTATTGAGTCAGGCTCGCTTGCTATATTTATATCTAGGACTCCGTCCTTCTTTCCTTCTTCTTCATTAGCTACTGCTTGATTGTTTTCGTTTCCATCACTTGCCTTATCATTATTTCCGCAGGCAGAAAATATCATTGACAAGCTCAGTAAGCCTATTAATAATTTACTCTTTGCTTTCATTTTAAAATTCTCCTATATTGTGGCAACTTGCAAAGTGGCCACTCTCATATTCTTTAAATTCAGGTTCTCTACTCTTACAAATATCTGTAGCATACAAGCATCTTTCATGGAATCTACATCCTTTTGGTGGATTGATTGCCGATGGTACTTCTCCTTTTAGCTTAATCCTTTCCATAGATCTCGTTTTTTCTGGATCTGGTATTGGGATTGCTGTAAGAAGTGATTGGGTATATGGATGGAGGGGATTTTCGTATAGCCTTTCGCTATCTACAAGCTCTACCATCTTGCCCAAGTACATAACGCCTATCCTATCCGAAATATGTTTGACTACTGATAGGTCGTGGGCTATGAACATATATGTAAGCCCGCTGTCTTTTTGCATGTCTTGGAGCATGTTTACAATTTGCGCTTGGATCGAAACGTCTAGGGCACTTATTGGCTCGTCACAGACTATAAATTCTGGCTCTACCGCAAGGGCTCTTGCTATTCCTATCCTTTGCTGTTGGCCTCCCGAAAACTCGTGAGGATATCTATTGGAATGCTCCTCGTTTAGTCCTACCTTCCTTAACAGTTCATTGATTCTCTCCCTCCTGTTTTTTTTGTAAAGACCATGGATATCAAGGGCCTCTCCAACAATTTCAGCCACTGTCATTCTAGGGTCTAGGGAAGCTGATGGGTCTTGGAAGATTATTTGCATTTTCCTCCTAAACTTATACATATCAGCCTTAATATCTTTGTCACTATCAAAAATCGTCTCACCGTCATAGATTATCTGGCCGCTAGTCGGTTCGTGCAGTCTAAGAATTGTCCTTCCTAGACTTGTCTTACCACAACCGGACTCTCCTACAATTCCTAGAGTCTCTCCCTTGTTTATAAAAAATGATACATCATCGACTGCGTGGACTTTCGCCGTATTGTTAAAGCTTGTAGAAACTGTAAAGTGTTTTACTAGATTATTTACTATTAATAATTTCTCATCTTGCATTTAAAAGCTCCTTTACATGAAGGAAGCACTTGGACCTGTGTCCATCTCCTAGTTCAATCATAGGAGGTTCTTTTCTTAGGCAAATATTCATACAAGAGTCACATCTTGTAGAAAATCCACATCCTTCTGGCAGATTTAGCATATCTACCGGAACTCCCTTGATGCTTTCAAGCCTTGTCTTATCTCCATCATCTATCCTTGGCATAGATTTAAGAAGGCCCTTGGTATAAGGATGGCTTGGTCTATAGAATATATCGTCTACACTTCCCTGCTCTACAATTCTTCCAGCATACATTACACTAACTGTGTCACATATTTGAGCAACTACAGCCAGGTTGTGAGTGATAAAAATTACGCTCATCTTATTTTTTTCTTGTATATCCTTGATAAGTTCAAGAATCTGAGCCTGAATTGTAACGTCTAGGGCTGTAGTTGGCTCGTCTGCTATGAGGATATCGGGCTTACAAATCAGCCCCATACCAATCATAACTCTCTGTCTCATACCACCTGAAAGCTCGTGAGGATATTGCTTCATTCGCCTTTCAGGATTTGAAATTCCTACAAGATCTAGCATTTCAACTGCCATATCATAGGCTTCTTTCTTGCTCTTGTCCTTGTGGACTAGGACAGCTTCCATAAGCTGGTTGCCTATAGTATAAACTGGGTTAAGGCAAGTCATTGGATTTTGGAAGATCATGGAGCACTTAGCTCCCCTAAAAGATGACATTTGTTTCTTATCATAATCTAGGACATTTTCTCCCTTGTGAAGGATCTTCCCACTTTTGACCTTGCCAGGACTTTGTAAAAGTCCCATAATTCCATAACTTTCTACTGATTTACCAGAACCTGACTCACCAACGATACCCATGATTTCATTCTCATGAAGGGTGTAGTTAATAGAATCTACCGCCTTGACCTCCCCTACTGGAGTGTAGAAGGATATACTCAGGTCCTCAATTTTTAACATTTCTTTATCTAAATTTTCCATAATAACCTACTTTTTAAGCCTTGGATCTAGGGCATCTCTTAGTCCATCTGCAAACAAGTTCAAGGATAAAATCATAAGAGATAATATCAATGAAGGAATGATTAGCCTATAAGCATAAGAGTAAATTCCTCCCAAGGCATCCGCTGCAAGAGCTCCAAGAGAAGTCATAGGAGCTGAAACTCCAATTCCCAAGAATGATAAGAATGACTCTAGGAAAATCGCAGAAGGTATTTGCATGGCTGTCATTACTATGACCTGTCCTATACAATTTGGAAAAAGGTGCCTTCTTATAATCCTTCTCTTAGATCCTCCCAAGGCCTCGACTGCTGTTACAAACTCTTGTTTCTTGAGCATTAGTACTTGTCCTCTGATAATCCTCGCCGTTCCTACCCAATAGAGTAGGGCAAAGGCTATAAATATCGATATAAGGGCAGGCCCCAGGACTCCGATTTTCTTGGCGAAGTCTGATGTAGATGAGTTTACATATGATTTAAGGGGTTGAGATATTCCTATTGATAATAATATTACTACCAAGACATCTGGTATAGAATAAATTAAATCTAGGATTCTCATCATCACCGCATCTACCCTTCCTCCAAAATATCCTGAAATCGAACCGTAGATAGTACCTATGATTAAAACTATCAGTGAGGCAAAGACTCCAACTATGAGAGAAACTCTCGTACCATACATAGTACGAACCATAATATTTCTACCTAACTTGTCTGTTCCGAAAGGATATTTAAGACAAGGAAAGAGATTCTCATCTCCCCTAAACTGGGTCGTATAGTCTCCTTCTACAAAGAGTGGTCCTAGAAAGGCAAAGATAAAAATAATTATCAGAAATCCTAAGGAAACCATAGCTACCTTATTTGCCTTAAGCCTTCTCATAGCATCTTGAAAGTAGGAAGTCGATGGAGCTTTACTTATAAAATTTTCCTTTTGACTTTCACTTGCCAGCTCAAAGTCACCTGCGCTTAAGTCAAAGTCATCTAAATTTAATTTCTTATTTAAAGATAAAATATTATCCATATCATTCTCCCTTACTCAAGTCTATTCTTGGATCTATGAAGGTGTAGAGTATGTCTACAACTAGGTTCATAACTATTACCATAAAGGCAAAAAACAAAGTTGTCGTCATGATTATTGGATAGTCTCTGTTAAGAACTGAATTTATAAAGTATCTCCCAAGTCCTTGTACTGAAAATACTGACTCGACAACCATAGACCCTGTAATAATTCCAGCTGTTAGGGGTCCTAGGTAGGTAAGAACTGGTATAAAAGCATTCTTTAAAGCATGCTTAAACAAAACCTTCCTTTCTGAAACTCCCTTAGCCCTGGCAGTCCTTATATAATCTTGACCAATAGCATCTAGCATAGAAGATCTTGAAAGTCTTGCAATATAGCACATAGGATAAAATCCTAGAGAAAAGCAAGGCATTATGTAAGACTTCCGACTATCAAGGCCCATAGTAGGAAGAACTTTTAGCTTTACTCCAAAGAGCAAAAGTAAAAGAGTCGCTACAACAAAGCCCGGTGCAGAAATCCCTATAGTAGTTAGAACTCTTAGAAAGGAATCTAGGCCCTCGTCCCTATGATAGGCTGCAAGAGATCCCAAAGGAACTCCCACAATAGTCGCCCACAAAAGAGCAATAAGGCCTAACTTCACACTAGTTGGGAGCATCTCCTTTATAATATCTATAACAGGTCTGTCTTTTTGCATTTTCAAAGATACTCCAAACTCTCCCTTGGCTGCATTTACTATAAATTTCTTAAGTTGAACCAAATAAGGTTCATCCAAGCCGTATTTTTTGTTCAAAGCTTCTAGTACTTCTGGGGATTGCATTTTTTCACTTGCAAATGGTGATCCTGGAACTAATTTCATCAGAAAAAAAGTTATACAAGTTACCAGAAGCAAAACTGCCACAGCTTGTAAAATTCTTTTAATTATGTACTTAAACATTTTCTCCTCCTTGTTGTGAATAATTATATACTATATCACAATAAATTACAAGCGTGATAAAGGAATTAAGTGAAATGGTTACCAAGTGTATGCTTAAGGCATTTGGAGGACTTATCTTCCATTTTTTATTTCAAAATTTATTTTCAAAAGTTTATTTTTAAATCATTTTCTTAATTTTATTTAATAATTTGAATATTTTCGCTTTTTTACTTTAGATTTTGAGGGATTTATGTAAGAAATTATCACATAATTATTGCAAAGTTTTAATTTTTTTTAAATTAATTTGCCTAGTTTGCCTATCTTCTTAGTTAAGTCATGGTCAAAATCTAATGTTCTCCAAAATTTTCCAAGTTAAAAGCACTCAGACTTTTATAGCCGAGTGCTTCTTTATTTTAGCTCACTTTCAAGTTATAGAACCACCTACCATTTGGTCCTTGGATTATGTCATAATCGTTGTTTGCAAAGTCGCTTTCTAGGGCTTTTTTTGCAGCTATTTCTGCTTTTTCCTTGCTTTCATAACCATCTTGAGCTTGCTCTAAATTTTCTTGTTTTTCTTCTGGATCTATTTCTTTCTTTTCTTCCTTAACTTTACTTTCCTTTTCTTCCTTGTTTTCAGGATTATCTTCTTTCTTATCTTCTGAAGACTCTTCTGGCTCTTTGCCATCTGACTTATCTTTTTCTTCTTTTTTCATTACTGGAAGATTTCCATTTTTGTATACTACTTTGCCATCTACTTCTTCGAAGTCACTTATATGGAAGACCAAATCATCTGACCCGTATACATAGAAGTTTAGCTCGATATTGCTTACATCGGCTTCTGGGTAGGCTCTTTTCAAAAATGTTATTATATTATATCTTAAAATTTCTGATTTTTCGTCGTCATAGTCTTTACCTATTTCTACTTCTGGATTTTCCATCTTGTATTTTAGGGTAGCTACTATATCTTTAGCTGTGAAATCGCCTAATTCTCCAGCCTTTTCCATTTTAACCAAATCTTTTATGCTTAGGTAGTGATAGTGGTCTCCGTGAAGCCAATAGAAGACATCGCCCCCCTTATATTGACCTCCTGGACCAAAAGCTGCCTTACCATCAGTTATTTTTCCGTAGCTTTCCATAAGTTTAAACCTATCGTCAAATACTCTTTCTATACCTGCTATTTTTTTGCCTTTAACACTTTCATAAGAAAATAGGTCGCCATCATTTACTTCTACGTGAGAATAGTCTTTTGAATCATTGATATATTCGGCATCTGGGTAATGAGTCTTTGGATTTTCTGTTACAACTCCTACTTCCTTATCTCCCCTGTAGAGATGCCAATGGTCACCGTGGTCTATTATTTTTGTGATGCCTTCTGGCCAAGTGAAGTCCTTTTTGTTATCCTTATTATTTCCATGATTTCCTTCATATTGACCAAAGTTTGCTTTTGGATATATATCTTGAGGATTTTCATAAGTTACACCTTCTCTACCTTTGGAATCATAGATATGGTAGTGGTCGCCGTGTTTTAGGATTTTAACTATATCATAACGATCAACTTTTTCCTTGCCTAGGATACTGGTTATTTTTAAGTTTTCTATCCTTGATTTATTATAAGCTCCCATGTGTCCAGGCCTATATTGGTCTGGTTTTTTAGGATTTTCTTTTTTATCATCAGCTGGCTTTTTATTTTTTTCTTTATTTACATCGCCATGGCTTCCGTGATAAGTACCAATTGGGATATCTGGATAAAGGCTTGAAGGGTTAGTGTAGCTTATATATTCATCTCCATCTTTTGTATAGATATGGTAGTGGTCACCGTGTTTTAGGATTTTTACTACATTATGAGTTTTATTCTCATCTTCTACCTTTATCAATTTCTTATCTTTTTGTAGTTTTTCTGGTTTTTTATCTACTATTTTGCCCTTGTTTTTTGCTTGCTTTTCCTTATCTTCTTTGAGTATTTTGGCTATCATTTCTTTTCTATTGCCATGGCTACCCTGATAAATTCCGTATGATGCATTTGGATATAGGCTTCTTGGGTCTTCGTAAGTTACAAATTCATTGCCCTTTGATGTGTAAATATGGTAATGGTCTCCGTGCTTTAGGATTTTTATTACTCTTTCATCATCTCTTTCAAGCCTTTCTTTCACTTTTATATTTTGGGCTCTCTTTTCTGCCTTAGTCCCGTTAGAGTTTTGTGAACCGTGACTTCCTACATAGCTTCCAATTGGGATGTTTGGAAACAGAGCTGATGGGTTTTCATAGGTGAGATATTCTGTTCCATCTGCTAAATAAACATGATAATGATCGCCGTGCTTTTTAATTGCAACTACATCTTTATTTTTTAACTGACTCTTGCCTACTACACTTACCATGTCAAAGTTGTTGATACTTTCCATCTTGTTTGGATCGGTATAGGTTATCTTTTCTCTACCATCCTTGGTAAATACATGCCAGTGATCACCGTGTTTTACAATCTTTACTATGTCTTCTTTTTTTATTTCAGCATCCACTAGGACTTCTGTAGTCTTATCCTTTTTGATGGATGATTTTTTAGCCACATATTTTCCTATTTGACTTGTTTTTACTGGCTGATTTACAAGTGTTTTTGCTTCTTTGTTCTTAAATAGGGAGCAGGCACTAAGGCTTGTTGCAAATAGGCAAGCAAGTAGGACTGATCTTCCTAATTTTTTCTTATTTTTCATTATTTCTCCTTTATTTTTTCTTTATAAAAAGGCTTATTATTAACCATAATACAGATATCAATACTATGACTGAGCCTGGTTTTAGGTCTAGGTAATAAGATATTATAAGTCCTAAAAATACAAAAATTATCGAGAATCCTATCGATAAAATTAATGTATTTTTGTAAGTCTTGGCATATTGCATTGCACAAATACTAGGTATAACCAAGATTGATGATACTATCAAAGACCCTATTGTCTTAGCTGAAATTGATACTGCAATGGCCGTTAAGAAAGTTATAAAAATATTTATAAGTCTTACATTAATTCCCATAATCTTAGCCGCTTGAGGATCAAAAATAGTTAGATACAGACTTTTGTACAAAAGCATATAGGCCAAAAGTACAAATATGGCAACTCCTATTACCAAATAAAACTCCTCATCCGAGATAGTCACTATAGATCCAAATAAGTAGGATGATATTGCATTCGTGTTTTTGACCATGGATGAGAATATTCCAGCAAGACCAATTGATGCTGCAAGTATTATTACTGTCGAAATCTCCTGATAGGCCTTTAATTTATTTCTAATAAGCTCTATAGATAAGCCTGCAAGAAGACAAGCAATAATCGCCGCAAGGATTGGACTAAAACCGAAGGCAAGACCAATAGTAAGCCCTGCAAGAGATGAGTGAGATAGAGTATCTCCAATCATAGAAAGCCTCTTAAGAAGAACTAATTGGCCCATGCATGGCAAAATCAAAGCCAAGAGCCCTCCAACAATAAAGGCCCTTTGCATAAATTCATATTCTAATATATCTAGCATATTTCCTCACAAACTAAGCTCATCTTTGCTTATAATCTTTTCTTTACCCCTCTTAATTCTAATAGCATAATCTACGAAGGCTCCTGCCATATCAAGCTGGTGGGTTATTATCAAAATGGTCTTGCCGCTTTCTTTAAGGGCAATCAAGCTTTTAAAAAATTCATTAGCAAAATCCTCATCAATTCCAGTAGTTGGTTCATCTAAAAGAATTAAGCTTGCATCCTTTATAAGGGCTAGGCTTATGGCAAATCTTTGAATTTGTCCACCAGACAAATCGCTTAGGGCTTTCTTCCTATGATCCCAAAGTCCTAACCTTTCCATCAAATCTTTTGGGTCTATTTTCTTTTTTTGGTAGGAAATGTGGATTTCGATTGCTTCTTCAATAGTTGTTGGGAAATTCCTGTAGGAAGTAACAGCATTTTGAGATATATAAGCCAAATCCCTATAATGACTATCTCTTCTAATATCATCGGAAAATATTTCTATATGACCAACCTTTGCCTTTAGCTCTCCCAAAATTAACTTTAGGAGAGTAGATTTTCCGACACCATTTGCCCCAACAAGGGCCACGAAATCTCCCTCTTTTATTTCAAAATTGATACCATCAAGAATTAGGTCTTTGTCGTAGGCAAAGCTAAGATTTTCTACCTTTAATATTGGCTTATTCATTGAATGATTCTACTAAGGCCTTGAGATTATCCTCCATTAGGCCAACATATCCCTTAGCTACCATGTCATCATCTAGATTTTCCATAGTATAGAGGGTAGATGTCTTTGTGCCCGTATTTTTTGCTAGGGTTTCTGCAACCTTGGGTGTAGCCTTGCCCTCAAAAAAGATTGTCTTGATATTCTTATCTTTCACAAAGTCTGCAATTGTCTTGAGATCCTTGGCTGACGGTTCTTCATCTGGAGAAATCCCAGTTACAGCCACTTGCTTAAGATTATAATCATCCGCTAGGTAATTAAAGGCCGCATGAGAAACTACAAAATATTTCTCTTGAGATTTAACATTAGAAAGTCCATCTTCAAATTTCTTATCAAGTTCATCGAACTTAGCAAGGGCCTTGTCCAAATTTTCCTTATAATAACCCTCATTATCTGGATCCATGGCAGATAATTTCCTATAAATATTATCCACCATGACTTTGGCATTTTTGATTGAAAGCCAGGTATGAGGATTTATTGAAGTCATGTCAGATCCTTCCTTAGAGGAATCAAGTAAGTTAAGACCAGCTGAAAGGTCCAAAAACTTATCATCATCCTTGATATTCGCCTTCAAATCATCAATGAATGACTCCATGCCAGCTCCGTTATAAGCTATAAGGTCAGCTCCATGAAGTTCTTTCATAGCATCACTAGTTAGCTCAAAGGAATGTGGCTCCTCGCTCGTTTTTATGATGGTTTTAACTTCAAACTTATCTCCACCAATCATCTTTACAAACTCAGCTACTGGAAAGAAGCTTGCATAAATAGTCTTCTTACCTTCTGTGTTTTGCTCGTTAGTAGCCGTATTTTCTATATTTTTATCTTCCTTGCCGCAAGAAGTCATACAAACTAGGGCAAGAAGAACTACAACAAATAAACTTTTAAAATTCTTTTTCATATATCCTCCTATATGCAAATTGTTTGCGATAGTTATTATCATACACCTAGTGCAAATCATTTGCAATAGATTTAGGAATTTTATTAAATGATAAGTTGTAAAATTAAATGCGACACTAGAATAAAATAGAAAACTCAT
>JAQEDR010000036.1 GCA_027669155.1 Peptoniphilaceae bacterium AM52-5BH | reverse complement strand
TTCATAAAAATACCCTCCTTACTGGTTTGTCCAGTAAAGAGGGTACATATCAAGCTTTGTGTTTTCGTTTTTTCTTACTCATCTTTCAAAGAAAATTTCTTCCTCATCCACATCTTCACTATAGAAAATAAAAGAATCATATAAAGGATTACAAGTAGGGTGATGAGTATAGAAAGATAATTTCTGTTGTTTCCAAAATAAAGACAAAGAGGAAAGGTTAGCCCGAAAAATACAAGGCCTAAGCAGATTGCGACCTTGCCAGCAAATCTATTTCCGTAGTCCCAAGTTTCTTTAGAATAGCACACTTCCCAAACATGAAAGCCAACGGCCATCTCAGGATAGGAAGAGTGGAAATTTATTAAAAATATGCCGATATAAATACTAAAAATCAAAAGCAGGATATCGGTTATTATCAAAGGTCCCATATTTCACCTCACTTTCTAGTATTATACCAATCATAGCCCATTAAACGAGTCTATTTACTTCCTAAAAAATAATATTTATGTTATCCTTATTAAGAGGTACTTATGAAAATATTAATAACTAGTGACTGGTACTACCCTGTTGTAAATGGAGTAGTGAGGTCAGTATTGAATCTTAAAGAATATTTAGAAAATATGGGTCACGAAGTAAAAGTCCTGACCCTTTCAAATACAATGAAGTCATACAAGGCGGGAAATATCTACTATGTTGGAAGTCTTTCTGCTAGAAAAATTTATCCAGAGGCTCGTGTTACCAATCTCTTATCCAAAACTCATATAAAAGAATTGGAATGTTGGCAGCCTGATATAATTCATTCCCAATGTGAATTTTCGACCTTCATCATGGCCAAGACCATAGCCCATGATCTTAAAATCCCTATAATTCACACCTATCACACGATTTATGAGGATTACACTCATTATTTTATAGCAAATAAGACTATGGGAAAGAAGGCCGTTGCCCTTGCTAGTAAGAAATTCGCAGACCTTTGCAATGGATTAATAGCTCCTAGCGAGAAGACTGCCAAGCTTCTTAGGGAATATGGAGTAGATGAAGGGAAAATTTCTGTAATACCTACAGGAATCCATATACCAGACCTCCTATCTGAAAATCCTAGAAAGGCTTTGGGTATTGATGAAAAGGAAAAAATCCTCCTCTACCTAGGTAGGATTGGTGAGGAGAAAAATATAGAAGAGCTTGTAGACTTTTACCAAAAGATAGAAGATCCTGATGTTAAGCTTTACATAGTTGGTGGAGGTCCCCACCTAGATGATCTTAAACAATTTTCTAGAAGGTTTCCTAAAAAGGTCAACTTTGTGGGAATGGTAAGGCCAGAGGATGTAAACAAATACTATCAGATGGCAGATATCTTTGTGTCAGGCTCTACTTCAGAGACCCAAGGACTTACCTATTACGAGGCCCTGTCCAATGGGACTGTTGCAGTCTGTAGGAAGGATGAGGCTCTTTGCGGGGTTATAGTAAATGGCTACAATGGCTACGTCTATGAGAATTTCGAAGAGTTTGAAAAGATCATAAATAAAGTTTTCAATGAAAAATTCAAGACTTATCTTAAAAGAAACGCCAGGTCCTATGCTATAGAGAAATTTTCCGTAGAGGCCTTTGGAGAAAAATGTGAGAGGCTTTACCGAAAAGCGATTGAAGAGTACGAGTATGAGAGTTTTAATATATTCAAAAGATTATGATAAAGTAAAAGAAAGCGGCGTGGGCAAGGCCATAGACCATCAGAAAAAAGCTTTAAGAAAAGTAGGCTTTGACTTTACAACAGATGAGAAAGAAGATTATGAGCTGGTTCATATAAATACCGTCCTTCCAGGAGCTGTGGCCTTTGCTAAGAAAGCTAGGAAAAAGGGGAAGAAGGTAATCTATCATGGCCATTCTACCATGGAGGATTTTAGAAATTCCTTTGTTTTCTCAAATCAAGTAGCTCCTCTTTTTAAGAAATGGCTAGTTCATACTTACAAGCTAGGAGACATAGTCTTAACTCCGAGCGAATATTCTAAAAAAATCCTTGAAACTTATGGTATAGATAGAGAGATTTGTGTCATATCTAATGGAATCGACCTCGATTTTTGGAAGGAAAAAGACGGAGATAGGGATAAATTCTATGAGACTTATGGGCTTGATAAAAACAAGAAATCTATAATCTCTGTAGGCCTTCCTATTAAAAGAAAGGGCATAGATGATTTTATAAGGCTAGCTCAAAGTCTTCCCCAATATGAATTCGTCTGGTTTGGTAAGCTCGATAGGGCTTTGATGAGTCCAAATATCAAAAAGCTCATTGACCTTGCTCCTTCGAATGTAAGCTTTCCTGGATATGTAAGTAGTGAAGATCTAAGACTTGCCTACTCAGGATCTGATCTTTATTTATTCTTAACCCATGAGGAGACTGAGGGAATTGTTCTACTAGAAGCTCTTGCTACTAGGGCAGATATTCTGATTAGAGACATAGAAATATTTGAGAAGGACTACGAAGATGGAGTAAATATCTACAAGGGATCTAGCCTTGAAGATTTTAGGGAAAAGATAGTAGGCATTTGTGAGGGGAGACTAAAGTCCCTTAAAGACCTTGCCTACAGAAAGGCCCAAGATAAATCTATAGAAAAAACAGGGAGAAAACTTGTAGAAATATATGAAAGGGTGATGAATAATGAGATCGGTTGTTAAGCTTTTAGCCTATATTTTACTGGCAGTCTTAGTGCCAAGCCTTGTAATGGGTGCGGTAAGCTTTTTTGGCGCTTCTAATATTATTGTAATAATAAGTCAATTTGTTATTATGCTGATTATGGTATTTGCCTTTACCAAATCTTTTGACTATATGAGAAGATATGAGAAAAAGACTATGGAGATGATGGGAAGGGCAAAATCCGTGGAAGAGCTTAGAAAACTTAGGGAAGAAAGACTCTCCTATAAGTCCAAGGCTATGATTACAAACGAGATACTAAATAGGGAATTTTCAGAAGAAGAAGCCGAAAAGCTAAAGAAATACACCAACTCTACAGAAGATATGAAACATTACTATTCGGCCCTCATATCCAATTCTTCTGGAAAGAAAAGAGAAGAGCTTAAGATTAGGAGAGATAACTTCAAGAAAAAGTACGGAAATAAGGCTAGGATATATCCTGACTTTAGGGAAAATCTTAAGACTTGTGGAAAATGGCTGGGCCTATTTTTCCTTCTGGCTATATTTTTTGCTTCTATTAAATCCAAGTCCACAGCAAACCCTGGGTTTTTAATGTTTATCTATATAATTCAAATTATAATGTTGGCTGCTTTTATGATCAATGCCATAATTTGGCTTATAAGATGCGTAATATCATTTTGGGATAGGAAATTTATATAAAAAAGCGAGGAAACTTGCTTTTTTTATTTGCAATAAATTCATTCTTATAATACTATCATAAATATATTTAATAAATAAATTCTAGAAATTAAAATAATCAAACTTTACTTTACAAATATCAAAGAGGAAGTATAATTTTATCAAAAGGGAGGTTCTATGATTAATAAATGTCCAAATTGCGGTGATGAAATGGTGATCACCTCTTATAGATGCAATTCATGCTACACAGAAGTTACAGGTGAATTTGAAATTGATAAGTTTCAAAGATTAGATAAAGAAGATAAAGAATTTATTGAGTTATTTTTACAAAAAAGAGGTTCTATAAAGGATGTTGGAGAAGAGATTGGAATTTCTTATCCAACAGTAAGAAATAGAATTGATAGAATAGTCTCAAAACTTGGAGGAACTGTAGATAAGAAGGCAGGAAGGATTGATATCCTAAACATGTTAGATAATGGAGAAATAACTGCAGAAAAGGCTAAGAGCCTATTAGAGGAGCTTAAAGATGAATGATGAAAAACAAATGATTTTAAATATGCTCAAAGAAGGAAAAATCACTGTAGAAGAAGCAAGTGACCTCATAGAAGCATTAGGCAAAAATAACAGAAAAAGCGATAATTTAACAAATAAAATTTCAGGTGCAGTTGATAATATAATAAAAAAAGCGACCGATACAATCCAATCTATCGACCTCGATCAAACTCTTGATTTAAGTCAATTTAATATTAAGGGAGATTACAACACTCAAAAGGAAACAAGAATAGATGATGAGATCAATCATATCGAAATCGATATAGTAAACGGCGATATAGAAGTCGATAGATCTGATGATAATTCGATTGTTATTAGTCAAAGTATCTGGGCTAAGAAGGCTGATCTCAATGATTTTATAGATATCGAAGTTAAGGAAGATATCCTTACAATTTCAATTAATGAAAATTATAAAAACATACAAGCAAGTTCAGATATTAGGGTAAGTCTTGGAAAGAACTCATACGATTCCCTAGACATTAACCAAGTAAACGGCAAGGTTGATATCTCAGATGTTGACTTTACAAATCTTGACCTAAACAATGTAAATGGCAAGATTCTTCTTATAAATATTAAGGGTGCTGTCAATGTAAATAATGTAAACGGCAAGATTGATGTCAAGAATATCTTCGGTCCAGTAGATATAGAAAATGTGAATGGACCAATCTACCTATACAATATTTCTGGAGAATATGCTGATGTTTCAACTGTAAATGGCAATATCAGAGTAGATGGACTTGCTTCAGATAAGCTTAAGGCTAAATCAAACGCTGGAAATATAAGAGTATTTAATATCAAAAACACTAAAGACATAGACCTTGACTCAGGTTTTGGCAATATGGTAGTTGATACAACAGATTTTGACGGAGTGATTAGGGCCAATGTTGAAAGCAAGGCAATAAATATAACAGAGAAATTTGCCAACAAGATCCAAGACGGAAAGGGTTATGAGATAAGCACAAGCACAGAAGAGCCTGACCTAAGGATAAAGATTGATTCCTCATTTGGAAAGATTTCTCTAAGATAGATATATAAAACAAAAGACCCGCGTCAAGCGGGTTTTCTTATGCTTAGTTTCCCGATTAGCGAAGGAAGATAAGCAGGAAGCAAAACTGAGGGTTAAGTTTTGCTTGTGGAAAATAGAGCCATAATTTAAGGAAGAGTACGTCTGTAATGAAAATTAATTTGTTTACTCTATCTTCTCTATGTCTATAATAGAATATGTATGTTTGTTTACTTATAAATTCATGTAAAGTTTATGTAAAAAAGTATATTAAAATTAATAGAGTTTTGGATTTTTCATGTTATAATAGAGCTAAGAGAGAATATATTATGGGATTTGCCTTATTTACGACAATCGAGCTTTTGATTTTTTTAATCGGCCAAGCTATCGATTTCAAAAACAAAAAACAATTGAATATTCTAGCAGGACTGATGTTTCTTATTATGTTTGTCTTTGCAGGAGTCAGAGGCTCTGGTGATGCGGACTATTACAACTACTTGTGGTTTGTGAAAGATCTAGGACTTGATTATAGGAGTCTTTTTGATTTTACATATCCTGTCGAGTTTGCCTTTAGGTTCTTTGCCCTAATAGTAAATACCTTGGGACTATCTAGGCAGTGGGTTATAGTTATAATGAACCTATGTTCGATTCTTCCTATAGCCTATATTTCAATCAAAGAGTCAGCTAACCCCTTCCTTTCGGCTATAATATTTTTGCCTATCTTTATCCAATTTGATATGCAAACATCGAGGACTGCATCAGCCATAGGACTAAGCTTTTTGGCAAGTTATTTTGTTTCAGAAAAGAAATACTTCAGATCAATCCTGTTTTTTATCTTTTCGCTTGCCTTTCACAAGTCTGCTATGATAATGCTTCCCTTCTTGATTTTGATAAACTTTAGGATAGGAAACTTATTTAAGATAATTACGGAAGGTTTTGGCCTTGTGGTGAGCCTTTTTTCCTTAAAGGTCTTTAGCCTAGTAGCTATAATAGTATCCAAGATGGGGCTTGGGGTGATTTCTAGAAAGATCGATACTTATGTATTTTCGGGAGGCATGTTTGCCTTTCCTATGAAGTTGTATGACCCTAGAATTATCTTTGGACTAATGCTTTTCGCCTTTTCTTTGATGTATTTTCATAAATATAGTTTTAGCAAAAATTCATTTATTGAAATAAGCTCCAAGGCCATGTGGTTTGGCCTAATAGTATTTTTAGTCTTTAGGTCATCTACGGCAGTTGCCTTTAGGTTTGGGAACTTTTTTACAGTTTATCAAATGATATTTATTCCTGAGATAATTAAGGAAGCAAAAAAGGACGACAGGCTAGGGCTTTTGATTATTGCCTTATCTATAATACTTTTTGTCCTACCCTATGCAGGATTTTTGATGATGAAGGCTCCTTCCTATGACTTTTTCTTTACTAATCTTAATGCCATACATTCACTAAAATAAAAGAGGAAATTATGAGAAAAATTACTACAGAACATTTACTTAAACAAGCAAAACGAAATATCTTACTTATTATTATCCCGGCTCTTCTTGTCTTTGGCCTAGTTTTGGCTAAGACTTCGATCAAGGATTCCAAAAACTTTGAGGCCACATCCATGCTCATGGTTACTGGAGAAAGTAAGGATGAAGCTATAAGCTATAACAATATAATCTTAAACGAGAAGCTTGCTAATATTTACAGTAACTTCCTAGAATCAAGTGACCTATACGATGCGGTAGGCAAAAAGCTTGGCGAAGATTATGATCCTGAAGGTATAAAATCAAAACTCGATTATGAGGTAAACCCTCAAGGTGGAGTTATAAGCTTTAGCTACAAAGATACGAATGAGGATAGGGCAAGTGACACCCTAACTTTGATTACAGAAGAGTTCAGGACCTATGCCCTAAACTTCCTAAATATTGACAATATTGAATATCTGCAAAAAACCAAGGTTGATAAGCCTTCAAAGATTAAGGGAATAATCTTTTCTATCTTGGGTCTTTTGGCCGGTGCTCTTTTGGGAATACTTATAACTATAATAAAGGAAATTCTTACAGATAGGATAAGAGATGCCAAAGATATAGAAGACTTGGGAATTAGAGTTTTGGGAGATCTTACGAAGGATTCTAAGGCTGCAATCTATAAGACAAAGGCAAGTATAGACTATCTTACAGAAAACTCAGTTATAGGAATAACTTCCCTAGATCCTAAGAAGTCAACCTATGATTTTACTGAAAAATTAGCCCTTGCCATGTCCAAATCCTTCGGCCTTTGCCTTATCGATTCTTTGGCAGAAAATAAGGTGGTGGAAAAAAAGTACGAGTCAAGCGAAGAAGATATCAAATTAATCAGATACAAGGGAGTTGATTTCATCAAGCTAAGGGAGAAATCTCTAGATATTCTAGATTCTTATGTATTTGAAGATAAGATTTATGAGCTAAGGGATACCTATAACTACGTCTTAATCAACGAATCAAACATAGATAGCCTGGAAGCTACGGTAGGATTAAGGTATGAAGATTATAAGATAATTGTAGCTAACGACCCACATATGGGAAGAGAAGATTTAATAAGAAAGATCAATTCCATAGAAGATATGGGATGTAAGGTTTTGGGAGTGATTTACGATAAATAAAAAATTAATGCTAGGGCTTAGTTTGATTCTTCTTACATCGTGTAAGAAGGATAGGCCCTACCAAAAACAAGATATAGAAATCAGACAAAGAACTTATAGAGAGGAAGAAAGGGACCTAAGTCCCGAGCTTACTTATATTGTAAATGAAGACTCCAATCTCTATAAGGATAAAGACGGGAAAGATATAGTTGATAGCTTAGATAAGGGATCTGTCGTAAAGATGATCGACCCTACAGATGAGAAATTCGCCCTAATCGACTTTAATGGCAATATTTCCTATATTGAAAAGTCTAAGCTATCTGACTTTTGATTTGCAAATAAATTAAAAAATGATATCATATAGATGAACACTAGGGGTGCCCTAAAGGCTGAGATAAGACCCTTAACCTGATCCAGGTAATGCTGGCGTAGGAAAGTTGTTATACCTCGCTGACATTTGTGTTAAGGAGGTATTTTTTTATGAAGAAAAATTGGACAGTAAAGATGTTAGTCGAAGGTGGACTTTGTATAGCCCTCGCCTTCGTATTAGGATATATCAAGTTATTTTCAATGCCACAAGGAGGTTCTGTTACAGCAGGTGAGATGATTCCTATAATCATATTTGCCCTAAGACATGGCTCTCTTCCAGGCATTGTCGTAGGAGCAGTGTATGGTTTGGTTCAAATGCTATTTGGGGGATCAATCTTTCACCCAATCCAAGCTATCTTGGATTACCCAGTAGCCTTTGGAGTATTGGGACTTGCTGGATTATTCTCAGCTGAGTTTGAGAAAAATAAAAGCATTAAACCAGTTCTTGCAGGAGCAAGTCTAGGAATCGTCCTAAGGATGATTGCCCACACCCTAACTGGTGGAATATTTTTTGCATCCTATGCTCCAGAAGGACAAAACCCTTGGGTTTACTCTATAATCTACAATGCAAGCTACCTAGTAGTTGAGTTTATTATCACTGTAATAATTATCTATCTACTTAGAAATGTAATAACAAAAGACTTACAAAGAATATAATATTTTAAAGTGAAAGCCCCTCAATTCTTCCTATGGATTGAGGGGCTTTTGTCTTAGTTTCTAACCTTAAAGGTCCTTGGGGAGAGTTTGTATACTAGGATTTGGCTTATTATTACAAAGCTTATAATAAATATGGAGATGACTATGAGAAAAGCTCTGTAAGAGAATTTGCTTGTAACTTGTGGAAGTATAAAAAATACAGCTGCATAGATTAGATAATCTATTATTATAACAGCCTTACCTGTCTTCTGACCTTCCTGGTTGAAGGGTTTTAGAAGATAGTATTCCATAAGGGGAAGGCTTACGAAAAACAAGGTTAGAAGCGCGATATATACAAGACTTAAAGATTTTTCTTCAAGAGTGATAGTCCTATCGAAGCTTGCAAGCATAAGATAGCTAACTCCAACACTTAGGCTTGGGAGGGCCATAATTTTAAGAAGTGACTTAAATCTTTCCTTGTACATGGCGAGTACATTTTTACCTTCTCTATAGAAACCGTAGGGCATAAGACCCTTATCACAATTAAGATACATGCTCCTTAGTATATTATCTTGTTTTAGGAGTATATACATAACTAGCGGGATGAGGAAGGTAGAAATCTCATCAATATTTCTGTTTAGATCGAAGCCTTTTACATATATATAGGCTGAAATAACCAGGCTTATTAGCAAAAGAATCGTACTTTTAATAAGAATCGGCTTTCTAATAATTCTTCTGTGTCTTAGGAAAAATACTTGGTTGAGATAGGCGAAGCTTTTTCCCCTTACCTTTTCCTTTCCTATATCTTTTTCCTTAATTTTTAGGGAATTTGCTTGATAATCCGCCACCTCATCTAGGGCTAGTTGATATTTTCTTGCTGCTTTTTCTATGATTTTCCCATAAGAGTTAAAGTTTTTCATGTACTTATAGGCTGGTATGAAGGCTATTATGGATAGAATAAGGAAGCTAAATGAACTTACCCTACTAGGAATCTTAAAAAAGCTTACAAGGACATAGAGGATAAGACTTAGGATAAGGCCTACAGCTACTTGGATAAAGCCGCTATCTAGGATTGATTTTTCCTTATCTTTAAGATATCTTAGCCAAAATATCGATGCGGCAAGTTCTGTCATAAGTATGGCAAGAGACATGGCTAGAGAATCTATTATAGACACATCAGCCAAAAATTTAAAGGCAAAGACAAAGACTAGGCTCCTTCCTACAAATCTTAAAATAGGTATGTAATATAGATGGGCCTTGGCGATTTCCTTGGCATCAAAAGCGAAATTTGTAAATAGCTCATAGATGGAATTCCCATTATCCACTATCATATTTCTAAAAATAGCAAAGGATAGATAGATAAAACATGGCATTAATAAAGATGCTGTATACTCATTTAGGCTCAAGGCTCCGATTTTACCAGCTAATAATTCTTCAGCATTAAATACTTTCCCAAAGAGTTTATTTGCATAGATCATCCAAAGGAAAGTTATGGCGAAAGCCATGGTGGATTTGATTATTTGCCAGATCAGGGCAAAGATAGGATAGAAGACAAAAACTATCTCTTTTAACTCGAAAAATCTATACTTATCTCCTAAAAATTTCCCCAAAAGAGGGATTTTCCTAAAAAAGTAAACCATCCCGTTTATGGTTTTAGCTAGACTTATTTTTTGTATGATAGAAAAAGTTCTAAGACTCTTGTTCATTACCTTCTCCTAAGTTTTCTTCGATAACTCTTATGTCCTTATCTAAAGCCTTGCCTGACAAGAGATCTATAATGGTATCTTCAAAATCAGGATCATCTTTGATTAGGCTATCAACAGGATTTAGACTCTTGTTGTGAAGAAGGACGATTTTATCGCATATATCCTTGGCGAGTTGAAGGATATGAGTTGAGAAAATTATAATGTGGTCCTTATGTATATCTCTAATTATTCTTTTCATCTGAAGTTGGATTACTACATCGAGACTTGTGAGAGGCTCGTCCATTAAGATAACTTTTGGCTTTAGGATGAGAAACATCAGCATCTGTAGCTTGTTTTTCATACCTGTCGAGTAATCCTGGATTAGCCTATTTGAATCATCCTTATCGAGTTCTACTACTTCTAGATATTCGTCAATATTCTTAAGATTCTTTATATTTTCACGATTTGCTTCTATAAAAAAGCTAATAAATTCTCTTCCTGTAAGAAACTTAGGAAGTTCTGGTTCGCTTACCATAAAAAACACATCCTTAAAGTCGATAGGATTTCTCTTCCCGTCTTCTTCCAAGAGAACCTCTCCCGAATCTTTATCTAAGGACTCGTTTATCAGTTTAAATAGGGTAGTCTTACCAGCTCCGTTTCTTCCCAAAAGGGCATAGACTTCTCCTTGATTAAAAGTGTAGGATGCATCTTTTAGGACTTCCTTCTTAGCAAAGGCCTTACTTAGACCATCTATAATTAATTTCATAATCGCCTCCTTTTTTCATAATTATAACAGAAAGATGGGGGGGAGCAAAAGTTTATAAAAATATTTGCAGAAAGTTACTAGAGGTGGTATTATTGTACTAAGATAATAATACAATAATACAAAAAGGAGCTAAGATGGAATTTGATAACAATAGACCCATTTACCTCCAATTACTCGAGGATTTCAAAATCAAGATATCTGTAGGAGATTGGAAGCGAGGAGAGAAGATCCTTCCAGTAAGGGATTTGGCTAAAATTTACGAGGTAAATCCCAATACGGTCCAAAGGGCCCTTCAGGAGCTAGAGAGAGAAGGTCTTTGCCTAAGCAAGAGGACCGCTGGAAGATTTGTAACAGAAGATGAATCATCTATTGATAAGTTATCTAACAAGGCCTTTTACCAATTGGCCGATGACTTTATTACAGGTTCAATTAATCTTAATTTGGGAAAGGATGAGTCAATAGGAATACTTAAGAAATATTGGGAGGAAGATTATGATAGAAATTAAGGACTTAACTATGATTTATGGAGGACGCGCAGTCCTAGATCATGTAAATTTGAATTTAGAAAATGGGGAGATTGTAGGACTTCTCGGTGAAAATGGATCTGGAAAAACAAGCCTACTTAGGATACTTTCAGGTCTTGAGAGAAACTATACGGGACTGGTTAAGATTAATGGGAAAAATCCAGGAGATGTGACAAATAAATACGTCTCCTATCAGCCAGATCACTTGCCAGTTGATCCATCTTTAAAGATTTATAAGCTTGGAAAGCTTTATGGGAATTTCTTTGCTGACTTTAAGGAAGAAAAATTCATAAAGTTAATTGAAGGTTTCGGCATTGATAAGAATCTAAAGATTAAGGAATGCTCCAAGGGAATGAAGGAGAAGATTCAAATCGCCCTTAGTCTTTCAAGGAAAAGTAAAGTCTATCTTTTGGATGAGCCAATGAGTGGGATCGACCCAAAGTCTAGAAAGGTCATCCTTCAAACTATAATAGATAATTTCGATTATGAAGGAATCTTGTTAATATCAACCCACCTCATAGGAGAGATAGAAAAAGTCCTCGATAGGGCAATCTTCATAGATCAAGCAAAAATTATAGTAAACGAACGAGTAGACGACATCAGAGAGAAGAAAAATATGGGTGTCGAAGAATACTTTACGGAGGTAATCTAGATGAAAAACTTACTCAAACAAATAATGAAAGAAGATTTTTTTGCAATCCTTCCCTGGTTATATATTCCCCTTATAGGAGCCTTTGCAGGACTTTCCCTAAGCCATTTTACAGGACTTGTAGGTTTCGATATAATCACAGTTATAGCTACAATCATTCTAATGGCAGGGCCACTTATTGCCCTTGTAATCCTCGTAGGAAATGATCACAATAGATTTTATGGGAAATATGCAGCCCTTTACTCAAGCTATCCTATAAGTTCTAATAAAATTACCCTAACTAGACTTATAAACTATATAATCCTAGGGATTTTTACTAGCCTAAGCTATCTTTTTAACATCTCCTTGGTTCTGCCATCAGATTTTGACTTAGTAGATTTCTTTAGGGAATTTGGAAGGCTTTTGGGAGAGCTTAGCCCAGACCAATATCTAGATATACTAAAAGTTTTACTGGCTTTGCTTGGCTTTGGACTAATGCTTAGTTTAACTATGATGGCTGCTAACAGTATTGGTAATTCTTATTATTTCAAAAAGCTAGGAAAGCTTGGTCCAGTTTTTGTCGGAGTCATACTTTTTGCCTTAGAAAGCTTTATTCAAATAAGGATGCTTGCTCGCTTCGCAGTAGATAGGACTATAGTAGCAAATCCTAATATGACTATAAACTTCGTAGATACCAATTATATATTCGTAGGAGTATTTATCCTAGAGCTTGTAGGAATTTATCTAGCGACAAACTACTTCCACAAGAAGAAGCTTTCTGTAGAATAAAATATTAATATATATAAAGTCTCTTGCAAAATATTTAATCCTATTGAGATTGTGATTGTATTTTGTAGGGGGCTTTTAGTACCATAAATAGTGTAAGAAAGAAAGTAATTTCTATCTTGCACTATT
>JAQEDR010000035.1 GCA_027669155.1 Peptoniphilaceae bacterium AM52-5BH | reverse complement strand
GATAAGTTGTAAAATTAAATGCGACACTAGAATAAAATAGAAAACTCATACTAACTTCGTGTAAAATGTTAATAACGACAAAAACACACACGGAGGTCAATATGAGTTATAAACATCTTACCCTAAATGAGAGAAATAAGATAGAGATACTGAACAAAGAGGGCTATTCTTCTAGAAGAATAGCGAAAATTTTAGGATTTCATCACTCCACAATTTCTAGAGAATTAAAAAGATGTGGTGATGATTATGAAGCTATCTATGCCCAAAAAGATAAGATTAAAAAATCATCATCTAAAGGAAGAAAACCAAAAGCTGATGATAATATCACCAAATCCATATCTGAAAAACTTCATAAGAAGTGGTCTCCTGAGCAAATAGCAAATACTGTATGCAAAGATATTATATGCTTTAAAACAATATATAATTGGATTTACTCAGGAATTATAGACTTTGATATTTCTGATCTAAGAAGAAAAGGAAAATCAAGAAAACCAAAAGAAACAAGAGGTAAGTTTAATATTGGTAAATCAATAAACAAAAGACCTAAAGAAATCAAAAAAAGGAATACTTTTGGTCATTGGGAACTAGATACAATTGTATCCTCTAGAGGAAAGAGTAAAGGTTGTCTTGCAACATTTGTGGAAAGAAAAACTAGATTTTATATTGCCCTACCCATGGTAGATCGAAGTAAAAATTCGATGTTAGGGGCAATTGATAAGTTAATTGAATCTTTACCAATAGAAGCTTTAAAGACATTTACATCTGACAGAGGAAAAGAATTTGCTTGTTATGAAGATGTTGAAAAACGAGGGATAAATTTTTATTTTGCTGATGCATATTCAGCATGGCAAAGGGGGAGTAATGAAAATTCAAATGGATTGCTAAGGGAATACTACCCTAAGAAAACAGACCTATCTAAAATATCTATTAATGAGCTGATTAAAAACTTAATGGAGCTTAATACTAGACCTAGAAAATGTCTAGAATATCAAACTCCATTTGATTTGTTTATGCACGAACTTAGTTTGCTTTAGGTGTCGCGATATTATTTGCAATTCATCATTTAAAATCTAGAGGACTATCTGTACTTAAAATGCTAATATCGGATACTCACAAAGGTCTAGTAAAATCAATAAAAGAAACATTCGTAAATGTAATTGGGAGGTGACGATGATATCAAATCTTTATTTTGTACTTTAGTAGAATTTCAATCCACACCTCCGTATAGGAGGTGACTTTAATTAATGGGCATATGATAGGATATTCTCATATTTCAATCCACACCTCCGTATAGGAGTTGACACACATTACAACTCCAACAATTTGTAGAGCTTTTGATTTCAATCCACACCTCCGTATAGGAGGTGACAATAAGTTCATCATATTAGGATTTACAAGCTTTGGAATTTCAATCCACACCTCCGTATAGGAGGTGACCTGAAGATTGGAAAATACATCTAGATGAAATCAAATTTCAATCCACACCTCCGTATAGGAGGTGACATGTAAGAAAAGATGATGATGTAGAAAAGATTGCCAATTTCAATCCACACCTCCGTATAGGAGGTGACTTGGCATATCTAATGACGGTAAGTATTACATGATAATTTCAATCCACACCTCCGTATAGGAGGTGACATATGGATTTTACTGACTTACTAACTACAAAAGAATTTCAATCCACACCTCCGTATAGGAGGTGACTTTATTTTAGGTAAAGACGGAGGCTTACACTATATATTTCAATCCACACCTCCGTATAGGAGGTGACAATAGTTACAGGAAATGAAGTCCGTGATGTTATGGATTTCAATCCACACCTCCGTATAGGAGGTGACCATACCAGAAGGTACAAAAATAACACTTGTTTACAAATTTCAATCCACACCTCCGTATAGGAGGTGACTACACGATAGAATATTACTTTAAATATAAGAATGAAATTTCAATCCACACCTCCGTATAGGAGGTGACAGGGCATATTTACGTGTCGCTATTCGATGATATAATTTCAATCCACACCTCCGTATAGGAGGTGACAGCAACCCCTACTCCCACCCGAAGGAGACTACAAAATTTCAATCCACACCTCCGTATAGGAGGTGACGATAAAGTTATATAATAAAGAATTAATCACAAAAATTTCAATCCACACCTCCGTATAGGAGGTGACAATATCATTTGGGCTTTTGCTAAGGCTGGAGATGAATTTCAATCCACACCTCCGTATAGGAGGTGACTTTTTACATACCTTATCACTAGCTCAGAAACTAGATTTCAATCCACACCTCCGTATAGGAGGTGACCTTTCACGACTTCTACCAAATCCACTAGGGACAAGATTTCAATCCACACCTCCGTATAGGAGGTGACTACTCTATCAATGTTATTAGTTTATGATTAGGTAATTTCAATCCACACCTCCGTATAGGAGGTGACTATTAGTTGATTCATCTAAATTAATTATTATAGGAATTTCAATCCACACCTCCGTATAGGAGGTGACCAGTTTGTAAAGGGCTGATAATGATGATTGGTAATAATTTCAATCCACACCTCCGTATAGGAGGTGACAAAAGAAAGTTTCTCTTCCTAAGCAAGAAAAGATATTTCAATCCACACCTCCGTATAGGAGGTGACATAAGTATAAAAGTAAATAACAGCTGGAAACAAGCAATTTCAATCCACACCTCCGTATAGGAGGTGACTCTTTATGGAGACCTCTAAGGCCAGATGAGATAGATTTCAATCCACACCTCCGTATAGGAGGTGACCTATAGAAATCTATATTTTGATGTAGGGATAAACATTTCAATCCACACCTCCGTATAGGAGGTGACAGAAATGAAAAAGATATATGCCTTGCCAGATGAAAATTTCAATCCACACCTCCGTATAGGAGGTGACCTTGGAGTGGACGTCAGCAAAGAAGCCTTTAGCTATTTCAATCCACACCTCCGTATAGGAGGTGACTCACGACGCCTACAAAAAAGGGGATAAGGTAAGCTTTATTTCAATCCACACCTCCGTATAGGAGGTGACTGCAACACAAGCTGCCATAAAGGCTGGATATAGCAAATTTCAATCCACACCTCCGTATAGGAGGTGACTCTTTAGGATCACATTCACTTAAGGTTCCTGCGGGATCATTTCAATCCACACCTCCGTATAGGAGGTGACCTTTAATAAAAAGGTGGTTGGAGTTACACCCTAAAATTTCAATCCACACCTCCGTATAGGAGGTGACCAGACTCAAACGCCTACACACCAAAAACAGAAGCTCAAAATTTCAATCCACACCTCCGTATAGGAGGTGACTTATAACTCCTTAATAAAGAGTACCAATCCCAAAAGATTTCAATCCACACCTCCGTATAGGAGGTGACTAAATGCCGTTCTCTACTGATTAAATATAAAGGAATTTCAATCCACACCTCCGTATAGGAGGTGACCCATCACTAAAACTAATTTCCGTATTCCCATCATCAAATTTCAATCCACACCTCCGTATAGGAGGTGACACAAGGCTTGATGCTGTTAAGTCGTGCATTTTAATTTCAATCCACACCTCCGTATAGGAGGTGACTTGAGTCTCTTATCTCCAAATCCAAACTCATCATATTTCAATCCACACCTCCGTATAGGAGGTGACTTCTCCAACAGTCTTTATCCTAAGACCTTTTCTAGGATTTCAATCCACACCTCCGTATAGGAGGTGACACTAAGCCTACCCTATTTAACACACCTTATGGAATATTTCAATCCACACCTCCGTATAGGAGGTGACTAATTATAGCACATCTACACAAAACTATAAAGGAATTTCAATCCACACCTCCGTATAGGAGGTGACATAAGCTCTCATAGTTATATCAACAGTTCCAGCAAATTTCAATCCACACCTCCGTATAGGAGGTGACTTGTTTCATTCTTCTACTTTAATTATTTTAAAATCAATTTCAATCCACACCTCCGTATAGGAGGTGACGGAAATACCTTGATGCCTGTATTTAAAAATCTTGTTATTTCAATCCACACCTCCGTATAGGAGGTGACCCAAGCGAGTTTTCTTTTAGTTATTCTTCCGTTTTATTTCAATCCACACCTCCGTATAGGAGGTGACTCAATTTTTTTTTACTTCCTAAAGCTTCTAGTAAAATTTCAATCCACACCTCCGTATAGGAGGTGACAATGCTACTAAGGTTAAGGTTCTAGATCTTTTGAGTATTTCAATCCACACCTCCGTATAGGAGGTGACTATGGGTCAGTCTGTTAAGTATGTTGCTACTGCTCCTGATATTTCAATCCACACCTCCGTATAGGAGGTGACACAGAAATTAACGTAAGTCTCATTGATTTTTCTTTATTTCAATCCACACCTCCGTATAGGAGGTGACATACAAAAGAATGATTTATAACATTGGTGTTGTAAATATTTCAATCCACACCTCCGTATAGGAGGTGACTTTCTCTGGTCTGAAATATTGATATTATCATCGATTGATTTCAATCCACACCTCCGTATAGGAGGTGACACAATTTTACGATGATAGAAAAGTAGAGGTGTTATGATTTCAATCCACACCTCCGTATAGGAGGTGACTTTACTTTAGCGGTAGATAAAAAGATGGCAAAACAATTTCAATCCACACCTCCGTATAGGAGGTGACCCTCCATCCTCAGTGTCTATAAAGCTTGCTATCGCTTATTTCAATCCACACCTCCGTATAGGAGGTGACCTTGCTTTTGCCGTCTTTTTTATCAAATAGTTTTTATTTCAATCCACACCTCCGTATAGGAGGTGACTAGGGTTGCCCCTAGGACAAGTTAATAAATACATCATATTTCAATCCACACCTCCGTATAGGAGGTGACCGCATTTTTTAGGGGTTTTTGCTTGAATTTTATTAGAAAAAATACGAAAACTCATAAAATTCATTATATTATGGTCATATATAGCGCGAGTAACTCGGTGTTTTATGGGTGATTGGGATCGTCTAGATTATAAGTAGGTCTTTATCGGGATCGTAGCTGTCATCTTTTCCTATGGTTTCTACCCTATTTTGCCAATTTTTCCCTAAATTATAAAATCTTATACTATCATGGTCTTGATCAATTATTTCTAGTAACTTTGTCTTTAGATTTACTAATTGAGCTGGGGTAAGGGAACATTCAAAAACAGAGTTTTGAACTCTCTGACCATAGTTGACACATTGCTTAGCTACTTTCCTTAATCTCTTTATACCCGATGCTGACTTTGTATTTACATCATAGGTAATTAGTACCATCATAATTATTATCCTTTCATCAAAAATGGCGGATAAGCTTCTAAATCTCCTCTTATATACCTATTTAAAAGCATAGCTTGGACATGAGGAATGAGTCCTATCTTTATTTTTTCATTTATAAAGGGATGTTTAATTTCATCTTGCTTTCTTTTTTGCCAATTTTCTAGCACCTTTGCCCTGCCCTTATCATTTAATAGTACTGCTCCTGTTTCTTTTTTCTCAAAATCTTTTGCAGTGATAATATTTTTATTTATCATAGTTAGGGCAAGTCTATCGCACATATAAGCCCTTAGTTCTTCTATCATATCTAGGGCCATGGAGCTTCTTCCTGGTCTATCTACATGGAAAAATCCAACATAGCTATCTATACCTACTCCTTCTAGGGCTGATTGCATCTCATATGTTAAAAGTGAATACATAAAAGATAGAAGGGCATTTGTATTATCTTCTGGTGGTCTTCTATTCCTATCTATAAAATAAAATTCATCTCTTTGGGATACTATCATTTCATCAAAGCAAGCAAAGTATCTGCTGGCTACATTTCCTTCAATAGCTCTAAGGCTATCTTTGTTGTCTGCTTTCCATATATTTTTTAGGGCAAGGTCTATAAAGTCTATGGTTGATAAAAGTTTTTCTGAGTCTATCTTTTCTTTGTGATCTCTGATGGCTCTTTTTAATACTTTTCTAGAATTAAATATTTTTGCATAGATAATATTTTGCACAAACTCTAAGCTATCATCACTATCAGCTAGCTGGTATTGACGTCTTCTTAGTAGAACATTGCCATTTGTCTTACCTATTACCCTACCACAAAACCTACCTTCTGGTGTAAAGAATGAAATAAGCAAATTATTTTCCATAGCAAATTTCATCAAAGCTGGACTTACTCCTGTGTAATTAAAACACATAATTCCATCTAATATATGGATAGGAAATCTTTTTAGAACTTTAGAATCCTTAATAATCACTACATTTTCCCCATCTTTTGATAGGTAGGCATCATCTATGGTTAGGTATAGGATATTTTGTAATTTCTTCATATTATTCACCTAGTAAATAATTTTGTACTGATTTTTTCTTTTTTGTAAGTCTGGGCATGCATAAATCATAAAGGGAGCACATAGTACAATTTTTAAAGTACTCTGCATCTGGAGTAAGTTTATTTTCATACATAGTATGCATTTGAGCTGCTATGGCTCTAACTTCATCTTTTAACTGATTGGTTATGGCTATGGTCTCTCTTTTCTTGGTAGAAAAATAAAATAAATCTGCACTTTCTATATGAATATTATATTTTTCTTCTAAGCACATTACTTGGGCAGCTACTTGTACTACATCCCTGTTATCTTTTTTGGCTTTCCCTCTCTTATATTCAACTACATTGGGCATCCATAATCCTTTTTTGTTGGCTATTTCTACACCCTTATCACTTTTTATAAATTCTACGGTATCTAGGATACCTGATAATCCTAGGTCTTTTGAGCTAACTGGTATGGCTCTTGAGATAATAACATTTCTTCTCTTTTCTTTTAAATAAGGATCATCAGTTATTTCGTGAAGCTCATTACCTTCAGCTGTAAAGGAGTTGTCGGACCATACCTGTTCTATATGGATTAGGGCCCACTGTCTTTTACAAAAATAAAAGTGTTGGATGCCGCTTAGCATTAGGTAATCATCTGGAGCAGGCATTTATATTCCTTCAATAATTTCGAGCATTAGTCCTTTATCTTTGTATTCGTTTAGCTTTTCTTCATCTAGTCTAAAGTTATAGTCTTCATAGGAAGGATTGGTATTATTTATGTCTAGTTCATCATAGTTTACTAGCTGTTTAATCTTAGCACTTGATACATTGCCTAGCTTATTGCTATGGGTAAACCAGTAAATCTCTTTTATTTCCATACTTCCATCTGGCCTAGCACTTGATACATCATTGATAAATAAAGTTCTTAGAGCTTCTTTTAAAATTTCTAGGTCTTTTTCATCAAAGCCAGTTCTTTCTGAGTAAAATGAGTTTACACTTCCTTGTACTAGATAAACTCCATAGTCTATAAAGTTTTTGCTACCCATAGTATCAGATGATCTCTTCTCCCCTGCATCTTGACCATTGGTACTTCTTACTATTTGCATAGTTTCTGTAATTACTGGGTCTAGGGATTTTGAAATAGATATTGATACTGGGCCTCTAATACCTATTGATTTTTTGTTAAATGTTACTACTTGCCCAAAAGATCTTACATCTATCCATTTTTCATTCATAGATTTTTCTATTACTTCGTTATCTTTTTCTTTATCAAAATAAGCCTTATATCTTTTTTCTAAGGATCTAAAATCGTCATCTATCCTATCATTTGCCTTTACAAAGATATCATAGCCTTCTCCCAAATCATTTTCCTTAAATTGGTCTTGCATCCTATTTCTAATTTTTCTTTTGATACAAACATCAGATATGATTCCATAGCCTAGCGAGTCTATTCTCGGCATATTAGAGGTAAGAGGGTCTCCGTTTGGATTGGCATTTTTCACTTCAATAGTCATTAAAAAGTCAACTTTATTATTTATCATTTTCTATCTCCTTATTCACTTGATTTCTTAGTCCATATATAGAACTGTTTTGAGCGGTATATCCAAATAAAAATTTATAATCTAAAGGCATATTAAAGCTTTTATCATCTAGCTTATAGTTTTCACTTATTTTTGTAAGCAATTGTGACTTTATAGTATCTAATCCCTTATACATCCTATAATCTGTTGTCTTTAGCTTATTTAAATAAGTATTGGTCTTTTTTTCTAATATAGTAATTGTTGTCGCTGGTCTATCTAGATAGTTACTCCAAAACTTCTCAGCATTTGTAAGTCTTTGTGGATAGTTCTCTTCATTTACTCCATTTAAATCTTTGTTTTGATATGTGCTTAGTTCAATATTGTGATAGATGCTAAGTAATCTTCCAAGAAGATAAGACCTATCATTATTATCTTTATCAATCATTCTTGTAAAATCCTCTCCATTTGAGTTTTTAAGTACTGCTCTTGCTACAAATAACAAATTATTCCAAACCCTAGGCTCTTTATAGCTGTTTCTTTTTCTAATATTTTGTTTAAATTTATTTTCTATATTTTTAGGTAATGAGCTTCCATTAAGTAGACTAGTTACCAAAGAAATATATTGGTTATTCATAAACTTTTTATTATCATAGTCTAAACTTCTGCTATTTTTTAAAGTTCTCTCTATGCCATAGGCATTTATAAAAATACTATAAAATGATGGAGTAAATGGACTAAACCCATCAATACTTTGATTGTATTTTTCCCAATTGTATCTTTCTTCCCATTTTTTTAGCCTTTCTTGTAGCTCTGATACTTTTAGTTGGTTAAAGTATTTAATAGCCGCTCTACCAGAACTAGATAAATCAATTATCATACAGTAAAAGCTTGAATCATCACTATAATTTATTCTTCCTAGCTTAAATGACTGGCTTATATTCTTAGTATTTATATTGGCAGGAGTAATTTTGCTCTCAGCTTTAGCTAGTTGATTAAGAAAGTCATCTAAATCAAATTTCTTAAATGTGATATCTATATTCTTAGAGTTTTTAATATCTTCAGAAAACCAGGTTATTAAATATTGGTCCTTTGATAATTTAATACCTGAATACTCATTCTCTATTAAATAATTTAGCATTATATGGACTTTCTCTGAAGTTTTTCTACCAATTTTTATTAAGCCATTTCTTCCTTTAAACCTTCCTAAATATGTTTCTTCATTATTACTCATACAAATTAATTTTTTCTTATCATCAACTTTCCTGTGCTTTGTTATAATATGCTCCATTGATCCTGAAACATTACAAATTCCATTAGGAGTTTCTACGAAGTTTGTAAAGTTTACAAAAGATTTATGCAAATCTTTATAAGAACTTACGCTAAAATCTTTGTCACCAATAAATGAACTTATCTCAAACTCTAAAAAATTTTTTGATATATTTATTTTTTTATCTTCACATTCTATATCATAACCACTTAGATTTTTAAAATCACTTACTAAATTACTAGCTATACTTTTTAAAGCATCTTTTTTATCTAGAAACTTAAAAATAATCTTAAGGAATGTTTTAATATCTTGATCTTCTTCAAAGTCTATCCAGGCTAATAGATTTTCTTTGTAAGCTTCATATAATTTTCCATCTTCATCAAAGATATATTTTACATAATCTACTAAAGCATGAGATGGTGCTTTTCTCCCTGACCTCGATGCAGAGTCTTTAGTTACTGGGAATATTATTACATCACTGATTTTATTATCTTCATCAGCTTTACTTTTATATTGGTCTAGGTAGGAAGCTTGGTATAAACTTGAGTCTTTTTTAATTTCAACTTTTATAATATTTTTCCCTTTAGACTCTAATTTGCTATGGTAAATAGGAAGCAGTATAGGGTGGTCGTTATTATCTACCAATCCAATATTTTCAGCATAGTTATAAGAGTTAAGAAGAGCTTCTAGTTCATTCATAGATCACCCTCCTCAAAATTTTTATATTCTTCATATTCCTGGTCAACAGATTTTATTTCATCTGGGTATTTAAAACTATAGGTATCTAGGGTATTTTTTATCTCACAGTCTTTGCTATCTTTAAATTTTATTACGCCATCATTCATAGTAGTATCCGTAAAACAAGAAATCAATTTCTTGCCTGGTTTTGTAGGATAGATGAACTCTGAAAACATGATACCAAAGGATAAATTTTGTCCCTCGTAAAAACTTTTCGCTTGTTCATATTCTAACTTATCTATCTTTTCAACAAATCCATAGCACTCCCTTGTGCCTAGAAATACATCTCGTCTGCCACCTCTCTTTAAAGATCTCTCCATAATAGCTTCATGTTTTTTAATATTTCTATCATCAGCCAAGTCTTTCCTGTCTAAGTTCCACTCAAAGTGAAACTTCACTAAATAGCAAACATCTCGTAAATAACTATAGTTATTTAGATCGTTTCCTCCCTTATTAAGTAGAGTCCTTGCTCCCATAGTTTCAGTTTTTATTTGATTTATTACTTTAACTTCGTCTATTCTATTAATAAATGTTGGCTTAAAGTAGCAAGCATCGGCAATCCCTCTTAAAGCTTCTTTAGTAGGAACTTGATAAGTAGTTCTATCACCAGAAGTCTTGGAGTGAGCGGACGTCCACATTGCATAATCCCCGCTAACTTTAATATAAAATATTTTGGATTTATACATTATAGTATCTTCCTTTCTATAAACTAATTATATAACAAAAGTAGTATTAATATCATTATTAAATGATATTTTTAATATTCTAAACTAAAAATCAAAATATCAAATCATAAAACTTTCTAGCTTAGACTCTTCAGTCAATCCAACTTTCTTATCATAATTTGATTCGTTTAATATTTTTATTCCAAATATATCTAGTCCATCTACCTTTACTAATTTATCTTCAAAATCTTTGGAGTTATATATACTTATAGTGTAGGGTTGGAGTTTATTTAATAGAAATTTGATTTCATTAATTTTCTCTTTGTTACCATCATAGCCTCTAAATTCTTCTATTGATGCTATGAGTTCTTCTATCAAAGCAAAGCTTTCACCATAGTAAACAATTAATGACTCACTATTATCTTCGATTAGGCTAAACTGATCAGAGGCTTCTTTTAAAGCTTGGGCATTTATTCCTCCTAAATCCCCACTTTGTCTGATTTCTTTATTTAAAGAGAGTAAATCTAGTAAGGTTTTATTACCTTCAACCTTTTTATCTAGATCATCTAGGTTAGAAAATAGTTTAGCATAATATCTTTTATTTAATTCTTCTATATCAAAATTACCATCGTAATTGTCTAATACTTTTTTTGTTACATGTTTCTTATTTTCAATTGATTTTAAATTACCTAGCCTTTCATCATCCTTATCTAGATTTACTAGATAGGCTTCTCCCCTATCATAGTTACCTTCTCTATTACACCTTCCCATAGCTTGGATAATAGAGTCAAATCCTGCATATGACCTATATAATCTTCTAAAATCTAAATTTACTCCTGCTTCTATTAAGGATGTACTTATAACTATTACAGCTATGTCTTTATTCAATTTTTCTTTTATCTCATTTATTATATCAAGCCTGTGTTTTGGACACATATTTGTAGTTAAATAATATAAATTTTCTGTATCTCCTATATCTTCTTCAAACATCTTATACAAGTTCATGACAGACTTTTTAGTATTTAAAATTATAAGGGTGGATTTTTGACTATCATTTAATACAGAATCGAATATGTCAGTTAGTTTAGACTCTTTGCCATCATTTAGTAAACTTACATCTACTCGGTCAAAAATCTGTTTTTGCTTATCATCTAAATTTATCAAATCATAGTCTTCATTATTAGAGCCACCATATATAATCTTATGGCTAATAGAATCATGATCGAGACTAGGTTGAGTAGCTGAACATAAGATAATTATAGAATTCATCACCTTACTTATAAAATTGAGCATTAGGTTAAAGATATGAGTCATCTCAGCTGGTAAAGATTGGACTTCATCTAAAATAATCACACTATTGCTTAAGTTGTAAAATCTTCGAAGATTTGATGATCTTGATTTAAACAAGGTATTAGAAAATTGTACCATAGTAGATAGGATTACTATTTGCTCCCAGGATTCTTTTATATATTCTTTCATAGCAGCTTTATTATTATCATCATTATTTTCAGTATCAAAAGAAGTATTATCAACTAGGTTTGAATGGTGTTCTAATATATACTTATCATTTGCTAAAGTTTTTTTATATTCATGTGCATTTTGCTCAAGAATTGATAAAAAAGGTGCTATATAAATCATCTTATTTTTATTGTTATTTTTCATTTGGTGAAGAGAGTATAACAAAGATAGCTTGGTTTTACCTGCCCCTGTAGGTAAATCTAATTTATATATTCCATTACTATCTGTATCGTACCTAGAACGAATTTCATCTACTATTCTTGCCCTTAGCTTATTTATATTACTAGTTGGTGGAGGATAAGAATCATACTCATCTTCTATTTGCTGGTAAAAATATTCTATAATTTCTTGACTTTCATTATTGGTTTTTTTATCAATAATTGTTTCATAAGCATTTATGGTATCATAAACATCTTCATTTTTTAGTATGGATAAGATAAGTCTGACTATACAATAATTATAATAATGGAAATCTATATCAGGATATTTTGAATTAGTTAATTCTAACTTTTCTATAATCTCCTTGTACTCTTTAAAACCATTGATATAAATTTCTTCAATGGAAAGTCCATATTCCTTACTGCAATACTCATCTATATTCTTTGCAAAATTTTCCACTATAGAATAATTATATTTTTGATTAATAGAATCATACTTAATTCTTTTATATATATTATTAATTACTTCTTTATAGTAGATGCTAATATCAAATACACCATGATGAGCCTCTATTACATACATTATTATTTCAGTATAAGATAGATATATAGGATTTTTAAACACATCATTCTTAAGCATTAACTTCTTATAAGTATTGTATATGTACTTTGCACCAGCTGATGAATGATTTACTTTAGTGTTTTTATTATTTATTATCATATCTTGAAATAGAGGATCCGCTTTCCCAAGATCATGTAAGAGACCCACTAAAAGAGCTGTATACTCAGTATTTATTTTTTTTCCTGATTTAAAATTTGCATCACCTACATTTTTTAGATGGTCGAGTAAGCTTTGAGCTCTCCCGTTCTCATCCTTGTGAGCTATTAACATACCGCCTCCAATAATGATAAATTTATATCTAATTACTATTTTAATATATTTTATCATATTAATATAATAATTTATACATCTCTTAAAAATAAATATAAAAAAAGCACCCTTTATAAGGATGCTAAAATCTTGGCGCGTCATTGAGGATTCGAACCCCAGGCCTTCTGGTCCGTAGCCAGACGCTCTATCCAGCTGAGCTAATGACGCATGGAGCGGGTGAAGGGAATCGAACCCTCGCAACCAGCTTGGAAGGCTGGGGCTCTACCACTGAGCTACACCCGCAAAAGGATACTCAATTATTATATAGCTAAATTAAATATTTTCAATAAATTTATACTAATAAAAATAAAAACTTACGACTATCGTAAGTTTAATATGGAGCGGATGACGAGATTCGAACTCGCGACCCTCGCCTTGGCAAGGCGATGCTCTACCACTGAGCCACATCCGCATATGAAAAATTATGGAGCTGATGATAGGACTTGAACCTACAACCTATTGATTACAAATCAATTGCTCTACCAATTGAGCTACATCAGCGAACCTATCATTAACTATGATAGATAATAATTTATCAACAAAAAGATGCTCATTTATGAGACTTCTTTCTGCTATTAAAAATTAGGCGACCTAGATTAGATTCGTAACTCAGTCAGCAATACTGTTTCAAATCACAAGATTTGAAATCTTTGAGACGAACATTAGTGAGTGCAAAGAACTCTCCGCCGTTACGGCGACCTATTACATATATTCTCTTTGGTCTTATTTTTTTGGCGACCTGGATGAGATTCGAACTCACGACCTCCGCCGTGACAGGGCGGCAT
>JAQEDR010000034.1 GCA_027669155.1 Peptoniphilaceae bacterium AM52-5BH | reverse complement strand
CATAAAAATACCCTCCTTACTGGTTTGTCCAGTAAAGAGGGTACATATCAAAATAAAGTACCGGTTTTTATTTATTTAATTTCTTTGTAATAATCTTTTAAATCTAAACTTGTATCAATAGTAATAGTATTAAAGTCAGTGTAATAAACCATACCAGGCTTTGCACCTTTAGATTTATTTACATTTTTCTTTTGAGTATAGTCTATATCGACTTTACTTCCTCTAGCGACAGAGGAGTTTATTGCAGCAAGATAGGCAGCAATCTTTATATCATCTTCGTTTATATTGTCATTTCTTAAGACGACATGGCTTCCTGGAAGATCTTTTATGTGGAACCAATAGTCATCTTTATTAGCGAGTTTTAAAGTAATATAATCATTTTGCTTACTATTCTTACCTACATATATATCGCTTGTGTTATTTGTTATATAGTGATAAGGTTTAGACTTTTTGGAAGATTTCTTTTTATTTTTACCCTTCTTCTTTATTATCTTCATATCGACAAGCTCTTCTCTAATATCAGAAAGATCATCAATACTATTTGACCTATTTATAAAGTCTTTAGTTTGCTCAAGGTAAGCTAAAAGTTCGTTTTGCTTTGGAAGGTCCTTTTTGGCGTAATCATATGATGCTTTAAGCTTTTTAGATCTAGAATAATTTGCCTCGACATTTTCCCAAGGCGTTTTTAGTGGATCAATACTTATTACTGTCTCTTGGTTATTATTATAATAATCTAAAAGCTCAACCTCATTGTCTCCTTTATTAATCTTATATACATTAGCAGCTAGTAAATCTCCTCTTTTCTTAAACTTATCGATAGAATCTTTCTTATCCAAATTAGACCTAAGGATCTTTACTTTCTTATCCACTGACTTAATGCTAGAATTTATTTTCTTATTTAAATCTGATTTTTTCTGATTTAATCTATCATGAGTCTTGTTTGTAGTGAAAAATTTCTCAATTGACTCACTCATTGTATCATTTTCTTCCTTATCAAAAGCTAAATGAGTAAAATTAATGCTGTGAAAGTCTTTGATTTTTATATTATCTTTGTACACAAAACTAGATAGATTATTGTTTCTTATGTCTTCAGCTAATTTTTTTAAAAGTTTATCTAGATTTCTTTTTTCATCTTCACTTACAAGCCCCCAATTAATTCTCTCGTCAATTCCTGCCCTAAAAACTAGTTCTTTACCTACAGTAGGAGAAAAGCCAGTATAATTTTGATGGAAGATTTTGTATGGAACTTGCTCATCTGAAAGCCTCTGATCTAGAGTTTTTATATCTAGCTTAAAATCATCCTTCGTTATATCTTCTTTCTCATCCTCAATAAATTCATATTTAAGTGAAGGAAAAATTTCTCTAACTGAAGACATCTGACTATTTACTCTTTTTATTGCATCTATTATCTTATAATTTTCATCTACAAGGATAATATTTGAATACTTGCCCATTATTTCTATTATAAGTTTCTTAGAAGTATCAAAACCCATCTCATCAATTGAAGATATTGAAAATATAACAACTCTATCTAGACCCTTTTGACTTATATCAATAAGTTTTCCTTGATTTATATGTTTTCTTAGAACCATACAGAAGTTAGGAGGTACATCTGGGTTTTCATATTTTATATTTGTTAAATTAATTCTTGCTTCATTATTGTTTGCACTTAAGAGCAATTTATAATTTTTACCCATAGAATAAATATTAAATACAATATCATTTTTGGAAGGTTGACTGATTTTTTGAATCTTCCCTCCTAATAATTTTTCTCTAAGCTCATTAACTACTTTTCTTGTAACTATTCCATCATAGCTCATATAATCACCTCCTATGCATTATACAATTATTTTTACATACTTGAAGTAAGCTAGGCCTAAAAGTAGAATAACTATAATAAGGGGGCAAAATGAAAAAGGGATTTTTATTAGTAATATCAGGTCCATCAGGAGTAGGAAAGGGTACAGTTTTACACGATCTTATGAATACACAGACTAACTTAGTATATTCTGTATCAGCCACTACTAGAAAAAAAAGAGATGGGGAAATTGAGGGAGTAAGTTATTTTTATATAAGCCATGAAGAATTCGAGAAAATGATTGAAGAAGATAAATTCCTTGAATATGCTCACGTTCACAATAACTACTACGGCACTCCTAAAGATTTTGTTGAGAATAAAATTAATGAAGGAAAAATTGTAATATTAGAAATAGATGTACAGGGCGCTATAAATATCAAGAAAAATACTGATAATGGGGTCTTTATTTTTTTGGCACCACCATCACTTACTGAACTTAAAAATAGAATTGTAGGTCGTGGTACTGAGACAGATGAAGATATAAAAATAAGGATGCATAACGCCAGAAAAGAGCTAGAGTATATCAAAGACTATGATTATTTGGTAGTAAATGACCACTTAAATACCGCTATTACATCTGTTAACGAGATTATTAACGCGGAAAAACACAGAGTATTTAGAGAAGAGAATTTAGATTTTAAGGAGAACGAAAATGAATAATCCATCTTTTAAAAAGTTAAGCGAAATTAGTCCAAGTAGATATGAGATTTGTATGATGTGTGCAAAAAGAGCTAGAAGGATAGTAAATGGTTCAGCACCTTTAACTAAACATGTAGAAGCTAAGCCTGTAACACAAGCATTAAACGAAGTGATAGAAGGGGAAGTTAGCAAAAAATGTTAGAGGGCAAAAATATTCTTCTCGGTGTAAGTGGGGGGATTGCAGCCTATAAGGTATTAGATCTTTGCTCCAGACTAAAGAAGAAAAATGCTAATCTAAAAATTATAATGACAGATTCTGCAAGTAAATTTGTAAGCCCGCTTAGTTTTGAAACTATGGGTAGATGTAAAGTTTATTCAGATTTATTTGACGGAAGTCATGAGTCAGTTCACCATATTGACCTACCTAAGTGGGCTGATGTGTTTCTTATTGCCCCAGCAAGCGCTAATACAATAGCTAAGATGGCTAACGGAATAGCAGACAATTTCCTTACTGCATCTTACCTTGCTTGCGATAAGGATGTGATTATTGCTCCTTCTATGAATACCAATATGCTTAAGAATAAAGCTACAGTTAGAAATATTGACACCTTAATAAGTTATGGGGTAAAAGTTATCAGACCAGAAGCTGGAATTCTTGCATGTAACACAGTGGGAGATGGGAGACTTGAAGAGCCAAGCAAGATAGTAGAGTTTTTAGAAGATTATTTTACCGAAAAAGACCTAAAGGGAAAGAAAATTATAATATCTGCTGGCCCTACCGTTGAACCTATTGATTTTGTTAGATACATAACGAACAAATCTAGTGGTAAAATGGGTTATAATATTGCTAATGAAGCAAAAAAAAGAGGTGCAGAGGTAATACTAGTATCTGGCCCTGTAAAGCCATTTGATATAGAAGGAATTACAAGAATAGAAGTCAAGACAAATGAAGATATGAAAAATACAATTGATAGGTATTTTGATTCGTCAGATGCCTTGATTATGTCAGCTGCTCCAGTAGATTATAAAGTAGAAAATCCTAGTGATAGGAAAATCAAAAAAACAGGCAATAATTTAAACTTGGAGTTAATTGAAAATGCAGATATAGTAAAATATTTTGCAAGCAAGAAGGATAAGCAAAAAATTATTGGCTTTGCTGCAGAAACTGATGATTTGATTGAAAATGCTAAAAGCAAGTTAGAAAAGAAAAATCTTGATTACATTATAGCCAATGACCTTACGAAATGGGGTGCAGGATTTAATGTAGATACTAACATAGCTAGTATAATCTCTAGGGACAAGACCCAAAACTTAGGAATCATGCCTAAAGATGAGCTAGCAAATAAAATACTAGATTTATTAAGGTGATATTTTGTACGCAAAAGTTATTTTAGATACTAATAGCAGGTTTTTAGATAGAAGTTTTACCTACAAGGTCCCTGAGAGGCTAATTAATGATATATCTGTAGCAAGTAGAGTATTAGTTCCTTTTGGCGGAGGAAACAAGACTTATGTCGCTTTTGTATATGAGTTAGTAGATAAGATAGATTCAGATATAGATTTTAAAATTAAAGAAATTATAGACCTTATAGATAATAGAAAGCTAATTTCAAATGAACTTATGGATTTAGCTTTTTTTATGTCCAAAAGATATAGCTCTCCAATACAAGCAGCTCTCAAGCAAGTTATGCCTCCAACTAAAATCAAGGATATTCATGTTTACTATCATAATGTTAGTGAACTTTCAAATGATTTTCTTGATTATCTGAAAGAAAAAAGAGAAATTAAAGATATTGCGAGTAAGTTTTCAGACTACAAAGGAAAACTTGATTATTATTTTCAAGAAAAAATAGTAAAAGAAACTTTTGATGTTAAATCTAGTCAAAAAATAAGTTATGATGAGTACGCAGATTTAACTAAAATTAATGAAGAAAAAATAAATTCAAGAGCACATAAACAAATTGAAATTGTCAATTACCTTAAAGAAAATGGCATAACAGAAGTTAAAGAGTTACTTGCCCATACAAAAGCGGGTAAATCTAGCCTAAATGCTCTCATTAGTAAAAGTATAATTTCTATAACTAAAAAGGAAAAAGAAAAAGAAATTAGCAATTTATACAGCAAATATAATAAGTTTACCTTAAATGATGAACAACAAAAAGCTTATGAAACTATAAATAATGATAGAAAAGGACACTTCCTCTTGTATGGAGTTACTGGTAGCGGAAAGACAGAAATTTTCCTACAAATGGTTGAAAAGGTAATAAGTGAGGGAAAAGAGGCAATTATTCTAGTACCAGAAATCTCTCTTACTCCTCAAACAATTGAGAGGTTTAAGGGAAGATTTGATGAAAAAATAGCAATTATGCACTCAAAACTTACACCAAAAGAGCGTTTCAATCAATGGAGAATGATTAATAATGGCGAGGTTAAAATAGTTATTGGAGCTAGATCTGCAATATTTGCTCCCTTTAAGAACCTAGGCATAATTATCATAGATGAAGAGCATGATCACTCCTATGTATCATCCCAAGATCCCAAATATCATACAGATGAAATCGCAATAGAAAGAGCCAGAACACATTCCTGTAATCTAATACTTGCTACTGCAACTCCATCAATTAGGACTATGGATAGGGTAGTAAGGGGCGACTTCGATTTAATAAAACTTAATAATAGAATTAATAAAAACATGCCAAGTGTCGATATCATTGATATGAGAGATGAATTAAAAGAATCTAACTTCTCAATGATATCCAGGAAATTACAAAAAGAAATAGAAACTAATCTTAAGAATTCTGAACAAACGATTTTGTTTCTTAATAAGGTAGGACATGATTCTTTCACTTTTTGCAGGTCTTGTGGTCATGTTATAAAATGTGAAGCATGTGACGTAGCCATGACTTATCATAAAAATGTAGATAGGCTAGTATGCCATTATTGCGGTAGAACTAAAAAACAAGTTAGAATTTGCCCAGTATGCCATTCAAAAAAAATCAAAGAATTTGGTGCAGGAACTGAAAAATTAGAGGAAGAAGTAAGACATTTCTTTCCAAGTGCCAACATTTTTAGAATGGATTCAATGACAGCGACCAATAAAAACTTATATGAAATGATGTATAGGGATATGAAGAATAACAAAATAGATATTCTTTTGGGAACGCAAATGATTGCTAAAGGCTTAGATTTTAAGAATGTCTCCTTAGTTGGGATAATATCGGCTGATTTAAGTCTAAATGTGGGTGACTTCAAGGCAAATGAAACAACTTTTCAATTGCTAACTCAAGTATCCGGAAGGGCAGGGCGAGATAAAATAAAAGGAAGGGTAATAATTCAAACATATAGGCCAGATAATTTTGTAATTCAAGCTGCAAAGCATAATGATTACGAAGCTTTTTACGAAAATGAGATGAAATTAAGGAAGGCCTTTAATTATCCACCTTATACTAACCTTTTAACTATAAGGATAGTAAATGAATCAAGGATTAAGACCATAAATATTTCCAAAAATCTTTACAAAGATATTTCTAAGTCATTAATTAATCATAGTAATATCGAGCTTATAGGTCCCAATCCATGTAAGATTGCAAGAATTAATAATAAGTTTAGGTATAATATATTAATAAAAGTTGACGATAAGGGCCTAAATGAAGTTATTGAAATTGTTAATATTTTAAGAACTAAATATATCAATGAATACAAAGATACTAGTTTTATACCAGCCCTTAATCCAGCAAATATTAATTAAGGAGTTAAGATGTTTGATTTTTTTAAAAGAAAGAAGAATAAAGAAGAAATTGAAAAAGAACAAGAAATAGATGAAACTGAGGAAGTTGAAGAAACTTCTAAAAAAGATAAGGAAGTTTTAGAAGATGATGGATTGGTTGAATCCAGCAAACTTACCTTAGAAGAAGATATGGAAAATGATAATGAATTAGAAAGTATTGATGATAAGCATGATACAATCTATGATGAAGAGACAGTTACTAATGAATCATTAGGTAATGATGTTGAAGATAATGAAAATGTTGGATTTTTTGCAAAGATTAAGAAAGGTCTAAGTAAAACTCGTGATCAATTTAATCAGGGGCTTACTAATTTATTTACTAGAAACGTCAAAATTGATGATGATTTGTATGATGAATTGGAAGAAATTCTCATATCAGCAGACATAGGAATGACCTCTACCGTAGAGATTGTTGATGAGCTTAGAGATGAGATTAAGAAAAGAAGTATCAAGGAAGCTGATCAGATATATCCTGTTTTGAAAGAAATAATGTCAGATAAGCTGGATGAGAAAAATTTGGATAATAATCTAAATGTTGAGGATAATAATTTATCGGTAATCCTTGTAATTGGAGTAAATGGTGTCGGCAAGACAACAACAATCGGTAAGCTTGCAAATAATCTTAAGAAAGAAGGCAAAAATGTAATGCTTGCAGCTGCTGATACTTTTAGGGCAGCAGCCATAGAACAATTGGGAGAATGGGCTGAAAAGTCTGATTTAGAAATGATCTCACACAAAGAAGGATCTGATCCATCAGCGGTTATATTTGATGCCATAAAATCAGCAAAGGCTAAAAATGCTGATGTATTAATTTGTGATACAGCAGGGCGTCTCCATAACAAAAAAAATCTAATGAAAGAGTTAGAAAAAATTAATAAAACTATAGATACACATGCTAAGGGAGCTAGCAGAGATAATCTATTGGTTCTTGATGCAACTACTGGACAGAATGCAGTAAGCCAGCTTAGAGAATTCAAAAATGTCACAGATATATCAGGTCTAATTTTAACAAAACTAGATGGAACAGCTAAGGGTGGAGTTATTTTCCCTCTACAAGTGGAGCTTGAAGTCCCAGTTAAATATATAGGAGTTGGCGAAGGAATTAATGATTTAGAGAAATTTGACTCAAAAACATTTGTAGAAGCTATGTTTTAATGTTGAAAGATTAGAAATAAGGGGTATCATTAAGAAGTACTACGAGTAAACACATCTTTGGATGGTAATTTCGTTGCCTTTTTAGGTTAAATTATCAGCAGAAGAAGATGGAAGAATAAACGGAGGTAATTTTATGGCAGTAGTTTCAATGAAAAAGTTATTAGAAGCAGGTGTACACTTTGGTCACCAAACTAGAAGATGGAATCCTAAAATGGCTAAATACATCTTCACAGAAAGAAATGGAATCTATATTATAGATCTACAAAAAACAGCCGTTCAAATCGAAGAAGCTTACGCACAAGTTAGAGATATCGTAGCTGACGGTGGTAGAGTGTTATTTGTTGGTACAAAGAAACAAGCTCAAGATTCTATTGAACAAGAAGCAAAGAGAAGTGGTCAATTCTACGTATCTAACAGATGGTTAGGTGGAATGCTTACAAACTTCAAGACAATTAGACAATCTATCAACAAGCTTAAAAAATATGAAGCAATGGAAGAAGATGGAACATTCGATCTTTTACCTAAAAAAGAAGTTCTACAATATCAAAAAGAAATGGACAGACTAGAAAAGAACCTTGGTGGTATCAAGGAAATGGAAGATCTTCCAGACCTACTATTTGTTGTAGATCCAGGTGAAGAAGCGATAGCTGTTCACGAAGCTAAAATCCTTGGAATACCAGTTATATCTATTGTTGATACAAACTGCGATCCAGATGAAGTTGACCTAGCTATCCCAGGAAATGATGATGCTATTAGAGCTGTTAAGCTTATAACATCAGTAATTGCTGATGCAGTTGTAGAAGCCAACCAAGGAAGCCAATTCGACGCATCTGAAGAAGATTTTGTAGAAGAAGATGAAGCTGAAGAAACAGAAGAAAATACAGAAGAAGTAGTTGAAGAAGTTTCTGATGATGAAATAAAAGAAGCTGCGGAAGAATTAAAATCACAAAACTTAGACGAAACAGAAGAAAATTAAGGAGATTACAATGGCAATTAGTGCAAAATTAGTTAAAGAATTAAGAGAAAGATCTGGCGCTGGAATGATGGATTGTAAAAAGGCTCTAGAAGAAGCTAATGGTGATATCGATCAAGCTCAAAAGCTCCTTAAAGAAAAAGGTCAAGCAACACTAGATAAGAAATCTGGTAGAATTGCTGCTGAAGGTGTTATCGGATCTTACATTCACAACGACAAAATTGGAGTTGTGGTTGAAATCAATACAGAAACTGACTTCTCTGCAAACACTGATACAGTTAAAAATTTCGCTAAAGATATTGCTATGCACATAGCTGCTGTTAGCCCATTATTCATCTCTGAAGATGATGCTGATGAAAAAATTGTAGCTGAACAAAAGGAAATTCTTGTAAACCAAGCTATCAACGAAGCAAATGATAACATGCCTGAAGATAAGAAAAAAATGATTGCTGAGAAAAAGGTTGAAGGAAGAATGAAAAAATGGTTCTCTGAAGTATGCCTATTAGATCAACCATTCGTTAAGAATCCTGACATCACAATCGAAGAATACCTAAGAAATACAGCAAACGATGTTGGAGAAAACATCAAAATCAGAAGATTTTCTAGATTCGAAGTTGGTGAAGGCTTAGAGAAAAAAGAAGAAGACTTCGCTAAAGAAGTGCAAAGCCAAATGAGATAGATTAATATCTAATTATATTTCTGAAAGATAAGACAAACCTAGATGACTGGGTTTGTCTTTTTCTATAACAATTTTATTTTATTTTACAAATAGACGCCGAGACCATGAAATTCTTAAATCTAATCTAAATTAAATAAAATGTTTGTGTATAAAATTAATATTAAGGGTATAAATAGAGAGTCGTTAGAGATTAATAATAAATGAAAGGATAAATACGACAATTAAAAATAATGCTAAAGAATTAATAGGTAATACACCTTTACTAAATCTTGAATCTCTTAAAAAAGAGGGAAGAGCTGATATATATGTAAAAGTAGAAAAAAACAATGTTGCAGGTTCTATTAAAGATAGGATTGCTTTATATATGATAGAGGATGCAGAAGAGAAGGACTATTAAAAGAAGGTGGAATTATTGTATAGCCTACAAGTGGAAATACTGGCGTAGCACTCGCGGCCCTAGCTGCAGCTAAAGGCTATAAATTAATCCTAACTATGCCAGCATCTATGAGTATAGAAAGAGCAAAACTAGCTATGGCTTATGGAGCTGAAGTTATAAGAACTACCGAAGGTGCTTTACAAGGAGCATACAATAAGGCAAAAGAATTATCAGAAGAAAAAGGATATTTCTTCCCAGATCAATTATCAAATCCTGCTAATATCAAAGCTCATTATGAAACAACAGGACCAGAAATCCTTGAAGAACTCACACCAGATGCTTTTATAGCAGGTGTTGGTACAGGTGTAACTGTAACAGGTGTCGGTAAAAGACTAAAAGAGAGTAATCAAAACGTAAAAATCTATGCTATTGAACCAAAAGAGAGCCCTTTACTTTTTGGAGGAAAAGCAAGCGGACACAAGATACAAGGTATTGGAGGAAACTTTATTCCTAAGAACTTAGACTTTTCAATAGTGGATGGGATTGTAGGCGTAGCATCAGAGGATGCAATAAAGATGAGTAGAACTTTAGCTAAGGATGAAGGACTTGCAGTAGGTATTTCTTCAGGAGCAAATGTATGTGGTGCAATTGAAATAGCTGATAGATTAGGCGAAGGAAAATCAGTAATTACAGTTCTACCAGATACTGGTGAAAGATATTTATCCACCGAATTGTACGAAAATGAACAGCTATAAAGAATATAAAGAAGAATTAATAGATAATGCAATTAAGAGGGATCCAGCACTCAGGAGTCGAGAAGAAGCTGCCCTCTTTTCTCCAGGTATAAGAGCCTTATTATACCATTGGTCTGCCCATAAGCTTTTTATAGATGGAAACTTATATGAAGCTATGGAAATTGCCTATAAGTCCAGGATGGAGACGGGAATTGAAATCCATCCTGGAGCAAAAATAGGCAAACTCCTATACATAGATCATGGCATGGGGGTAGTAATTGGTGAAACAGCCGAAATCGGTGATGACTGTCTGATATACCATGGTGTAACATTAGGAGCAGTGTCAAATGAAAAAACAAAAAGACATCCTACCATAGGTAATAATGTCATGATAGGTGCTGGTGCAGTTCTTTTGGGAAATATTAATATTGGAGATAACGTAAAAATAGGAGCTAATGCGGTTGTTCTAACGGATATAGATGATAATTCTACTGCAGTTGGAGCACCTGCTAGAATTATTTCAAATAAGAAATGAAATCAAAATGTAAATTCATAAATACAGTTTTATATTTTTCGTATATAATTTAATTTATGGTATAATGATATAGGGATAATAATTCCTAAATTAGGAGGTGATATGATGTTTGAAAGTATTAACCCAATCGTTATTCTTATCATAGCTGTCGCCTTCGTATTGTTAGCTTTTAATTTTGGCTATCTTTATCGTAAGAAGACTGGTGAGGCTAAGATTGGTTCAGCTGAAGAACTCAGTAGAAAAATAATCGAAGATGCTAATAACCAGGCCGAAGTCTTGAGGAGAGAAACTCTTCTTGAAGCTAAAGATGAAATATCTAAATTGAAATCTGAAAATGAAGAGAAGTTTAGACAGGCCAGAAATGATCTTGATAAAAGAGAAGCTCGTCTGTTGAAAAAAGAAGAAAGCTTAGACAATCGATCTTTATTGATTGACAAAAAGTCTGATCAAATCTCTAGTGATCAGAAAAAGTTAAAACAAAAAGAAGACAGAATTGATAAATTGATTGAAGAACAGCAATTGGAATTACAAAACATCGCTGGACTCACCAATAATGAAGCAAAGGAAATAATTCTAAAAAATGTTAAAAGTGAAACTATTCACGAATCAGCTAAGCTTATAAAAGAAGCTGAGGAGAGAGTAAAAGCTGAAAGTAAAAAAATAGCTACAGATATACTAGCAACAACAATTCAAAGATATGCTGCAGAACAAGTAGCTGAAAATACAGTTTCAGTTATATCTCTACCTAATGATGAAATGAAAGGTCGAATTATAGGCCGTGAAGGTAGAAATATAAGAGCTTTTGAACAAGCTTCAGGTGTAGATCTAATAATAGATGATACACCAGAAGCCGTTGTTATATCTTCATTTGAACCTGTAAGACGTGAAGTCGCAAAGGTTGCCCTTGAGAGATTGATTCAGGATGGAAGGATAAATCCTTCAAGAATCGAAGAAATGATCAATAAGGCAGATGAAGAAGTAGAACAGAGAATTATGGAAGATGGACAAGAGGCTGTAGACAAAGCTGGTGTTGTAAACTTACATCCTCAGTTAGTCAAATTGGTCGGTAAGATGAAATTTAGGACATCTTATGGGCAAAATATACTAAAGCACTCTGTCGAAGTAGCAAACCTTGCAGGAATGCTTGCAGAAGAAATAGGTGCAAATCCACAAATAGCTAGACGTGGTGGCCTACTACACGATATAGGTAAGGCTATTGATCGCGAACAAGAAGGAACTCATGTTAGCTTAGGTGTAGATATGGCCAATAAATATGGCGAGAATAAATATGTCATAAATGCCATAGAATCCCACCATGGCGAAGTTGAACCTAATTGTGTCGAATCAATTTTGGTACAAACAGCAGATGCTATATCAGCTGCAAGACCTGGAGCAAGACGTGAAAGCTTAGAAAAATACGTTAAGAGACTTGAAAATCTCGAAGGAATCGCTAATTCATTTGATGGTATCGAGAAATCATTCGCTCTACAAGCAGGTAGAGAACTAAGAATTATGGTTAAGCCAAATAAGGTTTCCGATGATGAAATGATTGTAATTGCTAGAGAAATTGCAAAGAAAATTGAAGAAGAATTAGAGTATCCTGGTGAAATCAAGGTTAATGTATTACGAGAGTCTAAAGTGATTGATTTTGCTAAATAAATATTGTATTTTAACTGACTACCAAAAATTTGGTAGTCTTTTTATTGTTCACTTTAGTGAGTTGAGCGAACGAAAGAGAGCGAAACAAAAAACCACCTGCTATGCAGGTTGTGAGGGAATAAGCTCTAGCTTCAAGCACCAAGAAGACCTCCTTAGAGTATAATTGTGATAGTCGCATGAAAAATTAAATAATGAGGCAATCGTGGATATCAATATTTTATCCCATACAAGATTGAGATACAAATATAATAGAGTTTTTGCACCCAAAATATAGAAGATTAGTTAATATATAGACATATAAGAAATGATATATGGCGCATGCTTAGAAATTTTTGTTCATGAAATGAAATAAGACAAATTTAAGCAGAGATATGCCTATGTCATATACATATGTTGCTAGTATTCTATCAATAATCATGTATTACTAATAATTAGATATATTAAACAAAGACCAAAAAAATTTATCTCACCTAACTAAATTCAATACATACTATTGCATACCTAATTTTTTAAAATCGCTTATATCGCAAAATATGAGCTATTCTATTTAAAATATTGTAATGAAATTAAAAATATCGTATATGATAATTAATTTAAAAATAGAGGATTGCATAGTATTAACAATAGTATATAATTATTACTTCCTATGTAAGTGACCTAAAATAAAGTACATCTAGAAACTAAGAATTAAATAAATATCTCAAACGGTAAGGTTGGATGATAGAATTGGTTTAGTATTATATTTAAAGATATATTATTATAGTAGATATATTGATATAGAAAAATAGTTAATTGATTACTTCGAAATACAGAAAATAAATCTATACAAAGCATTAATATTTTTTACTGAGATATAAGCAATCTATAAGTGAATGCTTGTTTAGAAAAAATCTACTTATTTAAGGAAATGTTCTAAGAAATAACCTAATTAAAAATACTAAGAAAATCAATCTGAGAGGAGCGTAAGAGAAAAATAATTTATTTCACAAAATAGTAATTTTGTGCAATAAATTGAAAATTATGTTATTACCAGTATAATTTTAATGTAAGAAAAAAAATATGATAAATTAAGGAATGTTTATGAAAGAAATTAATGAACCGATCATTATTACAGATTATCTAAATTATTTAAAATCGATTAGAGGCCTATCCTCTAACACAATTAAGGAATATCGATATGATCTTATGCTAATGATTAGATATATGATTGTAAGAAAGGAATATTATGGTGATAAAGATAGTTTTAATGAAGAATTCGATAATAAAAAAATCAATAAAATTGTTGGTCCTAAGTTTTTTGAAACATTGACTCTCCAGGACTTCTACGCTTTTCTTAGTTTTTTAGACAACGAGAAGAATGATTCTTCCACTACTAGATCAAGGAAAATATCAGCTATAAAATCTTTCTATAAGTATTTATTCTCTGAAATAGAAGTTATTAATACAAATATTAGTGACAAGCTATCAAATCCTAAAATAAGCCAAAGACAACCTGTTTATTTAACATTAAATGAGACTGAGTTGTTACTCGATACTATTAAAAATGAGCATAATGAATTCCTAAGATATAGAGACCTTTCTATTGTATTTACCTTCTTAACAACAGGTATGCGTTTATCAGAGCTCGTAAGTATCGACATGGAAGATATCATATATGATCATTTTAATATAATTGGAAAAGGAAATAAAGAAAGAACTGTCTATTTGACTAATAATTGTAGAGATCTTCTCGATCAATATATTGTAATTAGAAATAAGTATATTAAAGATTTAGAGATAGATGCCCTATTTATCTCAACAAGAAAGAAAAGAATTTCAAAAAGAGCAGTTCAGAGCACTATAGATAAGTATCTAAAAAAGGCAGGATTTGATACTTCTGTATACTCTACTCATAAGTTAAGGCACACGGCTGCGACACTAATGTATAAATACGGTAGTGTCGATATAAGAGCTCTCAAGGACATTTTAGGCCATGAAAATATCTCTACCACCCAAATATATACCCACCTTGATGATGAAGACCTTAAAAATGCTGTGAATAAGAATCCACTGTCTAATCTAAATATATAGATAAAGCGTCCTATTTAAGTATCAGGATAATATTGTATTGTATACAAACCCTTTTTCTTATAATAGAACGCTTTTATTTTTATTATGAATTGCAAATAATATCGCGACACCTAAAGCAAACTAAGTTCGTGCATAAA